>NZ_JBEOXO010000016.1:0-215690 GCF_040296605.1 Streptomyces sp. NPDC002088 | reverse complement strand
GGCAGACAGGTGGCGCAGAAGGCGGGCCTGAACCGGTCCATCCTCGGCGAGGCCTGGGGCACAACGGTCGAGCTCCTGGCCTACAAGCTGGAGCGCCGGGGCGGGACGCTGGCCGAGGTGCCCGCCCCGGGCACCTCACAGGAATGCTCCGCCTGTCACACCGTGACACCGGGCAGCCGCCGCAGCCAGGCCGAGTTCGTGTGCAACAACCCCGGATGCGGCTGGCAAGGCAACGCCGACCACAATGCCGCCCGTACCGTGCTGCATCGATTTCGGACGGGCCACGCGCTCGTCCCGGCTGCCGGAAGGGCAGTCGTCAGGCGCGCTGGCCACGGCGTCAAACCCACCACCGCAAGGTAGGGGGGAATCTCCCCCGCTCACAGGGGAGAGATCTTCAATCGTACGAGTTCGCCGACCGCACCTCGCCGCCCTTCGCCTCGCTGCGGAACCTGCACACGGACTTCGACTTCGGCGCGACCCATGTGAACGAGGTGCAGTACCTCTTCAAGCACTTCGGACTCGACTCGCCGCTGAACGCCGAGCAGCGGGTGCTGTCCCGGCAGATGGTCCAGTACTGGGGTTCCTTCGTCCGGGACGGGGTGCCGCGCGCCGCCGGGCAGCCGGTGATGCCCGGCCGTCCGGGGACCGTGCTGGCGCTGCGGACCGCGTCCGCGGGCGGAAACACCCCGAGTACGACCGTGCACGAGGAGCATCGGTGCGATCTGTGGGACGCCGACATGTCCGGGTGACCCGGTAGGCTTCCCGGCGTGTGCCCCCTCGCGGCGCACGCCGGGAACGCAGGGACACAAAACGGGAGGAAGCCGCGGTGCACGTGCAGGAGTGGCTCGACACGGTGCCCGCGGGTGCCGTCTACGCCGTGGTGGCCCTGGTCATCGGTCTGGAGAGCCTGGGCATCCCGCTGCCCGGCGAGATCATCCTGGTGTCGGCGGCCCTGCTCTCCTCGCAGCACGGGGGCGTCAACCCCATCGTCCTCGGCGCGTGTGCCAGCGCCGGCGCCGTGATCGGCGACTCCATCGGCTACGCCATCGGCCGCAAGGGCGGACGGCCGCTGCTGGCCTGGCTCGGCAAGAAGTTCCCCAAGCACTTCGGCGAGGGGCACATCGCCACCGCCGAACGGTCGTTCGAGAAGTGGGGTATGTGGGCCGTCTTCTTCGGCCGCTTCGTCGCCCTGCTGCGCATCTTCGCCGGCCCGCTCGCGGGCGTGCTGCGGATGCCGTACTGGAAGTTCCTCATCGCCAACCTGCTCGGCGGCATCATCTGGGCGGGCGGCACGACCGCGGTCATCTACTACGTCGGCCTCGTCGCCGAGGACTGGCTGAAGCGCTTCTCGTATCTGGGGCTGGTGGCCGCCGTGCTCATCGGGCTCACCTCGATGCTGGTGCTGAAGCGCAGGGCGAAGAAGGCGACGGCGCAGAAGGAGGCGGCCGAGCGGGAAACCGTCCCGGCCACCGAGTAGGAACCGGCCGCAGGACTCAGTCCTCGTGCACCTGCCGGTGCGCCTTGGCCAGCTCCGCGTACATCGTGCCGTTGAGGGTGACGCCCTGACGCTCCTCCTCCGACAGCTCCCGCCTGACCTTCGCCGGGACGCCCGCGACCAGTGAGCCCGGGGGCACCTGCATGCCCTGCGGTACCAGTGCCTGGGCGGCGACCAGGGAGCCGGCGCCGATCACCGCGCCGTTGAGCACCGTGGCGCCCATGCCGATCAGGCAGTCGTCGCCGACCGTCGCGCCGTGCACGACGGCGTTGTGCCCGATGGAGACGCGCTCGCCGACGGTCACGGGGAAGCCGGGGTCGGCGTGGAGGGTGCAGTTGTCCTGGACGTTGCTGCTCGCGCCGACCGAGATCCGCTCGACGTCGCCGCGCAGCACCGCCCCGTACCAGACGCTCGCCCCCGCCTCCAGCGTCACATCGCCGATCACCGTCGAGGTGGGGGCCACGAAGGCCTCCGGGTCCACCTTCGGTTCTCTGCCCGCGATACCAGTGATCAGCGCCTTGTGCGTCATGACCGTCTCCTCGTGTCCGTCGTACACCGGCACCGTACGCCACCCGGTGGGGTGAAGATCACAGGGCTCCGGCCTCATGGGCGCAGTGCGCGCCGACTACGGTGAGCGGGTGCCGAAGCGCAAGAACACGTTCTCATCCTGGCGGCGCCGCGTCGCGCAGCGGGCCGTCCACGCGGGCTGGGCCTGGGTGCAGCGCACGGGCTCCGTCACCGCCGAGCACCCCGGGCGCTTCCGCTTCGGCTCGATGGGAACGGCGACCAGGCTCGCCTTCCCCCTCGGCACCGTCTTCGGTGAGCCCTGGATCCATCTCGGCTCCCACTGCATCGTCGGCGAACAGGTCACCCTGACCGCCGGCCTCATGCCCGACCTCGATCTGGGCCCGGACCCGATCCTGCGCATCGGCGACGGGGTCGTGCTGGGCCGCGGCAGCCATGTCATCGCCGACACGACGGTCACCATCGGCAGCGACTGCTACTTCGGGCCGTACGTCTACGTCACGTCCACGAACCACTCCTACGACGACCCGCACGAGCCCATCGGCAAGCAGTGGCCGCGGATGGAGCCCGTGGAGATCGGGCCCGGATGCTGGATCGGCACGGGGGCCGTGATCCTGCCGGGGGCGCGGATCGGACGGAACGTCGTGGTGGCCGCGGGCGCCGTCGTCCGGGGTGTCGTGCCCGACCACGCCGTGGTGGCCGGGGCGCCCGCCCGGGTCGTACGGCGCTGGACGCCCGCCGACGGCTGGCAGCCGCCCCTGCGCAGCCCGGCACCGGTGCCGATCCCGGACGGGGTCACCTCCGAGCAACTCGTGGCGCTGTCGGGTCTCGACGAGGAGACGGCGGCGAGGCTGGCCCAGCTGGAACCGGAGTCCTGAGTCGGTCGGAGTCCTGGGGGCGGGGAGTACTGAGTCAGCCGATGTCCTGAGCAGGCTGGAGTCCTGAGTCAGCCGGTGGCCAGCAGCAGGGTGCCCACCAGGGCCAGGCCCGCGCCGGCCGCCTGCACCGCCCGCAGCCGCTCGCTGAGGAAGCCGCGCGCGGCCAGCGCGGTCACCACCGGGTAGAGCGAGGCGAGCACGGCGGCGACCATGACCGGGCCGTGCTGGGCGGCGACCGAGTACGTGCCGTTGGCCGCGACGTCGGCGAGGCCGACGAAGGCGAGCGCCGGGAGCGAGGTCCAGGGGAAGCCGCCCGCCGGAAGTGCCGGTGCGCCCCGCCGGACGGAGACGTACAGCGCGGCACCGCCCACGGCCACGTTCGTCACGCGCTGTACGAAGAGCGCCAGGAAGAGACCGGTGACCGTGGTCGACGCCTCGGCGATCAGCGCGAAGACCGTGCCGAAACCGAGCGCGGCGATCAGCGTCAGCAGGATCGCCTGACGCTGCACCGCGGCGCCCCTCAGCTGCGGACCGCCGGCGAGTACGACACCGGTGACGGCGACCGCGATCCCGGCGACCTGCGTCAGCCCGGGGCGCTCGCCGAGGAAGAGTCCGACGCCGACCGGGACGGCCACGCTGAGCGTGGCGAGCGGGGAGACGACTCCCATCGGGCCCAGGGCGAGCGCCTTGTAGAAGGAGAGCAGCGCGATGGGGCCCACCAGACCCGCGGCGAACGCGAACCACAGCCGTGGTCCGGCCTCGCTCCAGCCTCCGGTGGCGGCCACGATCGCGCCGAGCACGGCCGCGGCGATCCCCTGCGAGACCACGACCACCGTCAGCGCCGGGAATCGGCGCGTCAGCACCCCGCCGCCGAAGTCGGCCAGGCCCCACAGGAGGCTGGTGGCCAGGGCGAAGAATGCTGTCAAGGGTCGCCTCGCAGTACAGTTCGGTGAACGATCGGGTCCACCACACAGTAGTTCAACAAAGTGAACCCTGTCATCTAAAATACTGAACTCCGAGTGCTTCATAACTC
This sequence comes from Streptomyces sp. NPDC002088, assembly GCF_040296605.1. Lineage (NCBI taxonomy): Bacteria > Bacillati > Actinomycetota > Actinomycetes > Kitasatosporales > Streptomycetaceae > Streptomyces > Streptomyces sp. NPDC002088. The sequence continues at coordinate 211,759 of NZ_JBEOXO010000016.1, read as the reverse complement.
CCGATATTGGACGGAATGTGTCGGATCTCGACCTGCTGACCCAGTCCCTGGCGCGCAACGTCAAGCGCTGGCGCACCGACCGTGGCTTCACCCTGGACGCGCTCGCCGCCCGGGCCGGTGTCAGCCGCGGCATGCTCATCCAGATCGAGCAGGCCCGCACCAACCCCAGCATCGGCACGGTCGTCAAGATCGGCGACGCCCTCGGCATCAGCATCACCACCCTGCTCGACTACGAACAGGGCCCGAAGGTCCGCATCGTCCCCGCCGAACAGGCCGCACGGCTGTGGCACACGGACGCGGGCAGCTACAGCCGCCTCCTCGCGGGCACCGAGGCCCCCGGACCGCTGGAGATGTGGGACTGGCGCCTGATGCCCGGCGACAGCAGCCCCTCCGACCCGCACCCCGCCGGCACGGTCGAACTCGTCCACGTCACGGCCGGGGAGCTGACCCTCACCGTCGACGGCGTGGAGTACCGCGTCCCGGCGGGCGCGAGCGCCTCCTTCGAGGCCAACACCCTGCACACGTACGGCAATCAGGGCGATGTCCCGATGGAGATGGTGATGGCCGTCTCGGTCCCGCCCGTGCACTGAGACACCTCGTGGGCGGCCGTCGGGCGGCTGTTACCGTGCGGCCATGCGCGCACCCATCGGAGACTTCGACCACGCCACCCCCGCCCCCGACTGCCTCGACGAGCTCACGCGCCCGGTCGCCGACGCCGTACGCCTGTGGGCCGGCAGCGTTCCCGCCGACGAGATCCTCTACGTCGAGACCGACCCGCAGTGGGCCGACACCGCCGTCTTCGTGGAGCACTACGGGCGGGACCTGCTCGAGCGGTCCGCCAACTGCGTGGTCGTCGCCGGCAAGCGCGGTGGCGAGTCCACGCTGGCCGCGTGCGTCGTCCTGTCCACCACGCGCGTCGACGTGAACGGTGCCGTGCGCCGTCAGCTCGGCGCCCGCAAGGCCTCGTTCGCGCCCATGGACACGGCGACGGGGGAGACCGGCATGGAGTACGGCGGGATCACCCCGATCGGACTGCCCGACGGCTGGCCGGTGCTGGTGGACTCGGCCGTCGTCGACCTGCCGTACGTCCTGGTCGGCAGCGGACGGCGGCGCGGCAAGCTGCTGGTGCCGGGGAAGGCGTTCGTGCAACTGCCGGGCGCGGTCGTGCTGGAGGGGCTGGGAGTGGCCTGAGGTCACCCGGGCGTGTGATGGGCCAGCGCCAGATGCGGATCCGGCTCGCCCGGGACGGGCGCAGGGTCGGCGTGCACCAGGGCAGCGGTGAGCCTCGGGACGGCGTGCAGCAGGGCGTGTTCGGCGTCGACGGCGATCGCATGGGCCTGCCGTACCGTCGCCTCGCCGTCCATGACGACCGCCACCTCGGCGCGCAGCCGGTGCCCGATCCAGCGCAGCCGCAGCTCGCCCACCTCGCGTACCCCCTCGACCTCCGCCAGCGCCCGTTCGGCCCGGTCCACCAGGGCCGGGTCGACGGCGTCCAGCACCCGCCGGAACACCTCACGCGCCGCGTCGCGCAGCACCAGGGCGATCGCGGCCGTGATCGCCAACCCGACCAGCGGGTCGGCCGGTTCCCAGCCGAGCGCCGAACCGCCGGCGCCCACGAGCACCGCCAGTGAGGTGAACCCGTCCGTACGGGCATGGAGTCCGTCCGCGACCAGCGCGGCCGAACCGATCGACCGGCCGACACGGATGCGATAGCGGGCCACCCACTCGTTGCCCGCGAAACCGACGAGGGCGGCCACGGCGACCGCCGGGACGTGCTCGACGGGGCGCGGGGAGACAAGCCGCTCGATCGCCGTCCACCCGGCGAAGGCCGCGGACGCGGCGATCGTCAGCACGATCGCGAGGCCGGCCAGGTCCTCGGCGCGGCCGTAGCCGTAGGTGAAGCGGCGCGTCGCCGCGCGCCTGCCCAGCACGAAGGCGATGCCGAGCGGTATGGCGGTCAACGCGTCCGCGGCGTTGTGCACCGTGTCGCCGAGCAGCGCCACCGACCCGGACATGGCCACGACGACCGCCTGCGCCAGCGCCGTCGCCCCGAGCACCGCCAGCGAGACCCACAGCGCGCGCATGCCGTGGGCCGAGGACTCCAGGGCGGGGTCGAGTTTGTCGGCGGTCTCGTGGGAGTGGGGGGTGAGGAGGTGGGTGAGACGGTGGCGGAGGCCGGTGGTGGGGTGGGCGTGCCCCTCGTGATGAGGGTGCTCATGGCCGTGCTCGTGTCCGTGGTGGTTCCGGTCGCTCACGTGGATCCCCTTCCGGTGCGCAGGGAGTGGATGTGCGCGGGAGTGGACGCACGCCGCCCACGGGGCCATTATGTGCGTATGAGCGCACGCATGCACCTATCACCTGCGCATCATGCGCATCCGCGCACCCCGGGCGAGGAGCAGTTCGCGCTCGCGGCCGAGCTCCTCGCCCTGCTCGGCGACCGCACCCGCCTCACGCTGCTGCATGCGCTGGCGGCGGGGGAGGCCGACGTCACCACCCTCACGGAGGCGTGCGGGGCGGCACGGCCCGCCGTGAGTCAGCATCTGGCGCGGCTGCGCCTGGCCGGTCTGGTGAGCACCCGCAAGGAGGGCCGCCGGGTGATCTACGCACTCCGCGACGGCCATCTGCGCCGCCTCGTCGACGAGGCGCTGAACGTGGCCGACCACCGGCTCGGCGACCAGCCCGTGCACGACTGACCGGGAGCGCGTCGCGTCAGTACCGGGCGGCCGTGCCCAGGTACTGCTCGGCGAAGGCGGCGGCCGCCACGGGTGAGGTGAACAGGCGGCGCAGCCGGGCCAGTGTGGTGCCCGCGCGGAACCGGTCGCCCGTGGCGGCCCCGTGGTACACCTCGGAGAGCCAGTGCGAGAACTCCTGGTAGTCCCATACGCGCCGCAGACACGCCTCCGAGTAGTCGTCGAGCCCTTGGCCGTCGCCCTTGGTGAGGTGGTCGACCAGCGCGTCACCGAGCAGGAACGCGTCGTGCAGGGCGAGGTTCATGCCCTTGGCCGCGATGGGTGCGACGAGGTGGGCCGCGTCACCCGCCAGGAAGAGCCGCCCGTGGACCATCGGCTCGACGACGTAGTCGTGCATGTCCAGCACGCGCTTCTCGATCAGCCGTCCCTCGGTGAGCGGCGGAACGCCCGCCGCGCCGAGGCGCTGCTGCAGCTCCGTCCAGACGCGGTCGTGCGGCCAGTTGTCCGGGTCGTCGCCGGGCGGGCACTGGAGGTAGTAGCGGGTCACCTCGGAACCGCGGGCCATGTGACCGGCGAAACCGCGCGGATGGACGCCGAACAGCACGCAGTCGGACGACGGCGGCGCCTCGGCCAGGAGAGCCAGCCAGCCGATGCCGTAGTCGTGCCGCGCCACCCGGGCCCGGTCGGCCGGCAGCGCGGTGCGCGTCACGCCGCGCGCCCCGTCGCATCCGGCGACGAAGTCGCAGTGCAACAGCTGCCGTTGACCGGTCTCCGGGTCGAGGTACGACACCGAGGGCCGGTCCGAGTCCAGGTCGTGCAGCTGTACGTCCCGCACCGCGAACCGTATGTCCCCGCCGCGCACGTCCGCGTACTCGTGCACCAGGTCCGTCACCAGCAACGGCTGCGGATAGACAAAGTGGTGACGGCCCGTCAACTCGCCGTAGGGGAAACGGTACCGCTCGCCGTCGAACCGGAACTCGCACTGCGTGTGCCTCTGCGCACGCTCCAGCAGGTTCCCGGCGAGGCCCCTCTGCTGGAGGGCCCGCACGGCCCACTCCTCGACGACTCCGGCCCTGGGCCGCTGCTCGATGAACTCCCTCGTCTCGGTCTCCAGGACGACACAGGCGACACCGGCGGCCCGCAGGATGTTGCCGACGGTGAGCCCCGCCGGCCCGGCGCCCACGACGACGACCGGGCAGTGCTGCGGGGAGGGGGAGCCGGGGAGGTGGGGGGAAGTGAAGGTCACCCGGTCATTATGTTGGGGCCGGCGCGAGCCGGGCCCGCCCCCCTCCTAGCGCAGCGCCGGGATCTCGATCGCCGGGCAGCGGTTCATCACCATGTCCAGGCCCGCCGCACGGGTGCGGTCGTACGCCGCCTCGTCGACGACGCCCAGCTGGAACCAGACCGCCCGCGCGCCCTTGCCGACCGCCTCGTCGGCGACCGTTCCGGCGAGGTGGCTGTTGACGAAGACGTCGACGACGTCCACCTCGAAGGGGATGTCCGCGAGGGACGCGTAGCCCTGCTCGCCGTGCACGGTCTCCGCCTTGGGGTGGACGGGGACGACCCGCTTGCCGAAGCGCTGGAGCACCTCGGCGACGCCGTACGCGGCGCGGCTCCGGTTCGACGACAGGCCCACCACGGCCCAGGTGTCACCGAGCTCGGTGAGGATCTTGCGGATCGTTGCCTCGTCGCCGTACACCGGCGGCCTCCTATGGACAGGGGAACTGACTGGGAAAGAGACGCTGTCGTGGGGGTCAACAGCGGACGGTGTGCGGGGATTCCGGGCCGGTCCGCCATACTCCCGGCGCGGGCTCCGTGTCCTGAATCCACACAGCCTGCCTGCGTATCGGCGTCCGTCCGCCTACGCTCACCCCGTGCTTCGCATCATCGACGCCCGTACCGGCGAACCCGTCGACGCCGCCCCCGTCCGCCGGGGCCTGACCCGTGTCGAGGCGCACGCGCCGGGGTTCGACGCCACGGCCCTGCGCGTGCTGCTCGTCACCGACCTGCTCGTACGCGCCCTGGAGCTCGGCGGGACGCCGGTCTGGGCGCTGCTGACCGCGCCGCGCGACCAGGCCGAGCTCCGCGCGAGTGCCGCCGCCCTCGGTGTCCGGCCCTTCGAGGAGGGGCGGGACATCGGACCCGGGCTGGGCGAGGCCCAGGTCCTCCACGTGGTGGGCGAGGGCGGTGCCGTGCCCGACGGGGTCCGCGTCGAGGTCGCGCCCGTCCTGTCGGCGAAGGCCGGCGTTCCTGAGGGCACCGATCCGTCAGTCCTTCGGCTGGCCCTCCTCGGTCTCCGGCGGAGCGCGCCCGTACGACTCGGACCGGCCACCCTCACGGACGCCGACCGCACCCTCGGGCGCTGGCGCCGCGCGGTCGCCACCTGGGCGACCAGGCCGTCCAGGCCGGTCCCCGACGAGGTGCGTGGACGGCTCCGTACCGCCTGGGAGGACGACCTGGACGTACCCGAGGTCCTGCGCGTCCTGCGGTGGGTGGAGGAGGCCGGGCCGGACCTGCCGGACGGCGCCCGCTTCGAGACGTACGCCTACGCCGACCGGCTCCTCGGCCTCGAGCTCACCCGCGACCTGGGAGCTCCGGCATGATCGCGCGCGCCGGAGCGGGACCGCTGCGCCGGCTGGTCGTGCTGCGGCACGCCAAGTCAGCCTGGCCGGAGGGCGTCCCCGACCACCGGCGGCCCCTCGCCCCGCGCGGCCGCCGGGACGCCCCGGCCGCGGGCCGCGCCCTCGCCGAGGCCGACTCCCTGCCCGATCTCGCCCTGTGCTCCACCGCCCTGCGCGCCCGCCAGACCTGGGACCTCGCCGCCGCCGAGTGGGGCACCCCGCCGCCGGTGCGGTACGACCCGAGGCTGTACGGGGCCGACGCGCTGGATTTGCTGGAGGTGGTGCGTGAGACGCCCCCCGAGGTCGAGACACTGCTGCTGGTCGGGCACAACCCCGGCCTGGAGGAGCTGGTCCTCGACCTGGCCGGTGAAGGCCTCGACGGAGCGCTGGACGAGGTCCGCGTGAAGTTCCCCACCTCGGCGATCGCGGTCCTCGCGTGGCACGGCGCCACCTGGCGGGCCCTCGCCCCGGGCACGGCCCTGCTGACGTCGATGACCGTGCCGAGAGGGAAGAAGCAGGGCTGAGCGCCGGGCCGGCCCACGTGGACGTACGGCCGCCGGTCCGGGTGCGGCTCCGCGCGGCGCAGCACCTCGCGGGTGACCGGCGCGACCTCGCCCTCGCCGAAGATCAGGAAGCGCCCACGTGCGTGCCGGTCGTGCCGGTGTCTCCCTGTCTCCTCGTGATCGGCGGGGGCCTGCCGGGCTCCCGGACGACGACGGAGGGCGTACCCACCACCTCGCCGCCCGCACCCGCGACGCGGGCGACCGCACCGACTGCGCATAGGCTGGCCGGATGCAGGACGAGTACCGCACAGTCGCCCACGCGGGCGTGCACGAGACCGAGGTCAACCGTTCCCGCTTCCTGTGCGCGCTCGCCCCGGCGGCCACCGAGCAGGAGGCCCAGGCCTTCCTCGCCGCCGTCCGCAAGGAGCACGCCGACGCCACCCACAACTGCTGGGCCTACGTCATCGGAGCCGACGCCTCGGTCCAGAAGGCCGGCGACGACGGCGAACCCGGCGGCACGGCAGGGGTCCCCATGCTCCAGATGCTGCTGCGCCGCGACATGCGGTACGTCGTCGCCGTCGTCACCCGCTACTACGGTGGCGTCAAGCTCGGCGCGGGCGGACTGATCCGGGCGTACGGCGGCGCGGTCGGCGAGGCCCTGGACGCCCTCGGTACCCTCACCCGGCGGCGCTTCCGGCTGGCCACGGTGACCGTCGACCACCAGCGGGCGGGCAAGGTGCAGAACGACCTGCGGTCGACCGGGCGCGAGGTACGTGACGTTCGTTACGGGGAGGCGGTCACCATCGAGATCGGGCTGCCGGACGCCGATGTGGAGGCCTTCCGGGGGTGGCTCGCGGATGTGACGGCCGGGACGGCGGGGTTCGAGCTGGGCGGCGAGGCGTACGGGGACGCTTGATGAATGGCGCTTTCTCCTCATAACGTACATATGGGTGGCCGGTCGTGACGGGTTGATACGGGAGTAACCGCCCGTGATGTCAGACCCGGCCGTTAACCTCGGGGATCATGCGACTGCTGCACACTTCCGACTGGCATCTAGGCCGCGCGTTCCACCGGGTCAACATGCTCGGGGCCCAGGCCGAGTTCATCGGCCACCTCGTCACGACCGTGCGCGAGCACGCCGTGGACGCCGTGGTCGTGTCGGGAGACGTGTACGACCGGGCGGTGCCGCCGCTCGCCGCGGTCGAGTTGTTCGACGACGCCCTGCATCGCCTCGCCGACCTCGGCGTGCCGACCGTGATGATCTCCGGCAACCATGACTCCGCCCGCCGACTGGGGGTGGGCGCCGGGCTGATCGACCGCGCGGGCATCCATCTGCGGACCGAGCCGTCGGCGTGCGGGACACCGGTGGTGCTCTCCGACACCCACGGCGATGTGGCCTTCTATGGGCTGCCCTATCTCGAACCCGCCCTGGTCAAGGACGAGTTCGGTGTGGAGAAGCCGGGACACGAGACCGTGCTCGCCGCCGCCATGGACCGCGTCCGCGCCGACCTCGCCACGCGCGCGCGTGGCACGCGTTCCGTCGTCCTGGCCCACGCCTTCGTCACCGGCGGCGAGGCCAGCGACAGCGAGCGGGACATCACCGTCGGCGGGGTGGCCGCCGTGCCCGCCGGCGTATTCGAGGGCGTGGACTACGCGGCACTGGGTCACCTGCACGGCTGCCAGACCATCACCGAGCGCGTGCGCTACTCCGGCTCCCCGCTGCCGTACTCCTTCTCGGAGTCCGGCCACCGCAAGAGCATGTGGCTCGTCGACCTGGGCGCCGACGGCACGCTCACCGCCGAGCGGATCGACTGCCCGGTGCCACGGGCGCTGGCCCGCGTCAGGGGCCCGCTGGAGGAACTGCTCGCCGATCCGGGGCTCGCCCGGCACGAGGAGGCGTGGGTCGAGGCGACGCTCACCGACCCCGTCCGCCCGGCCGACCCCATGGCCCGGCTCACCGAGCGGTTCCCGCACACGCTGAGCCTCGTCTTCGACCCCGAGCGGGCCCCGGACGACCCCGGCGTGTCCTACGCCACGCGGCTCGCCGACCGCAGCGACCAGCAGATCGCGGAGGACTTCGTGGCGCACGTGCGCGGTGCCGGGCCCGACGAGCGGGAGCGGATCGTGCTGCGGGACGCGTTCGACGTGGTGCGCGCGGACGAGACCGTGCGGGAGGTGGCCCGGTGAGGCTCCACCGCCTGGACATCACCGCCTTCGGGCCCTTCGGCGGGGCGCAGACGGTCGACTTCGACGAGCTGTCCGCCGCCGGGCTCTTCCTGCTGCACGGCCCGACCGGCGCGGGCAAGACCTCCGTCCTCGACGCGGTCTGCTATGCGCTCTACGGCTCGGTCCCGGGCGCCCGCCAGAGCGGGCAGGGCCTGACGCTGCGCAGCGACCACGCCGCGGTCGGCACCCGCACGGAAGTCCGCCTCGAACTGACCGTCGCCGGGAGGCGGTTGGAGATCACCCGGCAGCCGCCCTGGGAGCGGCCCAAGCGGCGCGGCTCGGGTACGACCCTGGACAAGGCGCAGACATGGCTGCGCGAGTACGACGCCGTCGCCGGCTCCTGGAAGGACCTCAGCCGCTCGCACCAGGAGATCGGCGAGGAGATCACCCAGCTGCTCGGCATGAGCCGCGAGCAGTTCTGCCAGGTCGTGCTGCTGCCGCAGGGCGACTTCGCGCGGTTCCTGCGCGCCGACGCAGAGGCCCGCGGCAAGCTGCTCGGCCGGCTGTTCGACACGCAGCGCTTCGCCGAGGTCGAGAAGCGCCTCGCCGAACGCCGGCGGGCGACCGAGGCCCAGGTGCGCGAAGGGGACGCCGCGCTGCTGGCGGACGCACACCGTATGCAGCAGGAGGCGGGCGGCGCCATGGAGCTGCCCGAGCTGACACCCGGGGAGCCGGGCGTGGCCGAGGCCGTGCTGAGTGCCGCCGCCGTCGCCCGCAGCACCGCCCGCGAGGAGCTGGCGGTCGCGCACTGCCGTCTCTCCGCCGCCGAGTCCGCGCAGGCCGCCGCCGAGCGCGCGCTGTCCGACGTACGCGAAGTGGCCCGGTTGCAGCAGCGGTTCGCACAGGCGCGGCAGCGGGCCGCGCTGCTCGAGGAGCGGGCCGACGCGCACCGGGGTGCGCAGGTGCGCATGGAGCGGGCGCGCAAGGCGGAGGCGGTGGCGCCGGCGCTGGAGCTGCGGGAGGCCGCCGACGCCGAGCACCGACGGGCGGCCGGTGCCGAGGCACGCGCGCGTGCACAGGTGCCGGAGACCTTCGCGGAAGCCGGTGCGGCGGGACTCGCGGCCGCCGCGCGCCGGGCCGCCGAGGAACTGGGCGGGCTGGAGTCGGCCCGCCGTGCCGAGCACCGCCTGACCGAACTCGCCGCCGAGCGCGCCGGCCTGGACCGCCAGGAGCGCGCCGACGACGACGTCCTGGCGGAGGCGGAGAGCTGGCTCGGTGAGTGGGAGACGACCCGGGCCGACCTTCAGGGTCGTATCGAGTCCGCCCAGGAGGCCGCCACCAAGGCCGAGCAGCTCGCGGTGCAGCGCGAGCCCGCGCAGAAGCGGCTGAAAGCCGCCCGGCTGCGCGATCAGCTCGCCGGGGACACCGAAGAGGCGCAGAAGCGGGCACTCATCTCGGAGAAGCGGGCGATACAGGCCCGCGCCGACTGGCTGGACCTGAAGGAACAGCGGCTGAACGGCATCGCCGCCGAACTGGCCGCGAACCTCCAGGACGGCGAACCCTGCGCCGTCTGCGGCGCCACCGAACACCCCGCCCCCGCCCGCAAGGTCGCCGGACACGTCGACCGCGAGGCGGAGGAACGAGCCCTGGCCGCCTACCAGAGCGCGGAGGAGCGGCACGCGCAGGACGAGCGGCGCCTGGGCGTCGTCCGGGAGGCGCTGGCCGCCGCCACCGCCGAGGCGTCCGACACCCCGACCGAGCAACTGGACCGACAGTCCGAAGCGTTGGAGCGGCAGTATGCCGAGGCGCGCCGCGGCGCCTCCGGGCTGCACGCCGCGAACGAGCAGCTGAGGCACGCCGAGCAGGAGCGCGAACGGCGGACCGCGGTGCGGCAGGAGGCGGCCGTGCGAGCCGCCTCCCGGGTCGGCCACCGGGAGCGGCTGGACCGCGAGAAGGCCACGCTGGAGGAGGAGTTGACCCAGGCCCGGGGTAGCGCCGGCAGCGTCGCCGCGCGGGCCGCCCAGCTGGAACGGCAGGTCGCCCTCCTCACCGACGCGGCCGACACCGCCCGCACCGCCGCGGACACCGCGCAGCGGCTGAAGCACGCCGACGCGCGCCTCGCCGACGCCGCCTTCCGCGCCGGGTTCGACACCCCGCAGGACGCGGCCGCCGCGCTCCTCGACGACGCGGCCCACCGCGAGCTCCAACGGCGCCTGGACGCCTGGCAGTCCGAGGAGGCCGCCGTACGCGCCGTGCTCGCCGAGGCCGACACCGCGGCCGCCGCTCAGCAGCCGCCCGCCGACGTCACCTCGGCCGAGCGGACCGCCGCGGTGGCGGGCCGGCGGCTGCGCGATGCCGCCTCCGTGCGCGACGCGGCCGCCCGGCGCTGCGCCGAACTCGACCGGCTGTCCGCGCGTGCGGCCACCGGGGTTCGGCGCCTGGCGCCACTGCGCGAGGAGTACGACCGTGTCGCCCGCCTGGCCGGCCTCGCCGCGGGCACCTCGGCCGACAACGAGCGCAAGATGCGCCTGGAGTCGTATGTGCTGGCGGCCCGCCTGGAACAGGTCGCCGCCGCCGCGACCGTGCGGTTGCAGCGCATGTCGTCCGGCCGCTACACCCTCGTCCACTCCGACGACCGGGCCGGACGCGGCCGCAGCGGGCTCGGCCTGCACGTCGTCGACGCCTGGACCGGGCGTGAGCGGGACACGGCGACGCTGTCGGGCGGCGAGACGTTCTTCGCCTCGCTCGCCCTGGCGCTCGGCCTCGCGGACGTCGTCACCGACGAGGCCGGCGGGGTCCGCCTGGACACGCTCTTCATCGACGAGGGCTTCGGCAGCCTCGACGATCAGACCCTCGACGAGGTCCTCGATGTGCTCGACTCGCTGCGCGAGCGGGACCGCAGTGTCGGCATCGTCAGCCATGTCGCAGATCTGCGGCGGCGGATCCACGCGCAGCTGGAGATCGTGAAGGGCCGGTCGGGGTCGGCGGTGCGGCAGCGGGGTCAGTGACCGAGCGGGCGCCGGGGGAGCGGGGAGGAGTAGACGACGCTGGTCGTGACCGACCCCAGCGTCCCGATCTTGCCCGACACCTCCTCCAGGTGCCGCATCGAACGGGCGGCGACCTTGATGATGAAGCAGTCGTCGCCCGTGACGTGATGCGCCTCGAGGATCTCGGGCGTGACGGCCACCAGGTCGTGGAACGGCTTGTAGTGGCCGTTGGGGTAGCGCAGCCGTACGAACGCCAGGATCGGCAGGCCCAGCTGCTCGGGGTCCACGACGGCCGCGTACCCCTGGATGACGCCCGCCTCCTCCAGCCGCCGCACCCGCTCGGTCACCGCGCTCGCGGACATCGACACGGCACGCGCCAGGTCGGCGAAGCTGGCCCGGCCCTCGCGCTGGAGGACCTCGAGGATGTGCCAGTCGGTGGCGTCCGGGGAATACGCGGTCATGACGGAGAAATAGCAGGTGAATCCCCGGCGGAGCAAGGTCCACGCCGGGGAATGCCCCTTCAGGAAGATGATCAACGACCGTAGATTTCTGGTCATCGGGAACCATCACTGAAAGTCACCGCTGAAAGTCACTACTGAGAGGCCCCACGATGACTGCCGCGACAGCCGTCAACCCCGTCCTGCGCGTCGCCCCCGCCGCCCCGGCCGAGGCCGCCGCCTACTTCCGCGCCAGCCTCGTCTTCCATGCCGACGTCTCCGACGTCGCCACCGCGCTCGCGGCCGGCGGGGACCCCGGCTTCGTCGTCCTGGACTCCCGCTCCACGGAGTCCTGGGACCAGGGCCACATTCCCGGCGCGGTCCACCTGCCGACCGCGCTCATCCCCGAGCAGGCCGAGCAGCTCCTCGACAAGTCCGTGCCCGTCGTGACGTACTGCTGGGGACCCGGCTGCAACGGCGCCACCCGAGCCGCCTTCGCCCTCGCCGAACTCGGCTACCAGGTGAAGGAGATGCTCGGCGGATTCGAGTACTGGGCGCGCGAGGGCTTCGCGTACGAGACCTGGGAGGGTCCCGCGCGCCGGGACGCGGACCCGCTGACGGCGCCGGTGGACGCGGAGGACTGCGGCTGCTGACGCAGCGGGGAGTTCAGCGCGCGGCGAGGACTCAGTCCCGTATCACCGCCGGTGTCGGACGCCGGAAGCGGCGGTCCGCCGGAGCGAACTCCCCTTCCGGGCGGGCCGCGCGCAGCACTACGTCCAACGCGGCGTCCACGTCGCAGGCGTAATGCCCGCTGGCCCAGGCGGCGTTGGCCTCCACCACCGCCCAGCCCGAGTCGGCGAGCAGCCCCACGTCCACGACGACCGCGCTCGGCAGCCCCCTGTCGGCCAGGTGCCCGGCGAAGGACAGCACCTCGGACCGGCGCGGGTCCGCCGCCAGCGGCGCCACGTCGAGTTCGCCGCCCGCTGCGTACCGGCTGGCGGTGCGGACCTCGCCGTCCAGGAGGAACAGCCGGTACTCCAGGGCGAATGTCACGACGTCGCTCACCAGCACGGGCACGTCGTCGTCGACCGCGTCGGGCCCCGGCAGCCGGCTCCCGTCCGGGTAGACGCGCGCGGGGAAGCTCTTGTCGTTGGGCGGCTTCACGAACGCGGGCCGCCGCAGCTGCCGCGCCGCGCCGATGGTCGTGAACTCGACGTCCCGCAGGGTGAGTTCGTGCGGCAGCCGGGCGAGCCAGTCCTCCGGCGCCTCCAGCAGCCCGAGCCCCAGCTCCCGCGCCACGGCGTCCGCGAACAGCGGTCCGGCGTACAGCGAGGCCCCGGCGGACGCGCGCTCGCGTACGGGCACCCGCCAGTCGTGCAGCGTCTCGACACGCGTGCCGCGTCGCCGTGCGGCGTCCGCGAGGGCGTGTCCGGTCGCCGTGACGCGCGGGGAGAGGAAGGGTCCGGGTGGTCATGGGAGTAGAGAGTGGCGTACGAGTCGCCTTTGGGAACAGTGAATTCGTGGGACCCCTGTGCGTGTAGGTTCTGCGGCATGGTGCGATACGCGGATCCGGACGCGGTGGAATGGGTGGAGTCGGGCGGCGGGCCGCTCATAGCGGTGCCGGAGACGGTGCTGCCGTTCTGGGCGGGTGCCGACGGGGACGAGACGGTCTCGGACTATGACCGCGCGTGTGAGATCGACGCGGCGGTCGGCCTGCTGCCCGTCGGGGACAGCGCGGCCCTGGTCCTCGGCGACGAGCCCGCCGCCACCGCCTACCTCCCCGACCACGGCACGTTCGTACGCTGGTACGCCGCGGACTCGGCGGAGGAACTCCTCGCGGAGCTGCCCGAAGCGCTCGTCACGGCGTCCTGGGAGTCCGAGGTGAACTGGAACGTACCCGGCACGGTCCTCCTGTTCGACGCGGCCTGGCCCGGCAACGACTGCGCGCGGACCGACCATGTGAAGATCTCGCTGCATCCCGGCCGGTACGCCGTGCGCGCGGCCCAGGTGCAGCCGGGCCCCGAAACCTGGCTGGGGCTCGTACAGCTGCGGCGGCTGCCGGACTGACCGGTAGGCGGGGGCGGCGTGGGGCGGCTGCCGGGTTGATCGGTGGGCGGGGGCGGCGTGTGGCGGCTGCCGGGGTGGTCGGTGGGCGGGGACGGCGCGCGACTGCCCCCGAACCCATCCGTAATACGAGTGCGCCGGCCCCGCACGATCACCATCATGGTCGTCCATGCCACGACTCCCGCACCCCGCACCCGAAGACCTGCGCCGTGACCCCCTGCCCCTGCGCGGTCGCACCGCCCTGGTCACCGGGGCCAGCAGGCGCGACGGCATCGGGCACGCGGTGGCCCGGCGGCTCGCCGCGTACGGGGCGAGCGTCTATCTGCACCACCACGTTCCGCACGACGCCGCCATGCCCTGGGGCGCCGACCGGCCCGAGGACGTGACCGCCTCCGTACGCGCGGCGCTCGGCGACCCGCAGGCCCGGGTCGTCGCGGGGCCGGGCGACCTCTCCGACCCGGCCGCGCCCGCCGAACTGATCGCCACCGCCGCCTCGGCGCTCGGCGGACAGCTCGACATCCTCGTCGCCAACCACGCCCTCAGCGGCTCCGACGGCACCCTCGACGCGATCGACGCCACGATGCTCGACGCGCACTGGGCGGTCGACGCGCGCTCGGTGCTGCTCCTCGTCCAGGCCCACGCCCGGCTGCGCTCCGCGTTGCCACCGCGAACGCCGGGCGGGCGTGTGGTGATGATGACGTCCGGTCAGGACATCGCGGGCGGCATGCCCGGCGAGATCGCCTACGCCCTCCAGAAGGGCGCGCTCGCCTCCATCACCCGCTCCCTGTCGACCACGCTCGCCGAGCACGCCATCACGGTCAACACCGTCAACCCGGGCCCCGTGGACACCGGTTACCTGACCGGCGACGACCACACGGCCGTCGCCGCGCGCTTCCCCGCCGGCCGGTGGGGCCGGCCCGACGACCCCGCCCGCCTCATCGCGTGGCTGGCCACGGACGAGGCGATTGGGGTCTCCCCTGCTCGAACGAAGTTGAGAGCTTGGGGAAGGGTCACGGGTCAGGTCATCGACTCGGAGGGCGGCTTCCGGAGAGCAGGGTGAGCCCCGCGCGTCAGAGCTGAGACAGCTCGTCCACCAGGTCGTCCAGGCCGAGGGACCCCTGGGACAGGGCAGCCATGTGCCAGGCCTTCAGGTCGAAGGCGTCGCCGTGCCGCTTGCGGGCGTTCTCACGGCCCAGCAGCCAGGCCCGCTCGCCGAGCTTGTAGCCGATCGCCTGACCGGGCATCGTCAGATAGCGGGTCAGCTCGCTCTCCACGAAGTCCGCCGGGCGGCTGCTGTGCGCGCCGAAGAACTCCTGGGCCAGCTCCGGAGTCCAGCGCTCGCCCGGGTGGAACGGGGAGTCTCCGGGGATCTCCAGCTCCAGGTGCATGCCGATGTCGATGATGACGCGGACGGCCCGCATCATCTGCGCGTCCAGGTAGCCGAGCCGCTGTTCGGCGTCGGTGAGGAAGCCCAGCTCGTCCATCAGCCGCTCCGCGTACAGCGCCCAGCCCTCGGCGTTGGCGCTCACCCCGCCGAGGGTCGCCTGGTAACGGGAGAGGTTCGCGGCGACGTGCGTCCACTGCGCGAGCTGCAGGTGATGGCCGGGGACGCCCTCGTGGTACCAGGTGGAGACGAGGTCGTAGACCGGGAAGCGGGTCTGGCCCATCGTCGGCAGCCAGGTGCGGCCCGGGCGCGAGAAGTCCTCCGACGGCGCGGTGTAGTAGGGCGCCGCCGCCCCGCCGGGAGGCGCGATGCAGGACTCCACCTTCCGTACCCGCTCGGCGAGTTCGAAGTGGGTGCCGTCCAACGCGTCGATCGCCTGGTCCATCAGGCCCTGCAGCCAGTCGCGGACCTCGTCGACGCCCTCGATGTGCTGGCCGTGCTCGTCGAGGTGAGCGAGCGCCACCCACGGCGTCGCGGCGCCGGGCAGGATCTTCTCGGCTTCCTGCCGCATCTCGCCCAGGAGACGGTGGTATTCGGCCCAGCCGTACGCGTACGCCTCGTCCAGGTCGAGGTCCGTGCCGTTGAAGTAGCGCGCCCAGCGGGCGTAGCGCTCACGGCCCACGGTGTTCGGCGCGCCCTCGATCGTCGGCGCGTACACGTCGCGCATCCAGTCCCGCAGCTCCACGACGGCGGCGGTCGCCCCACGGGCGGCCTCGTCCAGCTCCGCGCGCAGCGCCTGCGGGCCGGCGGCCACGAAGTCCTCGAACCAGCCGTGGCCGTCGCCGTCGGTGTCCGACCACTCGGTGAGCTGTCCGACGAACGTGGCCGTCGGACGCGGTGCCGCGTACAGCTTGCGTTCCAGCCCGAGCGCGAGGGACTCGCGGTAGCCCGCCAGCGCCGTCGGCACCGCGCGCAACCGCTCGGCGATCGCCGTCCAGTCCTCCTCCGTCTGCGCCGGCGTCACGGTGAACACCTCGCGCACCGAGTGCGGCGCCGTGTGCAGGTTGCCGACGGCGCGCAGGTGTTCGTCGGCCTCGTGCACGGCGAGCTCCGCGGTGAGCCGCTCGCGCAGCAGGCGCCCGCAGCGGCGCTCGATGTCACTGTCCGCGCCCGGCTGCCGCTCGGCCTCGTCGAGCAGGGCGAGCGTCGTCCGGGCCAGTTCGGCGAGCGCATCCTGTCCGGCCGGTGAGGTGTCGGGCAGACGGCTCGAACTCTCCTTCACTCCGAGGTAGGTTCCGGTGATCGGGTCGAGGGCGATCAGCTCGTCGACGTAGGCGTCGGCGACCTCGCGGGGCAGCTGGCTCTTGGTCTCTGACATGCGGACATCCTCGTACGGATACCGGTGCCGCGTCAGCCCGGTTTGCCGCGCCATGTGCGGCGTCAGTCCGATTTCGCTGAGGGCGTCTCCGGCGGGCCTGGTGGGAGCAGCGGCCCGCAGTCCCACTGCTGGAAGATCAACCGGGTCTCCACGCGGGCCACTTCCCGCTGTGACGTGAACTCGTCCAGCACCAGCCGCTGCAGATCAGCCATGTCCGCGACCGCGACATGGACGAGATAGTCGTCGGGGCCGGTGAGGTGGAACACGGTCCGCGCCTCCGGCAGCGCCCGGATCCGCTCCACGAACGGCCCCACCAGCTCCCGCCGATGCGGCCTGACCTGTACCGACAGCAGCGCCTGCAACCCGCGCCCCAGCTTTGCCGGATCCACCCGCAGCTGATGGCCGAGGATCACCCCCGCGCGGCGCAGCCGCGTCACGCGGTCCAGACAGGTCGACGGCGCGACCCCGACCTGCGCGGCGAGATCGCGGAACGTCGTCCGGGCGTCGTTCTGCAACAGCCGCAGCAGGTGAAGGTCCACCGGATCCAGTACGACAGATTCGGCCATTGGCCGAACGTAGCACGGTGTTCGAATACGGTGCCCCGGCCGGTGTTCACCCTTGCGTCCATGGACTCAGCGAGCACGTTCGCGCCGTACGACGACGTACACACCCCATCGAGAGCACTGGCCACCGAGGCCGTGCACGCCGGACGGGACGACCTCGCCGGCCAGGGACTGCACGCCCCGCCGATCGACCTGTCCACCACCTACCCCTCCTACGACAGCCGTGGCGAGGCCGCCCGCATCGACGCCTTCGCCGCGACGGGCGCCGAGCCGGAGGGCCCGCCGGTCTACGCCCGCCTCGGCAACCCCACCGTCGCCCGCTTCGAGAGCGCCCTGGCCCGGCTGGAGGGCACCGAGAGCGCGGTCGCGTTCGCCAGCGGCATGGCCGCGCTGAGCGCCGTGCTCCTGGTACGGGGGTCGATGGGCCTGCGCCATGTCGTGGCCGTGCGCCCGCTGTACGGCTGCAGCGACCACCTGCTGACCGCCGGGCTGCTCGGCTCGGAGGTGACCTGGACCGACCCGGCCGGCATCGCGGACGCCCTGCGCCCGGACACGGGCCTGGTCATGGTCGAGACCCCGGCCAACCCCACGCTCGCCGAAGTGGACCTGCCGGCCGTCGCCCACGCCTGCGGCTCCGTTCCGCTGCTCGCGGACAACACCTTTGCCACGCCCGTCCTGCAACGCCCCGCGGAGCAGGGCGCCCGGCTGGTGCTGCACAGCGCCACCAAGTACCTCGGCGGGCACGGGGACGTGATGGCGGGCGTCGTGGCCTGCGACGAGGAGTTCGCCGGTCAGTTGCGCCAGGTCCGGTTCGCCACCGGCGGGGTGCTGCATCCGCTGGCCGGCTATCTGCTGCTGCGCGGCCTGTCGACCCTGCCGGTACGGGTGCGGGCCGCCTCCGCGAACGCCGCCGAACTCGCCCGCCGCCTCGCCGCCGATCCGCGCGTCGCCCGCGTCCACTACCCGCGCATCGGCGGCGCGATGATCTCCTTCGAGGTCCACGGCGACCCGCACGAGGTCATCGCCGGCGTCCGCCTGATCACTCCGGCGGTGAGCCTCGGCAGCGTGGACACACTCATCCAGCACCCGGCTTCCATCAGCCACCGCATCGTGGACCCGGCGGACCGGCGGGGCGCCGGTGTGGGCGACCGGCTGCTGAGGCTGTCGGTGGGACTGGAGGACGTCGAGGACCTGTGGGCCGACCTGGACGGGGCACTGGGCGAGACGGCGACGGCGGATCGGGCCGCGGTGGCAGAGCAGGGGGCGTCCGTCGTCTGAACCGTGCTGACCGCAGCGCCCCGAAGGGGCGCGGGGCTGTGTCGATATGCGGCTCCGCCGCGTGGGCGCGACCAGCCACCGACGGCCCGCAGGTTCATCACCGCGCCCCCAGCGGAGCGCCTAGTCGCGCACGATCCGCTCCCCGTACCGCTGCTGCCGCTCGTAGGGCAGCCCCGCCTCGACCGGCACCGCGTCCAGGCGTGCCGTGATCACCAGGGTGCCCTCCTCGATCTGGTAGTCGAGGGGGAGTCCGAGGCCGCGCATCGCGGCGACCATGCCGCTGTTGGAGGCCCGCGTCACGGCGTACACGCTCTCGCAGCCGGCCTCGACCGCCATCGTCACCAGGCGGCCGAGGAGTTCGGTGCCGATACCTCGCCTCTGCCACTCGTCCTCGACGAGCAGCGCTACCTCCGTCTCGTTCCCGTCCCACAGCAGGTGGCCGAGACCGACGATGCGCCCGGACGAGGTCTGGACCGCGAGCGTCCGTCCGAAGCGCGGGCTGAGCAGGTGGTTCAGATAACGGTCCGCGTCGCCGACCGGCCCGTGGTAGCGCATCGCGAGGGTCCGTGCCGAGCACCGCTCGTGCATGTCCTTCGCGGCCTCCAGGTCACCGGTGTCGGCCCGGCGCACGGTGATGTCGTTGCCCTCGGGCAGCGTCAGCACATCCTCGCTGAGCGGAACGCGCGGACCGAGCCTGGCGTCCAGCTCCACCAGCGCCCGCGCCCGGGCGAACTCGGTCGGCGTGAAAGGCAGATACGGCCGTTCCACGGTGATCACTCCGCCTTCCGGCGCCCGCAGCCGCATCACTGTGTCCTCGAGAGCCCCCTCTACCGGTACGCCGTCCACCCCGCGGCCCTTGTCCAGCGGCGAGGCGGGCAGCGACCGGATGGTGCACCGGCCCAGCAACTGGCGCAGCGCGAGCGGGAGTTCGGCCGCGTCCAGCGCGGTGCGGGTGGCCAGGCCGAGCACCCGGGTCGGGACGTCCACCAGGTCGTGCGCGTCGGCCCGCTCGATCCAGGTCGAGGCGCCGCCCGCCTGTGCCACCGCGCGGCTGATCTCGGCCGCGGGCAGCTCGCCGGGTGCCCGCAGCAGGAACTCGTCCACCGTTCCCTCACCCAGCGGATGCGTCTGCAGGCTCAGGATGTCCACCCGCAGTCCGGCCAGCGCCGTGCACAGCGTCGCCAGTGACCCCGGTTCGTCCTTCACCGTCGTCCGCATCCGCCACAGGGAGCTCTCCCCGCCCGTGGCCTGAACGGCCACGGCCGACGGGACGGACGGCCCGGTCTGCCGCTCGCCGGAGCGCGGCCGGGCACCGGTATCGGTCTCCGGAGGCGCGTGACCGTGGTGGCGTGCCCACCATGTGTGGAATCCCGCCGTGGCCGCGAGGACGACCGCCGAGATCACCAGCAGCGCCGGACCGTCGGGGCCGTGCCCGATCAGGTTCGCCACGGCGTCCGCCACCGCCACGGCCGTGAAGAGAGCGGCGAGTTCCACCACGTCCCTCCGCCAGTGGTGCACGGGGCGACCGTGTTTCGCACGCGTCACATCAGACATGTCTCGATTCATGCAGCCACTGTGAAGGGCGCGTGTTGCGTGATCACGAACGCTTTGTGACTGGGCGGTAAAGACAAGATCTGCACCTTTTACAAGCTTTTTTGCCGTTGTGTTGCAGTAGTAGGCCGGCTGGGAAACGCCCCAGCTCAGAGGCGGTGGCCAGGCGCGACGCCGTAGGGGGACCACGTCATGCGGCCACCTCCTCGGTCAGCGCACCGCGTAGCCGCCGGGCCTGCGTCTCCACGCGGGAGGAGCCGCGCCGGGCCGCCGCCTGCGCCAGGTGCGGCAGATCGCCCCGCGCCCCGGACCGTTCGGCGCACTCCGCGGCCACCGTCAGCAGCTCCCCGAGCCCGCGGGCCGGCCCGGCAGCGTGTGGCCGAGCATTCCCCAGATGGTGGCGTTGGCCCCCGTGGCAGCCGCCGTCCGCATCGAGTCGGCCAGCCGCTGTGGCTTCACGGCGCCGCGCCGGACCAGCTCTCCGAGGTCCGTGCCCAGTCGGGCCGCCTCCAGCTCACCGCGCGCCGCCGGCACCAGCAGCGCGTCGAAGGCGGCGAGCCGGTCCTCCGCGTGCCGTGCGCCGAGCCCGTACGCCAGGCACAGGTGCACGGCTGGCCGGGAAGTCCTCCTGGAACTCCTGCAGTTCAGCGGACTCGACCAGGATGCGGGAGGCGCGCAGGTGGAGCGGATCGTCCCCGCCGATCCGTGACAGGGCCTCGCGCAGCGGGTTGTTGACGTCGACGTTCGTCGTGCCGTGTCCCACCTGGCCGCCGTCGAGGCCCGCGTCGAGAACGTCCAGGCGCGCGTACACCCCGCCGCAGCCGGAGAAGGACTCGAAGCGCAGCCGGTCGCCGTTGCCGGTCACCACCGGGTACCAACCGGCGTGGGCAAAACCGCAGGTAGCTGACCAGCTGACCTCCGCCTCCTGCGTTGCCGCTCCCGCGATGCAGTGTTGATCAAGGGCCACAGGGTTGCTCGGCGCGCCCATTTACCTGCCCCACGGCGGGCGCCGAAGCCGCCCTGGATCGCTGACCTGCGAAAACCTTGTCACGATGGGCAAGTTGAAGGACGCTGCGGTGCCGCGCACCGGGGGATGACGCCGGTGCGCGGCACACGTCCGAGGGTACGGGACTTCGGACCTACTGCCCGACGCGTCCCGGCTGGAGAACCTGGGTGAACAGCACGGTGCCGTCCTGCTCGCGCAGCCGCACCGTCAGCTCCCCGCTGTCGCCGTCGATGTCGACCTCGCCGAAGAACTGGTAGCCGCCGGCGGGCGATACGTTCGAAGCGGTCGGTGCCTTTACGAACACCCGTTCCGGACCGAAGGTGTTGTCCAGCGCGCTGGCCGGGAAGGCACCGGCGTTCAGCGGGCCCGAGACGAACTCCCAGAACGGCTCGAAGTCGGTGAACGCCGCCCGCGACGGCTGGTAGTGCTGGGCCGAGGTGTGGTGCACGTCTGCCGTCAGCCACACGGTGCCGGTGATCCGCCGGTACTTGATGTACCGCAGCAGCTCGGCGATCTGCAGCTCACGGCCCAGCGGCGCGCCCGGGTCGCCCTGCGCCACCGCCTCGATGTTCGGCCTGCCCTCGGTGGTGTCGGGCACGACCAGGCCGAGCGGCATGTCGGCGGCGATGACCTTCCACACCGCACGCGACCGCGACAGCTCCCGCTTGAGCCACTCCAACTGCTCGCTGCCGAGGATGCCCTGCGGGTCCACGGTCTGGTCGTCGGGGGAATTGGCGTTGCGGTACGTCCGCATGTCCAGCACGAACACGTCGAGCAGCGGTCCGTGGCGCATGACCCGGTGGACACGGCCCTCCTTCGCGCCCGGCCGCAGCGTCGAGATCGGGAAGTACTCGCCGAACGCCCGCCGGGCGCGCGCCGCCAGCACGTCGACGCTCTTCTCGGCGTAGCGGGTGTCCGAGTCCGCGATCACCTCGCCCGGGTACCAGTTGTTGCGCACCTCGTGGTCGTCCCACTGGATGATCGACGGCACCTGGGCGTTGAACCGCCGCAGGTTCTCGTCGAGCAGGTTGTAGCGGAAGTTGCCGCGGAACTCGGCCAGGGTCTCGGCGACCTTGGCCTTCTCCTCGGTGGTGATGTTGCGCCACGTGCTGCCGTCGGGCAGCGCCTGCGTCGCCGAGATGGGGCCGTCGGCGTAGATGTTGTCGCCGCTGCACAGGAAGAAGTCCGGATCGAGCTTGGCCATCGCGTCGTAGATGCGGTAGCCGCCAAGGTCGGGATTGATGCCCCAGCCCTGTCCCGCCAGGTCCCCGGACCACAGGAAGCGCACGCCGGGCCGGCGACCGTGCGGCACGGTGCGGAAGGTGCCGGCCACCGGCTCGCCGGTGCGGCGCGGGTCGTCCGGGTCGGCGAGCAGGACGCGGTAGTGGATCTGCTCGCCCGAGGGCAGCCCGTGCAGCCGCGTGGTGCCGGTGAAGTCGGTGTCCGTGCCCAGCAGCGGGCCGTGCCATCTGCGCGGGTTGCGGAACGACTCGGTCGCGGACGTCTCGACGATCATCCGGGCCGCACGGTCGGAGCGGACCCACACCAGCCCCGAGTCGGACGTCGCGTCTCCCGTCTGCACGCCCCAGCCGGCCTGGGGGCGCCCCGACAGGGCGAACGCCGGCGCGGCACCGAGGCCGGCGGGCACGGTCAGGGCCGCCGACGCGGCCAGCGAGCCGCGCAGCACGCTGCGGCGGCCGGGGAACGGACGGTGTGACATGGGTGCGCCTCCTGGAACGGGAACCGGCCGGTGTGCAGTGCCACAACTACTGGTGCGCCGCAGCGCACACGGAAACCAGAAGTGAACAACTGGCCGTCGGGTGCGATCCCCCGAATCACGGGAACTGGCGAGCGATCCTCCCCCGAGTCACGGGAACCGGTGCGCGACGCCCCCGAATCACGCGGTGGCCGCCCAGGCGCAGCCCCGGCGCGAGGGACTTGCTGACCGAACCCGCGTAGAGCACGCGCTCCGGGTCGAGTCCCTGGAGCGCGCCCACGGGAGCCCGGTCGTAGCGGAAGTCCGCCGCTCTGCTGTGGCAGGCGGCGGTCGTCACCGTCGTCGGCTTCGTGTGCTGGTACATGGGCATGCAGCGGATCGGCGCGGAGCGTGCCACGCTGTTCTCCGGCCTCATCCCCGTCGCGGCCGCCTGGACCGCCCCGCTCGTCGGCACCGGCTCCTACGGCGCCGCCCAGGCCGGGGGCAGCGCCCTGGTCGGCGCTGGAGTCGCCCTGGGATCGGGCGCGTTGACCGCGGTACGGCGCGGGTCAGCGGCTTCCGTCGAGGATGACGCGCGCGACCAGGGCCGGGTCGTCGTTCATGGGGCAGTGCCCGCAGCCGGGCAGCCGCACCAGCCGGGCCCGGGGGATGATCTGCTTGGCGCGCACGCCCTGACGGCGCACGAGCAGCCAGTCCCTGGTACCCCAGGCCACGGTGACCGGGAGCCCGGGGATGTCGTCGGTGAACTGGACGGCGCCGCCGGCCCGGAGGGTCGCGTCGAAGCCCGTGGCGCGTGCCAGCGCGAGCGTCTCGGCGACCACGGCCTCGGGTGAACGGCGGCCCGGGCGGGCGTAGATCGTGCTCGTCAGCGCCGTACGGCCGGCCGCCGTGCGCGACAGCCGCTCCACCACCGGCAGTGGCAGCCGCTGCGAGATCTGCCGCATCGCGATCAGGACGCCGAACGCGTAGCGCCGCTCGGCCTGCGACCAGAACCCGGCGGGGGACAGGGCCGTGACGGACCGTACGCGCTTCTCGCGCCCCAGATCGAGGGCCAGCAGGCCCCCCAGGGAGTTGCCCGCCACATGGGGGCGGTCCAGCTCCAGCGCCTCGCAGAAGGCAGCGAACACGGCGCTCGTCGTGGGCAGGTCGTAGGCGAGGCCGTCAGGCAGGCCCGGGGACGCGCCGAAGCCGGGCAGATCCACGGCGATCACGTCCCGCTCGGTGGCGAGGATGTCCACCACGGGGTCCCAGGCCTGCCGGTGGTGCCCTATGCCGTGCAGCAGGAGCAGCGGTTCGCCGCTGCCCACGCGCGCGTAGGAGACGGTCACGCTCTGCGGGCCCTGGGGGGAGGGAACCGTGAAGGAGACGGTGGCGGACATGGGGGTGCTCCTCGTCTGGGACTCACTGACGGACGCCGTAGACAGCTTGTCAGCAATTGCTACCGGCGGGTAGCCCCCAGTCGTCGAGCGTATCGCGACACCTCGGGCCCTCAACGGGCCCTGCGCACCTCCAGGTTGAAGTCCGCGTGCCCGATGCTCCGGTTGAGCTCGAGCCGGCGCGGCCGACCTCGCCCGTGCCCAGTACCGCGTACCGCCTGGCTTCCTCCCGCCACCGCCACCGTCGTGGCCGCCACCGCCGGCCCCCAGCAGTCCCGGTGATTCTTCACGGCAGGGGCTTTGCCGGGATGTCACGAATGTGGCCCCGCACGAACGCCCCGTGAACGCTGCACGGCGACGGCCTGTGTGACGGCCACGGGATCGAGGATTGGTATTGACCAAGGGTGGAGGCCGTCCTATGGTCGCAGAGAAGTGCAACAACCTTTAATAAACAAGGGCGCTAAAACGCCGCCGGACCACGGCGATTGCGGAGGACAGGGTGGGGACCACGCAGCTGGAAACGGTGCCGGAACCGAAGTACTGGCACCTCAGGACCGTGCTCAGTGAGGCATTGGACTCCGAGTTCTCCGTGGGCGAGATCCTGCCCAACGAGCGGGACCTCGCCGCCCGCTTCGGCGTCGCCCGCGCCACGCTCCGCCAGGCCCTGGAACAGCTCGAGCTGGAAGGCCGGCTGCAGCGCCGCCGCGGCGTCGGTACGACCGTCGCCCCGCCCCGCGTGGGCGTGGCCGTCGGCACCGAGCAGCATGCCTGGCCGGGAACGGCCGGCGATGCCTGGCAGCCCGTCGACTCCACCCTGGCGGTCCCGCCCGCGGCCGTCGCCGACGCCCTGGAGACCGGCCGGGACGAAGCCGTGCACACGGTGCGCCGCTCCCGGATGACTCACGGCCAGCCCGTCGCCGCCGAGCTGCTCTACATCCCGCGGACGTCGGTGCCCGACCTGTCCGCCATCGCCCCGTCCGGACCGGCACGCGCGCGTGCCGTGCTGCGCGAGCTGCAGCGCCAGGAGCTGGAGGGGCAGGACAACGCCGTGGAGCTGGGCTCGGCCCGCGCCGACGACGCCAAGGAACTGGACCGGCTCCCCGGCGCCCCCGTCCTCGTCGTCACCACCCGCTTCCTCGCCGGGGGCCGCACCGCCGCGCTCTCCGTGGCGACCTACCGCGCGGACACCTGCCGGCTCACCTTCGGCGCCTCGGGCGGCGTGGAGATCCATCACAGGCCGGAGCGGCAGGCCTCCTGACCGACGTCCTGCCCGCGCCCCGGAACTCCACCGGGGCGCGAGGCGTTTCTCCGACACCGCCGCCGCACCCCACGGGCAGCCCCCTCAGCGCCGCGCCGTCACCGTGCCCTCCACCGCGAACAACTGCTCCTCCACATGGTCGAGGGCCAGCCGCAGCGCACCCGTCGCCACGGCCGCCTCGCCGAGGAGGGACAGGGTCACCTTCGGCGGCCGCAGACAGTAGCGCGCCAGCTCGCGCCGCAGCGGCTCCAGTACCCCGTCCAGACCGGCCGCCCAGCCACCGACGACCACCAGCTCCGGGTCGAGCGCCAGAGCGAGCGCCGCGACGTCGTGGACGAGCCGCTGGATGAAGCGGTCGACGGCGGCCCTCGCCCGCTGGTCGCCCTCGCGTGCCTGCGCGAAGACCTTGGCGACCGCCTGCTCGTCGAGCGGATGCAGTGGCTCGTCCGTGGTCGACAGCAGCGTCTCCGGAGTGACCTCCCGGCCCAGCAGGTGTAGCGCGCCGATCTCGCCGGCCGCCCCGCCGTACCCCCGGTGCAGCCGCCCGCCGATCAGCGAACCGGCGCCCGGGCTCAGCCCGGCCAGCACGAACACGACGTCGTCCGACTCGGTGGCGGCGCCCTTCCAGTGTTCGGCGACGGCCGCGGCGTTGGCGTCGTTCTCCACCAGGACCGGGCACTTGAAGGAGCGGCTCAGCCGTTCGCCGAGGCGCAGCCCGGTCCACTCGGGCAGCGCGGTGCCCAGCCGCACGGTCCCGTCCGCCTCGACGATCCCGGGCGTCGCCACCCCCACCGCGCGCAGCGAGCTGCGTGGCACCCCTGCCCGGCGCAGGAGTTCGGCGACCGCCGTGCGCAGCCGCTCCAGGCGTTCGTCCGCCGAGGCCGTCTCCTCGACGTCCTTGGCCTGGGCACCGAGCAGCCGGCCGTCCAGGTCGGCGAGGAGCGCGGCGACACGGTGCGGCCCGATCTCCAGCCCCAGCAGATGACCGGCCTCGGCACGGAACCGGAACCGCCGCGCGGGCCGCCCCTGACGCCGCGCCGCGCCCTCCTCGGCGGCCTTCTCGACCACCAGACCGGCTTCGATGAGGTCCTCGACGACGCCCTCGACCGTCGGCCGGGACAGCCCGGTCACCCGGGTGATCTCCGTCAGAGTCGCGCAGTCCGTGGCACGCAGCGCGTGCAGCACCACCGCGGAATTGATCCTTCGCAGCAGCGAGGGATCCCCGCCGGTCAGCCGCCCCAACGTCCGTCCTCCCAGCTCGTGCGCGTGTTGGCCGGATCGTACTCGGCACGAAGGACCCCGGCGAGTTCCGGGGACATCGGACTCCGACGGGCGTACCCGCTCAGCTCGGCGCCACGAACCCCGACTCGTACGCCGCGATCACCGCCTGGGTGCGGTCCCGCGCCCCCAGTTTCGCCAGTACGGCGCTGACGTGCGACTTCACCGTCTCGGTGCCGACGATCAACTGGGCGGCGATCTCCCCGTTGGACAGCCCCCGGGCCATCAGCCGCAGCACCTCCGCCTCCCGCTCCGTCAGCCGGGCCCGCTCCAGCACCGCCCGCGCCTCCTTGTTCCCGCGGATGTCGCCGTACTCGGCGGCCAGCTGCCGCACCGACGCCGGGAAGAGCAGCGACTCGCCCTCGGCGACCAGCCGCACCGCGTGCACGATCTCGGCGGGCCGGGCCCGTTTCAGCAGGAACCCGTCGGCACCCGCGCGCAGCGCGTCGTACACGTACTCGTCGTTCTCGAACGTCGTCACCACGAGGATCTTCGGAGGCTTGTCGACCGTCCGCAACACCGCGCGCGTGGCTTCGATGCCGTCCAGCAGGGGCATCCGCACGTCCATGGCGACCACGTCCGGCCGCAGCTGCCGAACCAGCGGGATCACGGCCGCACCGTCCGCCGCCTCTCCGACCACCTCGATGTCGGGCTGTGCCTCCAACACGGCCCGCAGGCCTGCGCGTACGAGGGGTTCGTCGTCGACGAGGAGAACGGTGACCGGCATCCGGCCAGCCTAGGTCAGCGCAGCGGCAGCTCTACATGCACCTGCCAGTCACCCTCGTCGGGGCCGGTCCGGGCCCGGCCGCCGAGCAGGGCGGCACGCTCGCGTATACCGCGCAGGCCGCTGCCCCGGCCGGGCCCCGGTATGCCGGCGGTGAGCGGATTGCGGACCTCCAGTGCGAGGGCGCCGTCGGCGACTTCGACGCGGACCCGGACGGGGACCGTCCCCGCGTGGCGCAGCACGTTGGTCAGGGCTTCCTGGAGGATGCGGTAGCCCTCGCGGGAGACCGGGCCGGACACGGTGTCGAGGGGGCCGGTCAGTTCGGCGTCGACCTTCGCCCCGGAAGCACGCGCGGATTCCAGCAGACGGTCGGCATCGGTCAGCGTCGGGCGGCTGCTCACCGGCCGCTCCGACTCACGCAGGATGCCGAGCACGCGCTCCAGATCCTCGAGGGCGGCCCGGCCGGTGTCCTCGATGGCGCCGAGCGCCCGGTCGGTGAACGCCGGGTCCCCCGCGGCGCGGGCGGCACCCGCCTGGACCACCGCCACGGTCAGGGCGTGACCTATCGAGTCGTGCAGCTCCCGCGCGATCCGGTTGCGCTCCAGGAGCTGCTCGGTGCGCTCCTCCAGGGCGGCGAGCTGTTCGGCGGGTGAGGGGCCGAGGAGCTGCCCGGCCAGCCGGGTGATCAGCGCGCCCGAGGACACGACGACCGCGGCCAGCAGCACCAGCGGCAGGGGCGCGAGGAGGCCGTACCACCAGTGGTGGCCGTGGATGGGAAGCCAGCCGCCGCCGTCCGGGCTGCCGCCCCGGGCGGTCCGCACCAGGTTCTCGGTGGTGATGGGCAGTTGGACGGTGAGCATCGCGACCAGACCCCCCAGCGCGAGCCGGGCCTCCAGCCACAGCACGGTCCGGCCGCGGTCGGCCCACGTCGCCGACGGAGCGACGACGATCTCCGGGCCCTCGTCGGCGCGCCGGTCGACGAGCAGCAGTCGGGCCTGCAGCCCCTCCACGGTCCGCATCGCGGGAAGGAGCCCGGCCGGTGCGAGCAGGACGAAGGACAACCACCACCACTGGTCGACGAGGTACAGCAACATGGCCGGCCACACGACGGCGACGAACAGGTGCAGCCATCGTGTGTAGGTGACCGCCCGGGTGAACGGGCGCAGCAATCGGGCCATTCCGACATCGTGCCAGCCCCCACTGACAACGGACCTCCCCCGAGCGGGGGAGACGCTCTCCACGCAGGGGGGAGGAATCAACCCCCGGGAACGGCCAGGGTGTTGCCATGACCAGCATCGACGTACAGGACCTCACCAAGGACTTCGGGGACCGGCGCGCCGTGGACCACCTCACCTTCCGCGTGCGTCCCGGCCGCGTCACCGGCTTCCTCGGCCCGAACGGCGCGGGCAAGTCCACGACCATGCGGCTCGTGCTCGGCCTCGACCGGCCGACCTCGGGAACGGCCGCGATCGGCGGCCGCGCCTACCCGACGCTCACCGAACCCCTGCGCCACGTGGGCGCCCTGCTCGATGCACAGGCCGCGCACGGTTCCCGCACCGGCCGCGACCACCTGCGGGCCCTCGCCGCGAGCAACCGCATCCCCGTCCGCAGGGTCGACGAGGTGCTGGAGGAGACGGGGCTGACGCCCGCGGCACGGCGCCGGGTGAAGACGTACTCGCTGGGCATGCGACAGCGCCTCGGTATCGCCGCCGTCCTGCTCGGCGACCCCGAAGTCGTCCTGCTGGACGAGCCGTCGAACGGTCTGGACCCCGAGGGCATCGTCTGGATCCGCGGCCTGCTGCGCCGGCTCGCCGCGGAGGGACGCACGGTCCTCGTCTCCAGCCACCTCATGAACGAGACCGCTTCCTTCGCCGACCATCTCGTCGTCCTCGGACGCGGCCGACTGCTCGCCGACACCCCGATGCAGGACTTCATCGACGCGCGTGTGCAGCCCCGCGTGCGTATCCGCACGACGGATGCCGGCGCGCTCAAGAACGCGCTTGCCGCGCACGGTCACGAAGCCGTGGCACACGAGGACGGGCACTGGAGCGTGGAGCACGCGCGCGTGGACGACATCGGCCGCCTGGTGTCCGCCGCCGGCGTACCGATCCTCGAACTGGCCGCGGAGGAAGGCACGCTGGAGCAGGCCTACTTCGATCTGACGGCGACCGAAGCCGAGTTCACCGCACAGCCTCAGGGGTTCTGACCATGTCGTTCGCACCCGCGCTCCAGTCGGAGTGGATCAAGACTCGTACGCTGCGGTCGCTGGTCGGCGGCCTGTGCGCGATCGTCGTCGCGACCGTCGCCTTCTCCGCGCTCGCCGGACTCGACACCGAGGGCGACGACTTCGACCCGCTGTTCTCGGCCTTCTTCGGCGTCAGCTTCGGGCAGATCGCGGCGATCGCGTTCGGCACAACGGCCGTCTCCGGTGAGTTCCACGGCGGAGCGCTGCGGCTGTCGCTGGCGGCGGTGCCGCGCAGAGGCCGCTGGTTCGCGGCCAAGGCGACGGCGATCGGGTTGCCCGTGCTGGCCGTCGGACTGGTCACCGGGTTCGTGAGCCTGTTGGTGGGCCGGGCGGTCCTGGGGACGAAGGCCGACGGGCTGGGCCGAGGGGGTGCGCGGGGCGGTCGCCTGCGGTGTCTACCTGGCGCTGATGGCGCTGTTCGCGGCGGGACTCACGGCCCTGTTGCGCAGCGGAGTCGCCACCTTGAGCATCCTCGTCCCGTTCCTGCTCATCGTCTCCTTCGTCGTCGGCGACATGTCCGGCAACGTCGCGGACTTCCTGCCCGACCGGGCGGGGCAGGTGGCGCTCCACCAGACCTGGGACGGCAGCCTGGGACCGTGGACCGGCCTCGCGGTGACCACGCTGTGGGCGGCGGCTGCACTGCTGGCGGGGGCGTGGCGGCTGGGCCGCAGGGACGCCTGACCCCACCCGGCGCCTGATGCTCCGCCAATTGTCAGTGGTCGCGGTTTTACTGGAGTCATGAACATCGCGCGGTTCCTCGCCACCATCGACCTGCTGTGCACCCGGGACTTCCCCCCGGAGCACGGCAGGACGGACATCGGCACGGGCGGCCCCGGCTACGTCATAGCCGAGTTACAGACCAGCGGCGACTTCTGGGAGGACGACGGGACGGAGCGCGAGGAGACGGCAGCACAGTACGAGTTCGACCGGGACGGCCTCACCGAGCGGCTGACCGAGCGCTGGGCGGCACCGCAGATGTTCAGCCTGGCGAGCGTCCTCGACCGGGTCATGGACGACGAGGACATACCCGAGCCCTGGGCCTCGTTGAGCGGGCACGTACCGGACCTGCACCTGTGGCGGACGCCGGGAACGGAACGCTGGCTGGCCCTCGGCGTGTCCCAGTGGGACAAGGAACTCCCGTTCCAGCTCCTCGCCGTGGTCACGGACGTGGACCCGCCATGAACCGCCACGACTCGCCACGGCGGACCCGTCAGGCCTCCGCCGCCTCCCGCAGCCGCGCGAACTCCTCCGCCATCGTTGCCGCGGTCCAGTGCGCGTTGAGCCCGCTGGGATTTGGGAGCACCCACACACGCGTGTCCCCGATCACCCGCTCCTGGGCTCCCACCTGCGCCTTCCGGTCGTCGAACGCGGCGCGGTACGCGGTGACGCCCACGACCGCCAGCCAGCGCGGCCGCAGCCGCGTCACCTTCCCGGCCAGCAGCCGCCCGCCCTCGCGGTACTCCTCGGCGCTCAGCTCGTCGGCCCGCGCGGTCGCCCGCGCCACGACGTTCGTGATGCCGAGCCCGTGCGACAGCAACTCCCCCTGCTCCGCCGGCTTCATGAGCCTCGGTGTGAACCCGGACAGGTGCAGCACCGGCCAGAAACGGTTGCCGGGACGGGCGAAGTGGTGGCCCGTCGCCGCCGTCATCAGCCCGGGATTGATCCCGCAGAACAGCACACGGAGGCCGTCCGCGACCACATCGGGCACGAGGCGGTCGCGGGCGGCCTCCAGTTCCGCC
This sequence comes from Streptomyces sp. NPDC002088, assembly GCF_040296605.1. Taxonomy (NCBI): domain Bacteria; kingdom Bacillati; phylum Actinomycetota; class Actinomycetes; order Kitasatosporales; family Streptomycetaceae; genus Streptomyces; species Streptomyces sp. NPDC002088. The sequence continues at coordinate 180,794 of NZ_JBEOXO010000016.1, read as the reverse complement.
TGGGTGAAGCGGGTCAGAGGATCGCTCCGGGGGTGTAGCCCGCGGCCTCCGGCCGCTGCTTCACGATCTCCTCGATGCGGCCCACGACGGTGCTCACCTGGGCGGCCGCCGCACCCGTGAAGGACAGCTTGTCCGCCATCAGCGCGTCGAGCTGCGCGCGGTCGAGCGGGATGCGTTCGTCGGTGGCCAGCTTGTCGAGCAGCTCGTTGCGCTCGGCGCCCTGCTCACGCATCGCCAGCGCCGAAGCGACCGCGTTCTCCTTGATCGCCTCGTGCGCGACCTCACGGCCGACACCGGCGCGCACGGCACCCATGAGCACCTTGGTGGTGGCGAGGAACGGCAGGTAGCGGTCGAGCTCACGCGCGACGACCGCCGGGAACGCGCCGAACTCGTCCAGCACCGTCAGGAAGGTCTCCAGCAGGCCGTCCAGCGCGAAGAACGCGTCCGGCAGCGCGACCCGGCGCACCACCGAGCAGGACACGTCGCCCTCGTTCCACTGGTCGCCCGCCAGCTCACCGGTCATCGAGGCGTAGCCGCGCAGGATCACCATCAGGCCGTTGACGCGCTCGCAGGAGCGGGTGTTCATCTTGTGCGGCATCGCGGACGAGCCGACCTGGCCGGGCTTGAAGCCCTCGGTCACCAGCTCGTGCCCGGCCATCAGCCGGATCGTCTTCGCCAGCGACGACGGCGCGGCCGCCAGCTGCACCAGCGCGGTGACGACCTCGTAATCCAGCGAGCGCGGGTAGACCTGGCCGACCGAGGTGAACGCCTGCGAGAAGCCGAGGTGTCCGGCGATCCGGTCCTCCAGCTCGGCGAGCTTCGCCGAGTCGCCGCCGAGCAGGTCCAGCATGTCCTGGGCGGTGCCGACCGGGCCCTTGATGCCGCGCAGCGGGTAGCGGCCGAGCAACTCCTCGACCCGGCCGTATGCGACGAGCAGCTCGTCCGCGGCCGTCGCGAAGCGCTTGCCGAGGGTGGTGGCCTGGGCGGCCACGTTGTGCGAGCGACCCGCCATGACCAGCTCGCCGTGCTCGGCGGCCAGCTTGCCCAGACGGGCGAGGACGGCCACCGTGCGGTCGCGCACCAGCTCCAGCGAGAGCCGGATCTGCAGCTGCTCGACGTTCTCCGTGAGGTCTCGGGACGTCATGCCCTTGTGCACGTGCTCGTGCCCGGCGAGGTCGTTGAACTCCTCGATCCGGGCCTTCACATCGTGCCGCGTGACCTTCTCACGTTCGGCGATGGAGGCCAGGTCGACGGTGTCGAGCACACGCTCGTAGTCGGTGATCGCCTCGTCCGGCACCTCGATCCCGAGGTCCTTCTGGGCCCGCAGCACGGCGAGCCAGAGCTGACGCTCCAGCTTCACCTTCTGCTCGGGCGACCAGAGCGTGGCGAGCTCGGCGGAGGCGTAGCGTCCGGCGAGGACGTTGGGGATGCGGGGCTTGGCGGGCGCTGAAGTCACGTGTACGGATTCTACTGGCGATTCGTGCAGGCCAGCGCCATGGGGGTGTTCGTCGGAACCTACAAGAGCGGCTCGGGCGGAGACGCTGCCCCCGCCTACGCCGCCGGTCCCTCGTACGGCAGCAGCTCGGGGCGCTTCGCCGGGAGACCGTCCCCGGAGGAGCGGCCCGTCAGGCGGCGGCCGATCCATGGCAGCAGGTACTGCCGGGTGAAGCGCACGTCCGCCACCCGCCGGTCGACCCAGCCCGGAGGGGCGGTGGCCGGTATCGGGGTCCGCCACTCCGTGTCCTCGGGTTCGTGGCCGAGCTGCTGCCACACGGCCTCCGCGACCCGGCGGTGGCCCTCGGCCGTCAGATGCAGTCGGTCCACGTCCCACAGCCGCGGATCGCCGAGCGAGGGCGCCCCGTACAGGTCGACGACCATCGCGCCGTGCCGCGCGGCGAGCTCGTCGACGCAGGCGAACAGTTCCTCCATGCGTGGCCGGAACCGCTCCAGGACCGGCCCCTGCCGGCCCGGGCTGCGCATCAGCACGAGCTGCTTGCACGCCGGGGCGAGCTGCTCCACGGCCTCCGTCAGCAGCCCCCGCACCCGGCCCATGTCGCACTTGGGGCGCAGGGTGTCGTTGAGGCCGCCGACCAGGGTGATCACATCGGCGCCCATCGCGGCCGCCACAGGCACCTGCTCGTCGACGATCTGGCCGATCAGCTTGCCGCGCACCGCGAGGTTGGCGTACCGGAAGCCGGGCGTGCGGGCGGCCATCCGGGCCGAGAGGAGGTCGGCCCAGCCCCGGTAGGAGCCGTCGGGCAGCAGGTCCGACATGCCCTCGGTGAAGGAGTCGCCGACCGCGACCAGGCTGGTGTACAGGGGAGTGGAATTCGTCTGCATGGCGTCAGAGATGGTATCCCGCGTCCATACCCGTCGGTCGGTCGGCCTCTCCTCGGCCCCTTCCCGGCCGGGCTCAGGCCCGCTGCCCGAACAGCTCCCGCAGCACGTCCTCCATGGTCACCAGGCCCGCCAGCCGCCCGTCGTCACCGAGCACGGCCGCCAGATGCGTACGGCTGCCCCGCATCGCCGTGAGCACGTCGTCCAGCGGTGTGTTCTCCCGCACGCGCGCGATGGGCCGCATGTCCCGCAGCCGGAACGGCATGTCCCGGGGCGAGGCGTCCAGCGCGTCCTTCACGTGCAGGTAGCCGTCGATCCGCCGTCCCTCGTCGACGACGGGGAAGCGGGAGAACCCGGACTCGGCCGCCAGCCGCTCCAGCTCCTCCGGAGTGACACCCACGCGCGCGTAGACGACGCGTTCCAGCGGGAGGACGACGTCGCGCACGGGCCTGCGGCCCAGTTTCAGGGCGTCGTGCAGGCGCTCCTGCGCGCGGTCGTCGATGAGGCCCGCCTCGCCGGCGTCCTTGACGATCTGGGCGAGTTCGGCGTCCGAGAAGGTCGCGGCGACCTCGTTCTTCGTCTCGATGCGCAGCAGCTTCAGCAGGCCGTTCGCGAAGGCGTTGATCGCGAAGATCACCGGGCGCAGCGCGCGCGACAGCGTCACCAGCGGCGGGCCGAGCAGCAGCGCGCTGCGCACCGGCTCCGCGAGCGCGATGTTCTTGGGCACCATCTCGCCCAGCAGCATGTGCAGGTACGTCGCCAGGGTCAGCGCGATCACGAAGGACACCGCGTGCCCCGCGCTCGTCGGCACGCCCAGCGCGTGGAACACCGGCTCCAGCAGGTGCGCGATCGCGGGCTCGGCGACCACACCGAGGACCAGGGTGCACAGGGTGATGCCGAGCTGCGCGGCCGCCATCAGCGCGGACACATGCTCCAGACCCCACAGCACGCTCTTGGCCCGCCGGTCGCCCTGCTCGGCGTAGGGCTCGATCTGGCTGCGGCGCACGGAGATCAGCGCGAACTCGGCGCCCACGAAGAAGGCGTTGACCACGAGGGTCGTGAAACCGATCAGCAGCTGTACGACGGTCATCGGTACGCCTCCTTCTCGTCGTCCTCGTCCTCGAAGGGAGCGTGCAGCAGCACGCGCGCTGCCCTGCGCCCGGACGCGTCCACCACGTCCAGGCGCCATCCGGCCATCTCCACGCGGTCGCCGACCTCCGGTATACGGCCGAGTTCCGTGGCCACGAGACCGGCCAGCGTCTCGTACGGGCCCTCGGGCACCCGCAGGCCGACGCGCGCGAGCTGGTCGGTGCGGGCCGCGCCGTCCGCCGAGTAGACGGCGCGACCGTCCTCGTCGGTGCCGGCCGAAGCCAGATCGGGGGTCTCGTGCGGATCGTGCTCGTCACGGACCTCGCCGACGACCTCCTCGACGATGTCCTCCAGGGTCACGACGCCCGCCGTGCCGCCGTACTCGTCGATGACCACGGCCATGGTGCGCTTGCCGCCCAGCCGCTCCAGGAGCCGGTCCACGGTCAGCGACTCCGGCACGAGCAGCGGCTCGCGCATGATCTCGGAGACGGGCACGCGGGGCCGGCGCTCCGCGGGCACCGACAGCGCGTCCTTGATGTGCGCGCTGCCGACCACCGAGTCCAGGCTGCCCCGGTAGACCGGGAACCGGGACAGGCCCGTCGCCCGGGTCGCGTTCGCGACGTCCTCGCAGGTCGCCTGGACGTCGAGGGCGAAGACCTGCACGCGCGGTGTCATCACGTTCTCCGCGGTGAGGTCGGCGAGGTTCAGGGTGCGCACGAACAGCTCGGCGGTGTCCGCCTCCAGGGCGCCCTGCCTGGCGGAGTGCCGGGCGAGAGCCGCCAGCTCCTGGGGGCCGCGCGCGGAGGCCAGCTCCTCGGCCGGCTCGATGCCGAAGCGGCGCACCACGCGGTTCGCCGTGTTGTTCAGATGGCTGATGAACGGCCGGAAGGCGGCACTGAACCAGCGCTGCGCGTTGCCCACGCGCTTGGCCACGGCCAGCGGAGAGGAGATCGCCCAGTTCTTGGGGACCAGCTCGCCGACGACCATCAGGACCACCGTGGACAGGGCCGTGCCCAGGACCAGCGCGACCGAACTCGCCGCCGAGGGCGAGATGCCGAGGGACTCCAGTGGGCCCGCGAGCAGCTTGGCGACCGACGGTTCGGCGAGCATGCCGACCACCAGGTTGGTGACGGTGATGCCGAGCTGGGCTCCGGAGAGCTGGAAGGTCAGGTTCCGTACGGCCTTGAGGGCGCCCGACGCGCCGCGCTCGCCGCGTTCCACGGCACGCTCCAGCTCGCCGCGCTCGACCGTGGTCAGGGAGAACTCGGCAGCGACGAAGGCGCCGCAGGCGACGGACAGCAGGATCGCCACCAGCAGGAGGAGCACTTCGGTCATCGGGTCACCTCCGTCCCATGGTCCGGCAGGGCAGAGGGGATCGCGCGATGTCGCGTACTGGGAGGCTCGCCCATGGGCGGACGCTCACACCTTTCATTGGAGGACCGGATTGGTCCCCCAATGGTAAAAGATGAGCAAAGGGATTCCTGTGGGTGGGGTGCGCTCAGTCGGTGAGGGGCTTCACCCAGCGCCGCCAGCGCTCCTCGCGATGGTAACCACCCGCAGCCCATGTGTGGTGTGCCCGTTCGTTGGATTCCAGGACCATGGCGTCGACGCGTCGTCCGCCCAGGGCGAGGAAGCGTTGTTCTGCCGCTTCCATCAGGGCGGTGGCGATACCTTGCCGGCGGCAGTCGGGGTGTACGGCCAGTCGGTAGGCGGAGCATCGCCATCCGTCGAAGCCGGCTATCACGGTTCCCGTGAGGAGGCCGTCGCGCTCTGCCAGGAGCAGGGCTTCGGGGTCTGTCGCGATGAGCCGGGCCACTCCGTCGTGGTCGTCGCTGATGCTCGTTCCTTCCGCGGCTTCGCGCCAGAACTGCAACACGGTGTCGATGTCCGTGAGGGTGGCCCGGCGGATGTGAAGATCACTCATGGGACGAGCCAAGCAGAGCGCCGGCCAGGCTGGCGAACGATTTCCGTGCGGAGGAATCGAATCGAGATAGGGGTGGGCTCGGTTCAGGGTTTCAGCGAGCCGCGAGCGCGCCGGCCGCCACACCCCGGGGGTCGACCGATCACGCCGGTCTCCTGGTCCGCCCGCCGTGCTCTTCCTGCTCGCCCCGACCGTCGGGGAGTATCGGGTGGTGGCCACCGGCGGCGATCCTGGCCACCATCTCGGCGAGCAGCCTGCAGGCTCGCGCGATCTCCCTCTGGTTCTGATTGCGCTCGCTGACGGCTGCCCCGACCAGTAGCGCGGTCAGCGAGGCAGGACCGTTGAACGCCTGCAGGGTGATCATGGTGGTGAGCAGGTCGTGCCCGGCGAACGGGCCCGTTTTCTCGGCAGCGGCAATGATGGCAAAGGTCGACACGGCCAGGGCGCAGGGTGCGGCCCCGGCCAGCTGGAAGCGGAAGGCCGCCCAGATCAGCAGCGGGAAGCCCAGGAACAGGAGCGGCGCGGTGCCGGTCCCGAGGAAACCGACGCAGACAGTGGCTGCCAGAAGCAGCAGTGCCTCAACCCAACGGGACGGCGGAGCCTTCTTCGGCCACCGAGCGGAACGGAGAACAAGCAGGACCGGCGTCACCAGCAATATGCCCATCGCGTCGCCGGTCCACCAGACCGACCACGCCGGCCAGAATGCGCTGGCGCTCAGCGCACCGGCGAGGGCCAGGGCCCCGCTGCCTATCGTCGCGCTGACCAGCATCCCGGTGAACGCACCGAGAAAGATCAGGGCAAGCGCATCCGGCAAACGGTCCAATTCCGTACGGAACCCCGTGCGGCGAAGCAGGACGTACGAGCAGACGGGCGCGAGGGTATTTCCCGACGCGATCGCGAGCACGGCCGGAATCGATGGCCCGAGCGAGACATTGACCAGGAACGCGCCCAGTGCGATCCCGGGCCAGACCTGCGGGCCGCGGAGGAGCAGACTCGCCAGGGCGATACCGGTCGGTGGCCACAGCGGGGTGACCTGGCCGCGCACCAGCTGCTGGATGAGTCCCACCCTGGCCGAGCCGTAATACAGCGCGGCAACGGCACAGATCTCCAGGGCAGCCAAGCCGCCGTGTCGGAGCCGTTCATGCCGCGCGACAGTCATTGGGCGACCTCCGCATCGACATCGCCCCGAGGTCCATCATCCGTCGGATCCCTCGGATCCTCCACGGCATCGTTGAGCTGGACGTTCGGCTCCGGATCACAGAGCTGGGCTGCGCCCCGCAGCCCGATGGGAGGCCGACCGGCCGGGCAGCCGTCACAGGGGAGCCTCGGGGGTCAGGCCCGCGGGGTGCGCAGGGCGAGGATGGCCATGTCGTCGTGCCCGTCGCTGGGGTGGTGATCGGCCAGTGCTTGAACAAACTCCTGCAGGGGCAGGGCGGCATACACGGTGGCGAGAGCGGTGAGCTGGTCGAGACTCTCATCGATGGGATGCTCAGGATGTTCGATCAGCCCGTCCGTGAAGAAGACCACGGTGGAGTCCGGGGGCAGGAAGCGGGAGTGGTCGGGGCGGGGCTGCTCGGGGTCGACCCCGAGCGGCAGCCCGGGCTCGGCGAACAGGTATTCCGCTCGGAGCTCAGGGGTGATCAGCAGGGGTGGGACGTGGCCCGCGGTGCTCCAGCGGAGTCGCCAACCCGGCCCCTCCGGTGCGATGCGAGCCAGGGTAGTGGTGATGACAGGATTGGTCGTGACAGCCTGCAGGGTGCGGTCGAGCCGGGTCAGGACCGCCCCGGGCGGATTGCCCCGGTCGAACAGCAGAGCGCGCAGCATGTTACGGGTGGAGGCCATGGCGGCCGCGGCCTGTAGATCATGGCCGACCACGTCACCGATGACGACCGCCACCACGTTGTCGGGCAGTGGGATGGCGTCGTACCAGTCTCCGCCGAGTTGACTGGGCTCGGCAGCGGGCCGGTAGATGGCGGCGGCCGTGAAAGGCCGCAGGTCGGGCAGCGTCGGCAACAGAAGCCGCTGGAACTGCTCGGCTCCGTGGCGAACCCGTTCAAACAGGCGGACGTTCTCGATCGCGATGCCGGCGGCACTGGCCAGGGCAAGGACGACGCTCTCGTCGTGGACGTCGAAGGGCTGTCCATCGCGGCGCTCGGAGAGGTACAGGTCACCGTAGATCTCCCCGCGGACGCTGATGGCGACGCCGAGCAAGGTACGCAAGTGCGGGTGGCCGGGCGGGAACCCGGCGGACGACGGGTGGGTCGAGATGTTGTCGACCCGCAAGGGTTCGGGGTGGCGGATCAGGTGCCCGAGGACACCCAGACCGCGAGGCAAGCCGGTCTCGGCCAGATCAGCGCGTTCCTGTTCGGACAGACCGGCGGCGATGAACTGCTCCAGGCGCTCTCCGGATTCGTTGAGTACGCCCATTGCCCCGTAGCGGGCACCGACCAAGTCCATGGCAGTGGTCACGATACGGTGCAGCACCGCAGGCAACTCCACCTCCCGGCTGATGGCCACTACCGCATCCAGCAGTCCCTGCAGTCGGTCCATGGCGGCCAGCAGGGCGCGCAATTGCTCGTCGATCCTGCCCAACTCGGCACGCAGGCGCAGGTGCAGGTCGGGAATGCGCGGCTGGCCAGGTTGTTTCCCTTCCTCGTTGCCTGCCATCACGAGCGCTCGGTGGCCGGATGCTCGGTCTCGTCAGGGGTGTTGATCTTCCGCGCCGGCATCGTCGGGTCCGCACGCAGGGCAGGATGGATCCGCTCATACAGCCCGTCGCCTGGGCGGTACATTCCGGCCTCCTGACACGACCCTGATCAATCGGGACCACAGCGTGGCACGGTCGAACAGGCCAAACGGTCATTACTCCGAAAGCGGCATGCCACCGGCCAACCTGAGTGGCTCCCAGGACGGCGCCCCCGGACCGGGACGCACGTCGGAGTCCGCGTCGCAGGTCAGTCACGTGATGGTCACGGCACGGGCGGCAGACCGCGACAGGAAATTCCACCATCCGGACAGTCACCCTTCTGGGCCCGTCCCTGGCTCCTCTCCGGTACCTCGCGCCCGCCCCCGTCACTCGTGCGCGATGGCCGCCAGCACGTTCATCCGTGACGCGCGCAGCGCCGGAAGCAGCGCCGCCACCACGCCGACCACCGCCGAGCCGATCACGACCGCGACGATCGTGCCCCACGGGATCGCGAGCGCCTTCATGCCCTGCAGCGCCAGCACCCGCTGCGTGCACACACCCCATACCAGCCCCAGCGCGATCCCCAGCACCGCGCCGAACACCGCGATCACCACCGACTCCAGCCGGATCATCCGGCGCAGCTGCCGCCGGGCCAGCCCGATGGCGCGCAGCAGTCCGATCTCCCGGGTGCGCTCCACGACCGACAGGGCGAGGGTGTTGACCACGCCGAGCACCGCGATGACGATCGCGAGCCCGAGCAGCGCGTACACGAGGTAGAGCAGTACGGCGATCTGGTCGTGGACCAGCTTCTTGTAGTCGGCCTGGTCGCGCACCTGCACCTGCGGATACGGGTCGAGCGTCTTCTCCAGGCGGGGCCGCAGCTGGTCGGCGCCCGTGCCGGGGGCCGCGTTCACGTACAGCGCGGAGTCCTGGCCGCCGGGGACGTACTTCTCGACCGTCCCGATGCCGAAGAACAGCCCGCCCTGCATTCCGAACCCGTCGCCGGAGTCCTGGTCGGTGAGGGCGCCGACCTTCAACTCGGTCTTCCGGCCGCCCGGGAACTCGACCGGGAGCACACTGCCGAGCCGTACGCCGTGGTCCTTGGCGAAGTCGGCGTCCATGCCCATGCTGCCGTCCGCGAGGGCCGCCGCCGAGTCGCCCTCGGCGTACGTCACATGGGCGACGTCGTCCACCTGGCCGTCGTATCCGGCCGCGGTCGTCTCGATCCGCTTGCCGTCCGGCAGCCGTACCGCGAGCGGCGCGAACCGCTGGCGTACGACGAGCCCGACGCCCTCGGTGCCGCGCACCTTGTCCGTGACCTCCTGCGAGAACGGCATGAAGTTGCTGTTCTGGATCACGAAGTCGGCGCCCAGCGTCTTGTCGATCTGCTGGTCGAAGGACTTGGACATGGAGGCGCTGGCCACCGACATCCCGCCGACCAACGCAAGGCCCACCATGAGGGCGGAAGCCGTGGCGCCCGTACGGCGGGGGTTGCGCAGGGCGTTGCGCTGGCTCATCCGGCCGATCGAGCCGAACAGCGCGGGGAAGGCCGCGCCGAGCACCCGGATCACCGGGCGCACCAGGAGCGGGCCCGCGATCACGGTCGCGATGAGCGTGAGGACGACGCCCAGGCCGAGCAGGGAGGCGGCCGAAGCCGTCTTGGTCGCCGACGCACACCCCGCCAGAGCGGCCACGCCGACTGCTCCGACGACCGAGCCCACCACCGCGCGCACCTTGAGCGGCCGCCCCACCCCGGAGACGTCGGCGTCCGCGAGGGCCGCCATCGGCGACACCCGCGCCGCGCGCCGGGCAGGGAGATAGGCCGCCACGAAGGTGACGCCGACGCCGACGACGTACGCCGACACCGGGGTGGCCCAGCCGACGACCATCTCCGTGGTCTTCAGGTTCATGCCGAACGCGCGCATGAGCTTGATCAGTCCGGCCGCGAGCCCGATCCCGGCCGCCAGGCCCAGCGTCGAGCCGACCAGGCCGAGCAGCACCGCCTCGGTGAGCACGGACCGTCGCACCTGCCGCCGGTCGGCACCGAGGGCGCGCAGCAGGCCGAGTTCGCGGGTGCGTTGGGCGATCAGCATCGAGAAGGTGTTGACGATCAGGAACACCCCGACCAGGACCGCGATCCCGGCGAAGCCGAGCATCACGTACTTGATGACGTCCAGGAATCCGCCCAGGTCGGCGGCGGCGGACTTGGCCTGCTCCCCGGCGGTCCGCACCTCGTAGGTGCCGTCCCCGATCGTGGCGCTGACACGGTGCTTGAGCTCGGCGTCGCTCACGCCCTGCGCCGCGTCCACCGAGATGCCGGTCGCGCGGTCGGCGGAGCCCAGCAGCTTGGCGGCGGCGATCTCGGGGTCGAGGAAGACGAGGGCCGCGCCCGGGTTGGTGGTGGTGAAGGTGGCGATGCCGACGATCTCGACCTTGAAGGTGCCGGGCTGGGCCATCACGGTGAGCGTGTCGCCGATCTTCACATGCTTCTTTTCGGCGGTGTCCGCGTCGAGGAGGGCCTCGCCGGCGCCGCGCGGGGCGTGGCCGGAGGTCAGCTTCACCGGGCTGCGATCGGTGAGGTACCAGTCACCGGCGATGGTGGGGGCGCCCGTGGTCGGTCCGACCGACTCGTTCTTGCTGTCGACGACCGTGATGTTCTCGACGCCCACGTCGGGGTGGGCCGACGCGACGCCGTCGACCCCGGCCACCTGGCCCGCGAGCGCGGCGGGCAGCGTCTGGACCGCGCCGGTCGGTACGGACGACTTGAGGTCCTGCTTCGGCTCGATCGTCACGTCGGCGGAGGTGGACGCGAACAGCCGGTCGAAGGTGCGGGTGACCGTGTCGGAGAAGATCAGGCTGCCCGCGACGAACGCGACGGACAGCATGACCGCCAGTGCGGACAGCAGCAGCCGCCCCTTGTGCGCGAGGAAGCTCCGCAGCGTCGCCTTGAGCACCGGCTCAGTCCTCCTTGCCGGAGGTCTGCGGGGTTCCTCCGGTGAAGAGGCGCATGCGTTCGAGTACGGCCTCCGCCGTCGGCCGCTCCATCTCGTCCACGATCCGTCCATCCGCGAGGAACAGCACCAGGTCGGAGTGGGCGGCGGCGCCGGGGTCGTGGGTGACCATGACGACCGTCTGGCCGAGGTCGTCGACGGCCTCGCGCAGGAAGCCGAGCACCTCGAGACCCGCGCGCGAGTCGAGGTTGCCGGTCGGCTCGTCGGCGAAGATCAGCTCGGGGCGGGAGGCGAGCGCGCGGGCACACGCCACGCGCTGCTGCTGGCCGCCGGAGAGCTGGGACGGCCGGTGCCCCAGCCGGTCGCGCAGCCCGAGCGTGTCGATGACCTGGTCCAGCCACACCTGATCGGGCTTCTGACCCGCGATGTCCATGGGCAGGGTGATGTTCTCGGCCGCGTTCAGAGTCGGGATGAGGTTGAACGACTGGAACATGAAGCCGATCCGGTCCCGGCGCAGCCGGGTCAGCTCGCGGTCCTTGAGCCCCGTGATCTGGGTGTCGCCGAGCCACACCTCTCCGGCCGAAACGGTGTCGAGCCCCGCCAGGCAGTGCATCATCGTGGACTTCCCCGAACCCGAGGGCCCCATGACCGCGGTGAAGCGGCCGCGCGCGATGTCCACGTCGACCGAGTCCAGGGCGAGCACCGTCGTCTCGCCCGAGCCGTATGCCTTGGTCAGACCGCGGGCGCGAGCCGCGATCCCGTCGGCCGGGGCCCGGTCCGGGGCGTACTCCGCAGCAGGTGTGGACAAGGCTGCCTCCTCGCTTGCGTGGACGTGTCGACTCCCTCGTCCCGGCCGAGGGTAGTGTGACCGGGCCCACACCCGGTATCCCCCCTGGGGCCGAGGCCGTCTCCGCCCCAGGTCGGGCCCCTGATACCGGTGTAAGGGGCATGCTCCACCCGGGGGAGGAGGCTCAGGGACTCCGGTGAGGGGGCTCTTGCCGGTGCTAGCACTCCGGCGCTAGCGTCGAGGTATGGCGAAGACCCAGCTGAACGTACGCGTCGACGAGGGCACCGCCCGCGCGGCCCGCGAACGCGCCCTGGCCCGCGGCATGAGCGTCAACCGCTACATCGAGGAACTGGTCAGACAGGACACCGGCGAGGCGGGCCACACGTTCGTGGAGGCCGCCGCCGACTTCATGAAGCAGTACGAGACCGTCTTCGCCGAGGAGTTCGGTACGGACGGCGAGAGCCCGCGCGAAGGTCGCCGCTGATCCGTTGAGCAATCTCAGGATCGACCTGGCCTGGCTCCTCATGCTCGCCGAACAGAAGACACCTGGAGACCCCCAGGTCACCGACTGGGGAGCCCTCGTCGCCGCCGTCGCACGCCACGAGGCCGACATATTCGACGTCCCTGTCTACGACACTCCGCATGCGCGGGCGGCCGCACTGCTCCAACTCCTGATCCACGTCCCGGCGTTGGAGCGCACCAACGCGCTGTTCGCGTCCGCGGTCGCCTACGGCTACCTCGTCGCCAGCGGCCTCAAGGTCGTCACCTCGCCCGAGCAGGTGCGCGATCTGGCCCGCCTGGTGAAGAGCGGCGCGGCCTCGGTCGACGACATCGCGCGTGAGCTGCGGCAATGGACGCTATGAAGCCCGCGTCTCGCTGACCGCCTCGGGGCGCCACGCCGTGCCCAGCACACAGTACGAGGTGGGCAGGCTGGGCCCCTTCTCCGGTATCGACAGGCTCCGGTAGGGGCCGAGTTCGAACCCGGCGTCGCGCAACGCGGCGACCGGATCCCGGGCCAGGTGGCAGCCGCCGTTCAGGTACGGCCACACCGTACGGTCCAGCGCGCGCTGGGTGAGGGCCATCGCCCGCCCGCCGCCCCTGCCGTGCTCGAAGAACCGCACCTCCCCGCCTCGCCGCAGCACCCGCCGCACCTCGGCGAGGGCCCGCGGCACATCGCGCACGCTGCACAGCACCAGGGAGAGCACGACCGCGTCGAAGGCCTCGCTCTTGACCGGCAGCGCCTCCGCCGCCCCCGGGACGACATCCACGGGAACCTCGCAGCGCAGCGCCGCCTCGACCGCCGACTGCCGCAGCAGACGCTCGGGTTCGATCGCGACGACCTCGGCGACCGTACGCGGATAGCGGGCGAAGTTCAGGCCGTTGCCCGCGCCGATCTCGATCACCCGCCCCGACAGCCCGGCGAGCAACCGGTCGCGTACGCCGCCCATGCCGAACCTGGTCTCGGCGGCGACGCTCACCCGGGCGTAGTAGCGGGCGAACAGTGGATGGTGGACGGGATCCCGAGCCGTCTGGCCGGAGCGGATGAAGGACCGTGCGGACATGGCGACCTCCTGGACAGGACGGGGCCTACGGTGATTGTCCCCCGTAAGGCCCCGCCGCACCCGCGCCTGCGTCCCTCGGCGCCCGGACGCCTACGCGATGAAGTCCCGCACCTGCTCGAGATCGCCGGCCGTCTGGCGCTCAGCCCGCGCACGATCGACCACCATTTGCGGGGCGTCTTCACCCGCCTGGGCATCCGCTCCCGCATCGAACTGGTACGGCTTCTCGGCCCTGTAGTCCCGGCTCGGGCACCAGGGAGCAAGTAACCGGCCGGTAGCTTTCAGGGCTTCGTGGCGGCGGTCTTCTTCGGCCGGCGGGGGACCGTGCTCGACGGGTCGAGACCCGCGCGTAGCCGATGAGCATGTGTGCCGGAATCCACCGGCCGTACCGTTCACCGACGTTGATTTCCGATGCGAGTTGTCGACACTGCCCACCTGCGGGTTCCTGGGTGCGGGGACGCGTGTCGGCAGACGGCAGCGCGCCCGGCGAAGTACTGCGTGCGAGGGGCTCGTTGCGGCCTGCCCAGCCGCGGCTGACAGACTAGGGCCTGTGGATGCGATAACGCGGTTCCGTCTGGCGGTCATGGAGTGGGCAGCCGGCGGTGCGGGGGCTCCAGCAGCCGCCGCGGCCGCACACGAACTGGCTGCCGGCAACGCTTTGCGCACGGCCGTACTCGTGGAAGGGGTCAGCGACCAGGTCGCGCTCGAAGCGCTGGCTGCCCGTCACCGCCGTGCCCTCGGTGCGGAGGGCATCGCCGTCATCCCGCTCGGAGGTGCGACCAACATCGGCAGATTCCTGAATCTGCTGGGCCCTCAGGGGCTCGACATCGGACTGGCGGGCCTGTGTGACGCCGGAGAGGAAGGCCACTTTTCGCGCGCCCTGGAGCGAGCAGGCCTCGGCTGCGACCTCGCTCGCGCCGACATGGAGCCGCTCGGTTTCTACGTGTGCGTCGCCGACCTGGAAGAGGAGCTGATCCGCTCTCTCGGGGCCGCCTCCGTGCAACAGGTCGTCGACGCCCAAGGCGACCTGCGGGCATTCCGTATCTTCCAGAAACAGCCCGCCCAGCGGGAGCGGAACGTCGAGCAGCAGCTGCGGCGCTTCATGGGTACCATCAGCGGCCGGAAGAGCCAGTACGCACGATCGCTCATCGATGACCTGGACCTCACTCAGGTACCACGGCCGCTGGACCGCCTCCTCGCGCATGTATCCGTGAGCTGACCCGCTGTCGCCGGGAACGCTGCACCGCGGTGTCTTCCTGTCGTGCTCCGGCCGCACCCCGTGTTTCCGTGCTGCACAGCTTCGGTGGCGAGAAAATGAGCCGCGCCCCGTGAGGTGAGTCGTCAGCTTCCCGCTGAACGCAGCGAGTACGAGCCGCGACGGCGACGCAAGACAGGCATGGACACCGAGGGTGTGCGGACCGACCGTTGGGGCCGGGCGAGTGGGTGCTCGATCAGGGCGAACCGCTGATCCCGGCAAACGAGTACGCCGAGGTCGCCCGGCAGGCCGCCGGCGGCATGACAGTCGCCAAGACCGCCGACGACTGGAGCGTGAGCGTCGAGCGGGTCGAGCAGATCCTCGACCACACCGGCCCGCCGGAGCCCGACCGGTCGCCGGTCACCACCATCGCGTGGCGGCTGGGGCACCTGCACTCCTGCTTCGCGACCTCTGGCGGGCCCGCTTCACCACTCCCGGGTAGGCCCGGGCGTGCCGCGACGGTGTTCGACGGCGCTCTTCGATCCACATGCCGGCCAGGGAGCCTCCCGCACCCGGAACGCCTCCGCGTCCCACGTCCCGTCCAGCCGTGGCGCCAGCCAACCCGGCGCCATGGAACGGAAGTCGGCGGGAGCGAGCGACCCGGCGCCGGTGGGCAGTGCCCCGAGCAGCGGCGCACCGGCCACGAGCGGCAGATCCGCCAGGTTGCAACGCGACGCCAGATCGGGGGAGTCCGGCCAGCTGCCGATCACCACGCCCAGCAACTCGACCTCGCGTGATTGCAGTTCACGTGCCGTCAGCTCCGTCGTGTTCAGCGTGCCCAGGCCCGCCGAGGCCACCACCAGTACCGGCGCCCGAAGCAGCCGGGCCGCGTCCGCCAGGGTTCCGCCCGCCGCGTCGAACCGCACGAGCAGCCCGCCCGCACCCTCGACCAGCACCAGGTCGTGCTCCGTGGCCAGCTTCTGCGCCGCCTCCGCCACGTCGTGCGGATGCACCGGCGTCCGTCCGGCCCGCCGCGCCGCCGTCGCCGGCGCCAACGGGTCGGGATACCGGGCGAGTTCGGTCGCCGTCACCGCACCGGCCAGCCGCGCCACCTCATCGGCGTCGCCCGGCTCGTCCGGCCGTACGCCCGTCTGCGCGGCCTTCAGCACGGCCACCGAGCGGCCGGCCGCGACCGCCGCGGCGGCGATCGCCGCCGTCGCGACGGTCTTGCCGACCTCCGTGCCCGTGCCCGTGATCACCAGTACCGGCATGTCATCCCTCCCGCGCCGCGGCGCACACCGCGCGCGCGATCCGTGCCACGTCCGCGTCGCCCGTGACGTACGGCGGCATCGTGTAGACAAGGTCGCGGAACGGCCGCAGCCACACGCCCTCGCGCACCGCGGCCCGGGTGGCCGCCGCCATGTCCACCGGGTGGTCGAGCTGGACGACGCCGATGGCGCCGAGGACGCGGACGTCCTTCACCCCGGGCAGCGCGGAAGCCGGCTCCAGCCCCTCCCGCAGCCCCGCCTCGATCCGCTCGACCTCCGCCCGCCAGTCCTGGCCGAGCAGCAGTTCGATCGAGGCGCAGGCCACGGCCGCCGCCAGCGGGTTGCCCATGAACGTGGGACCGTGCGCGAGCACCGGCACCTCGCCCCGCGAGATCCCGTCGGCCACCCGCGCGGTGCACAACGTCGCCGCCATGGTCATATAACCGCCGGTCAGCGCCTTGCCCACGCACATCACATCCGGCGTCACCGCCGCGTGCTCCGCCGCGAACAACGCGCCCGTCCGACCGAAACCGGTCGCGATCTCGTCGAACACCAGCAGCACGTCGTGCGCGTCGCACGCCTCGCGCAGCACCCTCAGATAGGCGGGGGAGTGGAACCGCATCCCACCCGCGCCCTGCACCACCGGCTCGACGACCACCGCGGCCAGTTCGCCCGCGTGCTGCTCGATCGCCGCGCGCAACCGGTCGGCGTAGGCCTCGTCGTACTCCGCCGGCGGCGCGTCCGTGAACACCTGGCGCGGCAGCACCCCGGCCCACAGCTCGTGCATCCCGCCCTCGGGGTCGCACACCGACATCGGCTGCCAGGTGTCGCCGTGGTAGCCGCCGCGCCAGGTCAGCAGCCGTTGTTTCTCGGGGCGGCCCAGCGAACGCCAGTACTGCAGGCACATCTTGACCGCGACCTCGACCGACACCGACCCGGAGTCGGCGAGGAAGACGTGCTCCAGGCCGGCCGGCGTGATGTCGACGAGGAGTTTCGCCAGCCGCACGGCGGGCTCGTGCGTGAGCCCGCCGAACATCACGTGGCTCATGCGCGACAGCTGCTCGTGCGCTGCCTCGTTCAGCACCGGGTGGTTGTAGCCGTGGATCGCGGACCACCAGGACGACATACCGTCCACCAGCTCGCCCGAGCCGTCCGCCAGGGTCAGCCGCACCCCGCTCGCCGACTTCACGACCAGCGGCTCCTGACGGCCCGGCATCGGGCCGTACGGATGCCAGACATGCCGCCGGTCGAGGTCCAGCAGCTCGGGCACGCTCAGAGCAGGCATCGGATCAGGCCTCAGGGCAGGCTTCGGGTCAGGCATTGGGCGCGAGATCAGTACCGGCGCCTCGGCGGCGTACCGCGACGAGGTCCGTACGGGCCTCGTTGACCTGCGGGGCGGAGGCGGAACCGCAGACACTGTCGCCCCCGTGGCAGCCGCCCGCCCGGTGCTCGGGCAGCGTCACCTGGTCGGCGCCCTCCACCTCGAAACCGGCGTCCGCGATCATCTCCAGGTCGGCCTTGCCCGCCTGGCCCTCGCTGGTGAGGTAGTCCCCGAGGAAGATCGAGTTGGCCAGGTGCAGGGCGAGCGGCTGCATCGTACGGAGATGGACCTCGCGGCCGCCCGCGATGCGCACCTCGACGTCCGGGCAGACGAACCGCACCATCGCCAGGATCCGCAGACAGCGCTGCGGGGTGAGGTTCCACTCCTTGGCCAGCGGCGTGCCCTCGAACGGGATCAGGAAGTTCACCGGAACGGAGTCCGGGTCCAGCTCGCGCAGTGAGAAGACCACGTCCACCAGGTCCTCGTCGCTCTCGCCCATGCCGGCGATCAGCCCCGAGCAGGCCGACAGGCCCGCCGCGTGCGCCTTCTGCACGGTGTCGACGCGGTCGGCGTAGGTGTGCGTGGTCGTGATGTCCGCGTACGTCCCCTCGGAGGTGTTGAGGTTGTGGTTGTACGCGTCCGCGCCCGCCTCGCGCAGCCGTTCCGCCTGGCCGTCGGAGAGCAGGCCGAGGCAGGCACACACCTCGACGCCCTCGTTCTGGTCCTTGATCGCCTTGATGGTGTCCGAGACCCGGTCCACGTCCCGGTCGGTCGGACCGCGGCCACTGGCCACCAGACAGACCCGCTTGGCACCCCCGGCGAGACCGGCCGCAGCGGCCTGGGACGCCTCGTCCGGCTTGAGCCAGGTGTACTTCAGGATCCCGGCCTCGGAGCCGAGCCGCTGAGAGCAGTAGGAGCAGTCCTCGGGGCACAGTCCGGACTTCAAGTTGACGAGATAGTTGAGTTTCACCCGTCGGCCGAACCACTGCCGGCGCACCTTGCCGGCCGCGGCCACCACATCGAGCAGATCGTCGTCGGAGGTGGCGAGTACGGCGAGTGCTTCCTCGCGGCTCGGCAGCTCGCGCCGAAGCCCCTTGTCCACCAGCGTGTTCAGCAGGTCCATGAGAGCCGATCCTGTCCTAAGGACGTGCCCCGGGCCAAGGAGAGTTCGTACAACAGAGGCACTTCGTGGTGTGTGGATTGCCACATCCTGGCCCACTGGTCATCCCGCTAGGGTCTGTCCACTGCCTACAAATTCCCCGGAGGATCCATGGCGTTCGGTTGGATCGACGAGCAGGCGGAACTGCGCCGCCACGCCGGGCTCGTACGGACGCTGCGCCCGCGCCCCGCCGACTCGCCGCTCCTCGACCTCGCGAGCAACGACTACCTGGGCCTGGCCCGCCACCCCGAGGTCGCCGAGGGCGCGGCCCGGGCGGCGCGGACCTGGGGCGGCGGCGCGACCGGCTCCCGGCTCGTCACCGGCACCACCGAGCTGCACGCCGAGCTCGAACGGGAGCTGGCCGCCTTCTGCGGCTTCGAGGCGGCCCTGGTCTTCTCCTCCGGCTACGCGGCCAACCTCGCGGCGGTCACCGCGCTGGCCCCGCACGGCTCGCTGATCGTCTCCGACGCGGGCAACCACGCCTCGCTGATCGACGGCTGCCGGCTGGCCCGCGGCACCACACAGGTCGTCGCACACGCCGAACCGGACGCCGTGCGCAAGGCGCTCCAGGCACACGACGGGCCCGCCGTCGCCGTCTCCGACACGGTCTTCTCGGTCGACGGCGACGCCGCCCCGCTGACCGGACTCGCGCGGGCATGCCGGGAGCGCGGCGCCGGGCTGGTCCTCGACGATGCCCACGGCCTTGGCGTGCTGGGCGACGGCGGCCGTGGCGCCCCCCACACGGCGGGGCTCGCGGGCGCCGACGACGTCGTCGTGACGGTCACCCTGTCCAAGTCGCTGGGCAGCCAGGGCGGGGCGGTGCTCGGTCCCGTCCGGGTGATCGACCACCTGGTCAACGCGGCCCGGACGTTCATCTTCGACACGGGCCTCGCCCCCGCGGCGGCGGGCGCGGCCCTGTCGGCCCTGCGGCTGCTGCGCCGCGAGCCGGAGCGGGCGGCGCGGGCCCGCACGGTGGCGGGCGAGCTGCACGCACGCCTGACCGCCGCGGGTCTGGAGGCGGTACGTCCGGACGCCGCGGTCGTCTCCGTGCGGGCGCCGTCCCCGGAGGGGGCCGTGCGGTGGGCGGCCGACTGCCGGGCGGCGGGTGTGGCCGTGGGCTGCTTCCGTCCTCCTTCCGTGCCCGACGGCATCTCCCGGCTGCGACTGACCGCCCGCGCGGACCTCTCCGAGGCCCAGGTCGAACGAGCGGTACGGGTGATCGGCGAGACACGACCATGAGCCGGCGTGACACGACCATGAGTCGGCGTGACACGGCCGTGTGTCGCACGATTCGTCATCGATCAGAGCTGATCACTTCTGATTGGAACTGATCAGGGTGGGCCGGTCATGACCGAAATCAGTGGAAAGCGGTCGTGAATTCCGCCCAGCTCTCGGGGGAGAAGAGCAGCGCGGGTCCGGCCGGGTCCTTGGAGTCACGTACGGCGAGCAGTCCGGCCCATGGCCCTGAGGCCGGCCGGGCCGTCTCCACGCAGTTGTTCGCTCCTGTGCTGTAGCTGCTGCGCAGCCATCGCACATCGTGCAGATGAGTAGTGGAAGGTACGTTCCGAGGCAGTGCAGTCATGGTGCCTCCTTACGCGCCGTCACCTATCCCGGCGATGAAATCCAACGAGTCCTCGGGTGAAAGGGCGTGGATCTGAAGGGTGTTGAAGGCCTCCGAGTAGGCCTGGAGGTCTTCTTTCCGCTCGAGGTAGAGGCTACTCGTCATGTGGTCAAGAACAACCACATCCAGATCAGAAGTGCTCGGAAATGACAAGATAACGAAAGGCCCGGTGATGCCGATGTGCGCCCCCGCGCTGAACGGCAGTACCTGGAGCCGCACTTGGGGCAGGCGCCCCGCATCCACCAGCCGCCGCAGCTGCCGCGCCATCACATCGGGCCCGCCGACCTCCCGCCGTAGCACCGCCTCGTCCAGGACCGCGGTCAACTCCAGCGGCGACTGCGCGCGCAGCACGTCCTGCCTGGCCAGCCGCACCTCCACCAGCGCGTCCAGCCGTTCCTCCTCCAGCCCCTCCACGGCGGCCCGCGTCACCGCACGGGCGTACTCGGGCGTCTGCAACAGCCCCGGGACCACCGACGTCTCCAGCGTGCGCATCGCGCTCGCCTGCGACTCCAGACTGATGAAATCCCGGTAGGTGGGCGGCAGTACACCACGGTACGCGTGCCACCAATGGTCCCGGCCGCCGTCGTGGGAGCCCGCCAGCACCAGCAGCAACTCCCGTAGCTGGGCCTCGGCGACACCGTAGGCGTCCAGGAGTAACCGCACATCGGCCGGTTTCACCCCGCTGGCGCCGGTCTCGATCCGGCTCACCTTCGACTGGTGCCAGCCCACCAGCCGGGCCGCCTCACCACTGGTGAGCCCCGTGCGGGCGCGCAGCGCGCGCAGTTCGGCGCCCAGCTTCCGGCGGCGTACCGCGGGACCGTACTGCATGGGAAACTCCTTACTCCTTCCGAGCCGCCCAAATACGGTCTGCCGTCGCAGAGTTCACCGCTTCGAGCGACAGATATATGCACATCTTGGTGGATCGCCACCGTGACCGACCCGGTAATGGCAGTCTGGCGAAGAAGCACCAGTCCGGGACCGTACTCGAATCCGCTCCTTGTCGGACTGCGGTCCCGCGGGAAGGGACGACGTCGCCATGGCAGACCATCTGGAAGCATCCGTCACTCTGCCGAGCGATCCCGCCTCGGTCTCCGCTGCCCGCACCTTCGTGGCGAGCGCTCTCGCGGAGTGGGGCCTGCCGGCCGACACGGATGCGGCCGACACCATCCGGCTGATCGTCTCCGAACTCGCCACCAATGCCGTACAGCACACTCTGGGGCAGTCGCCCACCTTCACGGTGGACCTCACCCTCGACCGTGACGAGCACCTGCGCATCGGCGTCACCGACAGCCACCCACGCTTCCCCAAACGACTGCCGGCCGCCGTCCAGCAGGACAACGGCCGGGGAATGGTGATCATCCGCTGGCTGACCGCGGAGTGCGGCGGCAGGCTGCGCGTCCGCCCGACCCGCGAGGGGGGCAAGACGGTCTTCATCGAACTCCCGTGGACGGTCCCGGCCGAGCCGGTGCCGACCGCGGGGCAGCAGGATCCTTGAGGACCCGGTCCTGGTTCAGGGGAGCGGTCCCGGCACGGCGGCGACGCGTCAGGACGCCGCCACCGCACCGGGCGGGTCAACTGACCCTGCCGTACCAGACGCTCGTCGTCCAGAGCTTCTGCAGCCTCACCACATCTCCGGTCTTCGGGGCGTGCCAGATCTTTCCCTTCCCGGCATAGATGCCGACGTGGTACACGCTGGAGCCCGAGTGGAAGAACACGAGGTCGCCGGGCTTGCGGCTCCTGGCCGAGATGTGGCGGGTCTTGTTGTACTGCTGGGCCGCCGTGCGGGGCAGCTTCTTGCCCGCCTTCTTGAACGAGTACAGCGTGAGCCCGGAGCAGTCGAACCTGCGCGGCCCCGTGGCGCCGTACTGGTACGGGGAGCCCTTCTTGGAGGCCGCGATCTGGAGCGCCTTCGTCGCGGTTGTGGCGGCCGCCGCCTCGGAGGCGAAGCCCGGGGCCACGATCGAGCCGCCGACGGCGGCAATGGTGAGCGCCGAGGCCGTACCGGCCCGGGCCATCAGCGACGGAACACGATTGAGCGCAGTCATGCGCAACCCTTCGTCAGCCGCCTGTGAAGGATGACCTGTCGGATTCGGGCTGGCGAAGTTGCCCGGCCGCGTTGCGCGGCTTCACCCCAAGGGCTGCTCGGCCCGGCCATGGCTTGGCCGTTCCGGCGAACCCGTCGTGCTTGGGTCCTCCACTCCTGCCGATGCACTTCCGTCGACCGGTCGTCCGGGACAGCGGCAGGACTCGGCGTCCGCCCGGACCGCCCCGCCGCTGTGGCGGGGGCTTGTCGTCAGATTGGGATCTTCACTCACGTGTGTCCGAAAATCCCAACGGAACCGGGAGTTTGTGTTGTTGCTCACCACTCGCCCGTTCGGGTGGACACCCCAATGTTCGATCGACTGTCCAGAGGGCCGACGAGCCCCGGACCAGCACCGGAGCACCTCATCCCACTCCGGAGCCACGCGCGTTGCGCAACCGCGACGGCCCGAGAAAAGGATGCATGTCTACGCCAACAGGGGGTACACCATTTGGTCCGTTTCAACTCCGCCCCGGACGCTCCGCACCCGGGGTCGAACGCCCGGACCGGCTCCGCATGCGTCAACTGTCGGGGCGCGACGGCACGATGACGCGAGCCGTGCGCCGCTCCCCGTCCAGGACGCGCAGCGCCCGCGCGAGAGTGGGCGCGTGCAGTTCGGCCTCGCCCCGCTGGTGCATCAGGGCCAGCGCGTCGCGCAGTGCGGCCGCCTTCCCCACCAGTGCCTGGGCGGCGCGCAGTCCGCGGTACGTGTCCCCGTGATGCGCGGGGTTGATGCGGCCGAGCAGGTCGACCACCTCCAGGTAACGGTCGATCAACTCGCCTTCGGCCCGCGTCAGGGCGGGCAGCGGCGGGAGCTCCGGTGGCAGCATCCGCGGCTCACCTCGCGCCTGGCGTGGTGCGCGAGCCGTTGCGGCCGTCGATGATGCGGTCCACCAGGCCGTACTCCAGCGCGCCCGGCGCGTCCAGGACCTTGTCCCGCTCGATGTCGGCACTCACCTGCTGCGGACTGCGCCCCGTGTGCCGTACCAGCATCTCCTCCAGCAAGGCCCGGGTGCGCGCCAGCTCCTCCGCCTGGATGGCAAGGTCGCCGGCCTGCCCCTCGACCGGTTCGGGCAGCGCCGGCTGACGGATCACCACGCGCGCGCCCGGCAGCGCGTACCGCCTGCCCGGCGCACCCGCGGCCAGCAGCACCGCGGCGGACGATCCGGCCTGACCCATGCAGAACGTCTCCACGTCGCAGCTGACGTACCGCATCGTGTCGTAGATCGCGGTCATGGCGCTGAACGAGCCGCCGGGGGAGTTGATGTACAGCGAGATCTCCCGGTCCGGCTGCTGGTGCTCCAGGTGCATGAACTGTGCGATCACGTCGTTCGCCGAGGCGTCGTCGATCGGGGTCCCCAGGAAGACGATCCGTCCTTCCAGCAGCTTCGAGTACGGATCCAGCGTCCGGTGCCCGAAGCTCGTGCGCTCGGTGAACTCGGGCAGGACGTGGCGGGCGGACGGTCGGATCATGGCGAACCCCTCCTCGCGGCAGAGCTGTCTCTGCAGAGCTGTCTCTGTAAAAAATGTACAGGACGTACATGACGTTATGATGGGGGTATGGCCTACGAGATTCCGGTGACGCAAGCCAGGGCTGAGCTCGCCGACCTGATCAACCGGGTGGTGTACGGCGGTGAGCGCGTCGTCGTGACACGTCACGGCAAGCCCCTCGTCGCCCTCGTCTCCGCCGCCGACCTGGAGCGACTCGACGAGCTGGACAAGCCCGACGAGGAACAGGTGATCAGCGCGGTCTCCGCCGTCCGCGAGGTCGCGTCCGCTCCCCGCGAACGTCAGCGCTTCGGGATCGCGGCGGAGCATAGGGGGACCGGGCCCTCCTGACGTCCCGGCAGGCGGCCGGTCGGGCGACGGGTGCGAGCGACCTCTCGGGGACGGGCTCCTTCCTTCGCCTGCTCCTTCACCGGCTCGGGCCGCATGCGTGGCGCGGAGGTCGCGCGGACGGTCTGCGGGCGTCGATGCGCATGCGGGATCCGCGCGCGGGAGTCTGACGGATCACAGTTCGGATCACAGCTCGGTTAACTTGCCCGAAACCCGCTCCAACTAGCCTGCCGCTCTACGCCACCAGGGACTTTGCCCGGGGGCCGCGGCAACCGGACCCCGCACGGTCCGGAGCGAGGACTGTGAGGTGGGACGTGCAACTGACCCCGCACGAGCAAGAGAGGCTGCTGATCCACGTGGCGGCCGACGTGGCCGAGAAGCGCCGGGCCCGCGGGCTCAAGCTGAACCACCCCGAGGCCGTCGCCCTCATCACGTCGCACATCCTCGAGGGTGCGCGTGACGGCCGTACCGTCGCGGAACTCATGTCCTCCGGACGCAAGCTGCTCACCCGGGACGACGTCATGGAGGGCATCCCCGAGATGATCCACGACGTCCAGGTCGAGGCGACCTTCCCGGACGGCACCAAGCTCGTCACCGTCCACGACCCGATCGTCTGACGGGGAGGCCGCCATGATTCCCGGAGAGATCCTGTTCACGGACGACCCGATCGTCTACAACGAGGGCCGTGAGGTCACCCGGGTGACCGTCCTCAACGCCGCCGACCGGCCCGTCCAGGTCGGCTCCCACTACCACTTCGCCGAGGCCAACCCCGGACTGGAGTTCGATCGCACCGCCGCACGGGGCAAGCGGCTGAATGTCGCCGCCGGCACCGCCGTGCGCTTCGAGCCCGGGATCCCCGTCGACGTCGAACTCGTTCCGCTCACCGGTGCCCGTATCGTGCCCGGTCTGCGCGGGGAGACCGGAGGTGCCCTCGATGCCTGAGATCTCGCGTGCCGCGTACGCCGACCTGTTCGGCCCGACGACCGGCGACCGCATCCGGCTCGCCGACACCGATCTGCTGATCGAGATCGAGGAGGATCGTTCCGGCGGTCCCGGGCTCGCCGGTGACGAGGCCGTCTTCGGCGGTGGCAAGGTCATCCGTGAATCCATGGGCCAGGCGCGTGCTACGCGCGCAGACGGCACCCCGGACACCGTCATCACCGGTGCGGTGATCGTCGACCACTGGGGGATCGTCAAGGCCGACATCGGCATCCGCGACGGGCGGATCACCGGCATCGGCAAGGCGGGCAACCCGGACACCATGGACGGGGTGCACCCGGACCTCGTCATCGGTCCCGAGACCGAGGTGATCGCGGGCAACGGGCGGATCCTCACCGCCGGAGCCGTCGACGCGCACGTCCACTTCATCTGTCCGCAGATCGCCGACGAGGCGCTCTCCGCGGGCATCACCACGCTGGTCGGCGGCGGCACCGGACCGGCCGAGGGCTCCAAGGCGACCACCGTGACGCCCGGGCCCTGGCACCTGGCCCGGATGCTGGAGGCGATGGAGCAGTACCCGCTCAACATCGGCTTCCTCGGCAAGGGCAACACCGTCTCGCACGAGGCGATGCTGTCCCAGATCCGCGGGGGAGCCCTGGGACTGAAGCTGCACGAGGACTGGGGCTCCACCCCGGCCGTCATCGACGCCTCGCTGACCGTCGCCGACCGGACCGGCATCCAGGTCGCGATCCACACGGACACCCTGAACGAGGCCGGCTTCGTGGGCGACACGCTCGCCGCGATCGCCGGGCGCGGGATCCACGCGTACCACACCGAAGGCGCGGGCGGTGGGCACGCGCCGGACATCATGACCGTGGTGTCCGAGCCGCACGTGCTGCCGAGTTCGACGAACCCGACACGGCCGTTCACCGTCAACACCGCCGAGGAACACCTCGACATGCTGATGGTGTGCCACCACCTCAACCCGGCGGTGCCGGAGGACCTGGCGTTCGCCGAGTCCCGGATCCGGCCGTCGACCATCGGGGCGGAGGACATCCTCCACGACCTCGGCGCGATCTCGATCATCTCGTCCGACGCCCAGGCCATGGGGCGCGTCGGCGAGGTCGTCATGCGGACCTGGCAGACGGCCCATGTCATGAAGCGGCGGCGGGGGGCGCTCCCCGGGGACGGGCGGGCGGACAACCGCCGAGTACGTCGCTACGTCGCCAAGTACACGATCAACCCGGCGCTCGCCCAGGGCCTCGCCCGCGAGATCGGGTCCGTGGAGACCGGCAAGCTCGCCGACCTGGTGCTGTGGGAGCCGGCGTTCTTCGGCGTCAAGCCGCACCTCGTGATCAAGGGCGGGCAGATCGCGTACGCGCAGATGGGCGACGCGAACGCCTCGATTCCGACTCCGCAGCCGATCCTCCCGCGTCCGATGTACGGGGCGATCGGGCGGGCGCCCGCGTCCAACTCGTTCAACTTCGTGGCGCCGCTCGCCATCGAGGACGGGCTGCCGGAGCGGCTCCAGCTCGGGAAGCGGTTCGTGGCGATCGAGTCGACGCGCGGGGTGACCAAGGCGGACATGCGCGAGAACGACGCGCGGCCGCGGGTCCAGGTCGATCCCGACAGCTTCGCCGTGCACATCGACGGCGAGCTGGTCGAGGCGACTCCCGCCGCGGAACTGCCCATGGCCCAGCGGTACTTCCTCTTCTGATGTCCAGGGCAGCACTTCTCGTCCTGGCCGACGGCCGCTTCCCCGCCGGAGGGCACGCGCACTCCGGCGGGGCCGAGGCGGCCGTCAAGGCCGGTCGGATCACGGGAGCGGCGAGTCTGGAGGACTTCTGCCGGGGGAGGTTGCACACGGCGGGGCTGGTGTCCGCGGGTCTCGCCGCGGCGGCCGCGCTCGGAGTGGATCCGGTGGAGCTGGACGCGGCGGCGGACGCGCGTACGCCGTCTCCCGCGCTGCGTGTCGCCGCGCGGAAACTGGGCCGGCAGCTGATGCGGGCCGCCCGGGCGACCTGGCCGTCCGCGGAACTCGAGGCCGTGGCACGGGAGTTCCCCAAGGGGGCGCACCAGCCGGTGGTGCTGGGGCTCGTGGCTCGGGCGGCCGGGCTGGGGGCCGTCGATGCCGCGTACTGCGCGGCGTACGAGAGTGTCGGCGGGCCGGCCACGGCGACGGTGCGGCTGCTGAGTCTGGACCCGTTCGATGCCACGGCGGTGCTGGCCCGGCTGGCGCCCGAGCTGGACCGGGTGGCCGACCAGGCCGTCGAGGCGGCTCGGCGTGTGCTCGACGACGGGGCCGACGCGCTGCCCGCGGCGTCGGCTCCGCTGCTGGAGATCGGCGCGGAGGCGCATGCCGCATGGCCTGTACGTCTGTTCGCGTCATAGGAGCCCGCGGCGGAGTCGCCGATGGACGCAGTCGCCCCCCGAGGCAAGCTGAAAAACACACCGCGGAAAGAAAGTAGGAGCCGCCCCATGCACCTCGACCACTCCCACGACGGCCCCTCCGCCGTCAGCGCCGACGCTCATCGTCCGGACGGCCGCCGCCGGGCCCTGCGTATCGGGCTCGGTGGGCCCGTCGGGTCCGGGAAGACCGCCACCGTCGCGGCGCTCTGTCGTGCCCTGCGGGAAGAGCTGTCCCTGGCGGTCGTCACCAATGACATCTACACGCGGGAGGACGCCGAGTTCCTGCTGAGGGAGGCCGTGCTGCCGCCCGAGCGGATCACCGCCGTGGAGACCGGCGCGTGTCCGCACACCGCGATCCGGGACGACATCTCCGCCAACCTCGAGGCGGTGGAGGATCTGGAGGACGAGGTGGGGCCGCTGGACCTGATCCTCGTCGAGTCCGGTGGGGACAACCTCACCGCCACCTTCTCCAAGGGGCTCGTCGACGCGCAGATCTTCGTGATCGATGTCGCCGGGGGTGACGACATCCCGCGAAAGGGCGGCCCGGGCGTGACCACCGCCGACCTGCTCGTCGTCAACAAGACCGACCTCGCGCCGTACGTGGGGTCGGACCTCGGGCGGATGGCGGCCGACGCCAAGGCGCAGCGGGACGAGTTGCCGGTCGTCTTCCAGTCGCTTCGCGGCGAGGACGGGGTGCGGGACGTCGCCGGCTGGGTGCGGGCGCAGCTCGTCGCGTGGACGGCCTGATCGTGAACGGGGTACGGGCCACGGCGCGGATCGTCGCCCGGGACGACGGCCGGGGCGGTACTTCCCTTCCCGTGCTGGAGAGCGACGGGCCGCTCGCGCTGCGCCGGACCCGGGGGAGCGGTTCCGAGGCGCGTGTCATGCTCGTCGGGGCGATGAGCGGGCCGCTGGGAGGTGACCGTTTCGCTGTCCATGCCGAGGTGGAGGACGGGGCCCGGCTGCGGATCGGTTCGGCCGCCGCCACCATCGCGCTGCCGGGGCAGGCCAAGGGCGACGCCCGGTACGACGTACGGCTCGACGTCGCCGACGGCGGCGAACTCCACTGGTTGCCCGAGCAGTTGATCTCGGCCGGTGGCAGCGATCTGCATGTCACCACCCGTGCCGACCTCGCCGGCTCCGCTCGGCTCGTGCTGCGTGAGGAGCAGGTGCTCGGACGGGTCGGTGAGGAACCCGGGCGGCTCACCAGTCGTCTCACCGTCCGGGTCGCCGGGCGGGTCCTGCTCGACCAGGAGCTCGCCTGCGGGCCGGGTGCGCCGGGAGGCTGGGACGGGCCCGCCGTATTGGCGGGGCATCGGGCCGTGGGCCAACTGGTCCTCGTACGGCCGGAGTTCTCGGCCGACCCGGTGGCGGCCCGGGTTCTGGGCGAGGGAGCGACCCTGGTTCCGCTCGCCGGGCCGGGCGCGTTGGTGACCGCGGTCGCCCCGGATGCGCTGTTGCTGCGCAGGGTGCTGGACGAAGCGCTCGCGGCCCTCGGCTGATCATCCGATCAGCGGGACACGATTCTCCGGTTATCGGATTGGCAAAGAAGGTCAACGCCCCCTGTTCTCAGGGACCTCACAGCCGCAAGGATCCCCTTACCTTTCGAACCAGGTAGGGGGAGGGCCCACTTGAGGGACATCAGACCGAGGAAGCGGACGGCCGCGCTCGGATCGGCTGGAGCGCTCGTCGCGGCGACCCTGATAGCCGGCGCCTTCGCGGCGCCCACGGCGAGTGCGGAGAGCCGGCACGGGCAGGACCGTGAAGCCCGCGGCGCGGCGATCGCCGCGGCCAGGGCCGCGAAGGCGGGCATCGACTGGCAGGACTGTCCCGCGGACTGGGGCCTGGAGAAGCCGATCCAGTGCGGCTACGTCACCGTTCCGCTCAACTACGCCAAGCCCGACGGCAAGCAGATCAAGCTCGCCGTCGACCGCATCGGCAGTACCGGGACCAAGAGCGAGCGTCAGGGCGCGCTCATCTACAACCCGGGCGGGCCGGGCGGCTCGGGTCTCCGGTTCCCGCGCCGCGTCACCACCAAGAGCGCCATATGGGTCAACACGGCCAAGGCGTACGACTTCGTGGGCTTCGACCCGCGCGGCGTCGGCCACTCCGCGCCCATCTCCTGCATCGACCCGCAGGAGTACGTCAAGGCGCCCAAGGCCGACCCGGTGCCGGACACCGAGGCCGACAAGCTCGCCCAGCGCAAGCTCGCCGCCGAGTACGCGGACGGCTGCTACGAGCGCAGCGGCGAGATGCTGCCGTACATGACCACGCCGAACACCGCCCGCGACCTGGACGTCATCCGCGCCGCGCTCGGCGAGAAGAAGCTCAACTACCTCGGCGTCTCCTACGGCACCTACCTCGGCGCCGTCTACGGCACGCTGTTCCCGGGCCACATCCGCCGCATGATCGTGGACAGCGTCGTCAACCCGTCGCGCGAGAACATCTGGTACCAGGCCAACCTGGAGCAGGACATCGCCTTCGAGGGCCGCTGGAAGGACTGGGAGGACTGGGTCGCCGCCAACGACGCCACCTTCCACCTCGGCACCACCCGCGACGCCGTTCAGGCGAAGTGGCTGGAGCTGCGCGCGACCGCGAAGAAGAGCCCCCTCGGCGGGGTCGTCGGCCCGGCCGAGCTGATCGGCTTCTTCCAGAGCGCCCCGTACTACGACTCCTCGTGGGTGCCGGTCGCCACCGTGTTCAGCCAGTACGTCGCCGGCGACACCCAGGCGCTCGTCGACGCGGCCGCTCCCGACCTGTCCGACACCGCGGGCAACATCGCCTCGGAGAACGGCAACGCCGTCTACACGGCCGTCGAGTGCGCCGACGCCAAGTGGCCCACCAGCTGGCAGAGGTGGGACCGCGACAACACGCGGCTGAACAAGGACTACCCGTTCATGACGTGGGCCAACGCGTGGATGAACCTGCCCTGCGCCACCTGGCCCGCCAAGCAGCAGACCCCGGTGAACGTCAAGACCGGCAAGGGCCTGCCGCCGGTGCTGATCGTGCAGTCCGAGCGTGACGCGGCCACACCGTACGAAGGCGCCGTCGAACTGCACCAGCGGTTCAAGGGCTCCCGTCTGATCACCGAGAAGGACGCCGGCTCGCACGGTGTGACCGGCCTGGTCAACACCTGCATCAACAGCCGGGTGGACGCCTACCTGCTGACCGGCAAGCTGGACACCGCGGACGTGACCTGCGCGCCGCACGCCACGCCGAAGCCGTAAGCGGCGGTTGTACGAAGGTGAGGGGCGGCGGGGACAACCCGCCGCCCCCTGCTCATGTCCGGGCGTCCAGCCAGGCGTCCTCCGCCGCGTAGTCGAACAACTCGGGGTAGTACCCGGCGAGTCCGGCGAACGCCTCCCGCCAGTCCCGTCCGGCCAGCCGTCGTTCGAGCCACTCGACGGTTTCCGGCAGGCTCTCGGCGTACCTCACCGCCGGCCGGTAGCCCAGCTCTCGCCGGGCGGCCGTCATGTCGCACACGACCGGGAGCACCGCCGACCACGGTGTCCTGCCCACCGACGGGGACGGCGCGGGCCCGTCCACCAGGACCGTCTCCGTCTCCACCCCCATCACCGCGTCGATCGCCGCACCGATCCCGGCGACCGTCGGCGGCTCGGGATCGCAGGCGTTGAGTACCCGGGAACCGGGCCGCGCCGCCGCCAGCCGCACCAGCTCGGCGATGTTGCGGGCGGCGGCCACGTGAAAGAGGCTCTCGCCGCGGAAGGCGAGCACGCGCCGGCGCCGGCCGTCGAGGTTGCGTTTGACGAAGTACAGCTCACGGGGGATGGGGCTGTGCGGCCCGTGGATCGCGCCGGCGCGCAACAGCGTGGCCGGCAACCGGTCCGCTGCCGACAGGAGTTCGGCCTCCAGCGCCGCCTTGCCGGAGGCGTACGTGGCGTCGCCGGGCGCTACGGTCGGCTGGGTCTCCGGGATGGGCACCGGGTACTCGGGGAAGTCGCCCGTGTCGCGCATGGTGTCGAAGCCCTGGCCGTTGCCGTCTTCGTAGACCTCCACGCTGGAGATCACCACCGCCGAGCCGATCCGGTCCGCGCGGGAGGTCAACTGGCGTGCGTGCCGGGCCCCGTAGGCCACGACGTCCACCACCAGGTCGCAGCCGTCGCCGAGCACCGCGGCCAGTGCCTCGTCGTCCTCCCGGTCGAGCCGGACCGACTCGACCTCCTCGGGCCACCTCTCGTCCCGGCCGCCCCCGCGCGAGGCGGCCGTCACCGCCCAGCCGTCCCGGACCAGGGTGTCCACCGTCGGACGCCCGATCTGGCCCGTCGCTCCGATCACCACAGCTCGTCTCATGGGACGACCGTAGGTCCGCAGCGCGTGCCGTTCCAGGAGATCGGCCGACAGCAGAAGGCGCGAGGACCGGCAGAGGACACGAGCACGGGCTCAGCTCAGCGGCATCCGCGGGAACCTGCGCTCCTTCTCGGCCAGTTCGGCCTTGACCACGGCCGCGTACTGGTCGACGTACTCCTGCTCGGACAGCGACAGGATCGCGTACATGAGCTCGTCGGTGACGGCGCGCAGGATCGCCTTCTCGTTCTCCATGCCCGCGTAGCGGGAGAAGTCGAGGGGCTTGCCGAAGCGGATCACCACGGGGTGGATGCGCGGGACGACCCGGCCCGGCGGCTGCGCCTCGAAGGTGCCGATCATCGCGCACGGGATGATCGGCACACCGGCCCTGAGGGCCATCACCGCCACTCCGACCTTGCCCTTGTAGAGCCGCCCGTCGTGCGAGCGGGTGCCCTCCGGGTAGATGCCCAGCAGCTCGCCCTTGCGCAGCACGCCGAGCCCCTCGCGGATCGCGGCCTGTCCCGCGTCCTTGCCGGAACGGTCCACCGGAATCTGCCCGGCGCTGCGGAAGAAGGCCGCGATCAACCGGCCCTTGATGCCCGGTCCGGTGAAGTACTCGGCCTTCGCGAGGAAGGTGATGCGCCGCTTGAGGATCGCGGGCATCAGGAAGTGGTCCGCGAACGAGAGGTGGTTGCCCGCGACGATGGCGGCGCCCGACGCCGGTACGTGCTCGAGGCCTTCGATGCGGGGCCGGAAGAGCACTCTCAGCAGGGGTCCCAGCACCACGTACTTGAGCAGGTAGTAGAACAAGGGGGCGCTCCTCCATCCGGCGGATCGCGATGACCGCCGCGTTCCAGCAGGTCAACCGGGGCGTCGTGGGGTGCAAGTGTAGGTGCAGGCGCAGTCCCGGGGAACCGCTTCCGGCCTTGCCGGCGTGGCCCGTTGACGGACCGTCATCGTGTACTCCGGTCTCCCTTCACAGCCGCACGATGACCAGCGCGGTGTCGTCGGTCGCGCCCCCGGGCGGCAGCAGTTCCAGCAGGACGGCGTCGGCGAGGAACTCGGGGTCCTGCGTGCAGTGGCGGCGGAGGGAGTCGGCGAGGCGGGCCAGGCCGGTGTCGATGTCCTCGCGGCGGCGCTCGACCAGACCATCGGTGTACAGCGCCAGCGTGGCGCCGTCGGTGTACGTGGTGACGGCCTGCGGCCGGGGGACCGGGGCCAGGCGGGCGTCGAGGGGCGGATCGGTCGCCTGGTCGAGGAACTCCACCCGGCCGTCGGCATGGACCAGGACGGGCGGGGGATGCCCGGCGCTGCTGTAGGTGATGGTGCGGTGGTCGAAGTCGATGAACGTCGCGACCACCGTGGCCGACTCGGCGCCGTCGACGACGTGGGCGTAGCGACCCAGGACGTTCAGCGCCTCGGCGGGGCCCGCCGCGACCCGGGAGACCGCGGTGAGTGCGCTGCGCAACTGGCCCATGACACCGGCGGCCGCCAGACCGTGGCCGACCACGTCCCCGACCGAGACGCCGATGCGGTTGCCGCCCACCAGGTCGACCACGTCGTACCAGTCCCCGCACACGTTCAGCGCGCCCACCGCGGGCCGGTAGCGCACGGCGGTCCGGTGGTGTCCCACCTGCCTGCGGGCCGACAGCATCGCCTCCTGGAGGGCGAGCGCCACCTCACGCTCACGGGCGTGGGCCTGGCGCAGCCGCTCGTTGAGTTCCTGCAGTTCGCGGGCGCGCGTGTACAGCTCGGCCTCCAGCACCCGGGTCCGGCCGCCGGGGTTACCGCGGGCCCGGATCAGTTCGGTGACGTCCTCGACGCGGTGCACCAGCAGCACCACCTTTCCGTCGGTGTCGAACACCGGCGCGTTGACCGGGCTCCAGTAGCGCTCCTCCCACTCCCCGGGCCGGTCGGGGCAGGCCACGTCGTATCGCTGCAAGGCCATGGTGTCCCGCTTGCCCGTGGCGATCACGCGGTTGAGCGAGGCCTCGAGGTTGCGCATGCCCGTCGCGGTGGGGTCGTTCGGGTTGTCCGGGAAGACGTCGAAGAGATGGCGGCCGATCATCTGTTCGCGAGTGCGCCCGGCCACCCGCAGGAACTCCTCGTTGGCGTCCGCGTACCTGAGATCGGGCGTGAGCAGCGCGACCATGCCGGGCAGGGCCTGGAACACTCCCGCGTAGTCGATCGCCGTATCGTTCATGGCGCACGCCCCATCTGCCCGCATTTGCGCTATTTTCTCACGCCATGAGATACGCGGGACGCCCTCCGGCACCCGGGTGGTCACACCGGAAGGTCCGTCAGTGACTGCTCGGCCCAGATGATCTTCCCTTCGGGGAGGAAGCGCGTGCCCCACCGCTGGGTGACCTGGGAGACCAGCAGCAGTCCGCGCCCGCCCTCGTCCGTGGTACGCGGATGGCGCAGATGGGGCGCGGTGGCAGCGCCGTCGAAGACCTCGCAGATCAGGGCGCGCTCCCGGATCAGCCGCAGCCGGATCGGACCGGCGGCGTGCCGGATCGCGTTGGTGACCAGCTCACTGACGACCAGTTCCGTGGTGAACGCCAGTTCGTCGAGCTCCCACTCCGACAGCTGCCGGTTCGCCGCCTTGCGGGCGTCGGCGACGACCGCAGGGTCGGCGGGGAGGTCCCAGGCCGCGAACTGACGGGCGTCCAGCCGCCGGGTGCGGGCCATCAGCAGGGCCACGTCGTCGCGCGGGCGGGCCGGGGTCAGCGCGTCGACCAGGGTCCGGCAGCGCAGGTCCAGCGAGGGCGAGGGGCGCTCCAGTGCCTTGCGCAACCGGTCGCGGTCCGCGTCGACGGCCCACCCCTGCGCCCCGCGCGCCAGCAGACCGTCGGTGTGCAGCGCGAGCGTGCTGCCCTCGGCCAGGGTCAGCTCGACCGACTCGAAGGGCGGCCCGCCCACGCCCAACGGCGGCCCCTGCGGAAGCTCCACGAAGGTGATACTCCCGTCGGGCTCGATCACGGCCGGCGCGGGATGGCCGGCGGCTGCCATGAGGCATCGGCCCTCCACCGGGTCGTAGACGACGTACAGGCAGCCGGCGCCGAGGGTCCGGGCGCTGTCGGCCTCTTCGTAGTCCGTTTCGACGCCCTCTTCGTAGACCGACCGCGCGACCAGGTCGTCCAGATGGGCGAGCACCTCCTCGGGCGGCAGGTCCAGCGCCGCGAGGGTCCGTACGGCCGTCCGGAGCCGGCCCATGGCGGCGGCGGCGTGGATGCCGTGCCCAGGAACCTCACCCACCACGAGGGCCACGCGCGCGCCGGACAGCGTGATCAGGTCGTACCAGTCGCCGCCGAGCCCCGTCAGCTCGTCGGCGGGCCGGTAGCAGGCCGCCACCTCCACCGCGTCCTGTTCGGGCAGCCGGTGCGGCAGCAGGGTGCGCTGGAGGACCAGCGCGGCCTCGCGCTCGCGCGTGTAGCGGCGGGCGTTGTCGACGCACACGGCCGCCCGCGACACGATGTCCTCGGCCAGGACCAGGTCGTCCTCGTCGAAGGGTTCCTGGCGGCGCCGGAAGAACGTGGTGATGCCCAGAGTGACGCCCCGCGCGCGCAGCGGCACGATCAGTACGCTGCGCAGCCCCAGCTCCGTGAAGGTGGCCTTTCGGCCGCCCGGTGTGTTCGTCGCCCACTCCCTGGCCAGCGGGTTGAGGCGCTCCTCGCGCCACGACGTGCCCGTGGACAGACAGCGGACCGGGGGCGATCCGGCCAGATAGGCGGCAATGTGCCCGATACCTACGACGGTCTCGGGCACATTGCCGGGCACCGACTGATGCGCAGCCCGCCGAAGCCGCAGCGGATCCGCGTCGCCCAGCGGCCCGGGTGCGATCTCCGCGCCCCGCAGCACCGGCTCCAGCAGGTCCACGGCGACGAAGTCGGCGAACCCCGGTACCACCACGTCGGCCAGCTCCTGCGCGGTGCGCATGATGTCCAGGCTGCGGCCGATGCGCTCGCCGGCCCGGTCCAGCAGCGCCAGGCGCTGCCGCGCCCGGTGCCGCTCGGTCATGTCCACCACCGTGTAGTACACGCCCATCGGGTGGCCGTGCTCGTCGTCGAGCCGGGTGAACGACAGCATGTGCGCGATCTCCCGGTGCGGCGCGGACCGCACGTGGCCGATGTGCTCGTAGCCGAGCACCGATTCGCCGGTCTGAAGCACGTGCCGCATCCGGGCCTCGACGGGCTCGGCGTCGAAGCCCGGCTGGACGTCCGCCAGCCTGAGCCCCAGCCGCCGGTTCGGCGCCCCGCCGCCGAACCGGGCCAGGGCGGCGTTCGACCACACGTAGCGCAGGTCCCTGTCCACGATCGCGATGCCGATCGGCGACCGGTCGACCAGCTGCTCCAGCATGGTGCGGCTCATGTCCCAGCCGGGGGACCCGGCGAGGTCGGACAGCAGCACCAGCAGCCGTGCGGGGCCCGCGCTCTCCTCGGCGGGGGTGATCCGGGCCATGACCCGCACCGGCTGCCCGTCCTTGCGCCGGGCCATGAGCAGCCCTGCCCAGCCGCCGTCCACGCGGCACCGCTCGAGCAGCTCCGGCACCCGCACCGCGTCCTGGGGGGTCAGCAGGTCGGCCAGTTTCCTGCCCACCGCCTCCGACGCCGGGTAGGCCAGCAGCCGCTGCGCGTTGCCGGTCCAGCTCGTCACCACGCCCCGTGCGTCGAGCAGCAGCGGTGCGGCGTCGGCAACGTCGAAGCGCCGGCGAGCGACGTCGTGCTCCTCGTATGCGCCCACGGCCGACCTCTCTGTCGTGACAGTGGTCTACCACCTCTTGACTCAATCTTCACCCTTCGGAGCCGGAGGGCGCCCGCCGCCGTGCGCACACAGCGGCCCGCCCGCCCGAGCCGGGAAGACTCGGACGGGCGGGCCGCCGGAGGCGGCGTCAGGCTGTCCGCGTCGGCACGCTTTCCCGCGCCGCGAGCACCCGTGCGATCTCGGGGTCGGCGCCGGCCGCGCAGCACCGCCGGCAGGGTGTCGCCGACTCCGTCAGGCCGCTTGCGTCAGCACCTTCTCCAGTGCCCCGAAAGCCCCCGCCAGCTCCTCGCCGGTGATCGTCAGTGGCGGTGCCAGGCGGATCGTGGAGCCGTGGGTGTCCTTGACGAGGATGCCCTCGTGCATCAGGCGTTCGCTGATCTCGCGGCCGGTGCCGATGGCGGGGTCGATGTCGACGCCCGCCCACAGCCCGCGGGCGCGGAAGCCGACCACGCCCTTGCCGACCAGCCCGGTCAGACCGTCGCGCAGGACCGTGCCCAGCTCGGCGGCGCGGCGCTGGAAGTCGCCCGACTCCAGCAGCTCCACGACGGCCGTGCCGACCGCGGCGGCCAGCGGGTTGCCGCCGAACGTCGAACCGTGTTCGCCCGGCCGCAGCACGCCCAGGACCTCCCGGCGGGCCACCACCGCCGACACCGGCACGATGCCGCCGCCCAGCGCCTTGCCCAGGAGCAGAACGTCCGGGAGGACCCCCTCGTGCTCGACGGCGAGGGTGCGGCCGGTGCGGCCCAGGCCCGACTGGATCTCGTCCGCGATGAACAGGCAGTTCTCCCGGCTGGTCAGGGCGCGGACGCCGGCCAGGTAGCCGTCGTCCGGGACGACGACGCCCGCCTCGCCCTGGATCGGCTCGAGCAGCACCGCGGCCGTCGTCTCGTCGACCGCCGCCTCCAGCGCCGCGAGGTCGTTGTACGGCACCACCCGGAACCCGGGCGTGAAGGGCCCGAAGCCGCCGCGGGCCGTCTCGTCCGTGGAGAAGCTGACGATGGTCGTCGTACGGCCGTGGAAGTTGTCCGCCGCGACCACGATCGTGGCCTGGTCGGCGGGCACGCCCTTCACCTCGTACGCCCACTTGCGGGCCACCTTGATGCCGCTCTCGACCGCCTCCGCGCCCGTGTTCATGGGCAGCACCATGTCCAGGCCGGTCAGCGCCGCGAGCCGCTCGGCGAACTCGGCGAGCCGGTCGTTGTGGAACGCGCGCGAGGTGAGAGTCAGCTGGTCGAGTTGGCGGTGGGCCGCTTCGATCAGCGCCGGGTGGCGGTGGCCGAAGTTGAGCGCCGAG
The DNA here is from genome assembly GCF_040296605.1 of Streptomyces sp. NPDC002088. NCBI lineage: Bacteria > Bacillati > Actinomycetota > Actinomycetes > Kitasatosporales > Streptomycetaceae > Streptomyces > Streptomyces sp. NPDC002088. Next base: position 143,273 of record NZ_JBEOXO010000016.1, on the reverse strand, counting down.
TAGCCGGCCAGCATGTCGAGGTACCGACGGCCCTCGACGTCCTCCACCCAGGTGCCCTCGGCACGGGCGACGACCACGGGCAGCGGATGGTAGTTGTGCGCGAGGACGGGCTTCTCCGCGCGGATCAGTTCGGCGGAGGTGCGGCTTTCCGGAAGCGTGCGTGCGGGTGCGGTCATCAGCGGATCTCCTGGGTGCAGCACTTGATGCCACCGCCGGCCTTGTGGAACTCGGACAGGTCGACGGGGACGGGGACGTAGCCGTGGTCGTCGAGCCGGGCGGCCAGCGCCTCGGCCTGCGGCGCGATGAAGACGTGGCGACCGTCGGACACGGAGTTCAGACCCCATGCCATCGCGTCCTCGCGGGTCGCCAGGACGGCGTCCGGGTACAGCCGCGCGAGCACCTCGCGGCTGCCGGGCGAGAACGCCTCCGGGTAGTACACGATGTTGTCCTCGCCGAGGACGAACAGCGCCGTGTCCAGGTGGTAGAAGTACGGGTCCACCAGCGTCAGGCTGATCACCGGGTGGCCGAAGAACTCCTGCACCTCGCGGTGCGCCTCCCGGGTCGTACGGAATCCGGTGCCGGCCAGGACGTACCGGCCCGTCCAGACCAGATCGCCCTCGCCCTCACAGACGGACTCGGGCCGGTGGACGTCGAAGCCCGCCGTCTTGAACCACGTGTCGTAGTGGACGGACTCGGGGCGCCGCTCGGGCGCGTGGAAGAGGGAGCCGAAGACGCGGCCGTCGACGACGACCGCCGAGTTCGCGGCGAAGACCATGTCCGGGAGACCCGCGACCGGCTCCACCGCGTCGACGGTGTGGCCGTGGGCCCGGTAGGCGCGGATCAGCGCCTGCCACTGCTCCTGGGCCAGATCGACGTCGACATGGGTGTCGGGTTGCATCCAGGGATTGATCGCGTACTGCACGGCGAAGTGTCTGGGTTCGCAGACGAGAAAGCGCCGGGAGCGCGGCACACGGCTGTCGGGCACAGAGGGGTCCCTCCGTTTCCTGCGGTGTCGACTGAGGGTTGACACCAAGGTAGGAAATGACGGAGCCGGACAACAAGGAACGAAGACTGCGTGTTCACGCAGCATCGCTGCGTCTTCAGGCCCGTCACCGCACGTCTGATGCGCCCCGCACGGTCTCCTCCGGCGCGGGCTGGCTCGCACCCGCCTCCGGGCTTTCCGGGAGGAGGTGGGACAACACCATCACACTGATCGTCTTCCGGATGAACGGCTCGACGCGGATGCGCTCCAGCACCTCCTCGAAGTGCTCCACGTCCCTGGCCCGCACATGCAGCAGCGCGTCCGCACCGCCGGTCACCGTCATCGCCGCCGTGATCTCCGGATGGTTGCGCACGACCTCCGCGAGCCGCCGCGGCGGGGCCGCGCCCTCGCAGTACACCTCGACGTACGCCTCCGTGCGCCAGCCCAGCGCCGACGGCTGCACCGTGGCCGTGAACCCGGTGATCACCCCCGTGTCGCGCAGCCGGTCAACGCGGCGCTTCACCGCCGTCGAGGACAGGCCGATCGCCGCGCCGATCTCGGCGAAACTCGTCCTGGCGTTCGCCATCAGAGCGGTGAGGATCTTCCGGTCGAGCTCGTCGAACGGCGTGGGCCTGCTGTTCATGTCGGCACTGTATCCAGCGCGAACGTCCACGCAGGGCACATGTCCAGGCGTACGGATTGCTCCTACACTCCACGTTCATGCTGCGCGCCCTCGCCGTCGACGACGAACGCCCCTCGCTCGAGGAACTGCTCTATCTGCTGAACGCGGATCCCAGGATCGGCACCGTGGAGGGCGCCGGTGACGCGACCGAGGCGCTGCGCCGCATCAACCGCGCCCTGGAGTCAGGCCCGCACGGCCCCGAAGCGATCGACGTCGTCTTCCTCGACATCCACATGCCCGGCCTCGACGGACTCGACCTGGCCCGGCTGCTGACCGGCTTCGCCCGGCCCCCGCTGGTCGTGTTCGTCACCGCCCACGAGGACTTCGCCGTCCAGGCCTTCGACCTCAAGGCCGTCGACTACGTGCTCAAACCGGTCCGCAAGGAACGCCTGGCCGAGGCGGTCCGCCGCGTCGTCGAACTCCGCGCCGCCGAACCGCGCGGCAGCGCAGCGCGGATACCCGTGCACGAACCCGACCCCGACCACATACCCGTCGAGCTCGGCGGCGTGACCCGCTTCGTCGCCGTCGACGACATCACCCACGTCGAGGCCCACGGTGACTACGCCCGCCTGCACACCGGCCGCGGCAGCCACCTCGTGCGCATCCCGCTGTCCACCCTCGAGGAACGCTGGCGTTCGCGCGGCTTCGTCCGCATCCACCGTCGCCACCTCGTCGCCCTGCGCCACATCGGCGAACTCCGCCTGGACGCGGGTACGGTGAGCGTCCGGGTCGGCGCCGAGGAGCTCCAGGTCAGCCGCCGCCACGCACGCGAACTGCGGGACCTGCTGATGCGCCGGACGACGAGCTAGGGAGGACCTCATGCCCCAGGACCCCGCCGAGCGCCGCGTCGTCGTCACCGGCCCGCCCCGCCGCACCCTCCCCCACGCCCGGCTTCGCTCGCGCGGGCGGTACCCGCATGCCTCCGGCTACTATCGCCCCCGCACCGAGATCGACGAGCAGACCACTCTCGGCCACACCTACGTCCGCTCCCTGATGCGCACCCAACTGCGCGCCGCCCTCGCCGTGTTCGCGGTCCTCGTCCTGCTCGTCGGCCCGCTGCCGCTGCTCTTCGCGGCCATGCCGGACGCCCGGCGCCTCGAATGGGCGGTCCTCGGCTTCTGCCTGTACGCGCCGCTCGTCCTGCTGGCCCGCTGGTACGTGCGCCGGGCGGAACGCAACGAACGGGACTTCGTGCTCCTCGTAGAGGACCGCTGACCGCCGTGAACTCCAGCTACGCCGTCCCCGCTGTCGCCCTCGTCGTCGTCGCGACCGTCCTCGTCGGCGCCTTCGGCCTGCGCATCTCCCGCACGACCTCCGACTTCTACGTCGCCTCCCGCACCGTCGGCCCCCGCCTCAACGCGGCCGCCATCAGCGGCGAATACCTCTCCGCGGCCTCCTTCCTCGGCATCGCGGGACTGGTGCTCGTCCAGGGCCCCGACATGCTCTGGTATCCCGTCGGCTACACGGCCGGCTACCTGGTCCTCCTCCTCTTCGTCGCCGCCCCGCTGCGGCGCTCCGGCGCCTACACCCTCCCCGACTTCGCCGAGGCACGGCTCGCCTCCCAGGCCGTGCGACGGCTCGCGGGCGCCTTCGTCGTCGGCGTCGGCTGGCTGTACCTGCTGCCCCAACTCCAAGGTGCCGGGCTGACGTTGACGGTGCTGACCGGGGCGCCCGACCTGCTCGGCGGAGTGATCGTGGCGGTCGTGGTGGTCGCCACCGTCGCCGCCGGCGGCATGCGCAGCATCACCTTCGTGCAGGCCTTCCAGTACTGGCTGAAGCTCACCGCCCTCCTCGTCCCGGCCCTGTTCCTGGTCCTCGCCTGGCAGGGCGACGGAGCACCCTCGCACGCCTTCGAGGAACCGGCCGCCTTCCGCGAACAGCGGTCCGTCCGCGTCGACTCCACCCTCGACCTGAAGCTGGACCGGCCGCTCACCGTGACCGTCAGCGGCACGGTCGACGGACGCCGGCACGACCAAGCACCGCTGACCCTCCCGGCCGGCACCCACCGCGTCCAGCAGGGCACCCGCCTGACCTTCGCCCAGGGCACCCAGGTACCCACGGCCCACCGCGGCAGCAGCGGCGGCATGTCGACCTCGCTGGCCGCGGGCCGCGAGGAACGCCCGCTGTACGCCACGTACGGACTGATCCTCGCCACCTTCCTCGGCACCATGGGACTGCCGCACGTCGTCGTCCGCTTCTACACCAGCCCGCACGGAGTCGCCGCCCGCCGCACGACGGTGGCGGTGCTCGCCCTGATCGGCGCCTTCTACCTCCTACCGCCGGTCTACGGCGCACTGGGCCGCCTGTACGCCCCCGAACTCACCCTCACCGGCGACGCGGACGCCGCCGTCCTGCTGCTGCCCGGCCGGATGATCGGCGGCCTCGGCGGCGACCTGCTCGGCGCGCTGATCGCCGGGGGAGCCTTCGCCGCGTTCCTGTCCACGGCGTCGGGGCTGACCATGGCCGTGGCCGGCGTGCTCACCCAGGACGTCCTCCCGACGCGCGGGGTACGGCACTTCAGGCTCGGCACGGTGCTCGCCATGGCCGTACCGCTCGCGGCGAGCGTCCTGGTCGGCGGCCTGCCCGTCGCCGACGCGGTCGGGCTCGCCTTCGCCGTGTCCGCGTCGTCGTTCTGCCCGCTGCTCGTCCTCGGCATCTGGTGGCGGCGGCTGACCCCGCCCGGCGCGGCGGCCGGGATGCTGGTGGGCGGCGGATCGGCGTTCGTGGCCGTCGCCGCGACCATGGCGGGCTTCCCGGGCACGGGCGGACTGCACGCCCTGCTCGCCTGGCCCGCCCTGTGGTCGGTGCCACTGGGCTTCCTCACCATGGTGCTGGTGTCCCTGGCGACCCCGGGCCGGGTGCCGGCCGGGACGGCGGCGATCCTGGCGCGGTTCCACCTGCCGGAGGAACTCCGCACGGAGGAACTGCGGGCGGAGGCGAAGGCGTGAGCGGATTCCTGGCGGGCCTGTGCGTGGCCGTACTGCCGCTGCTGGCCGCGGGTTTCTGGCTGGGGCGACGCACGGCACGCCCGGAGAGCCAGGGCGGCCTCGGCACCCCCGTCGAGCACGCCACCTTCCAGACCCTGCACACCGCCTCCCTCGCCGCACCCCCGCTCCGGGAGGGTCTCACCGAGGAGACGGCCCGCAGATCGGCGCGCACCCTGCGTTCGCTGCTCGGCACGGACGCGCTGTGCCTCACCGACGACAAGGACGTCCTCGTCTGGGACGGGGTGGGCGGCCACCACCGTGCCGAGGTCATGGAGCGGCTGGCCGGCCCGCTGGAGACCGGCCGCGGCGAGGCGTTCCGACTGGACTGCGACGCGCCCGACTGCCCGGTGCGCTGGGCCGTCGTCGCCCCGCTCACCGTCGACGACCGGGTGCACGGCGCGCTCGTCGCCTGCGCGCCCCGCGAGTCGGCGGTCCTGGTCCGGGCGGCCGGCGAGGTCGCCCGCTGGGTCTCCGTGCAGCTGGAGCTGGCCGACCTCGACCAGTCCCGCACCCGCCTGATCGAGGCCGAGATCAAGGCCCTGCGCGCCCAGATCTCTCCGCACTTCATCTTCAACTCGCTCGCGGTGATCGCCTCGTTCGTGCGCACCGACCCCGAGCGGGCCCGCGAACTGCTGCTGGAGTTCGCCGACTTCACTCGTTACTCGTTTCGCAGGCACGGCGACTTCACCACCCTCGCCGACGAACTCCACGCCATCGACCACTACTTGGCGCTGGTACGGGCCCGCTTCGGTGACCGGCTCTCCGTCACCCTCCAGATAGCCCCCGAGGTCCTGCCGGTCACCCTGCCCTTCCTCTGTCTCCAGCCCCTCGTCGAGAATGCCGTCAAGCACGGACTGGAGGGCAAGGCCGGCACGTGCCGCATCCAGATCACCGCACAGGACGCGGGCGCCGAGGCCCTGGTGGTCATCGAGGACGACGGCGCCGGCATGGACCCTGGTCTGCTGCGCCGCATCCTCGCCGGCGAGGTCAGCCCGTCCGGCGGCATCGGGCTGTCGAACGTCGACGACCGGCTCCGGCAGGTGTACGGCGACGACTACGGGCTCGTCATCGAGACAGCAGTGGGCGCGGGCATGAAGATCACCGCCCGGCTGCCGAAATACCAGCCGGGCGTGCACTCGGCGGGCCGGCTCACCGAGGTGTGACCGCTGTGGCCGCACCCGGCGGGCCGGCCGCCGAGGCGTGCCGCTCAGGTGCTGCGGGTGACGATCATGCCCAGGGTGAGCAGGCCCAGCACGACCCAGCCGAACCACAGCCAGCCGTTGCTGCCGAGCGCCACCGTGTAGGCCGTCACCATGACGAGTCCGCCGAGGGTGAGCACCCCCATCGTTCTCGTGGAACCGTCCGTAGAACCGGGCATCGCGACACCCTCCTCAGGACACCCTCCTCAGGGTGCGTCCCCCTCCATGGTGCCCCCGTTCTGCTTCCGCACGGTGCACACGACGGCATGCGTTTTCGATTTCCATGGCCCGGCGCCGGTCCAGGAGCCGGCCTCGTACACCGACGGGTCGAAACCGTAGTCGCCCGGCGGCACGTCCCGCGCGCACGCCGCGTCGGACTCGGTCCGGGCTTCGGTGAGCGTGACGTCGGCCGGCAGACGGGTGAAACCGACGACCATCTCGTCGTGCGGCCCGGAGCAGGACACCAGCCGGGCGTCCCGGTTGGAGCGGGTGTCGAGACAGTCCCGCTTCTGCATGTTCGAGGTGTCGGTGAAGGCCGAGCCGAGCTTGCGGTGGCCGGCCAGCGGCCCGTACACCGGCCCGTGCGCGCCCAGCACGAGACAGGCCGTGCGCCGCCCGGCGGCCTCGAACCCGGCCCCCGTCGGCACGACCGCGTACCCGCGCACGTCCGCGAGCCGCTCGCGGACCTCCCGGGTCCGCTCCTCGCACCGGGCCGGTCCCAGCCTGCGGGCCTCGTCCGCGGAGGTGGCCGCGACGAACGCCATCACCTGCCCGTCGGGCGCCTTGTCCCGGCAGCTGGGGTCCAGGGCGAGGCGGGGCGTGCCCGCGAAGGGGGTGCCGGGCCAGTCGGCCAGCACGCAGTCGCCGTCCCGCAGCGGCTCGGCGAGCCCGACCGTGTCGCCGTACGGCGCCGCCTTCCGGCCGGTTGTCCCGGGTGCGGGGGCGAGGGCGTACCAGACGCCGGCCAGGGCGAGGACCAGCCCTAGGAGCCCGGCGACGACGGCGTGCCGGACGGGGCGGCGGGTGGGCGGGGGTGGGGGCGGCGCCACGGGTACCGGCGACTCCTGCGCACCGCTCCAGTGCGGCTGCGAGCCCAGGTCGGTCTGGGTGCGGGCATACGCGTCCGCCTGCGGCGTGACGATCCGCGACAGCGCGGCCTCTGCCTCCGCCGCCGTCATCCGCCGAGCCGGGTCCTTCTCGAGGAACGCCCGCAGTACGGGACCCAGCGCGCCCGCGCGCACGGGCGGCCCCGGCTCCTCCATGACCACGGCGGTGACCTCGGCGAGGTGCGACTCGCGCTCGAAGGGACCGTGCCCCTCGACCGTGTGGTAGAGCGTGCAGCCCAGCGAGAACAGGTCGGCGGCCGAGGTGGGCGGCCCGCCGGTCGCCCGCTCGGGCGCCAGATAACCGGCCGTGCCCACGAGCACCGACGCCAGCGTGTACCGCGTCTCCCCGGTGTCGGGCTGTACGGAGATGCCGTAGTCGGTGAGCAGGACCCGGCCGTACGGGGATCCGCCGCGGTCGGGCGCCAGCAGGATGTTCGCCGGTTTCACGTCCCGGTGCATGATGCCCAGCTCGTGCCCGGCGGTCAGCGCGTCCAGCACGGCCAGCCCGATGCGCGCGCACTCGGCCGGGGCGAGCGGCCCGCGCCGGTCCACCAGCTCCCGCAGGTCGACGGCGTCCGCCACGTACTCCATGACGATCCACGGCAGCCCCTCGTGCTCCAGGGCGTCGTGCACGGTCACCACGTGCGGATGCCCGCGCAGACCCGCCGCGTGCCGGGCCTCGGCCCGCGCCCGGGCGACCCGGGCCTCCCGCTCGTCGGCCTCGGCCGGGTCGCGGAAGACGATCTCCTTGAGCGCGACCTCGCAGGCCAGTCTCCGGTCGTGGGCGAGCCACACATGGCCCATGCCGCCGCTGCCGAGTCGGTTCAGCAGCAGATAGCGGCCGGCGATGACCCGGCCCACTCCCGACGTCGGTGATCCTGAAGGCATCCGGTGACTCCCGGTTTCTGCGGGGGCGCTACGGCTACGTGGTCGCGGTGGGGGACGTGCTCGCGGGCTCGGTCGTGACCGGGGTGGTGGTGGCCGGCTCGGTCGTGACCGGGGCCGGGGCGCTGGTGGCGGGTGCGCTGCTGGTGGCGGGCGCGCTGCTCGGCTCCGGCGGCGGTGGCGGCGGGCTCGGCGGGGGCGAGCTGCTGACCTCCGGGGCGGAACTGGTGGCAGGCGGCGCGGAGCTGGTGGCAGGCGGCGCGGAGCTCGTCGCGGCGGGCGGCGTCGAGGCGGCCGGCGGGCTCGACGAGGGTGCCCCGGACGATCCGGAGGGCCCGGCGGACGAGGGCGGCGGTGCCGACGTCGACGGCGACTGCCCCGGCGAGGCCGGCTGCGACGACGCCGGATCCGGGGGAGGGGTCGTGGGGACAGGCGCAGAGGTGGCCGGAGTGGTCGCCCCACCGCTCGTCCCACCCGCCACGCTGAGCGTGACGTACGTACCGAACCGCAGCTCGGTCCCCGCCGGCGGGTCCGACGCCATGACCTCCGCGTCGTCCGGCGGCAGCCCCGGTCCGTCGTACGCGGCGGCCAGCCCCCGGTCGGTCAGCCGCCGGCTCGCCTGCCCGAAGGTCGTCCCGGCCAGGTTCGGCACCGCGCGCCGCTCCCGCGTGTCGAACGTGGAGTCGTCCTTGCCCGTCGTGCCGACCGGCCGTTCGATGCCCCGGTCGGGCTCGCCCACGTCCACGAGCGCGAGCTGCTCCAGGGGCCGGGCCGCGGGGCGCACGGCGACCACGGAGGAACGGTCGTATCCCCGCCACTTCTTGTTCCCGTCCTCGAACTTGACGGAAATCCGGCTCGTGTCACCCTCGAAGGGACGCAGCGGATTTCCGCATGAGCACTTGACGGCGGGAAGTCCCTGCTCGTCGACGAGAATCGCGATTCCGGCCTGGAGCAGAGAGTTGAAGGGGACGGCCTTTTCTTTCTTGTAGTCGTGGTTCCGTACGAGAGTGTCGTGACGCAGCAGAACGGGTGTGAGCCGGTCGAGATAGTCCGGAATCCGGTCGGTGGTGATACCCAGCGCACTGGCCCACGCCCGGGCTTTCGGGTGGTTCGCGGGATCGGTGAGGAAGCGCCTCAGTTTCTCGACGTCACATATCGTCGGCTGCCGCGTGCCCCCGTACAGCCCGGGAGCGTCCCCCTGCTGCAAGCTGCCGGGCGCGGACTGCGAGCGGATGTCCGCGTCGTGGCCCAGCCCGCTGCCCTCGTCGAAGAACGGTGCGAGCGAGGGCACACCCGCGGCGACCGCCTTCACTGCGAACAAGGGTGCGCCCCGATCGCACCCGGTCAACACCAGAGCGAACAACAGGAGGACGATCATCCGTCGAATCGCCCATTTCCCGGTCATTAGCATGAACGCGCGAATTGTCATCACCGCTCCCCCCGGCGGTTCCCCCAATGCGCTTCATGCTACTGAATGAGAGGGCCTTTCCAAGGTTTTCAGCGTCCCCGTGCGTTCAGTGAGGCCAAATAGGCGTTGTATGCCTCAAGTTCCTTGTCCCCGTCGCGGTCCGCGGCCCGGTCCGAGCGCTTGGCCTGCCGCTGCTCGGAGCCGTACCACTGGAACAGCAGCGCGATCAGCACCAGTACGGAGGGGACCTCGCTGAACGCCCAGGCGATGCCCCCGGCCGCGTTCTGGTCGGAGAGCGCGTCGATGCCGAGGGAGGCCGGCGGATTCTTGAAGCTCTCGACCATCGGCGTCGACGCCATCATCAGCGCGATACCGAAGAACGCGTGGAACGGCATGCCCGCGAACAGCTCCAGCATCCGCATCAGATAGCCGGGCCGGTGCGGCCCGGGATCCACGCCGATGATCGGCCAGAAGAACACCACACCGACGGCGAGGAAGTGCACCATCATCGCGAGGTGCCCCGCCTTGGAGCCCATCAGGAAGTCGAACAGCGGAGAGAAGTACAGGGCGTACAGGCTCGCGATGAACAGCGGGATCGTGAAAGCCGGATGCGTGATGATCCGCATGTAGCGGCTGTGCAGCAGTGCCAGCAGCAGTTCGCGCGGCCCCTTGCGGCCCCTGCCCGCGACCGGCAGGGCGCGCAGCGCCAGGGTGACCGGGGCGCCCAGCAGGATCAGGATCGGCGACAGCATGCTGATCACCATGTGCTGCACCATGTGCACGCTGAACATGACCATTCCGTAGTCGTTCAGCTTGGTGCACATCACCGCCATGATGGTCAGCACGCCGACGACGTACGAGATGGTCCGGCCGACCGACCACGCGTCACCGCGCCGCCGCAGCCGGACGACACCCCAGCCGTACAGGGCCAGTCCCAGCAGGCAGGCGACGAGAAAAAAGGGGTCCGCGGACCACTGAAGACCTCGTCCCAGCGTGAACGGCGGCAGATCCATGGTCATGCCGTGCCCGCTGTGATCCATCCGCCGGCTCCTGGTTCGTGGGGGTTGTGCGCTGTCTGTCCACAGCTGTCTGTCCGCACCCAGATTAGAACCGCCCCCGGCCGCTGCTGCGACCGGGGGCGGCTGAAGCTCACAGGTGCCTTACAGGACACACTCCGCCTCGGCGTACCGCTCCTGCGGAACGGTCTTCAGCGTCTCCACCGCCTCCGCCAGCGACACCGTCACGATGTCCGTGCCGCGCAGCGCGGTCATCCTGCCGAACTCGCCGCGGTGCACGGCCTCCACGGCGTGCCAGCCGAAGCGGGTGGCCAGCACGCGGTCGTACGCGGTCGGCGTGCCACCGCGCTGGACGTGCCCGAGTATGACCGGCCGGGCCTCCTTGCCGAGGCGCTCCTCCAGCTCGACGGAGAGCTGGCGGGCGATACCGGCGAAGCGCTCGTGGCCGTAGACGTCCTTGCCGCCCTCGTCGAAGTCCATCGAGCCCGCCCTCGGCTTGGCGCCCTCCGCGGCCACGACGATCGCGAACCGCTTGCCCGCCTCGAAGCGCTCGCCGACCCGCCGCGCCAACTCGTCGATGTCGAACGGGCGCTCCGGTACGACGATGGCGTGGGCACCGGCCGCCATGCCGGAGTGCAGCGCGATCCAGCCGGTGTGGCGGCCCATGACCTCCACGATCAGCACGCGCTGGTGGGACTCGGCGGTGGTCTTCAGCCGGTCCAGGGCCTCGGTCGCGACACCGACGGCCGTGTCGAAGCCGAAGGTGACGTCGGTGACCGCGATGTCGTTGTCGATGGTCTTGGGCACGCCGACGATGGGCAGACCGTTGTCCGACAGCAGACGGGCCGCCTTCAGCGTGCCCTCACCGCCGATCGGGATGATCGCGTCGAGACCGAGCTCCTCGACATGCCCCTTGGCCCGCTCCACGCCGTCCCGCAGATGCTCGGGCCGGACCCGGGAGGAGCCGAGGATGGTGCCACCGCGGGCCAGGATGCCGCCCACCGCGTCGAGGTCGAGCTTGACGTAGTCGCACTCCAGGAGGCCCTTCCAGCCATCCCGGAAGCCGATGACCTCGTCGCCGTGGTCGGCGACGGCACGGTGCACGACGGACCGGATGACGGCGTTCAGGCCGGGGCAGTCGCCGCCGGACGTGAGGACACCAATGCGCATAGCCCGAACAACCTTCTCCACGTGGGCCGGGGACCGGACCACGCTGTCCGGCTCGAACCCCGCCACCCTAGCGTCAGGAGGGGGCGGGGCCGAAGCGTGCGTCCGCCTGCTGGACGGGCCCGCTCACCTGTGCGGACGGGTCGTCAGACGGGCTGCCGCAGGGACGTTCACGCAGGCTGCTGCGCGGCCGTGATCCGTTCGTTGCGCAGCGCCTCGTACCAGCGGTCGTCGGTCGGCGGCAGCGCGTTCACGTCGAGCGCCAGCTTCAGCAGCAGGTCCGCGATCAGCGGGTTGCGGGCGAGCACAGGCCCGTGCATGTACGTGCCGAAGACGGTGTCGTTGTACGCGCCCTCCGTGCCGTCTCCCGTGCCGTTGCCCCTGCCGAGCCGTACCTGGGCGAGGGGGCGGGCGGTGGGGCCGAGCTGGGTGACGCCCTGGTGGTTCTCGAAGCCGGTCAGCGGGGGCAGCCCCAGGCGCGGGTCGATGTCCGCGAGCACGTCGCCGACGCACCGCTCGCCGGTACCGCGCACCGTGGTCACGTCCAGCAGGCCGAGACCCGGCTCACGCTGTCCCAGGTCGTTGATGAACTCGTGGCCGAGGATCTGGTAGCCGGCGCACACCGAGAACACGATCGCGCCGTTCTCCACGGCCCGGTACAGGTGCCCGTCGCGGCGCAGCCGCTCGGCCGCGAGCCGCTGTGGCCGGTCCTCGCCGCCGCCGATCAGGTAGATGTCGCCGGAGGTGGGGATCGGCTGGTCGCTGCGCACGTCCAGCCGGGCCACGTCGAGGCCGCGCTGCCGGGCCCGGCGCTCCACGACGAGGACGTTGCCCTGGTCGCCGTACGTGCTGAGCAGGTCCGGGTAGACCCAGACGACCCGCAGTTGGTTGTCGCTCATGAGATGACCGTCCTTGGTGGTCAGTTGCCGACGCGGCGGCGCAGGTCCTGGAACGCGGTGTAGTTCGCGATGACCTCGATCCGTCCCGGCGGGGCCATCTGCACGGCCTGATCGACGCTCTCGCACACCTGGAAGTGCTGGTTCGCGACCTCCAGACGCACCGCGAGGTCCAGCTTCCGGTCGCCGATCACGAAGATCGGGTGGCCGGTCAGCCGCGTGTAGTCGACGTCCCACAGCCAGGAGGTGTCGGTGCCGTCGGCGCCGCGCGCGTTCACGGACAGGATCACCGGGGTCGGTGGCGGGTCGATCAGGGAGAACGTCTCGAGCCAGCCGGCCGGGTTCTTCGCCAGCAGCAGCCGCAGGTCGCGCTGCATGAACTGCACGACGTCGTAGCGCCCGGCGACGGCCTGCACCTGATACATCCGCTCGAGCGCCACCTGCGGCGGCACTCCGAAGACGGCGGCGACCGCGGCCGAGGAGGCGGCGTTGGCCTTGTTCGCGCGGCCCGGCAGCTGGAGGTGGATCGGCCAGGCCGAGCCGTGCGGGTCGAGGACGTGGTCGCCGGACAGCGCCCAGCTCGGCGACGGCCGGCGGAAGCCGCACTCGCGGCAGAACCAGTCGTCGCCGGGGCGCTGCATCACGCCGCCGCAGGACGGGCAGGACCAGGCGTCGTCCTTCCACATCTGCCCGGCTGCGACCCAGATCACATTGGCGGAGGACGACGCGGCCCACACGACCAGCGGGTCGTCCGCGTTGGCGACGACGACGGCCTTGGAACCGGCCAGGCCCTCACGCCAGTTCTCGGCGAGCATGCGGGTCTCGGCCGCGCGGTCGAGCTGGTCGCGGGAGAGGTTGAGCAGCGCGATGCACTTCGGGTCGGTGTCCCGGGCCACGCCCGCGAGGTACTTCTCGTCCACCTCGATCACGCCGTACCGGGCCTCCGAGCCGCCCGAGAGCGCCGAGGTGATGCCGGCCGGCATGTTGGCGCCGAGGGCGTTGGAGACGACCGGGCCCGCGGCGCGCAGGGCCTCCGCGATCAGCCGGGTGGTGGTGGTCTTGCCGTTGGTCGCCGAGACCAGGACGACGTCCAGGTTCTGGGCGAGCCGGGCGAGGAGGTCGGGGTCGAGCTTGAGCGCCACCCGGCCGCCGATCACCGAACCGCTGCCGCGCCCCGCGGCGCGCGATGCCGCCGCGACCGCCTTGCCCGCGGTCACGGCGAGCTTGGCCCGCGGCGTGAGCGGGTCCGAGTTGCCTGCCATCAGTTCTCGATCCTCCTTGCGTACGCGCCGCGCCTGAGCCATCCGGCAACGTGGTGTGGACCTCAGCCTATCGAGATCCATTCGCACTCCCGCACCATGGCACCGCCTCGGCGCCCACGCGACATCCGCGTGGCTGTCAGGACCGTACCCTTGCCGCCATGCGACACGGCTCGATCCCGGGCGCCCGCGGGCGCGTCCGGCCCCTCACCCTGCTCGGCGACCCGGTGCTCCACGGCCCCTGCGCGGAGGTCACCGACTTCGGCCCCGAACTGGCACGGCTCGTGGAGGACTTGTTCGCCACGATGTACGCGGCACAGGGGGTGGGCCTCGCCGCGAACCAGGTCGGCGAGCCGCTGCGGGTGTTCGTGTACGACTGCCCGGACGACGATGATGTCCGTCATCTCGGACATGTGGTGAATCCCCGGCTGGTCGAGGCCGACGGGTTGGTGCTGCGCGGACCGGAGGGCTGCCTGTCCCTGCCGGGACTGGAAGCGGGCACGGAGCGCTACGACCACGCCGTCGTCGAGGGGTTCACGATGACCGGGGAGCCGGTCACCGTGCACGGCACCGGGTTCTTCGCACGGTGCTTGCAGCACGAGTGCGACCACCTGGAGGGAAAGGTGTACGCGGACCGCGTAACCGGCTGGCGCCACCGCCGCCTGATGCGACAGGTCGCGCGAGCTTCGTGGCGCGGATGAGCTGAGCGCTCCGCCGGAAGCGCGGTGACGAACCCGCGGGCCGGTGGGGGCTGGTCGCGCCCACGCGGCGGAGCCGCATGTCGACACAGCCCCGCGCTCCTTACGGGGCGCGATACCGCACCGGGCTTCGTCAAGGCTGCCTAGAACCCCGGCCCGCCCATTCTGTCCCCCGCCGCGGCCAGGCGACCCCACAACAGGTCGGCGAGGCTGCGCACCAGCTCCGCGCGGGAACACGGCCGTTCGCCCAGCCACCAGTCACCCGCCGCATGCATCATGCCGACGATCCCGTGCCCCCAGACCCGCGCCAGCTGCTGGCTGCCCGGCCCCAGATCCACGCGCTCCTCGATGACCTGGGCCAGCTCCTCGCCCATCCGGCGCAGCAATGGCGCGCTGTGTTTGCCCACGTCGAAGCCCTGGTCGCCGGCCTGGCCGCCCTCCGCCGGATGCATCAGGAACCGGTACACCTGAGGGCGCGCCTCGATCGCCGCGAGGTAGGTGTCCAACGTGGACTCGACCCGCTCGCGCCGCTCGGCCGGCGCGTCCAGCGCGGCCCGCAGGGAGGCGAGCAGGGCGTCCGTGTGACGCTGGGCCAGGGCGGCGTACAGTCCCCCCTTGTCGCCGAAGTGGCGGTAGAGGATCGGCTTGGTGATGCCGGCCTCCGCGGCGATGGCGTTCATCGAGGCCTGCGGGCCGTCACGGAGCACCACTCTGTCGGCGGCCTCCAGCAGCTCGCGCCGTCGGCGGTCGGCGGTCCGCTGCTGATCGGTCCGCTGTGTGGTGTCCATGAGCTCTCCCCACCCGTGCTGGTTCGGTGACGCCTGGGCAAACTAACACTCAACGCCCTCCTGACATCGAACGGGCTGCCGACAGGTCATCAGGAGTTGACTTTTCCTACCCGTCGGTAACAGACTCGCGTTACCGCAAGTAACATGCACGTGCGCCACCGCTGGAGGGGACATGGCCGAGTTCACCATGGAGCTCAACGACGAACAGAAGGAGGTCCGGGACTGGCTGCACGGTTTCGCCGCCGACGTGATCCGCCCTGCGGCCGCCGAATGGGACGAGCGTGAGGAGACTCCCTGGCCGGTCATCCAGGAGGCCGCCAAGGTCGGCATCTACTCCCTCGACTTCTACGCCCAGCAGTACTTCGACCCCACCGGTCTCGGCATCCCCATGGCCATGGAGGAGCTGTTCTGGGGCGACGCGGGCATCGCCCTGTCGATCGTGGGCACGGGCCTCGCCGCCGTGGGTGTCCTCGCCAACGGCACCGAGGAGCAGATCGGCACCTGGATCCCCCAGATGTACGGCGACGCCAATGATGTCAAGGTCGCCGCCTTCTGCTCCTCCGAGCCCGACGCCGGTTCCGACGTGGCCTCCATGCGTACGCGTGCCGTGTACGACGAGGCCAAGGACGAGTGGGTGATCAACGGCACGAAGACCTGGGCGACCAACGGCGGCATCGCCAACGTCCACGTGGTCGTCGCCGTGGTCGACGCGGAGCTCGGCTCCAAGGGCCACGCGTCCTTCATCGTCCCGCCGAACACGCCGGGCCTGTCCCAGGGCCAGAAGTTCAAGAAGCACGGCATCCGCGCCTCGCACACCGCCGAGGTCGTCCTGGAGAACGTGCGCGTTCCGGGCTCCTGCCTCCTCGGCGGCAAGGAGAAGCTGGACGAGCGCCTCGCGCGTGCGCGTGAGCGGGCCAAGACGGGCGGCGAGCGAGTCAAGAACGCCGCGATGGCCACGTTCGAAGCGTCGCGCCCGGCCGTGGGCGCGATGGCGGTGGGTACCGCCAGGGCCGCGTACGAGGTCGCCCTCGACTACGCCAGGACCCGTGAGCAGTTCGGCCGGCCGATCATCGACAACCAGGGGGTGGCCTTCCAGCTCGCGGACATGCGCACGCAGATCGATGCGGCCCGTCTGCTGGTGTGGCGTGCCTCCTGGATGGCGATCAACGGCAAGCCGTTCACGGCGGCCGAGGGGTCGATGTCGAAGCTGTTCGCGAGTGAGACGGCAAAGAAGGTGACGGGTCAGGCCATCCAGATCCTGGGTGGGAATGGCTACACCCGGGAGTATCCGGTCGAGCGGATGCACCGGGATGCAGCCATTTACACGATCTTTGAGGGGACGAGCGAGATCCAGCGGCTGGTGATCGCTCGCACGTTGTCGGGGATGTCGATTCGGTAGCGTCGCGGTCTGCGGGGAGCGTGTCCTGGGGCAACCGCACTCACCCGTGCTTCAGAGGTGTGAGTTGCTCGATGTCGTACCGTTTCCGCAGCGCCTCGATCGCCTCGTGGTCCGGCGAACCTCCGCTGTTCAGGATCTCCAGCAACTCATCGAAGTACCGCTCGTGATCGGGCGGCGGTGACGACTGGAAGAACATCTTCGCGGGCGTCTCCGCCGGGTTCGCGAACGCGTGCGGGCAACCGGGCGGTACGACGATGACGGTGCCCGGTGTCGCCCGCACCACCCGGTTGCCCGAACTCGACTCCCACTTCTGCCAGTTGTCGGGGGTCCGGATGCGGGGCTCGAAGGCGAGCACGTCCAGCTCGCCTTCGAGCACGTAGAACAACTCCTCGCTGCGCGTGTGCACATGTGCGCCGACGTCGAAGCCCGGTGGCACGACCACCTCGAAGGTGGAGGACGTGCGCGAGTGTGTGCCGGTCACCTTGAACGTGACGTGCTGGGCGGGTGACTGGACGATCCGGCCGTGGCCGGGCGGCACCAGCAGTCCCTCGGTCGTCGTCATCAGCGGCTCACCATGTGACGGGCAGGGCCTCGGGCCCGCGGATCAACGCGCCCTTTCTGAAGGACACCTCTTCCGGCGGCACGGCCAGCTTCAGCCCCGGTACCCGGTCGAGCAGCGCGTCGACGAGCAGCTCCGACTCCAGGCGGGCCAGCATTCCGCCGGGGCAGTAGTGCGGGCCGAAGCCGAACGCGAGGTGTGGGTTCGGGTCGCGGGAGAAGTCGATCGTCTCGGGGTACGGGAAGACCTCCGGGTCGCGGTTGGCGGCCAGGTAGGACATGTAGACCGCGTCACCGGCACGGATGCGTACACCCCCGATCGCCAGGTCCTCCTTCGCGATCCGGGCCAGGCCGACCGCGTTGCGGTGCGGGATGTAGCGGAGGAGTTCGTCGATGGCCTGGGGGCGGATCTTCGGTTCGGCGCGCAGCTGTTCGGCCAGGTTCGGGCGGGTCAGCAGGATGTAGAACATCTGTCCGCTGTTGTTGGTGACCGCCTCGCCGCCGATCTGGAGCAGGACCGCGAGTCCCACGGCCTCCTCCAGCGTGATCTCGCCGCGGCCCACGGCGGCGCCGAGCAGCGAGGTCACGTCCTCGGCCGTGCTGCCCTCCCGCAGGCCGATGAGATCGGCGAAGTAGGCCCCCATCTCGTCCTTGGCCTTCTCGCTGACGTTCGCTCCGTGCGAGGAGGACAGGATCAGCTGGGTCCAGGTGTGCATGCGGTGCCGGTCGGCCGCCGGGACGCCCATCAGCTCGCAGATGACCGCGATGGGGAAGGGGCTGAGCACCGTCGCGGTGAGGTCCGCGGGCGGGCCGTCCTGGAGGAGTTCGTCGACCAGTTCGTCGAGCATGCGGCGCGACTTCTCGCGGACCCGTTCGACACCCTTCGCCGTGAAGGCGGCGGCCACCGACCGGCGCAGCCGGGTGTGATCCGGCGGGTCCAGGAAGCCGACCGCGCCGCGGCCCGGGATGAAGTGCGGGGCCAGTCTGGTGACCGACTGGTCCATGACCGCCTCGCGGCTGAATCGGGGGTCGTTGGCCACCATGCGCACGTCGTCGTGCCGGGTGACCAGCCACGCCCAGCCCTCGCCGTTGGGCAGCTGGATGCGGGTGACGGGACCCTCACGCATCAGCTCGGTCAGGACCGGGTCGAAGTCGACGCCGGTCAGTTCGAGCGCCGGCCAGTGCCGGATCGGGGGCAGGGTCTCTGTGATCGTCTCTTCGGTCATGATGTCTCTTCGTCCTCGCGGTGCCAGCGGCCCAGGGCCATCTCGGCGGTGATGCCGGGACCGAACCCGGCGAGCAGTCCACGCGCCTGGTGCTCGGCACCGCCCTCCTCGAACAGCCGGCGCAGCGCGTCCAGGACGACGGCGCTGGCGATGTTGCCGTACTCGGTGAGGGTGGACCGGCTGAATCGGAAGGCGTGCGGGTCGACCTGCAGGAACTTGCTGAGGTCGTCGAGTATTCGGGGACCGCCCGCGTGGACGATGTAGAAGTCCAGGTCGGAGGCGTCCCAGCCGTGCATGCCCGCGAGGTCCTGCAACGCCGGGGCGAGCGGCTCCATGGTGGCGGGCACCCGCTTGTCCAGCAGGAAGTGGAAGCCGGTGGCCCGGACGTCGTACATGATCCACTCTTCGGTCTTGGGGATCAGGTACGAGCCGTTGCGCTCCAGCTTGATGCCGGTGCCGCCGCTGCCGCGGACCACGGCCGCGGCGATGCCGTCGCCGAACAGGCCATTGGACAGCAGCGATCCGACGCCCAGGTCGGTGGGCTGGTAGCACAGCGAGGAGAACTCGCAGGCCACGATCAGCGCGTTGGCGTCGGGGTACGCCGTACAGAAGTCGTGGGCCCGGTTGATCGCGGCGCCGCCCGCCGCACACCCCAGCTGGGCGATGGGGATCTGCCGGGTGGTGCTGTCGAAGGCCATCTCGTTGATCAGCCACGCCGTGAGCGAGGGCATCATGAAGCCCGTGCACGAGACGTAGATGATCACGTCGATGTCGGTGGTGAGCAGCTCCGCCTCGTCGAGCGCCCGCTGGATGACCGCGGGGACCCGGGCCTTCGACTCGGCCTGATAGAGCTTGTTGCGGTCCTCGAACCCCGGGTGCTTCAGGGTCTCCTCGATCGGCTGCACGATGTGCCGGGTGCGCACACCCGTGTTCTCGATCAGCCGGAGGGCCAGGGGCAGCTGGGGATGGTCCTCGTGGTGGGAGCGCGCCAGCTCGAGCGTCTCCTCCATCGTGATCACGTGCTCCGGAACCGACACCGAGGGTTTGCACAAAGTCGCCATGACCGTGCCTGCTTTCGCCGTCCGGAGGGCCTTCGCAGGCCCCCCGGTCAGAAGGTGGTTCACCCCGGAGGGTGGTCCAACCACCCTCACCCGACAGGGCGAAGAACTCGCGCCGGACTACTCCAAATCGGGGACCCCGTGCCAGGGTCGGACAGGACGCCGCACACCCGGACGAGGGAGAACGCAATGGCCCGTACAGCCAGGAAACTGCTGGAGACGGCCAGTGCGCGGCTCGCCCCTGACTCCCGTGCCAACCGCCTGGTGCCCCGGATCGCACAGGGCGCGGCGGGCCTTGGGACGCTCGCCGCGCTCGCCCTGGAGCAGCGCTGGGTGATCGCCGCGGACCGCCGTTCGTTCCTGCATCTGGCGGAACGCTCGGTGTCCGAGCCGGAAGCCGCCGCCTACTTCGGGGCCCTCGCCGAAGGGGAGGCCCTGGCGGCCGAGCGGCTGGGTGCGTTCGCGGCCGCCTGCGGCGTGGACGAGGAGCGAGCGCAGGGACATGAGCCGCTGCCCGGCTGCCAGGCCTACCCCGCGTACGTCGCCTGGCTCGCCCTGGGCGGTGCACCGGCCGACGTGGTCCTCGTGCTGACCGCCAACTTCTCGGCGTGGGGAGGCTACTGCGCGACGATCGGCGAGGCCCTGCGCCGCCGTTACGGCTTCACCGACGAGGCCTGCGGCTTCTTCGACTTCTTCGCCGGACCCGCGCCCGAACTGGCGGAGCAGGCGACGGCCGCCGTGCAGGCGGGTCTGGACGGCGGCCGGCTGGACGAGGCCCGCGCACACCGCCACGGGCGTCTGCTGCAGAGCTACGAGGCCATGTTCTGGGACACGTTGGCGCAGCTGGAGCCGAGCCAGGACCGGTCCTAGTTCCAGCTAGCCGGTCTGCCCGCTGCTGTGCGCGATGCACGCCACGTCGATCCGGTCGGCCAGTTTGGCCAGCTCGATGGTCAGGGCCGCGACCGTGTCCTCGTCCAGCCCCTCCTGCCCGGCCTCCACCAGATGCAGCCATCGGCCGCCCACGGTGCGCAGCAGTTTGCTGACGTCGGCGGCCGTCACCTGCAACGTGCCGCGGTCGTCGACGATCAGAGGCAGGGTCACTTCGCGGTTCACAAAGGGGATCGTAGCCGCGGAAGGCTCACGCTCCGTGCCATACGGTGGTGATGTTGCAGAACTCGCGGATTCCGTGCCCGGACAGCTCACGCCCGTACCCGGACCGCTTCACCCCGCCGAACGGGAACGCCGGATGGGAAGCCGTCATCCCGTTCACGAACACGCTGCCCGCCTCCAGATCCCGTGCGAACCGGTCGACCTCGGCGTCGTCCCGCGTCCAGACGTTCGAACTCAGCCCGAACGGAGAGTCGTTCGCGATCAGCACCGCCTCGTCCAGGTCGTGCGCGCGGTACAGCGTGGCGACCGGCCCGAAGGCCTCCTCGCGGTGGATGCGCATCTCGCGGGTGATGCCGGCTAGGACGGTCGGCGGGTAGTACCAGCCCGGCCCGTCGGGCCGCTCGCCGCCGCACAGCACGGCGGCCCCGCTGCGCCTGGCGTCGTCGACCAGTTCCTCCAGATCGGCCCTGCCCTGCTCGCTCGACAGCGGCCCGACCTCGGTGTCCTCCTCCAGCGGGTCACCGACCTTCAGCGCCTTCATGCCCTCCGTGAAGCGCTCGGCGAAGTCGTCGTAGACGTCCGTGTGGACGATGAACCGCTTCGCGGCGATGCACGACTGCCCGTTGTTCTGCACTCGCGCGGTCACCGCGACCTGCGCGGCCCGGTCGAGGTCGGCGGACGGCATCACCACGTACGGGTCGCTGCCGCCCAGCTCCAGCACCGTCTTCTTGACCATGTCCCCGCAGGTCGCCGCGACCGCCCGGCCGGCCGGCTCGCTGCCGGTGAGGGTGGCCGCCTTCACGCGCTCGTCGCGCAGGATCTCGTCGACCGCGCCGGAGCCGATGAGCAGGGTCTGGAAACAGCCCTCGGTGAAGCCCGCGCGGTGGAAGAGGTCCTCCAGGTAGAGGGCGGTCTGCGGGACGTTCGAGGCGTGCTTGAGCAGGCCCACGTTGCCCGCCATCAGCGCGGGCGCCGCGAAGCGGATCACCTGCCACAGCGGGAAGTTCCACGGCATCACCGCGAGCACCGGGCCCAGCGGCCGATAGCGGACGTGGACGCGGGAGGCGCCGGAGTCCGCCACGTCGGAGGCGGCAGGCTCCTCGTCGGCGAGCAGCTCCTCGGCGTGCTCGGCGTACCAGCGCATCGCCCTGGCGCACTTGGCGGCCTCCGCGCGCGCCTGCTTGACCGGCTTGCCCATCTCGGTGGTCATGACGCGGGCGATGTCCTGCTGGTCCTCCTCCAGGAGGTCGGCGGACCTGAGGAGCAGGCGGGCGCGATCGACGAATGTGCTCATCCGGTACGTGCGGAAGGTGGCCTCGGCGAGCTGGAGCCGGCGTTCGAGCTCTTCCTCGCCCATGGCCTCGTACGTCTTGAGCGTCTCACCGTTCGCCGGGTTCACCGTTGCGATGGGCATGACCGACCTCCCTGGGAGCGCTGTGCTTCGACCTTCCCGCGCGGCGGTGGGGACCGCAACGCGTACGGGTCCGCTCAGGTCGAGTGCTCCGCCAAGCGGTCGAGAAACGCGGCCTGCGCCTTGACGATCACGTCCCTGGCCCGGTCGAGCCCGTACCACTCCACTCGGTCCAGCTCGGGGAACTCCTGGAGCTGCCCCGACCGCGGCGGCCACTCCATCCGGAAGGTGCCCGGATCGATCGTCGCCGGGTCGAGGTCGGCCTCGATCGCCCAGGCCGTGACGATCTTGCCGTTGGTCTGCCGGACCTCGCCGAGGTCGATCGCCTCGCCGTCGGGCGGCGGCAGCCCGAGCTCCTCCTGGAACTCGCGCCGGGCGGCCTCCCAGGCGGGTTCGCCGGGCTCGTACTCGCCCTTGGGGACGGTCCACGCCCCGGCGTCCTTCTTGGCGAAGAACGGGCCGCCCATATGGCCCAACAACACCTCCAGGCCATGGTCGGTCTGCCGGAACAACAGCAGGCCCGCGCTCCGTTTCTCGCGCGAGGCGCTCACGGCTTCACCTCCGGGTGCGCGGCGAGCAGCGTCTCCACGGTGTCCGCTTCCTCCGGGCGCTTGTCCTGGCGGTAGCGGACCACGCGGGCGAAGCGGAGGGTGACGCCGGCCGGGTAGCGGGTGGACTTCTGGAGGCCGTCGTAGGCGATCTCGACGACGAGTTCGGGGCGTACGGTCACCACCCAGCCGTCGTCCTCCACGGCCAGCTCCTGGAGGCGTTCGGTCTGCCAGGTGAGCATCGCGTCGGTCATGCCCTTGAAGGTCTTGCCGAGCATGGCGAAGCCGCCGTCGGCGGTGCGGGCGCCCAGGTGCAGGTTGGACAGCTTGCCGGTGCGCCGGCCGTGGCCCCGTTCGACGGCCAGCACCACCAGGTCGAGGGTGTGCACGGGCTTGACCTTCAGCCAGGACGCGCCGCGCCGGCCTGCGCTGTAGGGGGCGTCGAGGGCCTTGGCCATGACGCCCTCGTGGCCGCGCCGCAGGGTTTCGGCGAGGAAGTCCTCCGCTTCCTGGACGTCCTGCGGCCCGGACACCAGCGTGCGCCGCACCCGCATCGGCTCGGGTACCAGCCGGGCCAGTTCCGCGTGCCGCTCGGCGAACGGCAGATCGAGCAGGTCCCGGCCGTCGACGGACAGCGCGTCGAAGAAGACGGGGGAGACGGGCACCGCTTCGGCGGCCGTGACGACGTCCACCCGTGAGCCGACGCGCCCGGCGGTCTCCTGGAAGGACCGCGGCCGCCCTGCCGCGTCGAAGGCGATCACCTCGCCGTCCAGGATGAACCGCTCGCCCGCCAGCCCCAGCGCGGCCGCCGTCACCTCGGGCAGGCGGTCGGTGATGTCATCGAGGGTACGGGTGTGGACGCGTACGGTGTCGCCGTCCCGGTGCACCTGGACACGGATGCCGTCCAGTTTCTCCTCCACCGCGCAGGCGCCCAGCTTGCCGACCGCCTCGGCCACCGAGGACGCGGTGTGCGCGAGCATCGGCAGGACCGGGCGCCCGACGGTGAGGCGGAACCGGTCCAGGGCCGCGGTCCCGTCCGCGAGCAGCGCCTGCGCCACCGACTGGAGCGAACCGGCCAGCATCACGGCCCGCCGTACGTCCGCCGCCGGCGCCCCGGTCGCCTCGGCCAGGCCCTCGACCGCGACCGCGTCCAGGGCGCCCTGCCGTACCTCGCCGGAGATCAGGCCGAGCAGGAACCGCTGCTCGTCCTCGGTGGCCGCACCCATCAACTCTCCGACCAGCCGGGTCCGTTCGGCCTGCGAGCCGGGCCCGGACACCTTGCCGAGCTCCGTGAGCCGGGCGTCCACCTCGCGCACGGTCAGGGAGGCGCCGGCGGCCGGCGGGACCGGGCGGCTGAGCACCTTCCAGCCGACG
Organism: Streptomyces sp. NPDC002088; assembly: GCF_040296605.1. Classification (NCBI taxonomy): domain Bacteria; kingdom Bacillati; phylum Actinomycetota; class Actinomycetes; order Kitasatosporales; family Streptomycetaceae; genus Streptomyces; species Streptomyces sp. NPDC002088. The sequence goes on along the minus strand of NZ_JBEOXO010000016.1, from coordinate 119,516 downwards.
CCGAGCCGGCCCTGCGGCAGGCGGCCGGCCAGGTACGGGATGACGATCGGCACGTCGTCCGCGTCGGCGTCCCGGAACAACGCGGCGAGCAACGCGATCTTCCGGGACCGCGCCGAGGTGGCGGCGACCTCCTGGGAAACCTGGGCGAGCCGGCTCAGCAGCATGCAGCCATGGTGCACCGGGAGCGGCCAGACCGGCCTGTCTTTCGGATCCGGCCGGCGGCAGGGAACGGCGCTTTGCAGCCGAGCTGACCCGAAAGGCAGGCCTCACACCTGGCCGGCCGCGTCGAGATCGGCGAACAGCAGCTCGCCGTTGATCGCCGCCCCTGCCCGATAGCCGCGGCTCGCCGCGTTCACGACCTGCTCCGCGAAACCGGACGCGTTCCCCGCCGCCCACAGGCCCGGGACGGTCGTCAGACCTCGCTCGTCGATCACCGGATACGCACCGAAGGGCGTCTCGCGCAGCTCGGCGCCCAGCCGGTCCAGCAGCCCGTTCTGCGGGACGGCACGCGGCGCCACGAACAGCACCTCACGGTGGTATGCCGTCCCGTCCGCGAGCCTGACCCCGGTGAGCCGGTCGTCCTCGACCACCAGTGCGGCCACCTCGCCCGGCACCACGGCGACCCCGGCCGCCGCCAGCCTGCGCAGATCGTCGGCGGACAGTTCCTCCTCGGCGACCGTGTGCAGGAAGAGGGTCACGTCCTTGGACCACTGGGACACCATCAGCGCCTGGTGCACGCTCATCGGGGTACCGGCGAGCACCCCGAAGGCCTGGTCGCGCACCTCCCAGCCGTGGCAGTACGGGCAGTGCAGCACATCGCGTCCGTAGCGTTCGGCGACGCCCGCGACCGCCGGGAGCTCGTCCTTCAGACCGGTGGCTACGACCAGCTGCCGGGCGTGGACCGTCCGCCCCCCTGCGAGCGTCACGTCGAACTCGCCGCCCGCGTCCCGGGCCGCGTCCACCGCCCGGTCGCGGACGAGTTCGACGCCGTACCGTGCGATCTCCTCGCGGCCGACGGCGAGGAACTCCGCGGGCGCCATGCCGTCCCGGGACAGATAGCCCTGCATGTGCGCGGCCGGGGCGTTGCGCGGCTCGCCCGCGTCGACGACCAGCGTGTGGCGCCTGGCCCGGCCCAGAACGAGGGCCGCGGACAGTCCGGCCGCGCCACCCCCGACGACGATCACTTCGTACTTCTCGGTCACGGTGACCACCTCCACGGAGACGGTCGCCCGGGCGTCGCAGGATTGACAAACGGCATTGCCGATTCTGCAATAAGGGCATGAGTACCGACGACGTTCTCGCGGATGTGGGCCCCAGACTGCGGCGGATCCGCAAGGAGCGGGAGGTGACCCTCGCCGCACTGTCCGAGGCGACTGGCATCTCGGTGAGCACCCTCTCGCGGCTGGAGTCCGGCCTGCGCAAACCCAGCCTCGAACTGCTGCTGCCGATCGCGCAGGCCCACCAGGTGCCGCTGGACGAACTGGTCGGGGCGCCACCCGTGGGCGATCCGCGGGTGCGGTCGAAGCCGATCGTGCGGCACGGACGCACCCACTGGCCGCTGACCCGGCAGCCCGGCGGACTCCAGGCGTTCAAGGTGCTGGAACCGCAGCGCAGGCTCGACCCGGATCCCCGCACACACGAGGGCTACGAGTGGTTGTACGTGCTGTCCGGGCGGTTGCGGCTCGTGCTGGGGGAGCACGACGTGGTGCTCGCGGCGGGGGAGGCGGCCGAGTTCGACACCCGGGTTCCGCACTGGTTCGGGTCGACGGGGGAGGGGCCGGTGGAGTTCCTCAGCCTGTTCGGGCCGCAGGGGGAGCGGATGCATGTACGGGCGAGGCCCTCGCGGTCGTGACCCGGCTCGCGCGCCTGCGATCCAGCTGGCCCGCCCGTGACGCACGCGACTGTTCCCTGATCGGCAAGCGACCGCTTAGTATGTGAGCGACCCCGGTCAGACGACGCAGTCCCGTGGAGGCTCCGCATGCAGGCATGGCAGGTGCACGAGAACGGCGAGCCGAGTGAGGTGATGCGGCTCGAGGAAGTCGAGCGGCCCACGCCCGGCGACGGCCAGATCCTGCTGAAGGTGCGTGCCGCGAACATCAACTTCCCGGACGCGCTGCTGTGCCGCGGCCACTACCAGGTCCGGCCGCCGCTGCCCTTCACGCCGGGCGTGGAGATCTGCGGCGAGACCGAGGACGGGCGGCGGGTGATCGCGAACCCGGCACTCCCTTACGGCGGTTTCGCCGAGTACGCCGTCGCCGATGCCGCCGCCGTCCTGCCCGCACCCGAGTCGCTGGACGACGCCGAGGCCGCCGCGCTGCACATCGGCTACCAGACGGGCTGGTTCGGCCTGCACCGGCGGGCCCGACTGGAGGCCGGCGAGACGCTGCTCGTCCACGCTGCCGCAGGCGGGGTCGGCAGCGCGGCCGTGCAGCTCGGGAAGGCGGCCGGCGCGACGGTCATCGGCGTCGTCGGCGGGGCGGACAAGGCCGCCGTCGCCCGCGAGCTGGGCTGTGACGTCGTCGTCGACCGGCGCGCCGAGGACGTCGTCGCCGCCGTCAAGGAGGCCACCGGCGGCCGGGGCGCAGACGTGATCTACGACCCGGTGGGCGGCGAGGCCTACACCCAGTCCACCAAGGTCGTCGCCTTCGAGGGCCGGATCGTGGTCGTCGGCTTCGCGAGCGGCACGATCCCCAGCCCCGCGCTGAACCACGCCCTCGTGAAGAACTACGCGATCCTCGGCCTGCACTGGGGCCTGTACAACACCAAGAACCCGAAGCTGATCCAGCACTGCCACGAACAGCTCACCGAGCTGACCGCCCGGGGCGCGATCAGGCCGCTGGTGAGCGAGCGCGTGCCGCTGAGCGGGGCCGCGGCCGCCGTCCAGCGGGTCGCCGACGGTGTCACCACCGGCCGGGTCGCCGTGGTGCCCGCGCTGAAGAACGGAGCCACCGCATGACCGACGCAGCAGAACTGCGCCGTCTCACACAGGAGTTGCTGGTCACGCATCCTCCTGCCACGACCGACCGCCTGGACTTCCTGAAGGCCCGCTTCGACGCGGGACTGGCCTGGGTGCACTTCCCGGTGGGCCTGGGCGGTCTCGATGTCTCTCGCTCCCTCCAGGCCGTCGTGGACGCCGAGCTGGAGGCCGCGGGCGCTCCCGACAACGACCCGCGGCGCATCGGCATCGGCCTCGGGATGGCCGCCCCGACGATCCTGCGTTACGGAACGGACGAGCAGAAGCAGCGCTTCCTGCGGCCGCTGTGGGTGGGCGAGGAGGTCTGGTGCCAGCTCTTCAGCGAGCCCGGCGCCGGGTCCGACCTGGCCGCGCTCGGTACCCGGGCGGTCCGTGAGGGCGACCACTGGGTGGTCAACGGGCAGAAAGTGTGGACGTCCAGCGCCCACCTCGCCCGCTGGGCCATCCTCATCGCCCGCACCGACCCGGACGTGCCCAAGCACGCGGGCATCACCTACTTCCTGTGCGACATGACCGACCCGGGCGTCGAGGTCCGCCCGCTGCGGCAGATCACCGGCGAGGCCGAGTTCAACGAGGTCTTCCTCACCGATGTCCGCATCCCCGACTCCCGCCGCCTCGGCGAGGTCGGTGACGGCTGGCGGGTCGCGCAGACCACGCTCAACAACGAACGCGTCGCCATCGGCGGCATGCGACTGCCCCGCGAGGGCGGCATGATCGGCCCGGTCTCCAAGACCTGGCGCGAACGCCCCGAACTGCGCACCCACGACCTGCACCAGCGGCTGCTGAAGCTCTGGGTCGAGGCCGAGGTCACCCGCCTCACCGGCGAGCGACTGCGCCAGCAGCTCGTCGCGGGCCAGCCCGGCCCCGAGGGCGCGGGCATGAAGCTCGCGTTCGCCCGCCTCAACCAGGAGATCAGCGGCCTGGAGGTCGAACTCCGCGGCGAGGAAGGCCTGTTGTACGACGACTGGACCATGCGCCGCCCCGAGCTGGTGGACTTCACCGGCCGCGACGCCGGCTACCGCTACCTCCGCTCCAAGGGCAACAGCATCGAGGGCGGGACCAGCGAGGTCCTGCTGAACATCGTCGCCGAGCGCGTCCTGGGACTGCCGTCCGAGCCGCGCACCGACAAGGACGTTGCATGGAAGGACCTCGCTCGATGACCGACCTGCTGTACTCGGAGGAGGAAGAGGCGCTTCGGTCGGCGGTACGGGACCTGCTGACCGACCGCTGTGACCCGGCCGCGGTGATCGCGCGCACCGAGTCGGACGCCCCGCACGACATCGCGCTGTGGAAGGCGCTCACCGACGGAATGGGCCTGGCCGGCCTGCTGGTTCCGGAAGAGCTGGACGGCCAGGGCGCCACGCACCGTGAAGCCGCCGTCGTCCTCGAGGAACTCGGGCGGGCGGTCGCGCCCGTGCCGTATTTGACGAGTGCCGTCGTCGCCACGGAGGCGCTGCTGGAGTGCGGTGCCGACGACCTGCTCGCGCAGCTGGCGTCCGCCACGTCGATCGGTGCGCTGGCCGTCGGGCTGCACACCGCTCCGGGCGCCGCCTTCACGACCGTACGACTCGAAAACGGCGCCCTGCACGGCAAGTTGACCGGCATCGCCGATGCGGCCGCCGCCGACCTGCTGCTCGTGCCCGCCGACGACGGCGGACTGTACGCGGTGGACGCGGAAGCCGTCACCGTCACTCCGCAGGTGTCCCTGGACCTGACCCGGCCGGTCGCCACCGTGACCCTCGACGGGGCGCCGGCGCGTCGGCTGGGTGACGCCGAACCCGCCGTACGACGGGCCCTGCGCGCCGGTGCCGGACTGCTCGCCTCCGAGCAGCTCGGTGTCGCCGAATGGACGTTGACGGAGACGGTCCGCTACCTCAAGGAGCGCAAGCAGTTCAACCGGCCTGTCGGCGGGTTCCAGGCGCTCAAGCACCGGCTCGCGCAGCTGTGGCTGGAGGTCGTCGGCCTCCGCGCCGCCGCCCGGAACGCCGCGGACGCGCTCGCGACCGGCCCGGACGCCGACGTGGCGGTCGCCGTCGCCCAGGCGTATGCGGCGTCCGTCGCCGTCCACGCCGCCGAGGAGGCGCTGCAACTGCACGCCGGTATCGGCATGACCTGGGAGCACCCGATCCACCTATACCTGAAGCGGGCCAAGGCCGACTCGATCGCGTACGGCACCGCCGGCGCCCACCGCGCGGCGCTGGCCGAACTGGTCGACCTCCAGGCCCCCTGAGATACACCCGGAGAAGTCCCGGAGAAATCCCCGGAAAGCCCGCCCCACCTGGGGCGGGCTTTTTCGTGTGCGCTGCTCCGGCGAAGTGAACGGAGGACGGCAGTACAGCCAACTCCCTTTCTGGACATGCCAATGGGGCGGCGGGCGAACGCATACTCGCTTCGGTCCCGTACGGCCCATCCAGGGAGGCAGAGCATGGCCCTCACCACCCGTCGCAGAGCCCTCACCACCCTCGGCGCCGCCCTCGCGGGCTCGGTCGCCCTGCCCGCCGCGCGCGCCGTCGCCGGTGAGCGCAAGCACGGCCCGCGCCCGCTGTGGCACGCCCACGCCCACAACGACTACGAGCACTCCCGCCCCCTCCTCGACGCCCTCGGCCACCGCTTCGGCAGCGTCGAGGCCGACATCTACCTCGTGGGCGACCAGCTCCTCGTCGCCCACGACCCGGAGGACCTCGACCCGTCCCGCACCCTCGAATCCCTCTACCTCGACCCGCTTGCAGCCCGCGTCCGGGCCAACCAGGGCGCCGTGTACCGCGGATACCGCACGCCCCTGCAACTCCTCATCGACATCAAGACGGAGGGCTCGTCGACGTACCTCGAACTCGACCGCCATCTCCAGTGCTACCCACACCTGTTCACGACGTACGCCCACGGCCGCGTCCACTCCGGTCCCGTCACCGCCGTCATCTCCGGTGACCGCGCGGCCCGTACGCCCATGGAGGCGCAGACCGTGCGCCGGGCCTTCTACGACGGCCGGCTCACCGACCTCGGCAGCTCCGCGCCCGCCTCCTTCGTCTCGCTGATCAGCGACAACTGGACGCTCAACTTCAGCTGGCTCGGTGCCGGCGCCTTCCCCGAAGCCGAGCGGCAGAAGCTGACGGGCATCGTCCGGGCAGCGCACGCGCGCGGCCAGAAGGTGCGGTTCTGGGCCACCCCGGACACGGCCGGACCCGCCCGCGACGCCCTGTGGACCGAACTGCTCGCCGCCGGGGTCGACTACCTCAACACCGACGATCTGGCGGGGCTCGAAGCGTTCCTGGACGCATACCGCCCGGCGTAAGACCACACGTTCGGGGGACACGTCAGCCGCCCGAACGAACCCTCCGCTACGCCACACTTACGGCCGAACGCCGCGAAGTGGACGTGGCGGAGGAGGTTGACGATGGCCATTTCCATCTCTGTGGTGCTGCTGCTCCTGATCCTGGCAGTGATCTTCCTGCGCAACGGCGGGCTGAAGATCTCCCATGCGCTGGTCTGCGCGCTGTTCGGCTTCTCCCTGGCCAGCACGAGCATCGCGCCCACCATCGCGGGCGGGATCACGGCGACGGCGGCCGTCGTGAGCAGCCTGAAGCCGTGATCCCGCGGTCGGGGTCATTTGATCGTGAAGACTCCGATCCCGTTGGCCACGGCGCGTTCCGCACCGTCCGAAGGGTGGTTGCGCACGGAGACCTTGGTCGCGCCCGGCGCCCGGGCCACCAGGGTCGACGACCCGCCGCCGTCCAGGCTGAAGCCGTCGACCGCCCCCAGGTCCCGCAGGGCGTCCGCCACTTCGGCGATCGTCAGCCCGCTGCGGTACGCGGGCGCGCCGTCCAGCGCGAGCAGGACCATGCGCCGCCCGCCGTCCGAGATGCCCACGGCGGTGCGTACGGCCGAGACCGAGTCGTCGAGGCCTGCCAGCGGCGTTCCCTTGCGCAGGACCGGATAGCCGCCCAGGGCGAAGCGGTACGGGATGCGGCTCCCGGAGGCCACCAGCTTGTGCGTCACCGTCACCGCCTCGCCCTTGAAGAACTTGCGCAGTTGCTGCGCGCCCGCCTCACGGCCGACGAGGACGATGGTGCCCGGGGCGATGGCGCCACTGCCGGGGGTGTCGGCGAGCGACACGACCTTGCCGTTCCTGACCGCCACCTCGTAGGTGTCCGTGCTGCACGCCGCGGCCCGGTCGGTGTCCGTCCCGCAGGTGGCCCGCACCCGGGAGACGCTGCCCCAGTCCGAGGTGAAGGCGCCGACGGAACCCACCGGCAGCGCGTACTGGTTGAGCCCGCCGAGCGGGAGCGTTTCCGTGGGCGTGCGGATGGATCCGTCGAGGGTCAGCCGGTCGAGCCGGGCCCGCCAGTCGGAACCGACGCCCAGCACCTCCCTGGTGTTCGTGCCCGGCGGCAGCCCGGGGCCGAACCGCTGCCCGTCCGGCACCGCCCCCTTGAGTATCCGGCCGGCCGCGATCGCCGGTCCCACGCTCGCGCCGGTCGCCTGCACGCCCGGGTGCTGGGTCTCGGTGATGTTGAAGAAGTCCCCGTTGACGCCCGCGACGGCACCCTGGGCGTTGGCCAGCCCTGAGATCGTGCCCCGCGCCGCCACCGCCCCGGGGTACAGCAGGCCGAGGCGTACGCGCTTGCGCAGGTCGATGCTCAACACATGGGCGTGCGTCACCCCCTTGGCCCCCTGGATGTCGAACTGCCGGTACGCCACGCCCGGTGCGACCGCGACGCTCTGCGCGGCGTCGGCCGGTGCGGCCCCCACCAGAGCGGCACCGGCCAACGCACTGAACGCCGTGAGAACCGTCAGTACCGATCTGCCTGCCTCGCACCATGTCTGACGTCGTGTCACATGGCCCCCCTGAAGTCGCGGCAACTCTCCCAGCTCTCAGGGGAAGTTCACCAGAGGGTGTCTCACGCCGCGGTGTCGGAGGGCCGACTGCACGAGAACGAGTGAGGGAACGGCCGCCTTCGGGTGATTCCGGCGTGGTTCCGGCTTATTTCGTGCGTTCCCGTACCGCGCCGGGGAGTGCGGCTGGAGTCATACCTGAGACGTAGTCGGCGGATGTACGCGGGATCGGCCGGCGGAAGGATGCCGGCGGACGCAGGCGTTCACGACAATGAGGCGGTGACGAGCATGCCGGTGGGCCCTGCACGCGGGGATCCAGGCCCGCCTGCGGCCGGGCGCCGAAGCCCTCCACATCGACGTACCACCCCTGATCCCCCTGGAGAACCTGTGAACCCCTCGCTGCGCGTCGTGGTCGCCGACGACCAGGCCCTGGTGCGCACCGGTTTCGGGCTGATCCTCGGCGCCGACGGCATCGAGGTGACCGCCGAGGCCAAGGACGGTGCCGAGGCCGTGGAGGCGGTCCGGCGCACTCGGCCCGACGTCGTGCTGATGGACATCCGGATGCCCGAGATGGACGGCCTGGAGGCGACCCGGCGCATTCTCGGCAGCGGCGCACAGGACACCCCTCGCGTGGTCATGCTGACCACCTTCGACCTCGACCACTACGTCTACGCGGCGCTGTCCGCGGGAGCAAGCGGCTTCCTCCTCAAGGACGTCACGCCCGAGCACCTGGTCGCCGCCATCCGCACGGTCCGCGCGGGCGACGCGCTCCTCGCCCCCGCCATCACCCGCCGCCTCGTCGAACGCTTCGCCCGCACCGGCGCCGAGACGGCCGCTCTCCACCGCGACCTGGCCGGCCTGACACCCCGCGAGCTCGACGTGCTGCGCCTGCTCGCCGAGGGGCTGAGCAACGCCGAACTCGCCGCCCGCCTCCACCTGTCCGAGGCGACCGTCAAGACCCACGTATCCCGCATCCTCACCAAGCTGTCGTTGCGCGACCGCGCCCAGGCCGTGGTGGTGGCCTACGAGACGGGGCTGGTCAGCCCGAGCGCGGCCCCGGGGAGCAGCCCGGTGTGACCGGCGGTCATTGCGCGTACGGCGTGAAGCGGGCGGGCAGATGGTCGATCGGCAGACCGGGCCGCCAAGCCGTGAGGGCCTGGGCGCTGCACACGAACAGGGCCGGTGGCAGGTGTTCCAGGTCGTACCAGCGCCAGTCGCCGACGCGCTCGTCCGGCTGGTCGGCGGGTTCGCCGCGCCAGGCGGTGACGACGGACGCCACCGTCATCCGCACGACGCCGCCCACGTGGTCGACGAGGGTGCCCAGCAGCCGCACGTCGGACGGGGCCGTCACGAGCCCGGTCTCTTCCGCGAGTTCACGGACGACCGCCTCCTGGAGCGACTCCCCGGGCTCCACCGTCCCGCCGGGCAGCTCCCACGTGCCCCGGCGGTGCCGGCCCAGCAGCAGACCGTGCGGCCCGTACAGGATCGCGCCGACGCCGAGTGCCGCGTGCGCGACCGGCGGCAGGCCGGTGCGGGGGCGGGAGGAGACGCGCGCCGGCCGTCGGGCCCGGAAGATGCGGTAGGAGGCCTGGTTGCCGGGCTCCGGCGGGTCGAGGACGTCGACGCCCTCGACCCGCAGTCCGTGCTCGGCGAGCAGCTCTTCCCACACCTGCGGGGCGAGCACCCACATCCGTACCGTGTGCTCGCCACCGCCGGCGAACCGCAGGGGCTCGGGCCGCGACTCCAGGACCGAAGAGGGCCCGTCACCGAGCGAGTTGGTGTGCAGCGCCGAGAAGCACAGCGTTCCACCGGGCGCGAGCGCGGTGGCGAGGGCGGGCAACAGCCGGCGGGGATCCAGGTACGGGACGGCGTTGACCGAGTAGACGACGTCGTACGGACCTGCCGTGCGCAGGTGCTCGACCGCGTCGGCCCTGACGAGACGCAGCCCGGGCAGCGAGCCGTAGCGGGCCCGGGCCCGCTCGTACTGGGTCGCTGACGCCTCGACCGCGTCCACCACCGCTCCGTGCGCCCGTACGAGGTGCGCGGCGTGCCGTGCCGTACCGCAGCCGAGATCCAGGACCCGCCGGCCGGCCAGCTCGCCGAGAATCTCGGCCCCGGGTCCCACTCCCGGCAGTCCCCAGTCGAGTCGCTCAGCCTCCTCCAGGACGGTGCCGCGCCGGAGGTGATGAGCTCCGTAGGCCTGCCAGACGCCGGCGTTGACGGACTCCGGGTCAGAGGAACCGGTGTGGGGATGCGGCATCGACGTACCTCCGGGACAGGGTGATTCGCTTCGTCGCCCCATGATCGGCGGACGTCGAGGCGTCGGGGAAGCGGCGTCACGCCGCTCTCAGCGAATGCTGAGAGCCAGGCAGAAGTCCACCCGGTCGCGCAGCGTCGTCAGGCTGTGGCCGGTGAGCTGTTCGATTCGATGGAGGCGGTAGCGCAGGGTGTTGACGTGGACGTGGAGCTGATCGGCGCAGCGGTTCCAGGATCCGGAGGCGTCCAGGAACGTGGTGAGGGTGCCGATCAGGTCGCTCCTGTGCTGCTTGTCGTACCGCTCCAGTACGCCGATGAGCCGGTCGCGATAGAGCTGCCGTACCTCGTCGGGCACGGAGGCAAGCAGCAGCAGGTAGGAGGAGAGCGCGGCGTCGTCGGCGGTGCGGTAGGTGCCGCTGCCCAGCCTGGCGATGCGCAGCAGGTGGCCCGCCTCCTCCAGCGACCTGCGCAGCCCGGCCGCTCCGGTGCCGGGCTTGCCCGTGCCCACGGCGGCCCAGCCGTGTACGAGGAGCGGGCCGAGCCCACGGATCGCCTCCTCGACCTGCGCGGCGGGCGTACGGATCTCCTCGCCGGCCCCGGTGGCCGGTACGAGCATCAGGCAGGCGTCGGTGTCCGCTTCGGCGATGGCGGCCGAGCAGCCGGGGATCCGTGCGGCCACGTCGTCGAGGACGACGGCGGCCAGTTCGCCACCGTACGGGCCCCCGGACGTGCCGACGTACACGGCACGCATCGGCGAGCCGGGGTCGAGGCCGAGGCCGCGCAGCCGGCTCTCGGCCCCGTCCGCCTCGCCTTCCCGCAGGAGGTCGACCGCTTCACGCAGCAGTCGCTCTTCGATCCGACGGCTCTCCTGCCGCGCGACCCGGTCCATGGCGAGCAGCGTGCACACCTCTGCGGCGGCGTCCGCGACGCCCGGCGCCCAGTCGCGGAAGTCGCCGGCCGCGGCGAGGTAGGCGGCGGGCGGCCGGCGCGCGACGGGGGACTGGACCGGAAAGAAGGTGAGGCTTCCGCCCTTGCCCGGGACGGGTTGTACGCAGGGGAAGGAACCGCTCGCGAGAGCCTCCCGGTGCGCCCGGCCGAGGTGGTCGTTCCCGTCCGCTGCTCCGGCCGTTCCGCCGCGGGTGAGGGGCCGGCCGGTCGCGGAGAGCACCGCACACCCGATGCCGGTGGCACGCGTGAAGACCTCCGCGAGCCCTTCGGGCCCGGCGCCGGAGGCCATGCTCGCGATCAGTTCTCGGTGCAGACCGGCGTGCGGCGGACGGCGGGCGAGGGCGGCCAGGACGGTCTCGGTCAGGGTCGCGAAGGACACGTCGTCGTCGACCGTGAAGAGCGCGAGTCCGTGCCGTTCGCAGGACCGGGGCAGCGCGTTGGGGAGTTCGCCGAGCATCGCGGTGCCCGCGACCAGCCCGGCGGCGCCCGCCGAGGCGAGGGCCGCGACGAAGACGTCGGCGTCGTGTGCCCTCCGATACCAGGTGCTGCTGGTGAGGACCAGCTCGCCGCCTTCGAGATAGCGGCCCGGGTCGGGCAGGTCGGTGGTATAGACGCCGCGTATCCGCAGGTCGGCGGCGGCCGGGGCGACCACGGGGACGAGGCCCAGGTGGGGCAGGTCGAGCAGATCGGACAGCAGCACCGGTCGTCCTCCTTCTCGCCGGACGGACGGCGCGTGTTACGGACATGCGCACCGGCGCGCACGGGGACTGGAGCATAGTACGAGGCCGAAGCGCCGATCAGGCCCGTGGTCTGTACGAGTGCGCAGTCCCGGCGAGGACGCGCCGCGGGTTCACTGATGTCCACCCGCCCGAGCCGCACGCCCCACCATCCCTCCCTTCTGCGAGCCTGCGAGGAGACCGCCATGCGTGCTGACTCATCCCCTGCCGCTCCACCACCGTTCGAGAAGGCCCTCGACGTCGAACTGGCCGGTGTCGAACCGGTGCCCGCCGATCGGCGCCACGGCCGCCCCTGGTCCCTGTTCACCCTGTGGTTCGGCGCGAACGTGCAGTTCGCGACGCTCAGCGTGGGTGCCCTGTCCACCTCGGTGTTCGGCCTGGACCTCCTGCCGGCTGCCCTCGCCGTCACCCTCGGCACGCTGCTGAGTTCGGCCCTGGTCGGCCTGTTCTCCACCCGGGGCCCGCTCACCGGCGCTCTGCAACTCATCCAGTCGCGTGGCCCGTTCGGGCGCCTCGGCAATCTGCCCTCGGCGGCCTTCACTGTGGTCAACGGCGTCGGCTGGTGCGTGGTGGACACCCTGCTCGGCGTCTTCATCCTGCGAGACCTGACCGGCATGGGTCTCGCACCCGCGCTGCTGCTCATGGCGGCCGGCCAGCTGCTGATCGCCGTCATCGGCTACCGGCTGATCCATTACATGGAGCGCGGACTCGCCGTCCTCCTCGTGATCGTCTTCGCGGTGGTCTCGGTGTACGGCTTCAAAGAGGCCGGGGCCGAGGCGCCGGGCGAGCCGGCCGCCGGTCCGACGGCCGCGTTCCTGCTGGTCGTCGCGGTCTCCGCGGCCCGGGTGATCGGCTGGTCGGCGTACGCCTCCGACTACAGCCGCTATCTGCCCGCCACCGCACGCCCCGGTCGGGTTTTCCTGGCCGCGGGCGGCGGCAGCGCGGTGGCCGGGGTGTGGATCGGCGTCCTGGGCGCGGCGCTCGGGACGGCCGGTGCGGTCGCCGACCCCAGCTCGACGGTGAGCCGTCTGCTGCCCGACATGCTGGGCACCGTCGTCCTGCTGTCCCTGCTGCTGTCCACGCTCGCCTCGACCGTCATCGACCTGTACTCGGGCGCGATGGCCGCGCTCGTCGCCGGCTTCACCATCCCGCGCTGGGTGTCGGTGCTGGTGGTCGGCGGACTCGGCACGGCCCTGTCCTGGTACGCCGCCCACGGTGACTTCGCCCGGCATCTCCAGGACTTCCTGCTGATGACCGGGTACTGGCTGGCGCCCTGGGCCGCGGTGATCGTCACGGCCTGCTGGTGGCGCGAGCGCGGTCGCCCCGCCATGTCCAAGCTGTACGACCCTGGTCACCGCTTCGGCTGGGGACTGCCCGCGGTGCTGCTCGCCGTGACCGTCGAAATCCCCTTCATGAACCAGTCCCTGTACACCGGCCCGATAGCCACGGCCCACCCGGCCGTCGGATCCCTGGGGCTGCTTGTCGGCTTCGCCGTCGCGGCTCTGTCGTACGCCGCCCTGACGGCCTGGAAGCCGACGCCCGCCACCGTGCCGGCGGGCGCGGCGGCAGTCGCCGCCGAGTAGCCCGTGCCGAATGATCCATCACTTCACTCAAGGAGAGCCCATGCCGGAGACCCTCACGGCCGAGGACGAGAAGTTCCTCCTGACCGCGATCGAACTCGCCGCCCGCGCACGCCAGGACGGCAACCATCCCTTCGGCTCCCTGCTGGTGCTCGGCGGTGCGGCGGTGCTCGAGGCCGGCAACACGGTGGTGACCGGACGGGACGCCACCGGGCACGCCGAGACCAATCTCGTACGGCTCGCCTCCCGGGCGTACAGCCGCGCGGAACTGGCCCGGGCCACGCTCTACACCAGCACCGAGCCCTGCGCGATGTGCGCGGGAGCCGTGTACTGGAGCGGTATCGGGCGGGTCGTGTACGCGCTCGGGGAGGACGAACTCCTCGCGCTCACCGGCGCGAACGCGGAGAACCCGACGATGGCACTGCCCTGCCGGGAGGTGTTCGCCGCCGGGCAGCGGCTGGTCGACGTCCTCGGCCCGTGCCTGCACGAGCAGGCGGCCGCCGTGCACGCCGACTTCTGGAACTGACCCCCACCGCACAAGGAGCTGCGCCATGACCCGCACCCTGATCCGCAACGGCATCGTCATCCCCTGTGAGGGCGGCAAGGCGGTGTACGACCCGGGTTCGGTCCTGATCGAGGACGGCAGGATCGTCGCCGTGGGAACGGTCGAGGACCTCGACGCGGCCGCCGCCGACGCCGAGGTGGTCGACGCGACCGGGCGAGCGGTGATCCCCGGACTGCACAACACCCACCTGCACTCGGGCCTCCTGCGCGGCACGGCGGAGTCCAAGTCCCTGTGGGACTGGCTACGGGACTATGTCGACCCCGCCCACAAGGCGCTCACCCCGGAGATCGCCGAGGCCGCCTCACTGCTCTGCTACACCGAGTCGCTGCGGGCGGGCACCACCTCCGTGATGGACATGTGGCGCCATATGGAGGGCTCCGCGCACGCGGCCGAGCGGACCGGAATCCGCGCCACCCTTGTCCCGTACGTCGCGGACCTGCCCGGATACGACTACTTCGAGACCCTGGAGAGCAACCGGCGGCTCCTGGAGAAGTACCGGACCTACGCGGACGACCGGGTGCGTTCGTGGGTGGGCCTGGAGCACCTGTTCTACTGCAGCGTCGAGGCATTCAGGGCGGCGGCCGCGCTCGCCGACGAATTCGACACCGGGCTGCACACGCACTCCTCCGAGACGATCTGGGAAGTCGAGGAGTGCCTGCGGCGGTTCGGGCGCCGCCCGATCGAGGAGTTTTACAACAGGGGCATTCTCGGCCCCCGTACGGTGGTCGCGCACTGTGTCTGGCTCGACGACCGCGAGATCGAACTCCTCGCCCGGACCGGCACGAGCGTGGCCCACTGTCCCTGCTCCAACATGAAGCTGTCCTCCGGTCCGGCCCGCGTCATCGACATGCGCCGCAAGGGCATCGCGGTCGGCCTCGGCAGCGACGGCGAGAAGGAGAACAACAACCTGGACCTGCTGGAGGAGATGAAGTTCGCCTCGCTCCTCCAGAAGGTGTCCACCCTCGACCCCACCACTGGCGACCCCTGGGACATCCTCGCCATGGCCACGCTGGACGGCGCCCGCGCCCTGGGCCTGGACGCGGTGACCGGATCCCTGGAGCCGGGCAAGAAGGCGGACGTCGTCACCGTCGACCTCCGCGCCCTGCACACCACCCCCCTGCTGCACGGCGCCGACTTCAACGCCGTCGCCCACCTGGTCTTCTCCGCCGGCGCCGCCGACGTCGACCGGGTCTGGGTCGACGGCAGACTCCTCGTCGACGGCGGCCGGGTACTCACCGTCGACACCGAACAGGTCCGGCTGCATGCCCAGACCGCCGCCGAGGAACTCTTCCGCCGCCGTGCGGCACTGACCGGCTGACCGGCTGACCGCGGTCCGCTGCGCCTGCGACAGGACGGCACCGCATGACTAATCTGACTGTCGCACGAAGATGATCAAGGTGTCGCATGGGGCATGGAGTGGGGAAGGGTGGGCGGATGACGGACATGTGCGGCGTCGAGGGAGGCCGAGCTGTCGGAGTCCGGGCCGGGCTGCTGGAGTTCCGTACGTCCTGCACGCGACGGAACGAGGCGCGCCGTTGACCCTCGAACCTGCCGCCGCCCCCGCTGAGGTGTCCCTGCTGACGCTGCTCGGCCTGGGCCCGGACGAGGACACGGTCTACCGGCTGCTGGTGGACCGGCCCAACAGCGAACCGGCCGACCTGGCCGGTCTGTTGGGCGAGGCCGTGGTGAACCGTGCGTTGGACGCTCTGGTCGAGCAGGGACTCGCCCACTGCCGCCAGGCCGACGACGGTGGCGCTCCCCGGTACCGCGCCGCGTCTCCGGTCCTCGCGCTGGGACCCCTGCTCGAGTCGCACCGATCCGCCCTGCACCGGGTGGAGTTCCTGGTCGCGGATCTCGCCGAGCGCCATCGCGCCGCGCAAGGGCGTGCGGCGGGCGCACCGGTCGAGGTGCTCTCGGGCGGTGTGGCGATACGGCGCCGGCTGATCGCCATGCAGCGCCAGGCCGAGCACGAGGCGTGCTCCCTGGTCCCGGTGACACAACCGGTCGCCATCACCATCGCGGACAACGCCGACGAGGCGGAGCGCGAGTCGATGCGCCGTGGTGTGGTACTGCGCTCGGTGGTGGAGCGGGACCTGCTCGAGCACCCGGACTCGGCGGCCATGCTCGGGCAGCTCGCCGCCGAGGGACAGCAGATCGCCGTCGTGCGGCAGCTGCCGATCAAAATGCTCATCGTGGACCGGCGGGTGGCGTTGCTGCCCCTCGACCCGGAACGCGACGAGACCGAACCGGTCGCGCTGGTCGTGCACCGCAGCGGGCTGCTGACCGCCCTGACGGCGCTGTTCGAGCAGTACTTCAGCCAGGGAAGGCGGCTCGGCGGCGCAGGGGAGACATCGAGCCCGGCCCGTCCGGACTCCTCGGTCGAGCCGCTCGACCGGCAGATCCTCGGGCTGCTGCGCATCGGCCTCACCGACGCGGCGATCGCCCGCCAGTTGGGCATCGGGCGCCGCACCGTGCAGCGCCGACTGCACAACCTGATGGAACGAGCGGACGCGTCGACCCGCTTCCAACTGGGATGGCACGCGGCACAGTCCGGATGGGCGGACTGAACGGACCTGAGCGGGGCGCGCCGCACGGCGCATTGTCGCCACGGCGCTTTTGCGCCACCGGGATTGCTTGTACTGCGCAGGGACCGTGCCGAAACATCAAGGCACTTCACGCGCTGGGGTCGTCGAGGCCCACGCGCTTCCATGCGATGGAAAGAGTGCTGTGAGAACGAGACGTATATGGCGCACCGTCACAGCGACGGTTGTCACGGCGGTCACTGGTTCCGCGCTCCTGACCGGACCCGCCTGGGCGCAGGACACCCCGGTCACCGGCGCGACGGCCGAGGCGACGTCACCCGTGCCGGTCGCCCCGTCGATGACGCAGGACCTGGGCGACGCACCGATCGAGGGCACCCCCGCAGAGGCGGCGCGCGCACACCTGAAGAAGCATCAGGACATCTATCAGGTACCCGTCTCGGACCTGAAGACCTTGAAGACCACCAAGGACGGCAAGCAGTCCTCGGTCCGGTTCCAGCAGCTCCACGACGGTGTCCCCGTGTTCGGCGCCGAGTACGCCGTACAGACCGAGTCGGCTGGTGAGGCGCAACAGGTCACCTCCGCCACCGGCACGCTCTACACCGACCTGACGGTCTCCACCACCCCGAAGGTCGACGAGTCCACCGCCGAGAAGCGCCTGTTCAGCCTCGACAGCCACCTCGCCGGAATCGAGGGCGCCAAGACCACCAGTCACGGTCTGACCGTGCTGCCCAACGCCCAGGGCGGACGGCTCGCCTGGCACTTCACCGTCACCGGGGCCGAACGCGACGGCAGCCTGGTCCGCCAGGAGGCCTACGTCGACGCCCGTGTCGGCGGTCTGGCGCTGTCGTACAACAACATCGACGCCGCAGACGCCACACCCGTCGTGGCGACCGGTGTCCGCGTCGACGGCACCGAGGTCGAGCTGAACGCGGACAGTCAAGCGGACGGTTCGTACGCGCTGGTCGACTCCACGCGCACCATGTACGCGACGACCGGCGGTCAGATCCGCACCTACGACGCGCAGCGCCAGAACTACGCGGACGTGGCGGGCGGCGCCGTCGGCGACGACGTGCCGCTGGTCACCTCGGCGACCAGCCGCTTCGACGGCGCGAACACCACGTCGGGGGCGGTGGACGCCCACGTCAACGCCGCGAAGGTCTACGAGTTCTACAAGAACGAGATCGGCCGTGACGGCATCGACGGCAAGGGCGGCAGCGTCTACTCGGTCGTGAACGTCTCCAGCAACGGCAAGGACTACGCCAACGCCTTCTGGGACGGCTCCAAGATGGTCTACGGCCACATGGACGGCGTACCGCTCTCGGTCGGCCTCGACGTGGTCGGCCACGAGATGACGCACGGCGTCACCGAGCACAGCGCGGGTCTCGTCTACCTCAACCAGTCCGGTGCCCTGAACGAGGCGATATCCGACTACTTCGGCAACGCCATGGAGACCGCCGACAAGGGCATCGCCATGGACGACCCGACGTCGGGGCTGATCGGCGAGTACCTGTGCAACGGCACCAAGCCGCTCGCGGACTGCGCACTGCGCGACCTCAACGACGGCCGGAACGCGCAGCAGGACTACGAGCCGATCACGCTCGACATCGACAACGGCGGTGTGCACTACAACTCCACCATCGTCGGCGGCGCCCTGTGGGACATGCGCAAGCACCTCGACACCAAGCTCGCGGACCAGATCGTCTACCGGGCCGCGCAGAACTACCTCACCCCGCTGTCCGGCTTCACGGACATGCGTAACGCCGTCACCCTCGCGGCCAAGTCGCTGAAGGTCTCCGCGGCCGACCAGGCCGCCATCGCCCAGGCCTTCGACGACCACGGCATCGAGGAGGGCTGGGAGCAGAAGGGCGGCACCCACGACGGCACCACCATCGGCGCCGACATCCTGCCCGCGTACGAGGTGTACGGCGGCATCGACGAGCAGGCCGCGCAGATCTCCGGTGACGTCTACGCCATCGGCCACGGCGACGCCGTCGCCTGGGGCGAGGGCTCCGCAGCCTTCGGCATCACCGTCGGCCGCTTCAGCAAGCAGCACGGCGTGTCCGACCACGAACTCGCCGAGGACGACGCCTACCTGATCGACCCCTCGATCGACGACGACCGAATCGTCTTCACGCGCGTCGCGGCCGACGGTGTCGGTATCTACGAGGCCGGTGACAAGGGCCAGGGCGCGATCAAGAAGCTTGTCGACACCCCGGAGGCCGACGAGACCGAACCTGTCACGGAAGACGGTGCCCTCGCCTACATCAGCACCACGTCCGACGGCGAGCAGGACGTCATGCTGCGCAAGGCGGACGGCACGACCGTGAACCTGACACCCGAGGCCGGCACCAGGGCGGCGCGACTCGCCATGAAGAACGGCACGGTCGCATGGGCGGGCGGCACGGACGGCACATACCTGTACGTGTACGACCTCGCCACCGGCACCACTCAGAGCAAGCGGATCTCCGGGTGGCTGTTCAACGAGCTCTCCGACATCCAGCTCACCTCGGACCGTGTCTTCTACCGCGTCAGCGGCGGCTTCCTGATCCCGAGCACGTCCATCGGCTCCGCACCGGTCTCCGACCTGACGCAGATGAAGAACCTCAAGTTCCCGACGAGCCTGTACGTCGCACAGTTCTCGGTCACCGACGACTACCTCGCGTACTCGACGTACGACCTCTGGGGAGCACTCGGTTCCTGGACCGGCCCCACCCGGGTGAAGGTCGCCGGGACCGCCGACCTGGTCGCCGGGCAGGGTCAGTTCACCCGGGTGTCGTGCTCGTCCGGCGCGCAGCTCGCCCCGTCCCTCGGTGACGGACAGCGCATCGCCTGGCTGGACACGACATCGGCGGCGACGGACGTGGTGACCCGGGCGACGTTCGCCGGGACCTGCGAGTAGCAGCAGACACCGACAAGAAACCATCCAGGGCGCCTGACGGGTACTTCCCTCGTCAGGCGCCCTTCTGTTGCGGAGTCACGACGGACGGTGCGGAGCGGTGACGGACTGTGCGCGCCTTGCCTGCGCCAGGGAACCGGGCGCACGCTGGTCGTATGGCTGCTCAGGACGGTCCGACGCTCATCACGTCCGTGCAGCGGGCTTTCCGCCTGCTGGAGGCGGCGAGCGCGCACGAGAACGGCGCGCCGGCGAAGCAGCTGGCGCGTGAGGCGGGCCTGCCCCTGGCCACCGCCTACCACCTGCTGCGGACGCTGGTGCACGACGGATACGTGCGGAAGCTGGACGACGGCGGGTTCATCCTCGGCGACAAGCTGCAGACACTGCGCACCACGGGCCGCGGGCAGGCGATGCTGAGCCGGGTCCGTCCCACGCTCGCCGCGCTGCGGGACGAGTTCGCGATCGCCACCTACCTCACCTTCTACGAGGGGGGCGAGATCCGGATCGCCGAGATCGTCGACGGCCCCCGGGCGCCCCGGGCGGACCTCTGGGTGGGATTCGAGGACGCCGGGCACGCCACCGCTCTGGGCAAGTGCGTGCTGCGCGAACTGGACGACGACTCGCGCAAGGACTACCTCTCCCGGCACTCCCTCGCCGACCTCACGCCACGCACCATCACCAGCCCTCCGGAACTGCTCAGGCGGCTCGACTCCTCACCCGTGGCCCCGGCCGTCACGGACCTGGAGGAGTACGCCCTCGGCACCGTCTGCGTCGCCGTGCCCGTCTACAGCGGGGACACCCTCGGCTCGCTCGGCGTCTCACTGCCGGCGGACCGGGTTTCCCGGCTCGAGGAGATCCTGGCGCGGCTGATCCCGACCGCGAACCGCGTGACCAGGAGCCTGTCGCTCACTATCTGAAATCCCAGTCCTTGTGGCGCCTGAGTCGAACACCGTTTCCTGGATGAAACGGACATTCCGGGAGTGCATCCCCCACACAGGTGAGGACTGCGGACGAAACATGACTCAGGCCCGAGACCACGGTGGCGCCCACTGGCCGATGCGGCCGTTCCGGAACCCGGTGCGCTGTCTCGGAGCATTCGCCCGGACACGCCCCGCCGCACAGTTGGCCGCCGGCACGCCCGTACTGCCCGTACTGCCCGTGCTGATCGTCTCCGTCGTCGTGCTCGTCGATGCCTTCGGCGGAGCAGGGATGATCTGGCTGCCACTGCTCGCGGCCGGGCCCGCGCTGGCCGCCACCACCAACGGCCCGTGCGGGGTCCTCTGTGTCGGTCTGCTCGCCGCGGTCCTGGGCGCGACGCTCGGAGCCCAGGATGGTGTTCCGGCTTCCGAGCTGGCGGCCGTACTGTCCGCCCTGGTGGCCGTCACTCTGGCGAGTGGCCTGGCCAGCGCGTTGCGCGGACGTCGTGAACGGGTGCTCGCGGCCGTTCGCTCGGTCGCGGAGGCCGCTCAGCACGCGCTGCTCAAGCCGGTACCCGAGACCGTCGGCCCGTTCCGGGTGGCCGTCCGCTACAGCGCCGCGGCGGCGGAGGCTCGTATCGGCGGGGACCTCTACGCGCTGATACCCACCCCGTACGGGGTCAGGATGATCGTCGGCGATGTGCGTGGCAAAGGGCTGACGGCCGTGGGGACCGCCGCGCTCGTGCTCGGCATCTTCCGTGAGGCCGCCTACGACGAGCCCGATCTCCTCGCCGTCGTCGGCAGGATCGAGCGGAGCCTGGCGCGCAATCTGGCCAGTGACGACGACTTCGTGACCGCTGTGGTCGCCGGATACCCGCGGGAAGGGCATCTGGAGGTTGTCAACTGCGGACACGCGCCTCCGCTGCTGGTACGCGCGTCCGGAAGCGTCGTGGCGGTGGATCCCACCCATCCGGCCCCGCCCCTGGGGCTGCGCGCCCTGTCGGGCGAGGTTCCCAGCCTCCAGGTGCTGCCCTTCGCCGACGGAGATCAACTGCTGCTCTACACCGACGGGGTCACCGAGGCCCGCGACCACGGCCGTGAGTTCTACCCGCTGGCCGAAGGGCTGGAGCGCCATGTGTGCGACGAGCCGGCCCGCACCCTCACCGCGCTCCATGACGAGTTGCTGGGGCACGTGGGAGGCCGACTGCACGATGACGCGGCGCTGCTCCTGCTTCGCAAACCGGCCAGGTCCGAAGCAGTCGGCGCCGTCAGCCGCTACCCGGCTGCTCGGAGCAGCGCCCTGATGTGAGGGCGGCGTGGGGACACCTGGAGCCGCCGCTCATGCTGCCCTGATGTCAAGGCGTCGTGGGGGCACCCGGAGCCGGGCCGCCGCTCATGCTCACGCCGCGACGAGATCGGCCCACCGGGTCACCCCGCCGGAGTGGATGCGTATGCCGTGCCGAGTCGCCAGCGCGTGGACGATCTGCTCGCCCCGGCCGTGCTCGTCGGGGTCGATCCCGTCGGGCGACTGCCCCGCACGCGCGGGTCCCGCGTCGGTGACCTCGACCCGCAGGGTGCCGGGCCCGTCGCCCCGCACCCAGGACAGCCGCAGCTCCGCCGGGGGCAGGGCGTGGACGACCGCGTTGGTGAGCAGCTCCGACACGACCAGGAGCGAGTCCTCGACGATCTCCGGGGACACGTTCCAGGCGGCGAGGACCGCCCCCACCCGCCGGCGTACGGCCGAGACGGCCCCGGGGACGGGTGGCAGCGGGCAGACATGTTCGACTGCGTGCCGAAGCACCGCATTCAGCTGTGCCGCCATCTGCTCTCCTCCGGGTGATCGCTGCCTGGACACCGGGCCTCAGCGCCGGTTGCCGGGCCTCAGAGCAAAGTAGGGAGCGCGGCGAGGCCGGTCAATGAATGGCGGTCGGCATTACCGAACGAGCCACCTCAACCAGGGGCGAACCGTCCACCTGCACGTAAAGCGGACCCTCCAGGGCGGTAATACGCTCGCACTATGGCCGGCCCAGTCCAGTCGATCGAACGGGCGGCGGCGATCCTGCGTCTGCTCGCCGGTGGGCCCCGCCGCCTCGGGCTCGGCGAGGTGGCGGCCTCGCTAGGGCTGGCGAAGGGCACCGCCCACGGCATTCTGCGCACGCTCCAGCATGTCGATTTCGTGGAACAGGACGCGGCGACCGGGAAGTACCAGCTCGGGGCCGCCCTGCTGCACCTCGGCACCAGTTACCTGGACGTCAACGAGCTGCGGTCGCGCTCCATCAACTGGGCTGACGCCCTGGCCGCCCGCAGTGGGGAATCGGTCCGCCTGGGCACTCCCCTGGAGGGCAAGGTCCTCGTCGTCCACCACGTGTTCCGGCCGGACGACACGCTCCAGACCCTGGACGTGGGCTCGCTGCTGCCGCTGCACGCCTCCTCGCTCGGCAAGGTTCTGCTGGCCTTCGGGGCCGCGTCCCTCGAGCCGGCGCTGGAATCCGGGCTGGAGGCGTACACCCGGCACACCCTGGTCTCCCGGGAGCAGCTCACCCGGGCGCTCGCCGAGGTACGGGAGCTGGACTGGGCCGCCGAGGTCCAGGAAATGAGCATGGGCGAAGCCGGCGTCGCCTCGCCGATCCGAGGGCACGGCGGCCTCGTGGTCGGCGCGATCGGACTGTCGGGCCCGGTCGAGAGGATCTGTGACGGCCAAGGCCGTCCCCGGCCGAGTCTGATCACCCTGCTCCGCGAGGCGGCACGGGCGATCTCCAGAGACCTGGGGGCAGCTCGCTGGTGATCCCCCGCCTCCTCGACACATCGGAAGGCAGACCCGATCATGGTTGAACGGTATGTGATGTCCATTGATCAGGGCACCAACTCCACCCGATGCATTCTGTTCGACCACCACGGGCGGCTCGTGGCGGTCGCCCAGCGGGAGCACCAGCAGCACTTTCCCAGGCCCGGATGGGTCGAGCACGACGCCGTCGAGATCTGGCGCAATCTGCTGCGCATCGTGCCCGAAGCCTTGTCCGGAGCCGGTGTCGGCGCGGCAGAGGTCGCCGCCATCGGCATCGCCAACCAGCGGGAGACGACGGTGCTCTGGGACCGGCGGACGGGTGCCCCGTTGGGCCGGGCGGTCGTCTGGCAGGACACCCGTACGGCACCGCTCGTCGAGGACCTCAGACACGAACCCGGAGACGAGTTCTTCCTCGAGCGGTGCGGCCTGCCTCCCTCGACCTACTTCTCGGCGCTGCGGATCCGCTGGCTGTTCGACCATGTCAATGGGCTGGAACAGCGCGCCAAGGACGGCGAGGTGCTGTTCGGCACGATGGAGAGCTGGCTGATCTGGAACCTCACCGGGGGCGCGGACGGCGGCCTGCACATCACGGACGCCACCAACGCCAGCCGCACCATGCTGATGAACATCCGCTCGCTCACCTGGGACGAGGAGCTTCTGGCGTTCTTCGGGGTGCCCCGCCCCATGCTGCCCGAGATCCGTTCGTCCGCCGAGATCTACGGCGATGCCCGCTCGGTCCTCCCGGGGGTCCGTATCACGGCTGCCCTCGGTGACCAGCAGGCCGCCCTGTTCGGACAGACCTGCTTCTCCCCGGGCGAGGCGAAGTGCACGTACGGAACGGGCAGCTTCCTGCTGCTCAACACCGGTACCGATGTCGTGCGGTCCCGGCACGGACTCCTCACGACCGTCGCCTACAAGATCGACGACCAGCCCACCGTCTACGCCCTGGAAGGTTCGATAGCCGTCACCGGTTCGCTGGTCCAGTGGTTCCGCGACCGTCTGGGACTGATCAGCAGCGCGCCGGAGATCGAGACCCTCGCGCGGACCGTCGAGGACAATGGCGGTTGCTACATCGTCCCCGCCTTCTCCGGTCTGTTCGCACCCCGCTGGCGCAGCGACGCGCGCGGTGTCGTCGTCGGCCTCACCTCGTACATCACCAAGGGACACCTGGCCCGAGCCGTCCTGGAGGCCACCGGCTGGCAGACGCGGGAGGTCGTCGACGCCATGAACGCCGACTCCTCGGTCGCCCTGAAGGAGCTCAAGGTGGACGGCGGCATGACAGCGGACAACCTGCTCATGCAGTTCGTGGCCGACGTACTCGACGTGCCCGTCGTGCGGCCCATGGTCGCCGAGACGGTCTCCCTCGGTGCCGCCTACGCCGCCGGGCTCGCCGCCGGCTACTGGACGGACCTGCAAGTCCTGCGTCGCAACTGGCACCGGGCCGCTCAATGGCTGCCGGACATGGCCCCCGAGCGGCGGGAGTCGGAATACGACAACTGGCAGCGAGCCGTCGAGCGGTCGCTGGGGTGGATCAAACCGCCGAGGTCCCCTTGATGCCGGCGCCGAACAGCAGAAGGCGCCTGCCGGCCGCAGCCCGGGTCAGGCGCCCTCTCCGCTGCGTCTGCCCGCTGAGTCCCGAAGAAGCCCAGCTTCTTCGGGCTCGGCCGCCCTTGCCGGTGCGCCGTGTCAGACGATCATGTTCCTCAGCTCGCCGACGCCCTTGACCGTGGCGACCAGTTCCTGTCCGGTCTCGAGGGTCACCCTGGGGCCCCGGCCGGTGCCTGTCGGCCCCGGTATTCCCGTGGCGATCAGGTCACCGGGCTGGAGCGTGACGGCGGAGCTCACGTGGGCGATGATCGTGGCGACGTCGAACAGCAGGTCCGAGGTGTTGCCCTTCCGCCTGACCCATCCATCGACGAGACAGCTGACCGCCAGGCCGCGGCCGGCCATGGGTGTGTCGTCGGTGGTGACCATGGTGGGTCCCACAGCGATCCCGACGTCGGGGCGATCGTTGACTCCGCTCGTAAGGGTTCGGTCCCGGCCGTCGCGGACGGCGACAGCGTTGATCACGGTGTAGCCGGCCACATGGCCGAGGGCTTTCTCGGCCGCCACTGCGTGGGCGCGACGTCCGACGACCACGCCCAGTTGCGCACCCCAGTCCATGTCGTCGCCGGTGGCCGGCAGGCGGATGTCGTCGTGGGCGCCGACGGGACGGCAACTGTGGAGGACGGAGAATCCGGGGACGGCGGGGCTCGGCCCACCGGTCTCCCGCAGGCGGGCGGCGTAGTTGGGTTCGACGCGAACGACGTTTGCCGGTCGCGGGATCAGGGAGGTGTGGGAGATCTCCGTCAGTCGACAGCGTTCCCCCGTGTCGGCGGCGGCCCGTTCCTGCCAGTCGGTGCCCGAGGAGATCAGGGCGCCGACATCGCTGTAGGGCAGGAGTACGCAGTGCTGCTTCTGCAGCCGGGCAGCAGCCGTGTGGCCGCGGCCCAGTCTCACGGTGCCGAGCTTCACCTGAGGCCTCCTAGGAAGTGGAATGTGTCGGACAGGGGCGCAGGTGCGGCGAGGGGGAGTGGTGGCTCCTCCTGTCCCGCGGCAACGGCAACTGCCTTGCACGGAAGGAGGAGTCGGAACGTACACCCCTGCTGGAGCCGGGTGTCGAGTTCCAGGCGCCCCTCGTGTGTGGCGGCGATGGCCGAGGCGATGGCCAGTCCCAGACCCGTGCCGGGTTCGGATCCGGAGCTGCGCGTCGATTCGGCCCGGTAGAAGCGTTCGAACACCCTCTGCGCGTCCGGTGCTGCGAGCCCGGCGCCGTTGTCGGCGACCTCGATGACGCAGACTTCGGTCCCCGGGCGCAGCGGCAGGCCGGCACTCGTCCGGCCGGGACGGTCCGTGCCCGCGCCGCCGGGGCGGACACGCAGGGTGCCGACACGCACTTGGATCCGACTCCCGGAAGGGGTGTGGACGCAGGCGTTGACGAGCAGATTGGTGATGATCTGACCCAGTTGATGAGGGTCGCCGTACGTTTCGACGGCGTCGAGCTCCGACGTGGCGGGACCGCCGTCCTGAGTGGCGAGCGCGCCGAGTCCGATGTGCTGGTCGGGGTGGCGCAGGGCGACGGCCGTGATGCTGTCGGCGGCCAGGGAGAGCAGGTCCATGTGTTCCCGTCGTACGACCGGCTCGTCACTGAGCTTGGCCAGCTGGAACAGGTCGTCGACCAGACGGCTCATGCGCTCGGCGTTCTGCACCATCAGTTGGTGCGCTTCGTGTCGCCGAGCCGGGCTCATCTCCGGTTCCCCCACCAGGAGTTGGGCGAAACCCTGGAGGGAGGTGAGCGGGGTGCGCAGTTCATGGCCGGCGTCCGCCAGGAAGCGGCGCAGCCGCTGTTCGGACGCCTCGGAACGGCGCAGTGCCGTCCGCAGCCGCTCCAGCATGGTGTCCAAGGCGCGGCCGAGATGCCCCACTTCCGTGACGGTCGGGCCGTCGGAGACGCTCAGCTCCAACTCGCCGTCGGCGATGCGCCGTGCCGTGCGCTCGACCCGGACCAGTGGGCGTAGCCCCACACGGACGGCGACATTGCCGAATACGACGAAACCCGCCGCCACGGCCAGCCCGACGATCAGGCTGAACCACAGCATGGTCGACGTTGCGTCGTCCACCGCTTTCAGGGGCAGAGCCACCACTACCCGGGCCCCCTCGGGACCCGCCCTCGCGATCACCCGCCAGTGGCTGCTCCCGTCGCTCGAAGCACCCGTCGCAGGGCGGCCGTCGGCCAGATTCAGCGATGTCTCGGACTGCGGCAGGAGTGGTCCGGAACTGTCTTCGTCGCCGCCCAACGACGCTGCGAGCCTGTTGCCGCTGCTGTCGTAGAAGTAGACCCGATAGTCCGAGGGAAGCGGGCTTCGGGCAGTCTCACCGCGCGTCGATGCCGCGTCGATCGCGTACTGGTAGAACTGCGGAACGACCTGGAACCGGGTGAGCCGAGCGTCGACCTGGGCCGTCAGCCGACTGTGCAGCATGGCGAGCCCCGCGGCCTGGCAGAGCAGAACCGCCGCGGTGGCCAGCAAGGTTGTACCGAGGACCAGTCGAACGCGCAGCGAGCGCGGTTTGCCGATCCGTAGCGGCCACCGTGTCACAGCGCCACCGCTCCCGGCTCGCCTTCGGCGGCTCGCAGACAGTAGCCCACACCCCGCACCGTCTGGATCAAGTACGGCGGAACACGGTCGATCTTGCGCCGCAGATTGCGTACGTAGGTGTCGACGATGCGGGCGTCGCCGGCGAAGTCGTAGTGCCAGACCCGCGACAGGATCTCCTTCTTGTCCAGCACGCGTTCCGGCTGTGCCAACAGGCAGGCCAGCAGCCGGAACTCGGTGGGTGACAGCCGGATGGGCAGGCCTGCCCGGCGCACCTCGTGCGTCTGCTCGTCGAGTACCAGGTCCGCGTACCGCAGTGGGGCCCGTCTGTTCTCGGCGGGGTGCATTTCGGTGCGCCGGAGGACGGCGCGGATCCGCAGCAGGACTTCCTGCACGTGGAAGGGCTTGGTGACGTAGTCGTCCCCACCGGAGCTGAGCCCGATGATGCGGTCTTCGACGTCGGTGCGGGCCGTGAGGAAGAGTACGGGTGTGTAGACGCCCTCGGCTCGGAGATGACGGGTCACGGCGAAGCCGTCGGTGTCGGGCAGGCCCACGTCCAGCACGATCAGGTCGGGTTGGCTGCTGCCCACCTCGAACATGGCCGCCTGACCGGTCTCGGCGGTGACCACCCCGTAGCCGGCGGCCTGAAGAGCGGAGGTGAGCAGGGCGCGGATGCTGGGATCGTCCTCGACGACGAGCACGGTGTGTCCGGCAGGCGCGTGAGTGGACGGGGCGGCAGGCATGGGTACCTCCTTCGCTGGGGGCGGGTTGCAGGGGCGCCGATGCCCGGACACGGCTCCTCCGAAGAATGCGGGGAACGCGTGTCCGGGCGTGGCAGGTCAGCCGGTCACCTCTTTGTCCTTCGCCAGCGCCTCGGTGCGTTCCGCGACGGTCTTTTCGAGCTTGGACACCGCGGTGTCCAGAGCCTTGGAGTCGGCGCCCGCTGAGCGCGCCTGCTCCGCGACGTCCTTCAGGTCCTTCGCCGCCGCGCCCGAGCCGTAGAACTTCTGGTAGAGCTCGCGGTACGCCTTCTTGTAGATGCCGTCGAAGGCGTCGGACTCGAGGAACTTGGTCTTCAGGACGTGCTCCATGGAGAACCCTTGGCCCCCCTTTGTGTCCGCACCACCTTCTTGACCGGGCATTGCCTGGCCGGCACCGCCGTCCTGGCCGCCGCCGGCCGCTCCGCCAGGCACACCTTCCGGCATCCCTGAAGGCATCCCTGAAGGCATCCCCTCGGGCATGCCCCCAGCGGCTGCGTCGCCGCCCTGGGTGCCGCCAGCGGCTGCGCCGCCGCCCGGCATGCCGCCGCCCATGCTGATCGAGTCGTCAGGGCCGGCCGTCGCGTCCCCGCTGAAGGTCAGGTTGTAGTCCCAGCCCAGTACGGAGAACTTCTTGGTGTCCAGGTCGTACCACAGCAGGTAGTTCTTGCCGGGGCCCGCCATGTCGTCGAAGTTCAGCAGCAGGTTCTGCGCGGCAAGGTAGGTGGCGAGCGAGTCGACGTCGACGTACTTGTCGAGGTCGCGGGCGAACTCCTCGTCGGAGGCGCTGTTGGCCCACTTGATGAGCTTCATCACCGGTTCGAGGTCCTGGCTGCCCTTCTTGTTGAGCTGCTTGAAGGAACTCTCGTAGTCGGTGGGGTCGTCACCGCGGTACTCGAAGCTGCCGCTCGCCTTCGCCTTGTAGAGCACCCCGTTGCCGTCGGCGACGTCGTTGGCGTAGTCCGTGTCGGGTGCCTCGACCATGAGGCGGGTGGCGGTGGGCCGGTTGTTCACCTTCACCTTGGTGAAGGCGTACCGCTCGGCCTTCTGCCCGCTCTCCGTGGTCAGCTTCAGCGACAGCGCCTCGTTGACCGGGACCTGGCTGTTGCTGCCGGGGCGCAGCGAGATCTCCCGCTCACCCTGGTAGGCGCGGCCCTCGACGTACTCGTCGATCTTGACGAGCCAGGGCAGTTCCTCGGGCTTCTTCGCGGAGAGGTTGAACTGCACTATGCCGCCCATGCCGCCCATGCCGCCGGCGGCGGCCGCGGCGCCGTCCGCCTTCTGACCTTGGCCGCCGGTGGCGCCGGCCGGAGCGCCCTGCGCGCCACCGGCGCCACCAGGGAAACCGCCGGATTTGCCGCGCAGGGACGACAGGGTGGAGTTGCCCTTGAGGCGGATCCCGACGTCATTGAGGTAGACCCCGTCGATGGTGAGGTCGGCCTCGATGTAGTCCTTGGTGCCGTCGTCCTTGAACTCCTTCATCATCTTGTTGAAGTCGGTCTGCTGATAGGTGAGTTGGATCGTGTGCGACACCGAGGTGTCGTACAGGTCCACCGTCCCCTGGACGTTGTCGGTGATGGCGTCCGCCTCGGCGCGCGAGGACGATGTGACGTACGGGGATATCCGCGCGTCGCCGAGGAAGGCGACCATCGCGGCGAGCCCGACGCCCAGCGCCGCGGCCGGCTTCCAGTGGTGACGCAGCCGTACGGGCAGCCGGTCCCGCAGCCGCCGCCTGCGCCGCGCGGGGGTCTCGCCGCTCATCACAGGTCCGTCGTGTCGTAACCGGTCAGGACGGTGACCCGCTGGCCGGACGTGCGCTCCTGCAGGGCACTGACCAGGTCGCCGGGCTCGGCGCCCTTCTTCAGGCGCACGGTGTAGAAGACCTCGCTGAGCGCGCCGCCGCGTATGGTCTCGGTGCTCACCAGTTCGAACTCGCTCGTGTACTTGATCAGCACGTCACGGATCTGCGGGGTGTAGTCGTCCCCGGCCGGGACCTGGACCTTGACGACCTGACGCGCCACATTGAGCGCGAACCAGTTGAACTTGAACATGATCAGGATGACGACGCAGATCACGACGGCGCTGACCGCGGCCAGCGTGTAGAAGCGGGCACCACAGGCCATACCGATCGCCATGGCCAGGAAGATGAAGCCGACGTCCCTGGTCTCCTTGACCGCGTTGCGGAAACGGACCACGGACAACGCGCCGACCAGGGAGAACGCGCGGGCCAGGTTGGACCCGACGATCAGCATGATCAGGGCGACGATCATGCCGACGATGATCAGCGTCTGCACGTAGGACTGGCTGTAGGAGACGTTGCGGTGCGTGTACCGGTACGTGTAGCCGATCAGCGTCGTCAGGATGAACGACAACGCCATCGCCGCCACGACATCGGCCACGCTGAACGTGCCGCTGAGTTCCTGTAGATCGAAGTTCACTGTGCTCCTGCCTTCAACGGCGCATCAAGCTGCGCCGACCGCTGCTCCAGCGGTTGCTTTTCAATGGGGGTGGGCGGGGGATAGTCCGCCTCATTGATGTGGAAGATCGAACGCGGTGCGAGTCCGAACGCCTCGATGGACTGCACGTACTTCGAGACCCGGATCAGGCTGAGATTGCGCCGCGCGGCCAGGTCGGTGATCCAGTACGGGGTGCGCTCGTTGACCTTGATCTCCATCACCGACAGGTGCGGCGGGATGGTGAACCGGTTCTCCGCCGTCTCGACGCCGAAGTGGAAGTCCCGGTCACGGCCGCGGATCCGCCGGTCGAAGGTGACCCGCAGGCCGGTGTCCTCGGCCCGGCCGACGAGTGCCTCACGCTGGTAGCCGGTGATGGCGGCAGGCCGCAGGTTGGTCCGTACGACGAGATCGAGCACCTCGTGGATGAAGGCGCGCTCCTTCGGCGAGTGGTCCACCATCTCGCGGTCGTCGCACAACTGCCGCGCCACGCCGTAGGGGAGCATGATGCGCCGCTTCTGCGTGACCCGGTTGACGCGCTGCTTGATCTCCACACAGACCATCGAGTCGTCGGTGACCCCGTCGAGGTTCCCGTAGTGCCGGATGCGCAGCTTGCGACGGAACTTCAGCCCCTCGATCTTCTCCCAGTAGAACTGGAGTTGAGGGCTGTCGTAGTACAGGCTCCACACGCCGTACCCGCCGACCGGACTGTGGTCGTCGGCGTCCATCCGCTCGGCCAGCTCGTCGCGGATCTCAGCCGCTTGATCGACCGGAACCAGGTACTTCAGCTCGAACCGATTGAACGAGTGCAGCCGACTGGCCACGTGCAGCGGCTCCTCTTCCGCTGGGGCCTGAGCTCCCTCCGCTGGATCCTCCTGGCTCTGGGACTTCCGCCATGTGGTCAACGGCAGTACCACCATGCGCCTCCTTCGTCGTACGGCCCGGTCGGGCGACACGGCACACGAAACAGATGGCATGTGAGAGGTCGCTGAGAATTGTGAGGTAATTCCCGGGGAACCTGAGGTGGCCAAAAGGTGAACTCGATGCTTCGGGGGGAGGGAACGCGCACACGGCACCGCCGAGATGACCTGTTGAGTGCCCTGCATGTGGCGGAGGAAAGGAGCCACGGGCGGAACCCTGCCGGGGCCGATCCGGCTGTCGCCCACCGGCTGAGCCCCCGCCCGCGGTTGTGCCTTCTGCCCCCTGCGTCAGGTGTCGGCCCGCTGGCCCGGAAGGACCAGGCGTACCGTGCACCCCTTGCCCGGTGCGGTGTCGAGTTCCAGGCGGCCGCCGTGGCCCTCGGCGATCGCGGCGGCGATGGAGAGGCCCAGCCCGCTTCCCCCGTGTGCGCGGGAGCGGGAGGGGTCGGCGCGGTAGAAGCGTTCGAAGACGTGCTGGGCGTCTTGAGCCGTGAGGCCCGGCCCCTCGTCGGCCACTTCCACGACGCCGACCGGCGTGCCGAGCGGCAGGGGAGGTGATGCGCTGGTGCGGCCCGGGCGGTCGGTTCCACAGGTGGCGGCGCTCACCCGGGTCGCGCCCACCCGTACGTGGACACGGGTACCGGCCGGAGTGTGGACGCGGGCGTTGGCGAGGAGGTTCTCGAGGATCTGTCCCAGCCGGTGGGCATCGCCCGTGGCTTCGACCACCTCCAGCTCGCTGCCCCCTGTCGGATCCGACAAAGGGCCGAGATCGACGGGATGGCTCGCCCCATGCAGGGCGGCGGTCCGTACGGCGTCCGCCGCCAGGGAGAGCAGGTCCACCGGTTCCCTGCGGTACGAGGGTTCCCGGTCCAGCCGGGCGAGGAGCTGAAGGTCGTCGACGAGCAGGCTCATGCGTGCCGCGTTCTGCGCGATCAGGTGGTTGGCCTTGTGCTGTTCCTCGGCTGGGCGGTGCTCGGGGCGCAGGGCCAGCTCCGCATAGCCCTGGATGGCGGTGAGTGGCGTGCGCAGCTCGTGGCCGGCGTCCGCGACGAACCTGCGCATGCGCGCCTCGGAGGCCTCGCGCTCCCCGAGCGCCTTGTGCAGCCGCTCGAGCATGCTGTTCAGGACCCGGCCGAGCCGGCCGATCTCGGTCCGTGGGTCGGTGTCGGACAGCCGGAGGTCGAGTTGCCCCGCGCTGATGCGCTCGGCGGTGTGCTCCATGCGGGTCAGCGGGAGAAGGCCGAGCCGGACGACCCAGCGGCCGAGTGCGAGCAGGGCGGCGACGGTGATGACGAGCAGGGTGACGTTGAGCCAGAGGAGCTTGGAGGTGGCGCCGTCGACCGTGTCCAGGGGCAGGGCCACGACGGAGTTCATGTCGTCCGGGCCGGAGCTCAACAGCACTCTCCAGCGGCCGTCGCCGCCGACGGCGTCCACCGTCTCGGGATGGCCGTCTCGCAGGCCGAGCTGTGACACCGAGTCCGCGAGCCGGGGACCTGGCTTGGTGCCGGAACCGAGCGAGTTGTCCATGCGGCGCCCCGAGGCGTCGTAGAAGTACACGCGGAAGTCCGAGGGCAGGGCACCGGGGGGCTTGTCGGTAGTGATCTTCTTCAGCGCGTCGAAATACGCGGGGTCCGGCGGGTGGAATTCGGTGAGCTGCTGGTCGACGCGGTCCATCAGCCAGGAGCGCAGGACCGTGTAACCGATGAACTGGGAGACCAGGACAGCGACCGTGGCCAGCACGGTCACGCCCAGGACGAGCCGTCGCCGCAGCGATCCCGGTGAACGCGGCAGCAGACGTTTCGGGTGGCGGAGCCGCTTCACTGCTCTCCCGCCCCGCCGGCCTCTCGGGGGAGCCGCAGGCAGTAGCCGACACCGCGCACGGTATGGATCAGCGGCGGGTCGAAACTGTCGATCTTCTTGCGCAGATATCTGACGTACGTATCGATGATGCGGGCGTCCCCGGAGAAGTCGTAGCTCCACACGTGGTCGAGGATCTGCGCCTTGCTCAGCACCTGGCCCGGGTTGGCCAGCAGATAGGCCAGCAGCTTGAACTCGGTCGGCGACAGCGAGACGTAGTGCCCGGCGCGGTGCACTTCGTGCGCGCTCTCGTCGAGTTCGAGATCGGCGTAACGCAGCACGGACTCCGGAACGAGCGACTCGATCCCGGGGGCCGTGCGGCGCAGGATGGCCTCGATGCGCAGCAGCACCTCCTCTATGCTGAACGGCTTCGTCACGTAGTCGTCACCACCGGACTTCAGTCCCTTGAGGCGGTCGTCGAGGTCGGTGCGGGCGGTCAGGAACAGGACGGGTACGTCGTTCCCGGCCGCCCGCAGCCGCTGGGTGACCTCGAAGCCGTCCAGGTCGGGGAGCATCACGTCGAGCAGGACCAGGTGCGGTGCCGAGCGTTCGATCTCCACGAGCGCGGACTGGCCGTTCTCCGCGCTGCTCACCTCGTATCCGGTCAGCCGGAGGGCGGATTCGAGCAGGGTGCGGATGCTGGGTTCGTCCTCGACCACGAGGAGCCTGTGCTGCGGCTTGTCCGCGGGCTGCTCGGTCATCGTGCTGTGTGGTCCGTTCTGTCGCTGTTCAGCGGGCGGCGCAGTCGTAGAGCACCGTGCCACCTCCGATAGGCATCGCAGTGCCATTGTCCTGCTGGGACGACGTGCTGCCGCCATACGTCGACGCGGGGACCTTGGCGCAGTTCTCGGAGATCCACTTGGAGCGTTTCTCGGCCGCGCTGCCCGTCGTGCCCGGCGCTCCCATGCCTGCGCCGCGGGAATCGTCCGAGCCGAGGATGTACCGCAGCTCCCCGTTCTTGGTCCACTTCTCCAGCTGGGCGATCGACGGCGTGTCGTCCATATTGGTGAAGCCGCCCGAGCCCTGCTGACCGCCGGGGATCTCAGGCATGCCGGGCGGCTGCTCGTCGTCGGACAGCCCGGTCGTACCCGGCGCCCTCTGGCCGCCGGAGCCCGTGCGCGACATGCCGCCGCCGAAGCCGCCGAAGCCCGAGGGCCCGGCCGTCGGATTCGACCCGCCATCGCGTTCGACGACCCGGTCGGCACGCTCACCGCCCACACCCCGGGCGCCAGCAGCAGTGATACGACCGCGGCGCTGGCCCCGGCCCTGAGGAGCCGCGCGTTGCGGCGGGAGAGCAGCAGGGCGAGCGCGGCGCAGCAAGACTGCGCCCGCACCGACCGCCGGCGCCCAGCTCAGCCCGGCCCGTTGCGCCCGGATCAGCGCGGCGAGCATGCCACCGACCAGGCTGGGGACCGCCGGAGCCGGCAGGGTGGTGTAGTACGGGTGGAAGATGCCCTCCTGGGTCGAGAACACGGCCGCGCACACGATCAGCCACGTCCCCCACAGCAGCCACCCGGAAGTCGGCAGCACCGCGTCGGACGCCAGCCGGCGGTCCGGCCGGAGACGTCGATGGTGAGAGCCGTACGGTGGGGGTGGGCGACATGGCTTCCTTCAGTCGGGAAGGGGCAGGGGTTGTGGCACCCGGGCCCTGATCTCGAACAGGTCACGACTGTCACGCACCGGACTGGGAGAGCTGAGAGAGAAATGCGAGAACTGACAGAGAGTCAGATGTTTATGCGCTGCGCACAGCGCTGCGGCCGTCGACCGCGACACGGCTCTTGCTTTGCTTGTTGGGCGCAATGTCATTCCACTGAGTAGATTGCTCGTCCAGGTCAGGCCTGTATGCCGTTGCCGCGAGCCGGTCCAACGGCTGCTGGAGTCCGCCCAACGCCGACTATCAGGCCGTCCGCGCCGTACAGATGGCGGGAATCCCCTCGGTCGCGGGCCGTCCAGCTCGACCGCCCCGCCATCCTCACGAACATCCGTGACAAGGTGACCGGCCTCGTGGCGCACTTCGGCCTGTCCGACGAGGCCCTCCTGGACGCCCTGACCGGCAGGGCCCACCTCGAGGGTCGACTCCCCTTCGACCTGCCCGCCACACCAGCGTCGGTGGTCGCGGAGAAGCCCGACCTGTCGAACGATGGCTCCGGTTGCGTCCTGGCCGTGTGCGCCGCAGGCTGCCGCTATGGACCGCCCCCAGGGAGCCAGTACGCTGCCCGTCCTGGTGACCGGCGCCGCGGGCAGTGTCGGCGCCGTCGGACGTTCCGTCGTCGAGGGCCTTCGGCGACGCGGCCTGCCCGTCCGAGCCGCCGTACGTCGTGAGGACGATCGCGCACAGGCGCTGCGGGCGACCGGCGCCGAGGTCGTGGTCGCAGACCTGACGCGTGCAGGCGAGGTCGCCGGCGCCCTGGACGGCTGCGGGCGGATGTACTTCGGCATGGGCGTGTCGGCGCAGTACCTGGAGGCGGCCCTGACGGCGGCGGCCGTCGCGCGCGCGTACGGACGCCTGGAGGTGTTCGTGAACATGTCGCAGCTGACCGTCGCCGAGATGGACTTCACCCACACCTCCGAGTCGGGCCAGCAGCGGCAGCAGTGGCTGGTCGAGCAGGTCCTCGACTGGTCGGGCCTGCCCGTTGTCCAGATCAGGCCCACCGTGTTCCTGGAGAACCCGCTCTTCCGCGTCGGCTTCTCCTCGATCGCGAAGACGGGCACCATCAGGCTGCCCTTCGGTGAGGCGAAGACCTCCCCGGTGCAGGCCGGCGACGTCGCTGCGGTCGTGGAGGAGGTCCTGGCCGACCCGGCTCCGCATATCGGGCGGATCTATGAGCTGACCGGTCCCCGTTCGGAGGGCATCACCGCCATGGCGGCGCAGGTCTCGGCAGTCCTGGGCCGACCGGTCGGCTACCGTGACGTCCCCCTGCAGGAGTGGATCGACCACGATCTCAGGCCGCTGGGGCTGCCGGAGCACGTCTTCCAGCACATCTCCACCATGGCCCGCCTTCATGCGGAGAACCGGTACGACCGCAGGGCGGACGGTGTGGAGCGGGTCACCGGGCGGCCCCCCTCGGAATTGGCGGACTACGTCCGGACGCACGCCGACCTGTTCACCGGCCCATGAGCGGCGAACTCCTCGACCTGGCCGTCGCCACGACTGGCCGTCGAGAACTGTGGAGCACTCTTGGCGGAAAGCACCTGCTGCTGCAGGACCCCGGGCTGACGCCCCGGCCAAGCCCCCCACACCAGCGCGCAGGAGCAGAATCATGAACCGTCGTGTCGTCCACACCCGTGGCGGGTTGCCCGCCGACGTCCTGACCGTCATCGAGGAGCCGGAGCCGGCAGCGCCCGAGCGCGGCCAGGTCCTCATCCGCACCACGGCCTTCACGGTGCACCCTGGTGATCTCCAGGCCATCGAGGCCTACCCGGGGAAGGCTGCACAGCCGGTTCCGGCCGGCGTGGAAGCCACCGGCGTGGTGGAGGCGATCGGCCCGGGAACGCGCGTGGCGCCGGGTGTCAAGGTCGGCGGCCGTGTAACGGTCTTCCCCCAGCCGGGGGCGTGGTCCCAGTGGATCGTGGCGGACGCCGAAGTGGTTGTCGCCGTACCGGACGAGCTGCCGGACGAGATCGCCGCGCAACTGCTGGCGAACCCGCTCACCACGGTGATGCTGCGCCGTGAGGCGCAGGAGCACCTGGCCTTCGGATACGACGGTTGTCTGGTGCAGACCGCCGCAGGCTCGTCGGTCGGGCGGCTGGTGACGGGCGTGTCCCGGTTCCACAACCTGGCGCTCGTCAACGTCGTCCGCAGCGAGCGCGGTGCCGCCGAGCTGCGCAAGCGGTTCCCGGACGTGCCGGTCGTGTCGACAGAGCATCCGGGCTGGGCCGACGAGGTCCGCGAGGCAGCCGGTGGCCGTCCGGTGAGTGTGGCCCTCGACCCGATCGGCGGGAAGCTGGCGGAGAGCCTTCTGGACCTGTTGACGCCGGGCGGGAAACTGGTCAGTTACGGGCTGATCGCCGAGGAGCCGATCTCGGTGCATGCGTCGACGCTGCTGAACAAGTCACTGACGCTGCGGGGCAAGAACATCGGCCGGTGGCTGTCCGAGGCCTCCGCCGAGAGGCGGGCATCCGACATCGCCACCGCACAGCAGATCGCGCTGGGGCTCAAGGACCAGTTCGACGTGGCCGCCGCATACGGCCTTGGCGAGCTGGCCGACGCCGTGGAACACGCGGTGCGACCCGGCAAGGTCGGCCTCGTCCTCGTCCGCCCCTGACAGCCGCCGCTACCTCCTTGAGACGGCGGCGTTGAGCTGCTGCAGGGTGCGCCTGCGGCAGCTGACCGCGTCCGCCGGCACCGTCAGTCGTCCTGTTCTGGCCCGGGGATCTTCCTCCGCCTCGGCGCCCGCGGGTCGCGCAGGTGCCGCAGGGTGCCGCCTGCCGGGGGCCGATGTGCTGGTGACCGACTTCCCGCCGCGGACACGCGAGAAGCTGGGCCTGGAATACGACGCTCTGGCCCCCCTCGATCCCCGGCTGATCTACGCCGATGTCACCGGCTTCGGCGAGGAGGGTCCGGATTGGACACAGGTCGCCGCGTCTGACGCACCTCGGAGCAGCGCGCCGTCCGCGTCGCGGATCAGGGCACAGCCCCGGCCGGCCATGTCAGGCGGACACGGCGGCCGTGGACAGCTCCCACAGCCGCTCCGCGGCCACCGGGTCGAGCGCGTACTCGGCGACGCCCACCGGCTCGATGTCCGTCTCCAGCTCCTTCGGGTCGATGACCGGGGCCTCGGCGCTGTTCTGGAAGTACCGACCGGTCACCCCCTCGACCAGCGGCGAGCCGGCCACCAGCACCGAGGTGGCGGCGCCCTGGGCGGCGGTGCGCCAGGGGTAGGCGTCGTAGACGGCCCGCGCCTCGTCCGACATGTCCTCGCCGAAGGCATACTGCTGCAAGGGGGTACGGATGCCGCCGGGCATCACCGCGTTGGCGGTGATGCCGTCCGCCGCCCAGCGCCGGCCGGCCTCCACGGCGAACAGCACGATCGCCGTCTTGGACTGGCCGTAGGCCTCCAGCGGGACATAGGGCCGATGGGCGAAGCTGATGTCGTCGAAGACGACCGGCGAGTACAGATGCGCGGTGGAGCTGAGCGCGGTGATCCGGCCGCCCTCGGCGGCGAGCGCCTGGTGCAGCCCGGTCGCCAGGGCGAAGTGGCCGAGGTGGTTCGTGGCGAACTGGGCCTCCCACCCCTGCGGCGTGAGCTGCAGTTCCGGCAGGGCCATGATGCCGGCGTTGTTGACGAGGATGTGCAGCGGGCCTTGCCAGGAAGCGGCGAAGGCGCGCGCCGAGTCCAGGTCGGTGAGCTCCAGCGGCGCGACCAGTACGGACTGGTTGCCGGTGTCCGCGGTGATCTCCGCGGCGACCTTGGCCCCCTTGGCGGTGTTGCGTACCGCCAGGGTCACCTCGGCGCCGGCTCGTGCCAGTGCCCGTGCGGTCTCCACGCCGACCCCGGAGGAGCCGCCGGTGACCACCGCTCGCCGGCCGGTGAGATCCACACCGCGGAGCACTTCGTCGGCGGTGGTGTCGCGATTGAAGGGAGTGCTGAGAAGAGTCATTGCCGTCCTTGCTGGTGTTGCCGAGGGTCTGGATCATTTCGATTCGAGTCGACCCGTATCGAAATGTACGTCCGGTGGGTCCCAGAAGCAAGACGCGACCGCTCTGTGGGCCCGGTGGGCGACCTATACTCGCCGGGTGAGCCAGCCCAGCAACCGCCCCTCAGCCAGCGAGGATCCCCGTCCCACCCCGGGCCGCAAGCGCAGCGAGGCATCGCGGCTCGCCATCCTCGCCGCGACCCGCGAGCTCATCGGCGAGCAGGGCTACGAGAGGTTGTCGATCGGCGGGATCGCGGCGCGCGCGGGTGTGGGCAAGGACACCATCTACCGCTGGTGGCCCTCGAAGGGGATGGTCGTGGCGGACGCGGTGATGGAGGAGGCGCAGCCCTTCCACCTCGCCCCGCCTGCGCGCACCGGATCGGTGGACAAGGACGTCCGCAAGTGGGCGCACGCCCTCGCCCGGGACTTCGTCGACCCGATCCGGGCCGGCCGGATCCGGGCCGTCACCTCTGCGGCGAGCGAGGACCCCGCCACCGCCGAGCGGCTCTACGAGCGCTTCACCCAGGTGCAGCGCAAGGGGCTCATCGACCGCCTCCGCATCGCGGCCGAGGCCGGAGAGGTGCGCCCGGAAGCGGACTTCGGCTCGGTCGCGGACGCTGTCCTCGGCTCCCTCATGTACTGGGTGACCGCCCGTCGCACCGATCTGAGCATCGAGTCGGTGGACTCGCTCCTCGATGTGCTGCTGCGCGGCCTGCGGGCGGAACCGGCCACCGGTTCATAGCCGGTCCGTGGCCGGTCCGTGATCGGTCAGTAGCCCCGGTGCTCGGTCGCCGGAGGAGCGTCGACGTTCATCGATGCGGTCCGGCGAACTCTGGCAGCCAGGGGGTGCCGTATCAGGCGGCCTTGAGCAGCTCGGCCAGCTGGGCCGTGTCGATCAGGTGGGCGCGGGACGGGAACACCTCGTCGACCAGGATCCGGTTGACGTCCGGGTTGTGGTCGGCGACGCCGTCGGTCAGGACGTAGACGCGGTAGTCGCGGTCGGCGACGTCGATGAGCGTGGACAGGACGACGCCGCTGGTGCTGATGCCGGAGAGGATCACGGTGTCGATGCCACGGTCGCGCAGCTGCTCATCGAGGTCGGTGGTGGAGACCGAGCCGAAGCGGATCTTACGGACGACGATGTCGCCGTCCTCGGGGGCGATCCGCTCGTCGATCTGCGTGACGTCGTCCTCGTGGTGCATCATCTTCGCCGCGGCGACCCCGCTGAAGGTCTTGTTGGTCTCCGGGATCTTGGCCCAGTCGTCCTCGGTGAAGGCGACGCGGACGTAGCCGATGGTGCCGCCGGCGGCACGGACGTCGGCTATCGCGCCCTTGACTCGCTCGACGAGCGCATCGGGCTCGGAGACGGACGCGACGATCCCGTTCTGGAAGTCCATCGCCAGCAGGGCGGTCCGCTTGGGGTCGATCTCGGGGAGGGCGGGGGTGGTCATGCGTGGTTCTCCTTGCGGGGGTTTGTCGCTGCGTTCGCAGTGTTCGTAGGGGTGTGGCTGTGATGTGAGACGCCGGAGTCGCGGTCCGCTTTGCGGGCCATCAGCCGGCGGTCGAGGACGGTCAGCAGGAGGACGGCGACGCCCGCCGCGACCAGTACGAGGCCGAGGGTGTGCAGGCCGTGGTCGCTCGCACCGTCGCGGAAGACGATGCTGCCGATCACGGCGGAGGTGATGCTTCCGAGGTATCCGAAGGTCCGGAAGAGACCGGAGGCGGTACCGATCCGGTCGGGGGGCGCCGCGAGGTAGAGCGCGGTCTGGTTGCCGACCGTGGTGGCGGCCGATATGACGCCGAAGATCAGGGAGACGAGGACGATCGCGATCGCCGGGCTGTGCGAGCTGAGCAGCATGATGCCGCCCGAGCCGATCACCATGGCCACAGCCGAGGCGAGCAACGGTCCACGCACCAGGTTGCGGCTGGCGAGCGGGCGCGAGAGCAGTGCGGAGACGGTGCCCATCGGCAGCAGCAGGAGTCCCGCCGTCACGGTGGAGAACCCGTGTGCGGCCTCCATCCACTGGGTCATGCCGTACATCACGGTGTAGATGCCGAGCAGGGTGAGGGCCTGCCGCAGGTAGGTGCGGGCAAGGGCGCCGTTGGCGGCGAGTTCGCGAAAGTCGAAGAACGGCGCGGTTTTCCGCAGCTCCCATGCGACCGTGGGTATCGCGGCCACGACGAAGACGATGAGCGCGACCCACTTGACGTGGGGGAGGCTCATCAGGAAGACGACCAGTGCGGTCATCGACACGGCGAAGCCGAGGATGCCGGTCAGGTCGATCCGGTCGGCGACTTTGCGGAAGCCGCTGTTCGCGCGGTCGAGTGCGGGGTCCTGGGGCAGCCAGCGTACGGCCATCACCAGCGCGATCGCGGTAACCGGGATGTTGATGAAGAAGGCCCAGCGCCAGCCTGCGGCGCCGACCAGCAGTCCGCCGATCGGCGGGCCGACGGCGGTCGTGGCCATGCCCGCGATCGCCAGGCCGCCGAGCACCCCGCCCGGCGGCGCGTCCATGCCGGCCTGCTCGGCGCGGCGTCGGATCAGCACCATCGCGCAGGGGAAGGCGGCCGAGGTGCCGATGCCGATCAGGACCCGGGCGACGGTCAGCATCG
This sequence comes from Streptomyces sp. NPDC002088, assembly GCF_040296605.1. Taxonomy (NCBI): domain Bacteria; kingdom Bacillati; phylum Actinomycetota; class Actinomycetes; order Kitasatosporales; family Streptomycetaceae; genus Streptomyces; species Streptomyces sp. NPDC002088. The sequence continues at coordinate 78,117 of NZ_JBEOXO010000016.1, read as the reverse complement.
CCAGGTTCTGGCCGAGGCCGCCGACCAGGCCGCCGAGCAGCACCAGCACGATGCCGGACAGGAAGATCCGGCGCGGGCCGAGCACCTCGGCCAGCTTGCCCGCGGTGGGCTGGGCGACGGCACTGGCCAAGTACAGAGAGGAGACCAGTACGGCGGTGGTGCCCACCGCGACGTGCAGCTGTGTGGCGATGGGCACCAGGGCGGTCGCGATGATGGAGCTGTTGATCGGGTTGAGGGCGGAGCCCACGTAGAGCGGGGTGGTGAAGGGCCAGGCGAAGGACTTGCGCTTCGGATCGCTCGCCGAAGCGTCGACCTGACCGACGGCGGCACTCATATGCCGCCGCCGCTCAGGTCCGCTTCGGCGAGCCGCTCCAGGAGCTCGATGGCCTTCTCCACGTCTTCGCGTTCGTCGGGGGCGACCACCTGGTCGATGGCGCGCGCCAAGAACGAGGCACGACCCGCCACGACCCGGTCGACCAGCTCGGTCGCGGAGGCGTCGGCGCTGATCAGCTTCTTGCGCCCGTCCTGTGGGTCGGGCTCGCTGTGGACGAGGCCGGCGGCCTTGAGCACCGTCAGGCTCTGTGCGATGGCCTGCGCGCTGACGTGCTCCAGCGCGGCGAGCCGGGCCGCGGTGACGGGGCCCTCCCGTATGACGCTCACCAGTACGCCGAGCTGCGTGACGGTCAGGCCGGTCGCGTTCTGCCCCGACTCCGCGCGCAGGCGTGCGCGCAGCCGTTTCATCGCGTCCTGGAGACGCTGTGCGGTCGCGGCAGGCACGGTGGGCTGCTGCGGCCGGGGTTTTGTGTTCATGTCCCCACCCTAAAAGTCCACAAGTAACTTTGTAAAGTTACTTGTGTAGTTGTCCGCCACGGCACGGCCGGCGCGCGCCAGGAAATGCGGCAGGAACATGCTCCGGCCGCCGGCATCCTCGTGCCCGTGCAGTTCGTGGGGGAGGCTGCCGTCGAGCCAGGCGATCCACGCCAGCGCGAAGACCGCGGCGAACTCACCGAGCCCGCGCCAGGTCAGCTGCCCGGCGAAGCGGTGGGCGGCCCGGGCGACCACGACCAGGTCGTAGAACAGTTCGAGCGGGCCGACCGCCCGCTCGCCATGGGCGCGCGGGGGCTGCCACAGCCGACGGCGCAGCCGGGCCCACCGCTCGTGTCGCGAGGTCGTGCCCGCAGCGTGGATTGCTAACGGACGAGCCCCTCGGACACGGCCCAGAGTCGGGCCGCGTTGTCCCGATCCAGGGCGTACGGCGCGACGCCGGCGACGGCACCCCCTCGCTCGGTGACCGTCTCGGCCTGCGCACAGTCCTCGAAATAGCGGCCGGTGATGCCCTCCACCGTCGGCGAGGCGGCCAACAGCACCGAGGTCGCGGCGCCCTGCTCCACAGTCTTCTGCGGTGGCAGTGCGAGTTCGCCCGAGGCGATGAAGTCGGCCACCTGCTGCATGTCCATGTGCCGGGCCAGGGACGTGTCCGCGATGTTGCCCGGCATCAGCGCGTTGGCGGTGATGCCGTCGTCGGCCCATCGCTCGGCGGCACCGACGGCGAACAGGGCGTTGGCGGTCTTCGACTGCCCGTAGGAGGTCCAGGGGTCGTAGGGGCGGAAGCGGTAGTCGAGGTCGTCGAAGACGACCGGTGAGAAGAGGTGCCCGATGGAACTCACCGAGACGATCCGTGCGCCGTCCGCCTCCGCGAGTGCCGGGTGGAGGTCGACGGCGAGAGCGAAGTGGCCCAGGTGGTTGACGGCGAACTGCAATTCCCGGCCGTCAGGTGTACGGGTGAGTTCCGGTGGGGCCATCACTCCGGCATTGTTGACCAGGATGTGCAACGGGCCGTGCCAGGCGGCCACGAACGCCGCGACCGTCGACCGGTCGGCCAGGTCGAGCCGCCCCACGGTCAACTGTCCCGCTTCGGGCGGCAGTTCTGCCTTCAGGCGCGCCGCCACGCGGGCACCCGCGTCGGTGTCCCGCACGGCCAGGGTGACGTCGGCGCCTGCCCCGGCGAGCGCCCTGGCCGTCTCCACCCCGATTCCGGAACTGGCTCCGGTCACCACGGCCCGGCGGCCGTGCAGATCGACGCCGTCGATCACCTCCGCGGCGGTCGTGCTTGCCCCGAACGTGGGGGGCGTCTGAGGTACGGACATGAGGTGAGGCTCCTGACTTGAGTGACTTGAGTGACTTGAGTGACTTGAGAAAACCCAGGGCCGGCCACTCGTTCTACGTGGCCGGGCGCGGCGCCTGGGCCGCACGGCGGGGCCGGTCAGCCCTGCGCGGTCCGGGAGACGTGCTCCCAGTCGGCCCAGGTCTGAAGGCGCTGGGCGTAGAGGGGCTCGATGATCTCGATGGGTTCCGTACCGAACAGCACCCGCAGCGGCGGGTTCTCGGCGTCGACGATCTGCAGCAGGGCGGCGCCGGCGTCGGCGGGGTCGCCGTACCTGGCGTCGCCGAGGCGGGCCGCAATGGCCTCGCGGACCTGGTCGTAGGCGGGGTTCGGCTCGGCGTGCGCGGAGGAGGAGCCGGCCCAGTCGGTGGTGAAGCCACCCGGCTCGACAATGGTGACCTTGATCCCCTTGCCCGCGACTTCCTGAGCAAGGGCCTCGCTGAAGCCCTCAAGCGCCCACTTGGACGCGTGGTACGCGCCCAGTGACGGGAACGCGGCGACGCCGCCGACGGACGAGATCTGCACGATGTGGCCACTGCTCTGTGCGCGCAGGATCGGCAGCACGGCCTGGGTGACCCAGAACGCGCCGAAGAGGTTCGTCTCCATCTGGTCGCGCAGCTGCTGCTCGGTGATCTCCTCGACCATGCCGAACATTCCGTAGCCGGCGTTGTTGACCACGACGTCGAGGCGGCCGAACTTCTCGCTCGCGGCGGCCACCGCGGCGGCGACGGCCGCCTTGTCGGTGACGTCCAGCGCCAGCGGCAGGACCGCGTCGTTGCCGTACTTGGCGACCAGATCGTCCAGTGCGGCCACGTTCCTGGCGGTCGCGGCGACCTTGTCCCCACGCTCCAGCGCGGACTCGGCGAACGCGCGGCCGAAGCCGCGGGACGTACCGGTGATGAACCAGACCTTGCTCATGACTTCTCCTTTGGGGTCGGCCTGCCGGAACTGACCTCCGGGGCCGACTTCACCGTACCCCACGAATTAGACTCGTCTAAAAATATACCCGTCCAGGAATCGAAATGTAGGATGGCCGCATGGGCGGAACCATGAACCTGCGGGAGCGCAAGAAGCTGGCGACCTGGCGCGCCATCCGGGCCACCGCGCTGCGGCTCTTCGACGAGCAGGGTTACGAGGCCACGACCGTCGAGCAGATCGCGGCCGCGGCGAACGTCTCGCGCGCCACCTTCTTCAACTACTTCGCCAGCAAAGAGGCCGTCGTCTTCGACCAGGACCCCGAGGAGCGGGGCAACTGGCAGGCCCTGATGAACGACCGCCCCGCGGACGAGCCGCTCTGGGACTCGCTGACCACGATCATGACGGGGTTCAGCGAGAGCCTGCGGGACCGCATGCCGCTGCAGCGCCGCCTCAAGGCGCAGTCGCCCGCCCTCGCCCAGTCGGCCCAGAGCTTCGGTGAGCAGTTCTTCACCGACCTGAGGAACTGGGTGGCGAGCCGCACCACCGAGTCTGACGACTTGACCGCGACCTTGCAGCTGAACCTCGCGCTGGCCGCCACCGGCACCGCCTATCAGACCTGGCCCGCCGACGAGCCCTTCGACGGATATCTACAACGCCTCGAACGCTGCCTCCGCCAGGCGGGTGCCGGCGCGGCCACCGACTGACTCGACAACTGCGCCACCCCTTCCGCGCCGGCACCGCGTTTCAGGGCTGCACGACATGGGCGTCCAGGGCGACGTTTCGGCCACTGCTCGCGGCGTAGTTGTCGATCGTCACCGGCGGCGGCGAGTGCGGCGACAGCAGGCCCTCACGCTGGTGATCTTCACCTGGTGCTTGCGGGCATCGTCACCGCTGTCCCCGTGATGGCATCACCTGGCGGCGGTGAGCGCGGGCTGCCCGGGGGCGCGGGTCGGCCGGGGTCGGTACGCGCAGGAGCTTGGCGAGCCGGGGCACCTTTGTGAAGCGGCCGGTGTGGTAGGTGCCGGCGACCGCTCCGGAACGCGAGCGGCACGGTGATCCGGGTTGGGCCGAGCAGCGCGGGCACGGGTTTGTGAGAGGCGCCGGGCTTGGGATCATTCGTGTCCGGGAGGGCAAGGGGGAGCGGTGGGAACGGTGAAGGTGGCTTGCAGTCCGCCGGTGGGGGCGGCGCCTAGGTGGAGGGTGCCGTGGTGGAGGTGGGCCTGTTGTTCGACGAGTGCGAGGCCGAGGCCGGAGCCGGTTGAGCGGGGGCGGGGGCCGCGGGTGAAGCGTTCTTTCATCGTCTGGCGCAGTTCGGGTGGGATGCCGGGTCCGTCGTCGCCGACGGTGATCCGGGCGGTGTCGTCGGCGGTGGTGAGGCGGACATCGACGGTTCCGCCGGGGTGGCCGTGGAGAGCGGCGTTGTCGAGGAGGTTGTCCACGGCCAGGCGCAGTCCGGCGGGCCAGCCTTGTGCCATCGCCGATTCGGCTGCTGCCAGCCGGTAGGTGATGGAGGGGTGGCGGCGGGCAGCGTGGGCGGTGGCTTCGGTGACGAGTTCAGTGAGGTCGATGGAGGTGCGGTCGGGCAGGGCGTGGGCGTCGCCGCGGGCCAGGGCCTGAAGCCCGGTGAGGAGGGTGGCGATGCGCTGGTGTTCCGCGCTCATCGTTTCCAGGGCGCGAGTTCGCTGTGGTTCGGGGAGATGGGGGTTGCGCTGGAGGGTTTCGATGGTGACGCCGAGGCTGGTGAGCGGGGTGCGCAGTTCGTGGCCGGCGTCGGCGGTGAAGCGGCGGGTGGACTCCATGCTGGTGCGCAGCTGGTCCAGCATGCCGGTCAGGGCGCGGGAGAGGTCGGCTACTTCCTGGGGTCGGGTGACGGCCGGCAGGTGCGGGCCGGTGGTGTCGGCGCTGATGGTGAGTGCACCGGTGCGCAGGCGCTGGAGGGGTTGGAGGAGGAGGCGGGTGAGCAGCCAGACTCCGGCGGCCGCGGTCAGGGCGGCGGTGAGTGTTACGGCGGCGACGATCGTGGTGTTGTCGGCGAGGCGGCGTTCGATGGGGTCGATGTCCTGGAGGACTTCGAGGCGGTCGCCGGAGGGGTTGAGGGGCTGGGTCAGGGAGCGCCAGGTCTGTCCGTCGGCTTCGATGGTGGTGTAGCCGTCGCGGGTGGGGATGGGCAGAGGGATGGGGGGCGTCTCGCCGCGCTGGGCGGTGATGTGGCCGTCAGTGATGAGGCGGACCAGGCTTTGGCTGCCGGCCAGCAACCCGCCGTAGTCGTCGTCGCGCTGGTCGTCGTCGCCGGTGTGCTCGCCCTGCCCGAGGAGTTTGTCGGCGTCCTGGTGGACCTTCTCGGCGCGGGCGGCGAGCTGACGGTCGACGTCGGTGCGGTCGCGGTGGTCGATCCGGGCGACGATCACCAGTCCGGCCAGCGCGACCACGACGGTCACCAGCACGGCGACCGCGGCGGTGATCTGGGAGCGCAGGCTCCGCGGCAGGAGCTTCACGGGCCGGTCCGCAGGACGAAGCCGATGCCGCGGACGGTCTGCAGGACGCGGGGGCTGCCGTCGGCTTCGAGTTTCTTGCGGAGGTAGCCGATGAAGACGTCCACGACGTTGGTGTCGACGTCCCAGGTGTAGCCCCAGACCTGTTCCAGGAGCTGGGAGCGGGAGAGGACCTGACCGGGCCGGTGGGCGAGGGCGAGCAGGAGATCGAACTCGCGGGTGGTCAGCTCCAGGTCCCGCCCCGCGCGGAAGGCCCTTCGCCCGGCCGGTTCGATCGCCACATCGCCAAGTATCAGGGACCGCTCGGCGGTGGATTCGTGGAGGCGGACCATGGCGTGCAGGCGGGCGGAGAGCTCACCGACGGAGAACGGCTTGACGACGTAGTCGTCCGCGCCGGCCGCGAGCCCGGCGACCCGGTCGTCGACCTCGTCGCGGGCGGAGAGCATGCACACCGGCAGGGTCCGGCCCTCGGCCCGCAGTCTCTGCACGACCTCGACTCCGGACAGTCCAGGCATCGTCACGTCCAGGACGATCACCGACGGCAGCCGCTTGGCGATCTGCTCCAGTGCGACCCCGCCGTCCTCGGCGAGACGGACGGTGAAGCCCTCCAGCCCGAGTCCCAGCTCCAGGGCTCCGCGTACGCCGGGGTCGTCATCGACCACGAGCACTTCAGGCTTCCGGCCCACCGCCGCCATCGTGTACCTCACTCCTCACCGTCGTCCCACAGCAGGGACGGCTTCCTTCCAGGATGGGCGGAAAACGACAAAGGAGTCTAAGAACCAGGCGGATCAGCAGGCCCTGCTTCCGCCATCGTTTCCGGGTATCAGCGCAGGTCAGGAACGCATGCCGTCCGCTCGAAGACTGCGGCCAGGGCCGGTTGCTCTTAATCGGGCCACAAGAAGCCCGGCCAGGGTGAACTCATGCCCCGAAGCGCGGGGCGCCCCGTGACCCGTGCAGAAGGAAGCCCACCGATGACCTTGTCCAGCGTGCTGCCCCGCGGACACCGCAAGCCGCCCTCCCGCCGGAGCGCCCGGCGGTTCACTCTGGCCGATCCGCTCGGCGCGCTCGCGATCCTGTCCGCGGTGGCGGTCGTCGCCCTGTGGGTGATGAACCAGGGCGGCCCGCTCAGCCTCACCACCCCCGACCGCGCGATGGGCTCGCTCGGCCTGCTCACCGGCCTGCTGGCCTCCGACCTGATGATCCTCCAGGTCGTCCTGCTCGCCCGGATCCCCTGGGTCGAACGCTCCTGGGGCCACGACCTGCTCACCCGACGGCACCGCTGGATCGGCTTCGCCTCGTTCTGGCTGATGATCGCCCACGTCGTCCTGTTCGCTGTCGAACGCGCGGTACGCGAACCGGCGGCGACGCTCGACGCACTGGTGCGGGTGTTCATATCCGACTCGTGGATGCTGTTCGCCACCGTCGGCACCATCCTGCTGATCTTGGTGGTCGTCACCTCGATCCGCGCCGCCCGCCGCCGACTGCGCTACGAGTCCTGGCACCTGATCCACCTGTACTCCTACGTCGGCATTGCCGCGACGTTCCCGCACACGTTCGTCGACGGCGCCGACTTCCATGAGACCTGGACCCGCATCTACTGGTGGTCCTTGTACGGCTTCGCTTTCGCTGTCACCCTCCTGTACCGCATCGCCCTGCCCGCCTGGCGTTCCCTCCACCACCGCCTGCGCGTCGAATCCGTGATCACCGAGGCCCCCGGCGTCGTCTCGATCACCGTGAAGGGCCACCGCCTGGACAAGATGAAGACTGCCTCCGGCCAGTTCTTCATCTGGCGCTTCCTCGACGGCCCCGGCTGGTCCCGCGGCAACCCCTACACCCTCTCCGCCGCCCCCACCCCCGACCGGCTGCGCATCACCATCAAGGCCGCCGGCGACGGCAGCGAACGCGCCGCCCGCCTCGCCCCCGGTACTCGCGCCCTGATCGAAGGCCCCTACGGCACCCTCACCGCCCGTCGGCGCACCCAGCCCCGCATGCTCCTGATCGCAGCCGGCATCGGCATCACCCCGATGCGTGCCCTCCTCGAAGACACCCCCTACGCCCCCGGCGAGGCCACCCTCATCTACCGCTACAGCGAAGACCAGCACGCCGTCTTCGCCGACGAACTCCGCACCATCGCCGCCCGCCGCGGCATCGAACTGATCTTCCTCCCCGGGCCCCGCCGCGCCGACACCTCCTGGCAGGCAGCAGGCCCCGCGCACCTCGACGACGACGCCCAAGTCCTCAGGAACCTCGTGCCCGACATCGCTACCTGCGACATCTACGTCTGCGGCCCGCCCGCGTGGCTCACCGCCATCCGCAAGGCCGTCCGCGGCACCGGTGCCCACCGCGACCACCTCCACACCGAGGAGTTCGGCTGGTGAGCCGCGACTTCAGCCCATATCGCACCCCGCACTCACTCACTGGAGCAACCATGCGACGCATCACCATCTGGATCACCGCCACCTTCGCCGTGGCCGCCCTCCTACTCGCCTTCCAGCTCAACCTCTCCGGCACCACCGGCAAATCCGGCGACGACGGCAACCACACCGAACCCGGCTCCACCGCCCCCGCCAAGCCCGGCGACGACACCCCCGGCGACGGCGAACACGTCGGCAAGCCCGGCGAGAACAAGTAGGACGCTTCCCCCGGCCGGGCCCGGGCCCCGGTGTCACGCCGGGCTCGGACGTCGTGCACCTCGAAGAACCGAACGGGCGGGCCCGGTCCGTGTCGGCGCCGAACCCGCCCCTTACGACGGCTTCCTACTTGGACTGCCTCATGATCCAGTCCCGGATACCCGGGATGGTGTACGCGATATGCCACGTGCCCATGTGCGCGCTGGTGCCGGAGTCGGAGGTGACAGTCGTCCCGGTGAGGAAGGAGGCGTAGTTGACCGGCGCCTTCTGGGCCTTCAGGTTGCGGACGTCGGCGGCGAACTGGGCGGCGGTGGACTGGCCGTCCCACACCGCGGTGGCGACCTGGGTGCCCGCGTCCTCGATGGCCTCGGTGATGGCGTTCTCACCGGGGTAGGCCTTGTCGTCGTCCTGGGAGACGACGATCCACAGCTTCTTGTCGGCCAGCGGTGCGACCTGCTCGGCGGGCCACTGTCCGGCGACGATGAACGCGGCCGCGAACAGGTCCGGGTACTTGATGTTCAGACCCAGCGACATCATCGCGCCCATCGACTGGCCGGTCGTGTAGCGGCGGTTCTCGTCGATGGAGTACTGCTCGGTCACGGCCTGGACGAGGTTGGCCGTGGCGTCGAACAGCGTCGAGGGTTCGTAGTCGTCGTCGATGACCACGGAGCCGTACTCGGGGGCGAGGACGAAGCTCTCGTGCTTCGCCTGGTCCTCGGCACTGGCCCAGCACACGGCTCCCAGGCCCTGGACCAGTGGGCCCTCGGTGGCGACGTTGACGACGCTCGCGTCGTGCATGAACAGCACGAGCGGGTAGCGCTTGTGGGGGCTGTAACCCTTCGGGATGAAGAGGTTGTACTTCAGGGTTTGGCCGGTGGCGGGGTCGTCGAAGGTGAACTGCTTGAAGTCGTCCACGATCAGATTTGTCACGGCACTGGTCGTCACCGTGGTGCCGGTGGCCGGGAAACTGGCGCCGTGCGTCGTGGTGACGGTGTCCTTCTGGACGATCGAGGCCGACGCCGCCACGATCGTGCCGCCCGGCGTGCTGTCGCCGACCTTCGGCCCGCCGGCCCCCGGGGCGCCGCCGGAGCCGCCGGACTCGCTCGGGCTCGGGCTCGGCGAGCCCGTCGAAGCGCCGCCACCACCGCCCTGCTGTGTCACCCACAGTGCCGCCGCGTCGTCGTCGGGCGAGAGCTCGACGACGACGAACCGGCCGTCCCTTCCCCGCTCGGCCAGTTCGGCCGCCCGGTTCGCGTAGACCTTGGTGACCGTCCGGCCGGTGACGGCGAACGTGGACGTCGAGAGAGTGGAGCCGTCGATCTCACGGTCGTACTCGACAGCCACGGCGATGAGCTTCTGACCGTCTCCGAACACCTTCGTGATCGCGGTCGCGCCTCGGACGTGGTTGGTCGTGGAAGCCGTTTCGTTCGGTTCGGCCGCAGCGCTGAGAGTCGCCCCACCCACAATGGCCACGGCCCCGGCCGCTGCGGCTCCCGCGATGAACGTACGCCTCTCCACCAAAGCAGACTCCTTTGTCAGTGGCGACTGACCGCCACAATTCATCGGCCCGTGCAGACCGCCCGGACAACGGCCGCAACGCTAAGAAGTCCTGCTCGGAAAACGCTGTGTAAGTTTCAGCCACACGGGCTCGGCGCCGCCCATTTTTCACAGGTTACGCAGATATTTCGTGGTCATGCCGTCACTTCGTGGCGCGCAAACTCATCTTTCACGAGGCGTACTTGGCAGCCCTCGCCATTCGCCGCACCATCTGGTTCACTCCTGCCACCGAAATGCGGGGTGGGCAGCGCGTCGGTGATCGCTCCTGAAGGGCTCCCTCGCCGCCGCGGTGGCCAACGGATCCCCAACAAGCGCGGCAGCCAACAGCCGACCTCAATCGGCCTGCCGGTCTCGCCCCCTGGGCGGCTTGTCCACCGTTCATGACGACCTCTTCTTCGTGCGGAGCATTCATCTGCGGGGGTGTTCGGCGACGCAATCGACACGGCGCGAGACACCTCTTGTTTCAGTACGCAATGGTCTGAGAATCCGATGGGCCTGGTTCGAGGTCACGACCCGGAAGGCGAACCCGCGGCCAGGCCTCCAGGACAGCCCGCCGCCCTGGACCCGGCAGACGAGGGCAAAGCACAGGCGACAGCGGGAAGGGGGCGCCTTCCGTTGATCCGCTGCCCGACCGGCCAACGGAATGTCGACTGGTGTGCCTCCGATCTCGGCTGGCTGCGGTGCTGACGCCCCGCCGCGGCCGGCACGGTACAGCTCTACCGGAGGGAGCTTCTGTGGCCGCACCTCTGCCCGAAAGTGTTTCGTAACCAAGGAATTTCCCCTCCTTGTCCTGGCTGTGAACTCCGTGTCAGTGTCCTGGTCCAGCAGGCAGGCCGTCCGCAGTGATGGCATCCGAAAGGGTTTCGTACCAGCCGCTCAACTGCCTGGCGCGTGAACACGGCATGCCGAGAGATGAGAGGCAGACAATGCGCAGATTCCCTGGACCCGGAACGAGGTGCGCGAGCACACCGAGACCGCGGCGCGCTATCGGTGTCGCGGTCACCCTGACGGCGGCCCTGAGCCTTGCCGCGTGCGGGACCTCGGGGCCTGCCGGATCGTCCGGGGGCTCGTCGTCGAAGGGCCTGACGATGTGGGCGCTCAACGACCAGACGATCCTCAAGGAGTCGGTGGACGCCTACAACAAGGACCACCCGGACGAGAAGATCACGCTGCGGCTGTTCGCCAACGACGACTACAAGCAGAAGCTGCGCGTGGCCTTCGGCGCGAACCAGGCCCCCGACATCTTCTTCAGCTGGGGCGGCGGCGCGCTGGACGACTACGTCAAGGCCGGCAAGGTCGACACCGTCACCGACGCCCAGGTGAACCTGCTGCGGTTCACGCCGAGCGTCCTGAAGAGCGCCACCTTCGACGGCCAGGTCTACGGCGTGCCCGCCAACGGCCTCGCCCCGGTGGTCCTCTACTACAACAAGAAGGTCCTCAAGGACGCGGGCGTCGAGCCCCCGAAGACGTACGACGACCTGCTGACGGACGTCAAGAAGCTCAAGGGCGCCGGCGTCACCCCGATCTCGCTCGCGGCGAACTCCAAGTGGCCGACGCTGATGTACATGGAGTACCTGCTCGACCGCGAGGGCGGACCCCAGGTGTTCGACGGGATCGCCGCCGGTACCGCCTCCGGCTGGAAGGACGCCTCGGTCACCGCGGCCAGCACCCGCCTCCAGGAACTCGCCAAGGCCGGCGCCTTCGGCGACAACGCCTCCTCCGTCAACTACGACCAGGGCGCCTCCACGGCCCTGCTCTACACCGGCAAGGCCGGCATGGAGCTGATGGGCACCTGGGAGTACGCCAATCTGGTCAAGGCCGCGCCGGACTTCGTGAAGAAGGACCTCGGCTATGTCGCCTTCCCCGCCCTGTCCGGCGGCAAGGGCGATGCGAAGGACATCGTCGGCAACCCGTCGAACTTCCTGTCGCTGAACTCGAAGAGCAAGAACAAGTCCGCGGCCCTCACCTACTTCAAGAACTACGTTCTCAACGACTCCCAGATCGACGCCTACCTGTCGTCCGGCAGCGTGCCCCCGGTCAACGGGCTCGACTCCAAGCTGGCGGCGGTGAAGTCGGCCGACGACAAGAAGTGGCTGACCTTCGTGTACGACCTGGTGCAGAACTCGCCGAACTTCCAGCTGTCCTGGGACCAGGCCCTGCCCTCGGACCAGGCCGACCCGCTGCTGACGAACGTGGACAAGTCGTTCCTGCGGCAGATCAAGCCGGAGGAGTTCGGAACGAACATGAGCAAGGCGGCGCAGTAATGACCACCGTCGTTCGTACGTCGCGTCCGGCCGCGTCCCACAGGGCGCGGCCGGGCACGGCCCGTGGTGGGCGCCGCCGCCGTTTCAGCGGTCTGCTGATGGCCGCGCCCGCCCTGCTCCTGTTCGGCCTGTTCGCCCTGATCCCGCTGGTCGGCGCGGTGGGGCTCAGCCTCGCCCACTGGGACGGTCTGGGCTCCCTGGGATGGGCCGGATTCGCCAACTGGACGGCGGTCCTGACGGACGGCACCACCTGGCAGGCGGTGTGGCTCACCCTCAAGGTGATGGTGGTGAGCTGGCTGGTGCAGACCCCGCTGGCCCTGGCACTCGGTGTCTTCCAGGCCCCACGGGGATGGCTGCGCGCACTGTTCGCCGTCCTCTGGTTCCTGCCCCTGCTGCTGTCCGCCGTGGCGATCGGCCTGACCTGGCAGGCCCTGCTGGACCCGTCCTTCGGTATCGGCGCCACGCCCGGACTGCACTGGCTGGCCCGGCCCCTGCTCGGTTCGCCCGACCTCGCCCTGTACACCTTCATCTTCGTGATCGCCTGGCAGTTCACGCCGTTCCACGCGCTGCTCTACCAGGCCGGGATACGGCAGATCCCGGTCTCCCTGTACGAGGCGGCCGCGATCGACGGCGCCGGGCCCGTGACCCGCTTCCTCCGCATCACCCTCCCGCAGCTCAAGTACACCTTCGTCACGTCGAGCACGCTCATGCTGGTCGGCTCGCTCACCTACTTCGATCTGGTCTACGTCCTCTCCGGAGGCACCGGCGGCCCCGGCACCGCGACCCGCGTGCTGCCGCTGGCCATGTACATCACGGGCTTCCAGGAGCACGACATGGGCCGGGCCAGCGCGATCGCCACGCTTCTGGTGGTCTTCGGCCTCGCGCTGTCGCTGCTCACCACCCGACTGTCCGGCTTCACCCGGATGGACAGCCAGCAGGAGGGCCTGTGAGCACCGCCGTCACCACCCTGCGCCGCACCGTCACCGGCGGTGCCACGCTCCTGTGGACCGCGCTCGTCGTCGTACCTTTCTACTGGCTGGTCGTGACCAGCCTCCGGGGCCGCGGTGACTTCACCACCGACAGCCCGCTCGCCCTTCCCGGCCATCCGACCCTGGACAACTACCGGACCGTCCTGGCCGGCGACTTCACGACCTTCCTGATCAACAGCGTCGTGGTCACCGCGGCGGCGGTCGCGATCACCGTGGTCGTCGCGCTGATGGCGGCCTTCTCCATCGTCCGCTACACCAATCCCTGGTCCCGCCTCTCCTTCCGCCTGTACCTCCTGGGCCTGGCGATCCCCCTGCAAGCGGTGATCATCCCGGTCTATCTGCTGATCATCCGGCTCAACATGTACGACAGCCTGCTCGCGATCGTGCTGCCGTCGGCGGCGTTCGCGCTGCCGGTCACCGTGATGATCCTGGTCAGCTTCCTGCGCGACGTGCCGCGTTCGCTGTTCGAGGCGATGGTCGTCGACGGCGCGGGCGACTGGCGCATGCTGTTCTCCCTCGCGGCACCGATGGCCCGCCCCGCGCTGGTGACGGTCGCGGTCTACGACGGCCTCCAGGTCTGGAACGGCTTCCTCTTCCCGCTGATCCTCACCCAGAGCGGCGACAAGGCCGTCCTGCCCCTCGCCCTCACGCTCTACCGCGGCCAGTTCGGCATCAACGTGCCCGCGACCATGGCCGCCGTCGTCCTCTCCACCCTTCCCATGCTGGTCGTGTTCGTCCTCGCCAGGCGCCAGCTGGTCGCCGGACTCACCGCCGGATTCTCCAAGTAGCAGACGCCGAAAGGGAATCGGCCGGGGCGACGAGGCCGCCGGCCTCCCTCGGCATGCCCTGAACAACCCCCACGAGGAGTCGTGAATGACGACCACCACGCCGGACCACGCCGATCTCTCCCCGGCGGACGACGACCGCCCCTGGTCCGACCCCGCCCGCCCGGTCGAGGAACGCGTCGAGGCACTGTTGGCGAGGCTCACCCTGGAGGAGAAGGTCGCCCAGCTCGGCAGCGCCTGGGAGGACGTCGAACCGGCCGGCCCCGAGGTCGCCCCCGGCACCAGCCTGTTCGGCCGGGTCGGCGACCTCGACGAGACCGCCCGGCACGGTCTCGGCCAGCTCACCCGCCCCTACGGGACGCTGCCCCGCCCCGCCCTGGAACACGCCCGTCTGCTGGCCGAGCGCCAGCGGCAGATCATGGCGCAGAGCCGCTTCGCCATCCCGGCGATGACCCACGACGAGTGCCTCACCGGCTTCACCGCCTACGGTGCCACCATCTACCCCACCTCGCTCGGTATGGCGGCCACCTTCGACCCCGCCCTGATCCGCCGGGTCGGCGCCGCCATCGGCGCTGACATGGCCGCGGCCGGTGTCCACCAGGGCCTCGCCCCGGTCGTCGACGTCATCCGCGACTACCGCTGGGGCCGCTGCGAGGAGACGTACGGCGAAGACCCGTACCTGGCCGGTGAGATGGGCGAGGCGTACGTCCTGGGCCTGCAGAGTGCCGGGGTGTACGCCACCCTCAAGCACTTCGCCGGCTACTCGTCCTCCATGGGAGGCCGTAACCATGCCCCCGTCGGCATGGGCCACCGCGAGCTCACCGATGTCATCCTGCCGCCCTTCGAGAGGGCCGTCGCCGCGGGCGTGGGCTCGGTGATGAACTCCTACGCCGAGATCGACGGCGAGGCCCCCGTCGCGAGCCGTCGGCTGCTGACCGGCGTGCTGCGCGACCAGTGGGGCTTCGAGGGAACCGTCGTCTCCGACTACTGGTCGCTGCCGTTCCTGGTGACAGCGCACCGGGTGGCCGCCGACCTGTCGGCCGCCGGAGCGCTGGGCCTGGCGGCGGGACTGGACGTCGAACTCCCGGACCAGCGCGGCTTCGGCCCGGCCCTGGTCGAGGCGGTACGGCGCTCCGAGGTCACCGAGGCCGAGGTCGACCGGGCTGTGCGCCGGGTGCTGCGGCAGAAGGTCACGCTCGGGCTCCTCGACCCCGACTGGAACCCCGAACCGCCTGCTTTGCGCGCCGGCGAACTGGAGCTGGACAAGCTGCAGAACCGTCAACTCGCCCACGCCGTCGCTCAGTCGAGCGCAGTCCTGCTGTCCAACTCCGGCGGCCTGCCCCTTCCCTCAGCCGGCCGGATCGCCCTGATCGGTCCGTGCGCCGACGACGTCCGCACGATGTTCGGCTGCTACAGCTTCCCCAACCACGTCCTCGCCGAGCGCGACGACCTCGGCAACGGAGTGGAGGCGCTGTCGCTGCGCGATGCGCTGGCCGCCGAACTGCCCGGCGTGGACTGGGTGTTCGAGCAAGGCTGCCCGATCCGTGAGGAGGACCGTTCCGCCGTTCCGGCCGCGGTGGCGGCGAGTCGCGCCGCCGACATGACCGTCCTGGTCGTCGGCGACAAGGCCGGCATGTTCGGCATCGGTACCTCCGGCGAGGGCTGTGACGTGGAGGATCTGCGGCTGCCAGGGGTGCAGGAGGAGCTCGTCGAGGCGGTGCTCGCGACGGGCAGGCCGGTCGTGCTGGTGGTCAGCAGCGGGCGGCCGTACGCCGTGGGGCGGTTCGCGGCCGATGCGGCGGCCATGGTGCAGGTCTTCCTGCCGGGCGAGGAGGGCGGTCGCGCGGTCGCCGGACTCCTCTCCGGCTCCGCGAACTTCAGCGGCAGGCTGCCGGTCCAGATCCCCAACTCGCCCGCCGGACAGCCGTACACCTACCTCCACCCGCCACTGGGCGACCGGCAGAGCTGGCTGTCCAACCTGGATCCGACGCCCGCGTTCCCCTTCGGCCACGGACTGTCGTACACGACGTTCGAGATCGACGGGCTGGCGGCCGATCGTGAACTGGTGCCCACGGACGGCCGGTTCACGGTCTCGGTGCGGGTGCGGAACACCGGTGCCGTGCCCGGTGCCGAGACGGTCCAGCTGTACTTCACCGACCCGGTCGCCCAGGTCACCCGGCCGGTGCGGGCACTGCTGGCGTACGCCAAGGTGCCGCTGGAACCAGGGGAGGAGACGACCGTCCGCTTCGACGTCCACACCGACCGCCTGGCCTTCACCGGACTGGACGGCCACCGCATCGTCGAGCCGGGCGAGATCCTGCTGTACGCGGGTTCCTCCAGCTGTGCCACACCGAACGTGCTGAGCGTTCAACTGGTCGGTGAGCAGCGTGATGCGACGGTCATCAGGCATCACGGTGTGCCGGTGGCGCGGACGTAGAGGTCCGCAGGACCAGCTCCGTGGCGAGTTCGATGCGCGGGGAGGCGGGCGGGCGGCCCTCGGCCACCGCCAGCAGCACCCGGGTCGCCTCGCGCCCCAGCTCCTCGAACGGCTGGCGCACCGCGCTGAGCGGCGGGGACGCCATCGCCGCCACCAGGGTGTCGTCGAAGGACATCACCGCCAGGCCGTCCGGCACACGCAGTCCGTGCTGCCGGGCGGCCTCCAGCACGCCCAGCGCCTGCGCGTCGCTGGCCGCGAAGATCGCCGTTGGGGGGCGCTCGCCGCGCAGGATGTGCCGGCTCGCGCTGAGCGCCTCGTCGTAGTCGAAGTCGGTGGAGCGCACGATCGCCGGGTCGTAGTCGATCCCGGCCTCCTCCAGCGCGGCCCGGTAGCCGTGCAGCCGCGCAGAGCCGGCCAGTGAGTGGGAGCGGCCCGCGACCATGCCGATGCGGGTGTGGCCGAGGCCGAGGAGGTGCTGCACGGCCTCTCGGGCGCCGCTCCAGTTCGTGACACCGATGCTCGGGATGTCGGTCGACGGCGCGCTCAGCGGGTCCACCAGCACTACGGGCAGCCGCTGCTCGACGACCCGCCGCTGGTCGTCCTCGGAGAGCATCGAGATCACGATGACGAGTCCGGCGGCGCCGAGCGCCACGCACTCCTCCAGCCACTGGGCGATGGACCGCCGGTTCGTGGTCCCGGTCACCACGTTGACGCCGAGTTCGCCGGCAGCGTCCACGATCCCGCGCACCACCTCCAGCGTGTACGGGCCCGACAGGTCCCGAAAGACGGCGATGATCTGCCGTGACGCCGGGGACTCCTGGTCCCACGAGCGGACGTAACCGTACTGCTCCAGCAGCTCCTCGATCCGGGTCCGGGTCTTCGCGCCCACGTCGCGGCGCCGATGTACCACCTTGGACACCGTGCTGAGCGACACGCCCGCCTCCTGGGCGATGCTCGTCAGCACGCCGTACTGCGCGTCCAGCTGTTCCTTGTCCTGAACGGTCACTGCCCTCGTTCTCCCACTGGCCCCTGACCTGGCACTCCTTCGCAAGCCAACAGCAGCGGGTGCCGGCAGACAAGCCTCCGGCACCCGCTGATGCGACTCCTAGCCTCTGCTCCACTGCTGGGTGGCAGTGCCGAGGCCGGTCCACAGCTCGACCTTCGAGCCGTTCGCCGTGCCCCAGTTGGTGACGTCGATGACCAGTCCGTTCGATCGGTTGACGATGGTCTTGTCCAGGCGGAACGACCACTTCTGGCTGCTCTTGCCGTTGCAGGCCCACAGGATCAGCTGGGTGCCCGCCGTGGTGCCGTCGCCGTTCGCGGCCAGGCACTTCCCGGAGATCCGCAGCTCGCCCGCGGTGGTCTGGGTGATGGTCTGGTTGGCGTTGCCTGAGCAGTCGTAGATCTGCACCTGGACACCGGTCGCGCCGTTCGGGACGTCGAGGCAGCGGCCGGAGTAGCCGCCCTTCAGCGTGAACGTCGAGTCCGTGGGGAGCGGGTCCTGGACCAGTTGCCAGTCCTGCGAGCCGTCGGTGGTCGACGCGGCCACGGTGACGGAGCCGCCCGCGGTCGCGCCCGTCATGTAGAGGCCCGTGTTGAGCACCGAGCGGAGCTTGTAGTAGCCGCTGGTCGAAGAGGCGACCAGGGTCCACTGCTTGTCGGTGGCGCCGTCGTCGACCCACTGGGTCAGCTTCTGTCCGGCCGTCGCACTGCCGGTCCAGATGGCGACCGCGCGGCCGCCGGCCTTGTTGAGCAGGGTGATGCCGGAGCCCTTGGCCGTGGTGTGCCAGCGCTGGGTGTCGTCCGAGGCGCTTACGGCGCTCGTGACCAGGTCGGGGACGTTGCCGGTGAGGTTGGCGTCCTGCGTCTTGCCGGAAGCGGGGGCGAGTGCCTGACCGGTCAGCCGGTTGACGGGGGTGTAGTAGGCGCCGTCGGACCGGCCGAGATCGACCTCGGCGTACTTCACGGGGCCGACGCTCGTGCCGCTCCAGGACGCCTGCAGGATCAGCACGCGTCCAGTTCCGTCGACGTACTGGAGGTCGCGGCTGTACCCGGCGGCGATCGGCGTCTGGTACTGCTTCCAGGTGCCGGTGCTCAGCCCCGACTCGTTCACCCATACGCTCCCGCTGCCGGCCGCGTTGTAGACGATCCGTCCGTCGGGCATCGGGAGGAGTACCGGACTGCCGCCCGTCGACAGCGTGCTGCCCCCTGAGGGCACCGGCAACGAGGTGATCGCCGCGTCCGTGCCCGCGTAGAACTTCAGCGGGTCGTCCGCGATCCGGTACCGGACGTTCGTCCCGCCGCCCCAGTACTCGTACGTCATGATCCACTTGCCGTCGGTGGTGGGCGCGACGGTCGTCATACCGGGGCGTCCGCCGCCGATCTCCGTCTTGCCGTTGCCCATGTCCACGGTCGAGCCGGGAACGTCGACGACCGGACTGCTCCAGGACGACGTGCTGGTGCCGTCCCAGGTCCGGTGCATGAGGACCTGGCCGCCGGAGTCCGTCGCCGTGTCGTTGGCGGGGTCGAGGGTAAGTGCTCCGGTGCTGGTGTCGTAGCCCGTGTAGTCGTTCTCGTCGGAGTAGTAGGCGATCAGCTGCCCGTTGTGGGCCAGCAGATGCGGCTCCCACACCGGGTCGACCTGCTTGTACGTATTGGCGGTCGAGGTACGGCCGAGGCTGCCCGCGCTACCGCCCTGCCAGCCACCGGCGGCGATGATGTTCTGGAAACTCCAGGTCGCCCCGTCATCGGTGCTGGAGTACAGGGCCAGCGCCACGTTCTTGCGGTCGCCGTCGCTGGTCGGCGTCCAGCTGGAGTTCGCCGCCTTCTGCTCCGCGTAGTAGTAGTCGTCCCCCGAGACGATGCTCGCGAGAAGGAGCGTGCCCGCGCTTAGATTCCCGACGTTCTGCGGAAGAACATACAGATACGGGTTCGTCCAGTTGCTCGTGTATTTCGCGTACGTGGAGTCGGTGGACAGATAGGCGGGCGCTTTGACATCGGCGAGCTTCGCCCAGGTCGTGCCGTCGTCGTCGCTCTTGTAGATGGGCATCGTCTGGCCCACCGGAGCGCTCTCGCTGTCCTCGAAGGTCGCCACGATGCGCCCGCTGGGCAACTGGGCCGACTTCGGGTAGAGCACGCAGGGACTCTTGTTGCAGGCGGCAGAATTCGTCGCCGTATAGAGGTTCGCGGGGCTCGGCTGATATGCCGACGCGCCCGTCGCGGCGACGATGGTGAATGCAACACCGATGCCTGCGGCGGCTGCTGCCCCGAACACCTTTTGCATCAAAGTACGCATCAAATCGGTTCCTTTGGGCGGTTCCTCTGGCAGGAATGGGCGGGACACAAATGTGAGGACAGTATTGGGATGCGGCAGCGGCGTGTCACGGGCAGGTTTCCGAAAGTGTTTCGTGTACGGGCCGTGACCGGGTCTTGACGCGGCAACCGCGGCAACCGCGGCAATCGCGTCTGCCGCGGCGTGCCGTGGGCCGGCGTCGGCTGCCGAGGGTGCACACGAGATCTCCGTGCAGACCGAGGCCGGTGCGCGCCGGACACGCCCGGCGGGGCCCGGGACAGCTCCGGGAGGGCCGTGAGTATCCCGGCCGAGACGAGACAACCCGGTGGTCGTGGGCGCAGCGCGCGGCGGACGCGACCTGGTGTCGCCGGCGAGCATGTTCGTCGTGCTGCGGCGACCGCGTGCCGTGACGCAGGGGCGGCGTCAGCGTGCTGACCGACCGTCGAGCGGGCCCGAGCGGAAACGCGTCGTCCTCCCAGGCGACCTGTCGAGCCCGGCGAATCCGTCTCCGATTGCCGCGTCCTTTCCCGCGCGCGATCGGTCCACTGGTGCGTCCATTCCCGTGCGCGATCGGTCCACTGGCGCGTCCGTAGCGGACGATTTACACGGAAAGCGATCCGCGGCTCGCCCTCAGCCCGGCCGGGCAGCACGGCGCCTGCCACTTCGTCGGCGAACTCGTCATGGTTCGGCCGACTTCCGGACCACGAGGACCGATAGAGCACGAGACGAACCCGTGGCCTTCCTTTTCTTGGCCATGGAGTTCGCTCCGGTTTCCAGGCTATGGGCTTCGCTCCGGGGCGGCGCCCTCTCGGCCACGGCCGGCCTGATCCGGCCCACCGTCCGCCCGCCGGGACCATCCACTCCTGGTGCGAATTCCAGACTGCCTGACGGACTGTGTGCTTCATGGGAGGCAACCTGACCGCGGGCCGCACGCCCCGAGTCCGACGAGGACATCCAGCGGGTGCTTGTGCCGACAGCGCCGTCGACCGTACGCGGGAATCCGTGGCGACACTCCCGACGGGGACGGGCGCGGCCGCACTCCCGACGGGAACGGGCGCGGCCGCGGCGGGGACGGCCGAGGTGCGCGGCACCTCGGCGGCACCTCCGTCGCCCGGGTCGGCGGTACCGGTGGCATGGATCGCCGGAGTGTCGCTTCTCAGGGCTAGGGTCGGCAAGGCATCCGAGGCTCTGAGGAAACTGTGAATTCGTCCTGTGAGGTTGCGCTGTATTCCGTGTGATGCGATCGGGCGGGTTTACGGCGTGCGTCCGACCGGTGTTCTCGCCGGGCATGGCGAGAAGGCTCTCTACGAAATCAAGTCGTCGATACCTGCCGTGAAAGCTGAGGTTGCGTCCCGCGAATTGTTGTTTCCTGGAGCCGCTGTGATGCTTCCTCGGTGTTATGGCGCCGCTGTCGGCGCACGCCGAGTCAATCGGCCGAAAGCGCCGGCAGTCGGTTACGGGCCTGTCTTTTTCCTGTGGAGGACTGCGATGTCTGAGCGAAACGAGAACGAGATGGACGAAGCCGGCTTCTCCGGGGACGTGAGCCGCCGCTCGTTCGTCGCGGCGACGACCCTCGCGGTGGCGGCCACGGCCGTCGTGGGCAGCGCGACGGCAGCCGGGGCCGCCACGAAGACGGCGACCGGACTGAAGGTGGGCGCAGGCAAGGCCGCGTTCACGCCCAGTGCCTCGATCCTGCCCTTGGACAACTTCACCTCGGTGCACGACGATCTGTATGCGCGTGTCCTGCTGGTCGAGTCCGGCTCCCGTCGTGTCGCCCTGGCCGTGCTGGACCTCACCTCGATCAGTGCCGAGGCGATCGGACTGATGCGTGAGGCCATCACCGCGGCCACCGGCATCGCAGCGGCGAACATCATGGTCACCGTCACGCACTGCTTCTCCGCACCGCACGTCGCGGGCAGCAGCTCGTCGGCGGGTGCGGCGACGTACGTGCAGAACATCGTCACCGCCACCAAGAGCGCGGTCGCCGACGCGGTCAGGAACCTTCAGGACGCCCAGGTCGGCTACGGCCGCGGTGAGGCCGACGTCAACGTCAACCGCAACGTGCCCACCGCGGACGGCTACTGGCTGGGCGTCAACGAGCAGGGCACCTCGGACCACGGCGTGTACGTCGCCCGGTTCAACGATCTCGACGGCAACCCGATCGCTGTCCTGACCAACTACAACGTGCAGTCGTGTGTGATGCAGGACTCCGTCATGAGCGACGGCAGCCTGCCGATCACCGCCGACCTGGCCGGCGCCGCCACCGCGCACGTGGAGAGCCAGTACCCCGGCGCCGTCGGTTTCTGGCTCGTCGGCGCCTGCGGCGACCAGTTCCCGGCCTACCGCTCGAAGCGGTACACGATCGACAAGAACGGGGCGTGGACCTACGGCGTCGACCTGCACGACGCCGGCTTCGCACTGCTGACCGCGCAGGGCGAGCGTCTGGGCAACGAGATCGTGCGGGTGTCCCAGGCCATCACCAGGTACGAGAGCGGCAAGAACGTCACGGTCCGTCTGCTCACCGACGACGTCACCACCACCGAGATGGAGACCGACCATCCCACGGGCCCGGTGAAGACCGCCACCTACACGCCCACCGACACCGCCGAGGTGCCGATCTGGGTCTTCCAGGTCGGCAAGGGCGTGTTCGCCGGCGTGGAGCCGGAACTGTCGACCAGCACGGCGAACGCCATCCGCAAGGCGTCCCCGTTCGCCAGCACCTTCGTCATGTCGATGTTCGAGGGCGGCGCCAAGAACATGCCCGACCGCTGGAACTACGACAACTTCACCTACGAGGCACGGGACGGCTTCTACGTCGAGGGCACCGCCGAGAAGGTCGCGGCGCGGATCGAACGCCTCGTCAAGGCCCTGAACTGACACCTCCGGAGGGATACGCGAGGGGCGTCGGCCGCTGTCGGGGACGACTGTTGCGTCGTCGACGGCGGCGTTCGCACCGGCTGGCTCCCGTTGCCCGGCCGGCTTGGGGCACGGACGTCGTGCACGCCAGTCACCGGATGTCCGTCACGCGACGTCCTGCTGCCCCGCCGTTCCCACCTCAGAACCGGCTGGGGCGTTGTGCCGCCGCAGGTCGGCGGCGATGTCGGTCTTCGCGGCGAGGCAGAGGGCACCGATGGCAAGGTCGCTCCTGTCAGGGCCAGTTACAGCGCGTCGCGGGCGAAGAGGCCGTCAGGAATCTCGCTCGGGGAGCCTGATCGCCGCCGACGTACAAGCTCCGCTTGCCGGACAAGGATTGCCCCGTCCTTGGCCTGGGCCTCGGCCTGGACGATCCGGCAGAGGTCGGGCTCGATGATCGTGAGGGGCGATGCCGATCCGGGGCGGCCGGGCGGACCCCCTCGGCTGAGGCAGACAGCCGAGTTCGACCATCTGCTGCACGGTTCGGGGGAGTGGAGACGAGGTCCTGCTTCTGGTGATGATCGCCATCGCCGCCTCATTCCGCTGCTGCCCGCCGTGGTGTGCTGGGCCGGACTGCCCCCGTGGTACGGCGGGCGACGAGGCACGTTCACTCGCTCTGAACCTGGTCAAGTCCCCGGCGATGCGCGCTTTGGGGCAGGTGGGCGTTCCGCGCCGACTGTCACCCGCCCCTCCGCTTGGTACGACAGGCTCGCAGGCGTGACTCCGCCGGCAAGACCGGATTACCGAGATGTTGCGCGAAGTCTTGACGCGTCCTGCCCCGTTGCGTAGATATGACTGCGCAGTCATGACAGCGCAGTCAGAGGGTCGATCGGGACTAGGATTCGGCTGTCGAAGATCGGGAGGCACCATGACACCAGTGGCAGGACGCGGTGCGGGAGCCGCGCCACGCAGTGTGGATGTGGCGCGGCTGGCGGGCGTGTCGCAGAAGACGGTGTCCCGGGTCATGAACGACGAGCCGTACGTCTCCGCCGACGTGCGCCGTCGTGTCCTGGCAGCGGCCGAGGAACTTGGCTACCGCTCGAACAACGCGGCTCGCGCCCTGGCCTCCGGACGCACCCGGTCCATCGGTGTGGTGACACTCGGCACCGCCCTGTTCGGTCCGGCCTCACTGCTCATGGGCGTCGAACGTGCCGTGCGGGACAGCGGCTACGCACTCCGCGTGGTCAACACCATGGAAGGCGAGACGGCGGGCATCGCCGGGGCCGTGGACTCGCTCCTGGACCAGGGCGTGGACGGCATCGTCATCTCCGAGCCGATCGACGAGGAGGACGGCGCGGATCTCTCCGTACGGGTCGACGTGCCGGTCCTCGTCCTCGGTGCACCTCCGCCCTTCGCCGCCCCCCACGTGGTGACGGCAGGGATCGTCTCCAGCCAGATGGCACGGGCTGCCACCGAGCACCTGCTGGAGTTGGGCCATACCACCGTCCACCACCTGGCCGGTCCGCAGCGTTGGTACTCGGCCCGGGACCGTCTCGACGGGTGGCGCTCGGCGCTCGCCGCGCACGGCCGGGCAGAGCCGCCGGTCGTCGTGGGCGACTGGTCAGCCGCCTCAGGCCATGAGGCCGGCCGTGAACTGGTCGCCGACCTCGGCGTTACCGCGGTGTTCGCCGCCAACGACGACATGGCCATCGGTCTGATCCGAGCGCTGACGGAAGCCGGGCGGCGCGTGCCGGAGGACGTCAGCGTGGTCGGCTTCGACGACATCCCGGTCGCCGCCTACGTGACCCCGCCGCTGACCACGGTGCGTCAGCCGTTCGACGCCATGGCACAGGACGGCCTGAAGCTCTTGGTGCACGCCATCGACAACCCGCAGGGTGACCCGCTGCCGATGACCGACCCACCGGTCGAACTCGTCGTCCGCTCCTCGTCCGCGCCCCCGCCGCCCCGCTAGCCCCCGGGCCACCGGAGTCCCTCTGACCGACGGAGGTCCGCCCACACCAGAGCCAGCCCCGCCGCACATCTCATCTCGTGCTCGGCTTCTCCGCAGCACCCGACGCCGCTTCCGGGGCCTCGACCAGGGCCCGCACCGGCCGCCGTTCCCGCTCGCGCCCTTTCCGGTGCGGCTCCTCAGTACCCGTACTCGGCACAAGCACACAGCACGGATGACGCGCGCGGGCCGGAGCCCGCGAGAGGCGGCGAGGGACGTCCCCTGACCGGCCCGCCCTCCCTGCCCCGCCCGTCACGCCGCACAACACGCCTCAGACCACCGAATCGAGCTTCAGCACGCCGCCGCCCGGTGTGCCGGTAGCTCACACCCTTCTGCGGGAGTTCACCATGTCCGGACCCTTCTCCAGCCCCTCGTCCCTGAGCCGCCGGGGCTTCCTCGCCGCCACCGGCGCACTGTCGCTCGCCGCCACCCTGTCCGCCTGCGGCGGTGACAGCGGCGGCACCGGCGGCTCCTCCACCAAGCCCGTCAGCCAGGCCGACATCGACAAGGCCATGAAGACCCCGACCCAGCTGACGTTCTGGACCTGGGTCCCGAACATCGACAAGGAGGTCGCCCTCTTCGAGAAGAAGTACCCGGCCGTCAAGGTCAAGGTCGTCAACGCCGGTCAGGGCACCCCGCAGTACACCAAGCTGCGCACCGCGCTGAAGGCCGGCAGCGGCGCGCCCGACATGGTGCAGATCGAGTACCAGGCCATCCCGACCTTCACCATCACCGACAGCCTGCTGGACCTTCGCCCATACGGCGCCTCCGGGCTCCAGGCCAAGTTCGTGGACTGGACGTGGGGCCAGGTGAGCGGCAGCGGCGGTGAGGTCTGGGCGATACCCCAGGACACCGGCCCGATGGGCATGCTGTACCGCAAGGACATCTTCGACAAGCACGGGATCGAAGTCCCCACCACCTGGGACGAGTTCGCCGCCGCGGCGCGCAAGCTCCACAAGGCCGACCCGGACGTCTACCTCACCAACCTCGCCGCCAACCAGGTCGCCGCCTGGCACGGCCTGCTCTGGCAGGCGGGCGCCAAGCCGTATGTGACCTCCGGCAAGAGCGACATCACCGTCAGCGTCGACGACGCGGTCTCGAAGAAGCTCGGCGAGTACTGGGGAACCCTCGCCAAGGACGGCGTGATCGGCGTAGAGCCGGACTTCACCGACTCCTGGTACGCGGCCCTCAACAAGGGCAAGTACGCCACCTGGCTCACCGGCGCCTGGGGCCCGGCCTTCCTCTCCGGCTCCGCCAAGGCCACGTCGGGCAAGTGGCGCGCGGCCCCACTCCCGCAGTGGGACGCCGCCAAGCCCAGCTCGGGCAACTGGGGCGGCTCCACCACCGCGGTCATCCGCTCCACCAAGAACCCGATCGCGGCCGCGATGTTCGCGCAGTTCCTCAACAGTGACCCCGCCAGCGCCAGGATGTTCGCCACCGAGCAGTTCTTCTTCCCGGCCACCAAGACGCTGCTCGCCGACGCCGCATTCCTCGGGGACACGCCCGACTTCTACGGCGGCCAGAAGGTCAACGAGGTCTTCGCGGACATCAGCACCAAGGTCGATCCCTCGTTCCAGTGGCCGCCGTTCCTCGACCGGGTGGCCACGGACTGGACGGAAACCGTCGGCAAGTCTCTCGCCGACAAGACCGACACCGTCCGCGCGCTCGGTTCGTGGCAGTCGCGCATCACGACCTTCGCCAAGAGCCAGGGCTTCACGGTCAAGGGAGGATGACGATGGCCACCCCCACAGCGACCCCCACGACAGTGGCCGCCCGCACGAAGTCCCCGCCCCGCCGGCGCCACGGCGCGGCAGGAGCCCTGTTCATCGCCCCGTTCATGGTGCTGTTCCTGCTGCTCTTCCTCGCCCCGCTCGGCTACGCCGCCTACCTGAGCCTCTTCCAGGAGCGGCTGATCGGCGGCTCGACGTTCGTCGGCCTGGACAACTACGTGACGGCCCTGAAGGACCCGCTCCTCCTCAAGGGCATCGGCCGCGTCGCGCTGTTCTTCCTGATCCAGGTCCCCGTGATGCTGCTGCTGGCCCTGGTCTTCGCGCTCGCGCTGGACAGCGGCCTGCTGCGGCTCGCCAGAGTCATCCGACTCGGCATCTTCGTTCCGTACGCCGTGCCGAGCGTGATCGCCACGCTCATGTGGGGCTACCTCTACGGCCCCGACTTCGGGCCGTTCGCCCAGATCAGCCGCGATCTCCACCTGCCGGCCCCGCATTTCCTCAGCGACAGCTGGATGCTCGGCAGCCTCGCCAATATCGTG
This sequence comes from Streptomyces sp. NPDC002088, assembly GCF_040296605.1. NCBI lineage: Bacteria > Bacillati > Actinomycetota > Actinomycetes > Kitasatosporales > Streptomycetaceae > Streptomyces > Streptomyces sp. NPDC002088. The sequence goes on along the minus strand of NZ_JBEOXO010000016.1, from coordinate 51,459 downwards.
ACCTGGGAGTTCGTCGGCTACAACATGATCATCCTGTACGCCGCCCTGCGCACGATCCCCGCCGAGCTGTACGAGGCGGCCGCCATGGACGGTGCCGGAGCCTGGCGGATCGCCTGGTCCATCAAACTCCCCGCGCTGCGCCCGGCGCTGACCCTCACCCTGCTGTTCTCGGTGATCGGCAGCTTTCAGCTGTTCAACGAACCGAACCTGCTGATGAAGGTCGCCCCGGACGTCATCGACAGCTCCTACACCGCCAACCTCTACGCCTACTCCGTCGCGTTCATCAGCCAGCAGACCAACTACGCGGCCACGGTGTCCTTCATCCTCGGGCTGGTCATCGTGATCGTGTCCTACGCCTTCCTGCTCACGGCGAACCGCAGGAGGACCTCATGAGCACCGTGACGCCCACCGCCTCGACCGCCCCGACGGCGAAGGGTCTCCCCGACCCGTCCTGCCCGCGGCGCCGGTCGCCGTCGCTCCACCGCCGCAGCACCCCGCTCACGATCGCCATGCTGGCCGTCCTGGCGTACTTCCTGCTTCCCCTGTTCTGGCTGCTGGTCGCCTCCACCAAGAGCACCCAGGACCTGTTCAACACCTTCGGCCTGTGGTTCTCGCACGCCCCGCAACTGCCGGCGAACATCAAGGCCACCTTCACCCAGGACGACGGCGTCTACGGGCGCTGGCTGCTCAACACGGTCCTGTATGCCGGGGTGAGCGCGCTCGGCGCCGCGCTGCTGGCGGCGGCGGCCGGGTACGGATTCGCCAAATACCGCTTCCGCGGCCACGGCGCGGCCTTCAACCTCGTCCTCGGCGCCATCATGATCCCGACCACCGCCCTGGCGATCCCCACCTACCTGCTCTTCGCCAAAGCGGGCCTGGTCAACACCCCTTGGGCAGTCATCCTGCCCTCCCTGATCAGCCCCTTCGGCCTCTACCTCATGCGTATCTACGCCGAGGACGCCGTCCCCGACAGCCTCATCGAGGCCGCGCGCATGGACGGCGCCGGAGAGCTCCGGATCTTCTGCACGATCGCGCTGCGGCTGCTGGCACCCGGCCTGGTGACCGTCATCCTGTTCACGCTCGTCGCCACCTGGAACAACTACTTCCTGCCGCTGATCATGCTCAACGACCCCGACCTGTACCCCATCACGGTCGGGTTCTCCCGCTGGGCCGACCAGGCCCAGAACGGCGGCGCCGGAGCCAGCAGCGACATGCTCGCCCTCGTCGTCACCGGCTCCCTCATCTCGATCGTCCCGCTCGTCCTGGCCTTCCTCCTGCTCCAGCGGTACTGGCAGAGCGGCCTGGCGACCGGCGGCGTCAAGCAGTAACTCCCCCTACTCTCCGGAGGTTTCTTCATGGCGGAACTGCCCGCCCGCGTGCTGTTCGGCGCTGCCTACTACCACGAGTACCACCCCGCCTACGGTCCGGACGTACGGCCCGACGAGCAGTTCAAGACCGACCTCGACCTGATGGCCGACGCGCACTTCACCGTCATCCGGGTCGGCGAGTCGGTCTGGTCCACCTGGGAGCCCGAGAACGGCCGCTTCGAACTGGACTGGCTCCAGCCGGTGCTGGACGGCGCCCACGAGCGCGGCATCTCCGTCATCCTCGGCACCCCGACCTACGCGGTACCACCGTGGCTGGCCCGGCAGTACCCGGAGATCACCGGCGAGCGGCGCACCGGCGAGCGCATCGGCTGGGGCGCCCGGCAGGAAGTGGACTTCACCCACCCCGCGTTCCGCTTCCACGCGGAACGGATCATCCGCAAGATCGTCGCCCGGTACGCCGACCACCCGGCCGTCATCGGCTTCCAGGTCGACAACGAACCGGGCCTGGAGCTCTTCCACAACCACGGCGTCTTCCAGCGCTTCACCGACCACCTGCGCGCCAAGTACGGCGACGTCGAGACCCTCAACCGCGAATGGGGCCTGGTCTACTGGTCCCACCGCCTGTCCACCTGGGCCGACCTGTGGACCCCGGACGGCAACGCACAGCCTCAGTACGACGTCGCCTGGCGGGAGTTCCAGGCCCGCCAGTGCACCGAGTTCATCGGCTGGCAGGCCGACATCGTCCGCGAGTACGCCCGCCCCGAGCAGTTCGTCACCACCTGCATCTCCTACACCCGCCCGGCGGTCGCGGACGACGAACTGACCGACCGCCTCGACATCGCCACCGGCAACCCGTACTACGACATGCAGGACGGCCTGCTCCTGCCCGACCCCACACCGGACGACCACGAGCAGAAGTGGAAGACCACCGGCGTCTGGTCGCTCTACCAGACCGCCGACTGGATGTTCTCCTCCCGCCAGGCGCCCTTCCTGGTCACCGAGACCAACGCCAACTCCATCGGCATGGCATGGGACAACCGCCCCGCCTATGACGGCCAGTGGCGCCAGGCCGCCTGGGCCCTCGTCGGCCGCGGTGCTCGCATGATCGAGTACTGGCAGTGGCAGACCCTGCGCTTCGGTGCGGAGACCTACTGGGGCGGAGTCCTGCCGCACAGCGGCCGACCGGGCCGCACGTATGCCGAACTCGCGCGGCTGGGGGAGGAGTTCGAGGCCGTAGGACCCCTCGTCGCCGGACTCGAACCGGACGCCGACATCACGATCGTCTACTCCACCCCCAGCAAGTGGCTGATGCAGAAGCATCCGCCTCTCGCGACCCCCGACGGCGAACCGGACCCGGCCGCCTACCACCGCATCCTCGATCCCTTCTACCGTGGCGCCTTCGACGCCGGCCGCCAGGTACGCGTCGTCCACGCCCGCCAACTGCATGACCCACGAAGCGAACGCGAAGGCATGGCCCCCGGCGAGGCCGCGCGCCGCCACCCCGTCCTCGTCGTCCCCGCCCTGTACCTCGCCGACGACACCACGCTCGACTGGCTCGCCGCCTACGCCCACGCCGGCGGCCACCTGGTCCTCGGCCCCCGCACGGGCTATGCCGATCACGAGGCACGCGCCCGGCACGAACCGGCTCCGGCCCGTCTCACGGACGCCGCGGGTCTCAGCTACGACGAGTTCAGCAACCTGGCGCGTACCGTCCCGGTCTGCACAGCGTCCGGGAGTTCGCTGACCCTGCCGGAGAGCGCCACGGCGACGGCTTGGGCCGACGGCCTCACCGTCACCGACGCCGAGATCCTCGCCACGTACGAGCACCCGCACTTCGGCCGCTGGCCTGCCGTCACCACGCGCCGTCACGGCGAGGGTCGCGTCACGTACGTCGGCACCGTGCCAGGCCGCGACCTCGCGCGTGCCCTGGCCGAGTGGCTGGCGCCGGCCGCCCGCAGCGGCTGGGCCGACCTGCCGGCGTCCGTCACGACGACCACCGGCACGGCGCCCGACGGACGCCGTGTGCACATCGTCCACAACTGGAGCTGGGAGCCGGCCCGCGTTGCGGCGCCGGTCGACCTCTCCGACGCCCTGAACGGCACGACCCTCCCCGCGGGCACGGCGCTCGACCTCGGCCCGTGGGACGTACGCGTACTCGTCTCCCCGAAGCCGAAGGAGTAACCGTGCGAGGAAGAAGAACATTGAAGGCGCTGGGCACGTTCGTCGCGGCGTCCGCGATACTGGCGATACCCATGACCACCAGTGCGCAGGCGTACAACCCGACGGGCGGCATCCTCTACCAGCTCGGTAGCGAGCCGTGCCTGAAGGGGCGGGGCAACTGCGCGGTCTACCCGAAGTCGGCGCAGCTGCCGAGCGGACGTCTGGTCGCGTCCTTCGAGAAGTCCACCGTCGTGCCGGCGACAGGCAGCGCCGACGGACAGACGCTCCCGGTCTACAAGAGCGACGACCACGGAACGACCTGGCAGCCGCTGTCCGAGGTCAAGGCTCCGGCCTACCTCTCCAGCGACCCCAAGTACGCCAAGTACACCAGCAACTGGACGAACCCCTACCTCTACACGCTTCCCCAGGACGTCGGGAACCTCAAGCAGGGCACCCTGCTCCTCGCGAGTGTCGTGTCGGGCGACGACCAGTACTACAGGGAGCACAAGGCGGCCGACCCCAACTGGACGCCCTCCAACGACGGCGACCGCAGCGACCTCGCCATCGCGCTGTACTCCAGCACCGACGACGGCGCCTCGTGGAAGGTCGTCAACGTCGTCGCGACGGGCGGCTGGCAGGGCGGCAGCGCGGGCGCGATCGGCCAGAACGTCGCGACGGCCAACACACACCAGCAGGTGGACCCCGTCTGGGAGCCGTACCTGATGGTCTACAAGGGCCAACTCCTCTGCTATTACTCCGACGAGAACGACTACACCGGCTTCGACGCGACCACCGGCGTTCCGGCCCTCGACCCCGCCAACGACTCCGCCACGGACTCGCACGGCCAGATCCTCGCCCACAAGACCTGGGACGGCCGCAGCACGCAGTGGAGCGCGCCCGTCGTCGACATCGCCGGCCTGACCCAGAGCATGGGCGGCGGCAAGACGGAGATCGGCGGCGGGCGGCCGGGCATGGCGAACGTCGTCCGGACCACGGACGGCAAATGGCTGCTCACCTTCGAGTACTGGGGCGGCGGAGCCAACACCCGGTACGTGATCGCCGACAACCCACTGCAGTTCTACCGGAGTTCGGCCACCGGCGACGCCGTCACCTCGCTGCCGGTAGACACCGGCTCCCGGCCGCTCGCCACCGGCGGCAGTCCGGTCGTCATCAGGCTGCCCGGCGGACGCCTGGTCTACAACGCGGCCGGCAGCGGCAACGTCTGGGTGAACGAGAGCGGGCGCAGCGACGGCGTGTGGAAGGAGTACCAGACGACCTCGAAGGCCGGCTACAGCCGCAACCTGCAGTACGTCGACGGCACCGGCCGCATCGTGATCCTCAACAACCAGGGCACCTCGACCATCGCCTACGCCGAGGTTGACCTCGGTCAATCGGACGGCGCCTACTACCAGTTGGTGAACCGCAAGACCGACCAGGTGATCGGTACCGGCGGCAAGACCAACGACGCGAACATCGGCAACGGAGACGTCCCCGACGTCGTCCTGGAGGACCCCGGCTCCGTGGCGAACCCGGACACCCAGTACTGGCACGTGGTGACCGAGCCGAACGGTGGCGTGACGCTGCTGAACAAGTCGGGCGGTCGCGCGGCAGCCATCTGGACCGGCAACGCGACGGCCGGGCAGCGGATCGGCCAGTGGGTCGACAACAGTGCCACCGGCAGCTGGAACCTGATCACGACCGCTGACGGTTTCTACAAGCTCCAGTCGGTCAAGAACACGAACCTGTTCCTGACCGGCACGTCCGACGGCGCGCCGCTCACCTTGCAGAACGCGGCCACGGACGGCTCGCAGGAGTGGGAGCTCATCCAGTAGGCGGAGACGCCGGACACCGCATCACCTCCCCTGCTCCTTGGAGACGGGCTCCAGCAGGAAGAGGCTGAAGGGGGCCACGAGGCTGCTGTCGGCGAGCCTGCTCTCGATGGTGGCGAAGCATTCGGCCACGAGTGGTGCCTGGACCTTCTCGCCGGTCACGGCGGTCAGGTCGAACTCCTCGAACGGGTCGACATCGGCGCCCGAGCAGTTGCCGATGTCGACCACGGTGGCGGCCATGCCGGCCGTCGGGACCGAGATGACGCGCTCTGTTTCGGCCAGGGCCTGGGTAGTTGTGGTCCCAGGGGCCGATGGTGCACGCGATCAGCGGTGGGGCATGGCGCACCATCATGTTGAGCCCGTTGGTCATCACCACCCCACGCTGTCCTTCGAAGCGATGGCCATACCCTCCATGAGCCGCCTGGCCTCCGCGTCCGTGGCAGCGGGCGGCCCCACCAGCAGGTCCCACCGGTCGCGGCCGGGCGCCAGCAGGCAGACGGCGGACGGGGGGTCCCGCTCCTCGACCGCGGGCGTCAACAGAATGGTCGCGGTCATGATGCGGACCCAACCCCGGGCCGGTCACGGCCGGCCCGGTTGTCGTGAAACGCCGAGAACGACGTCGGCTTGGAAGCCGGTGTACGAGGTGCTCTCGGTAATCAGCAGGATACTCCTCGTCGAGGCGCGACGGAGAGCTGCGGAGCCGCGGGCTGTACGGCGCACGAGTGCCCTGGTCATGCGCCGGCGCAGTCAGCGCGGACGTGCTCCGAGGTAGGGAGGAGCGACCAGGTGAAGTAACGCGATCTTGACGGTGCGGAGCCGCCGGACGGCAAGATTGCGATATGGCGGGTCACGGTGGCCTCCCTGGGCATTTCCTCATCACGCCACCCCTCCCTTTGGCCTTGTAATCCACGCCCAACCTCGGAGGCGGACAACAGTAGGAGATGTCAGCCCAGGGACATCGCCCCCCTGCGCTCCGGCGGCTCCGTGCCCGCAGTCGTCGAGGTCGACGACCTGGGCAGCTATGTTGTCCTGCTTCTCGAGTTCCGCTCCAAGCTCGGATCGGAAGTCATTTCTGTAGGTAAACGACGTCAACGCCCATCCGCCGCAAGCGCTCCTGTGAGATGGTCTGGGTCACGGGTACTCGGTGCCCATGGATTTCACATCGGTAGAGCCGACTTTGCCGTCTTCCCGAGGTTGGGTCTCGGCGGCGATTATCGAATACTTGCGGAATGCGGGACCGTCTCCGGGTGAAATGGAGGTTATCGGCGTGGCCCCGCTCGGGGAAGATTTGCAGCTGGCCCTGTATATCTGCTAAGAGGTGCATTACCGGGGGTTCGCCGGTGTCGATCCGGACCGGGAATGGGACCCCGACCTGCTCAAGATCCGGGTAGTCCTGGAGAAGTCGTTCCTCAGGGCCCTGCGCGACGGAGCACCACGGCACAGGCGCGCCGATGAGGCATTGGGCGAGTTGCTCGTCCAGCCTGTCGACGGCACCGGCGTCAGCCACTTTTTGCAGGACAAGGGTGAGCTGGGGCAGCTGCGCGAGTACGCCGCCCAACGGTCGCTGTACCACCTCAAGGACGCCGACCCGCATGCGTGGGTGCTGCCCCGACTGTGGGGCCGGGCGAAGGCGGGAATGGCGGCCGTGGAGTTCGACGAGTTCGGAGGAGGCCGCGCGGAGCGCGTGCACGCCCGCTTGTTCGCCGATCTCATGGCCGACCTCGCCCTGGACACCTCGTACGGACACTATCTCGATGCGACCGGTGGCGAAGCCCTCGCCCTCGTGAACATGATGTCCCTCTTCGGTCTGCACCGCGCTCTGCGAGGGGCCCTGGTGGGACATTTCGCCGCCGTCGAAATCACCTCGCCCCCGGGGTCACGGCGCCTTGCGCAGGCCATGAGGCGCACCGGCGCCGGACCTCCTGCCGAGCACTTCTACGACGAGCACGTCGAGGCCGACGCCGTGCACGAACAGGTCGTTCGCCGGGAAGTCGTTGCGGGCCTCCTCGAGGAGGAGCCCCGCCTCGAGGACGACGTCGCCTTCGGCGTGGACGCCACCACCTGTCTCGAAGACCGCTTTGCCGAGCGTCTCCTCGGCGCGTGGCGGGCCGGGAAGTCATCGCTGCGTACACCTGTCTGACGGACCCTCCACCGACGAGCAGGTGGGCTCGCATCCACAAGAACCGGAGACGAGATCCGCATGACCACCGTTACGTTGCCTGGTGTCTACACCCCGCAGGACGATACCGACCTACTCATCCGGTACCTGCACCATGAGCCTCTTCCCTCGCAGGCCGAAGTCCTCGACGTGGGCACGGGAACAGGTGCGGTGGCCATGGCCGCGGCCCGGCTCGGCGCGCGCGTCACAGCCGTCGACATCTCCTGGCGAGCTGCTCTCAACGCCAAGGTCAACGCGGTGCTGGCCCGTCTCCCGCTGCGCGTCAGACGTGGCGACCTGCTGGCCCCGGTGTCGGAACAGTCTTTCGACCTCATCCTCGCCAACCCGCCCTACGTGCCGGCACCCGCCGCGTCGTGCCCCCGGCGGGGGCCCACACGGGCCTGGGACGCCGGGCGTGATGGACGCCTGGTGCTGGATCGAATATGCCGGCACGCGCCCTTGCTCCTGCGGCCCGGCGGGGTGCTGCTGCTGGTCCAGTCCGCCCTGAGCCGTCCGGAAGAGTCGCTGCGGCAGTTGCAGGCGGTGGGGTTGCGCGCCGGGATCGTTGAACACCACTACATCGCCTTCGGCCCCGTCCTGCGGTCCAGGAGCGGCTGGCTGCGCAGCTGTGGTCTGGTCGAAGGCAGCGACGAGAGGGAAGAGCTGGTGATCATTCGTGCTGTACGACTCGGATGAACGCTGCCGCCGCGTAGTGGCTCAGCGTGCAGGGCCGCTGCTGGTTGAAGGACCGGTGGAGATCACCCTGGAGGACGGCACCCTCGTGAGGTCGAACCGGTTCTGTGTCGCCCTGTGCACCTGTAGACGCAGCCAGATCTACCCGTGGTGCGACACCAGTCATCGTAAGTCCGAGCGGCCCAGGCATTCGGATAGCGGGATCCGATCCGAGGCGTGAGCTTCATGACCGAACTCGTCTCAGGTTTGCTCCCGGGCGTCCTCTTCGAAGTACGGAGTACGGAGCTGCTTCCAGCCGCCCTCGGTCCGTGGGGTGGGCTGGGCGTCGTTCAGGTTGCAGGCTGCAGGCTGGTGAACTGAATCGGTGCGGCTGCCGTCGTGCCTGCGCCGCCGATGCAGGCGGGGGTGCTGCCCGTTGGGGGCGGTGTCAGGTGCGCAGCCGTGCTTCCACCCGGCCGTCGGTTATGCGGGTGTCGAAGGCGGGCTGAGGCGCGGTGGCTGGACCCGTGACGTTCCAGCCGTCGGTCAGTCGGAAGGTGCTGCCGTGCCAGGGGCAGCGCAGACAGCCGTCTTCCAGGGTCCCTTCCGACAGGGGGCCCGCCAGGTGGCTGCAGTGTTCGGCCAGCACGTGCACCCTGTCGTCCGGCTGGCGGACGGCGACCACGGCGACGCCGTCGAGGTCCCGGCGTGTCGGTCGGCCTTGCGGAAGGTCGGAGAGGTCGGCGACGTAGTGCCAGCCCGGCTCCACCATCTGAGGGACGGTTGCGGCGTGGTTGGTGCCGGCCGCCTGGTGGTAGGCGAGGTGGCCGCCGAGCGCGCCGCCGATACCGACGACGCTGAGCCCTGCCCAGCCGTACATCCGGCCTTTGGCTTCATGCCCGCGCAGACGAGCGGTGAGGGACACGGCGTACAGGGCGACACTCGTGATGTTCGCTGCGGCATGGACGATGCCGACACGCATCTGGCGGTGGCTCAGTTCCGCCCAGTCCACCCACCCTGACGCCGCAGCCGGTGCCGCAGCCAGCAGGCCGACGGTGATCAATGTGCGTGCGGCGCGTCGCTGGCCGGGCAATGCGTCGAGGACTGCGGCCGACAGCCAGCTGCCGAGGGGGATCTGTACCAGCAGCGGGTGTACCGGATGACCCAGCCAACGCCCGTGCAAACCGTCTCTGGCCCGGCCGAGTGGAACCGCCTGCACCATCCGCTGCACGACCCCGAGCAACGTGTCGGCGCTGGAGAAGCGTTCCAACCGGTCGACGGCTTGCACGACATGGCCAGGGCCTTCTGCATGGGGCAGGAGCCGTCCGGCCGCCGCGGGAATTCGGTGTGGGAGGGTGCTGAGTCTCATGTGTTCCGAGTAGCCGCTTCACCGTGCCGTAATCAGCCGGCCTCTGCCGAGCCAAACACGCCACGTGATCGGTCCTTCGACGCGATGATCGAGCGGCTGGAGGAGGCCATCGCTGACCGGAGTGGTCGGCCGGGCCACCTGCCGCCGCTGCGGTTAGAGCCGCGGGGCCGTCGCCGCCGTGATGCCGGACGAGGGTGTCCTCCCGGAACGGTGTGTCCTCTGCCGCAGTGGTCGAGCGCGGCATGTCAGTGATCGCGGACGCGGACTGGGTGACGACCTGGACTCGGGCGATGGCGACCGGGCCGGACGGGGTGCGGTGGCTGGACGTTCGCCGTCGTGGCCGGGGCCGTGAGTTGTGCGACGGCGTCCCTTGGTGGCCCGGGCTTGAGGAAGGGATCTCACGTGGTGAGCAGCCGGTTGAAGAAGGAACGGTAGCGACGTAGAGCCCTGCGCAGTTCCTCCGTGTCCACCTGCTCGCCCTGCCCCCACTGGCCCTCCAGGTCCTTCTTGTGCTGGGCGAACGTGGTGGCCAGGGTCTGCATGACGTCTGCGACGAGGGCGTCGGCGTCGTGTACGGCCTCGCGGGGATCGTCCACGAACTTGTTCTGGGTCTTCTGCCAGCGGTCGCGGAAATCCTGGTCCTCGTCCTCCGTCAGAAGCTGTGGAGCATCGTCCTCTGAAGTGTCCGTGGTGTCCGGGGCGCCCGGGGTGGCGGCTCGGGCGTCGGATCCGGCGGGGGACCGGTCTCCGTCGGCCTCGCTGGCCGAGCGCCGTGTCTGGGGCGTCGCGGTGCTCTCACCGGGGTACCTCGGGGCTTTCGCGGAGGCTTCCTCCGTTTCTCCCGGCGTCCTGGTGGTGGCGCCCGAGGGCTGTGCGAGGTCCTCGGTGGTCAGGCCGCCGGTGGTGCGGTCTGTGTCGTCGTTGCTGTGCATGGGGGTTCCTCCATGCAGGGTCGGGGCCGGGGTCGGCGTCAGGACCGGGCGGGCTGGGCCCGGCCGCCGTCGGAGAGCAACTCGTTGAACAGGGCGCGGTAGTGCACCATGGCGCCCCGCAATTGCTCGGTCGTTGCCTGGCTGTGGGTGCTGAAGGTCTCCACCTCGTGCGCAGCGCGGTAGTGCTCGAGGGTGCGCCCGTGTTCCACCGAGAGGTCCTTCATCTGCTGTTCGAACCCTTCGGTCGGGTAGCCGCGGTCGTGCATCAGGGAGGTCACCAGCTGGTCCGCGTCGTGCACCGCGTCCTCGGGCCGGTCCACGAACTCCTGCTGGACGCTGCTCCATTCGCGCGTGTAGCGGTCACGTGAGACCGGAGGCAGTGGTTTGATGTCCAGCGCGTCGTGCCGTTTCTCGCGTTCCCTGAGTTCGCGCTCGGCGGTGCGCCTGCTGTCGGAGTCTTCGACGGTCCGTTCGTACTCCGGGCCGAAGCGTTCGCGGAGGTGGCGGCGTCGCATCATGAGTGAGACCGCCACAGCGGCCAGGGCGAGCACCACCACGATCGCAATGATGATCGCCAGAAGTGTTCCCGTGGACATGGGTTGCACGCTCCTCGTAGGAGTAGTGATTTATGTCCTCCGAGTGCCCGGTTGCCTGCCGTTCATCCCTTTTGGGGTGATCGGCTCTGTGGTGATCGACGTCAGGCGACCGGTGCCACGTGTGTCCCACGCAGTCCGGCGCCGTCACGGGGGGCGACCTGGCTCCCGCCGGTCCGGGCGCCCCTCACTCAAGAGTGGGCCGGCACCGTGCCTTCAGGGGGCTGGATCACTTTCCGTGCAGCGTGCACGCCGAGTGACGGCTGGCCCTCGGAGCGGCCCCCGGGACGTTGCCTGACAATCAGCAGTGCCGATCCCCGGCGTGGCAGACGGTTCGGTGACGTGGGCGAGGAGACCGGAAAATGTCTGTCAGGTACGGATGACTCGCTGTCCTGCCCGGTTCCCGGTGGGCGCCGCGCCGCACTCTCCTCCGGCGCGGGCGAGATGCGAGGGCATTCGAGTACGCGCACCATGGCCGTGACACCAGATGGTGGATGAAGACTTGCGCCGCGCCCGAGAGTTCCAGCCCTGTGCGAGCGCCGGTTCGAACACAGGCAGGCGCTCCGAGTGCCGCACAACACGGCTGTGCCGCACACCGTCCGTTCCGGCAGAAGGGGCTCCTTCCATGGCAGTCCGACATCAGCTGATCCGGCGTCCCCCGCACGCGGTATGGGCGGTGCTTGCCGATCCGACCAGGTACGGGGAGTGGGTGGTAGGGCCCGCCACGTCCATGCCACTCGATCAGACCTGGCCCGACGTCGGATCCCGGCTCCGCTACACCGTGCGGCTGGGCCCTTGGTCGGTCGACGGGGTGACGACCGTCCGCCATCGGGAATCCGGCAGAGAGCTGGAACTGGAGGCGTCGTTCAAGTCGCTGGGCACCGCGAGGATCTTCCTCCAGCTCAGGCCGTGGGGCCAGGACGAAACGCTCGTCATCTGCGACGAGCACCCCCTGCGCGGCCTGGGAAGCACTTTCCACAACGCCGCGAGTGAAGCGGTGTTCCAACTGCGGCACCGGGGGATGCTGGCGCGCCTTGCCAGGCTCGTGGAACAGGATCACGTCGGACAGGATCACGCCGGGGCCCGTCATGCCTGACGCGGTGGTGATCGGCGCCGGACCCAATGGGCTGGTGGCTGCCAACGTGCTGGCGGACGCCGGGTGGAGCGTGGAAGTCCTGGAGGCACAGCAGGAGCCTGGAGGCGCCGTGCGCAGCGACCGCGGTGTCCATCCCGACTACGTCTCCGATCTCTTCAGCGCCTTGTACCCGCTGGCCGCCGTTTCCCCGGCCCTCGCCCGCCTCGGTCTCGCCGCGGAGGGACTGCGATGGAGCCATGCCCCGCGCGTGCTGGCCCACCCGCTGAGGGACGGGCGGTGCGCCGTGCTGGAGCGCCGCGTGCAGGAGACCGCATCCGGGCTGGAAGAGTTCGCGTCGGGCGACGGCGACGCCTGGCGGGACATGTACGAGGTGTGGAGCCGTGTCGGGCAGGACCTGGTGCAGGCCATGTTCACGCCCTTCCCTCCGGTCCGCTCCGGGCTCCGTCTGGCGGCGAACCTTCGGGCCGCGGGCGGACTGCGGCTGGTCCGGAAGCTGACCCTGCCGGTGCGCCGCCTGGGCGATGAGGAGTTCCGGGGCGAGGGCGGACGGCTCTTGTTGGCCGGGAACGCCCTGCACGCCGACCTGGCGCCCGAGGCGGTGGGCAGCGGCGGGTTCGGCTGGCTGATGTCGATGGTCGGACAGAGCCACGGCTTCCCGGTCCCCGTCGGCGGGGCCGGCGCCCTGACCGCGGCGCTCGTGAGCCGCCTCCAGCACCGCGACGGCGTCCTGCGCTGCGGGGAGCGCGCCGTGTCGGTCGTCGTACGTGGCGGCAGGGCGGTGGGCGTCAGGACGGCCGGCGGGGAGACCGTCGGCGCGCGGCGCGCCGTGCTCGCGGACACGTCGGCGTCGGCCCTGTACCGGGAGCTGGTGGGCGAGGAACACCTTCCGTCCCGGCTCCTGCGGGACCTGGAGCGTTTCCAGTGGGATTTCGCTACCTTCAAGGTCGACTGGGCGCTGACCGGCCCGGTGCCGTGGACGGCTCCGCAAGCCGCCGGCGCCGGGACGGTCCACGTGGCCGACGGCATCGACAGCCTGACCCGGTTCGCCTCGCAGATCGCCATGGGACACGTCCCCGACGAGCCGTTCGCCCTGCTCGGACAGATGACCACGGCGGATCCCAGCCGCTCGCCCGTCGGTACGGAATCGGCGTGGGCCTACACCCACGTCCCGCAGCACATCGTCTCCGACGCCGGCCCCGACCGCATCACCGGCCGTTGGGACGCCCGCGAACAAGAAGCCATGGCGGACCGCATCGAGGCACAGGTGGAACGATTCGCGCCCGGCTTCCGTACACGGATCCTCGCCCGCCGGATCCTGGCCCCCACCACCCTCCAGGCCATGAACGAGAACCTCCACAACGGCGCCATCAACAACGGCACCACCGCCCTGCACCAACAGGCGATCTTCCGCCCCGTCCCCGGCACAGGCCGACCCGAGACCCCCGTCAAGGGCCTCTACCTCGCCTCAGCGGCCGCCCACCCCGGCGGAGGGGTCCACGGAGCCCCCGGAGCGAACGCCGCCCGAGCCGCGCTGCGACCCTACGGACTGCACACCCTCCTCCACCGTGCCCAACGGATCTGAACCGCCTGGCACAAGGTGCTCGACGCGTTCGTCGTCCGGATGCGTTCGGTCCCCCCTCTGGTGTGCGTACTCCAGTGTGCCGCCCGGTGACTGCCGCGTTGCCCGCAGCGCCTCGCCGTCGGCGCAGGCGTCCGCGCGACTGCCGGCGGTCCCGGGGGATCGGTGGCGGCAGGCCGCCGGGTCGGTCACCAGTAGTGGCGTCGACCGGCGACGGCGTGTCCCATCGAGCCGAGGATCCACAGGATGGCTCCGACGACCAGCAGGATGATTCCAATGGTCCACAGGATGGATATCCCGGTGAGGAAGCCGACGACGAGCAGAATGATGCCCAGGATGATCATGACCTCTCCATTGGGGAGTGGTGCACGGTGCCCCTGTGAACTGCGAGAGATCGCAAGGGGGTGGACACGGGGATGGTCGGTCTCCTCCTTACTCCGCGCGGTGCGGTTTGTGGCCGGCGACCTGTAGGCGGACCTCGGTGGGCATGTGAGGGGAGCCGGTGGACCGACGAGCGGTCCGGAGCGGGCCCTCGCACAGGGCGTCGAGGAGAGTGCCGGGTGACGCCTGAGGAGTGAGAGTGAGTGCGACGCGGGTGTGGGGATGGGCAGGGCGGCCGGGCCCGCTACCGCACCGCCCCCGATCTCCTCGCCGCCACGGACGAGCAAACCAACACACCGACAAGTTGCTGATGCGGACGGCCGCGTGCTCGACCGCCGGCAGGGCACTGGCTTCGGTCGCGATCGCGTCGCCGAGCGCGCGGTCGCGCAGTTCGACGCCCTGCTGCGGGGGTGTGCCGCCGACGGGCAGTGCGCCGGGGTGGCGTCGGCGCAGTTGGGCGAGCAGCCACCACAGGGCGAGCAGGGCGACGAGGGCGAGGGCGGCGATGACCGCGGGCCACCACCAGCCCTGACCGCTCCAGCGGGCCCGGTCGGCGGAGCCGAGCAGGACGTCGGCCGGGGCGGTCAGGGGCCAGCCGACAGGCGGGACCATCTCCTTCCCGCAGGGCGGCGGCCCCGAGCTGAAGGACGGCCTCGTCTTCAGCTTCGGCACCTTCGGCTTCCCGCCACTGGACGCCCACGTCGTGGAGTTCCAGGCCCCGGCCGACGGCGTCCCCGGCCGCCTGTCCTGGACCGCCAAGCAGGACGGCACGCCCGAGCAGCGGCTGGATGTGCTGCACGCCTGGCTGGTCGAGGACCTGCCCGGCGGCCGGGTGCGGATCCTGACCCAGGAGACCCAGATCGGTCAGCCCGCCGCCGCGCTGGCGGGCGAGCGCCCCAACCCGATGCTCAACGGCCACCAGGCCTGGCTCGACGGCCTCGTCACCGCCGCCGCGAAGTAAGCGCGCCCCGGGTGCGTCCCGTGACACCGGGGCACACCCGGTTCTTGTCTTCACCGCACCGTATGGACAGGGAAGTTGACGTCATGACCGACAAGCTCACCGTGAGCGTGCTGGGCACCGGCATCATGGGTGCCGCGATGACCCGCAATCTCGCCCGCGCCGAGCACACCGTCCGGGCCTGGAACCGCAGCCGGGACAAGGCCGAACCGCTCGCCGCCGACGGCGTCGAGATCGCCGGCACCCCCGCCGAGGCCGTCGAGGGCGCCGATGTCGTCCTCACCATGCTGTACGACGGCCCCGCCACCCTGGACGTCATGAAGCAGGCTGCGCCCGCGCTGCGCCCCGGGACCGCCTGGGTGCAGTCGACCACCGCCGGTATCGAGGCGATCGGTGATCTGGCCGCCTTCGCCCGCGAATACGACCTTGTTTTCTACGACGCTCCGGTCCTGGGAACCCGCCAGCCTGCCGAGGCCGGCCGGCTGCTTGTCCTGGTCGCCGGTCCGAGCGAGCACCGCGAGGCCGTGACCCCGGTTCTCGACGCGGTCGGTGCCCGCACGGTGTGGACCGGCGAGGACGGTGCGGACGGCTCCGCGACTCGGCTGAAGCTCGTCGCCAACAGCTGGGTCATCGCGACCACCGCCGCGGCAGGCGAGGTCCTGGCCCTGTCGAAGGCCCTCGGCGTGGACCCGCAGGACTTCTTCGACGCCATCGGCGGCGGCCCGCTCGACATGCCGTACCTGCGTGCCAAGTCCGGCCTCATCCTCAACGAGCAGTTGTCCCCGGCCCAGTTCGCCGTGGCGACCGCCGCCAAGGACGCCCGACTGATCGTCGAGGCGGGGGAGGAGAACGGCGTACGCCTGGACGTGGCCGCGGCGAGCGCCGAGCGTCTGGAGCGGGCCGCCGCACAGGGGCACGGCGACGAGGACATGGCCGCCGCGTACTACGCGAGCTTCGACGAGCAGCACTGAGAAAGGGACCGACATGTCCAAGCCGCCACTGCCCGCCGAGGCCCAGGAACTGCTCCGCCGACCCAACCCGGCCGTGATGGCCACCCTGCGTTCCGACGGCACGCCGGTGTCCACCCCCACCTGGTACGTGTGGAAGAACAACCGGGTGCTGATCAGCCTGGACGAGGGCCGGATCCGCCTGAAGCACCTGCGCCGGGATCCCCGTGTGACCCTCACCGTCCTCGACAAGGACGACTGGTACACCCACGTCACCCTCATCGGCCGCGCCATCGAGATCTACGACGACGAGGGCCTCGCCGACATCGACCGCATCGCCGGCCACTACACCGGCAAGCCCTACCCGGACCGGGTCCGGACCCGGGTCAGCGCCTGGATCGAGGTCGAGCGCTGGCACGGCTGGGGCGCGCACCGGGACAGCGACCAGGCGGTCGTGTGAGCCCGCACTCGACCCGCCGTACGACCATGCGCGCGCTGGTCCTCGACCGCCCCGGCGCCCCCGAGACCCTGCGTCTGAGCGACCTGCCTGTACCCGAACCGGGCCCTGGCCAGGCGCGTGTGAAGGTCGAGGCCTGCGGCCTCAACCCCGTCGACTACCAGGTCGCAGCCGAGGGCCACCCCGACTGGACCTGGCCGCACGTTCTCGGCCTGGACGTGGCCGGCACCGTCGACGCGGTGGGCGAGGGCGTGACGGGCGTCCACCCGGGACAGCGGGTCGTCTTCCACGGCGATCTGCGCCGCCCCGGAGGCTTCGCCGTGTACGCCCTCGCCGACACCACGACCCTGGCCACGGTGCCCGACACGATCGAGTGGGCTGTCGCCGCCGGCCTGCCCTGTGCCGGTATGACCGCCTACCAGGCGGTGGTACGGCGACTGGTCGTCACTGCCGGGGACACGGTCCTGGTCACGGGGGGTGCGGGCGGCGTCGGCGGCTTCGCCGTCCAGCTCGCCGCACGGGCCGGAGCCCGAGTGATCACGACGGCGTCCGCCCGCAACGCCGACCGCGTTCGCGAGTTGGGGGCGGACGAGGTCGTCGACTACCGGACAGAGGACGTCGCCGCCCGCATCCGAGACCTGACCGACGGCCGGGGTGTGGACGGGGTGGTGGACACCGTGAGCCCGGAATCCGCCACGGCGAACCTGTCCCTGCTGGTGCACGGCGGCGGACTCGCCTCGGTTGCCGGACGGCCCGACCTGACCGTGGTGGCCCCGTTCACCATCGCGCCGTCGGTTCACGAGATCGCGCTGGGCGCTGCCCACAGCCACGGCGATGAGCGCCCCCGAGCCGACCTCTCCGCGATGCTCGGAGAACTGCTGACGCTGGTCGCGGACGGACACCTCGACCCCATGCTGTCCCGGACTCTCCCGCTCAGCGAAGTCCCGTCCGCGCTGGGTCAGTTGTCCGAACGGCACGTGCGGGGCAAGCTCGTGTACACCGCTTCCGGTTGAGCCGGACTCCGGGCAGACGTACCCGGCCGTACGGTTGCCCGCGTTCGCTCGGCCGGTAGGGCAACATCGAGCCCATCGGCGTCCCGTCCGAGGCCACGCCCGCCTTCGTGGGCTTCAGCAGCCGTGATGTCGAGGGCCTGGCGGACGGTCGGTGTCCGACGGCGATGCCAGGGCTACAAGGGTTTCGAAGTCGGCTCTGGTGATCTCGGACTCGTGCCAGGCATATCCACACCGGCAGCGGTTGCGGCTGACGAAGGCCCCGTCGCGGCGGGCCCTGGCACAGCGGGAGCAGCGAACTGCCCGGCGCTGCCGCCGTTCGTAGGGCACCAGGGCCCGCGATCGCTCCGAGGCCCCGAAAGGCCGCTGAGTCCTACTCGGTGAGGAAGAGCTTCGCCTGTGCGGTGAAGCCGGCCGCCTGCTCGATCTGGATCCAGTGACCGGCGTGCGGGAGCACGTGGAGCCGGGCGTTGGGAAGGTTCTCGGCCAGGTAGTACCCCGCCGCAACCGGGAGCATCCGGTCTTCACGACCGTGCAGCACGAGCGCCTGGTGCTGGATGGCCGCCAGCTCGTCCTCGGTGTACTTGACCGGTCCGTACTCGGGGTTGAAGGTCGCCAGGTGCGAGCGGCGCACGTCGTCACGGGTGGCCAGCGCGACCCGTGTCCGCGCGATTTCCTCCAGCTTGCCGGCGAAGAGGCCGGTGTCGTCGACGAATCGTACGAGGAGGTCGGCCATCGCCTCGGGCGACGGGTCCTGGTAGAAGGTGATCAGCTTCATCAGGTCCGCGGTCGGCGGGATCGGTGCCCCACCGCTGCCCATGAGGATCATCTTGTCGATGCGGGCAGGCTCGATCTGAGCGACACGAAGCGTGATCATGCCGCCCATCGAATTGCCGACGAAGTGTGCCTTGGCCACACCCAGGGCGTCGAGCAGCGCGAGGAGCGACCGGGCACGCAGGGTGGTGTATGCCGGCATGCCACCGTTCGGGGCGGGTTCCGGGTGCTCGGAGTCGCCGAACCCCAGCACGTCGGGTGCGATGCAGTAGTAGTCCCCGGCGAACGACGGCATCAGATGTGCCCAGTTGGACGGCGCGCTGACACCTGGTCCCGAGCCGTGGACGAAGAGGATCGCGGGCTTGGACGGGTCGCCGCACGTGTAGACCCGCAGTCGGTGTCCGCCCGCCTGGATGTCCTGGCTGCGGACCTCGCGGTTGTCGGCAGTGGTCGCTGTCACTGGGTGACCTCCCCGGCCGCCTTCATCGCCGCCTCCCGCAGTTCCTGACCGCGCTTGGCCAGCTCGACGAGGGCCGTGCCCAGCTTCATCGGGTTCTTGTGGCCCCACGCGCTGATGGAGTCGTACTCGCCGACCTCCCAGGTGTCGTCGTCCTCGATGATCAGGCCACCCCAGCCGTACTCAACCGCGATACCCGACGGGGAGTTGGCGTAGAAGGAGAACATCTTGTCGTTGGGGTGCATGCCCATGGTGTGCATCATCGGGACCCGTGCCTCGACGATGCGGTCGTAGGCCCAGCCCACGTCCGACATGTTGTTGTTCTCGATCAGGAAGTGGTGGAGCTTGATCGGCGCCGGCATCTCCGCGAAGGCCAGCGTGTGGTGACGGCCGTTGCAGTGGGTGAAGGCGGCGTCGACGAAGAGGCCGGGCTCGACCTCGTCCTTGATGTAGTCCGACAGCTTGAAGCCGAGGTGGCCGTAGAACTCCAGCATTCGCTCGCGGCCGCCGCCGGGCGTACAGAGCAGGAACATGTGGCCGGCGCCGCCCTGGCGGGTCTGGAAGCCGTACTTGTTGACCTCGTTGGCGTAGGGCTCATCGGCCTTCTTCAGGCCGTTGATCAGCTCGACGCGGTTGCCCTCGGGGTCGGCGGTGACGTAGATGCGGGCGACTCCGCGCTCGGCCGCGAGCTCAGGGTCGCCTTCGGTGACGTCGTGTCCGTTACTGCGCAGCAGCGCGACGACCTCGTCGAGTTCCGCGTCGGAGCCGCAGTCGAAGCCGGCGAAGGCCAGGTCGTTGCGCGGGCCCCGCACGATGATCGTGCGGTGGATGTGGTCGTCGAGCCGGAAGGTGCGGATGTCGTCCTCGTGACGGGCCGGCATCAGGCCGAGAAGCTGCCCGGCGAAGCCGCTCCAGGCGTCGAGGTCGTCGGCCTCGATGCCGACGTAGGAGAGTTCTTTGATCGTTGCGGCCATGTCGATTCCTTAAATCGGAGGATGGTGGTCAGGCGGGAACGGAGAGGCCGGTGGGATCGGCCGCGACCACGAAGCGGTCTGGGCGTACGACGACCACGCGGGCGCCGCGCTCACGCAGCCAGCCGATGAGGGCGCCGTCGATGTCGACGATCTCGTCGGGACCCTTGGTGCCCTGGTCGGCGGCGCGGACGGCGAGGTAGCGCGCACCGATGGCGTCCCAGCCGGCCTTGTCCTCGGCTGACAACACAGTCGTCGGGTCGACGTTGTCGCCGAGTACGACGAAGCCGTTGCCGAGCAGATCGTCGAGTCGGCCGATGATGCCGTTGACGGTGGCGGCTCGCGGCTGCGGGATCATCTTGCCGACCGCGCTGTCGGGTGTCGCGGCGCCGGTGAACCAGCCGGCGACATAGGACGGCGGCCAGAGCAGCGGCGGCAGTTCCTCCGACTGCGCGGCCAGAGCGGCCTGCTCCTCCTCGGTGAGTTCCTGCTTGATGATGCGGCCCAGCTGTATCGAGACCTCGGTGTAGAAGTCGACGTTGGGGCGGCGCTCCGCCTCGTAGGAGTCGAGGATCGAGGTCGGGAGCGAGCCGCCGAGCACGCCGGCGAGCTTCCACGCGATGTTGAACGCGTCGCGGATGCCCGACTGCATGCCCGATCCGGCCCACGGCGGCATCAGGTGAGCGGCGTCGCCGAGCAGGAAGACGCGCTCGCCGACGCGCCACGACTCCGCGGAGCGGACGTGGTGGCTGTAGAAGGCGTGGCCGTGGATGTCGATGTCGTCGCGCGAGACCCCGAGCGACTCCAGCAGCGGCCAGAGATCCTCGTGGGTGGCGAAGTCCGCGTCGGTCTCGCCGGGCTTGAGCGGGATCTCCCAGCGGTGGTTGTCGCGGCCGAGCGCGATGTCGACGACGGGGCGCTCCTTGTCGGACCAGAAGGTGAGGATGTGGCGGTTGGGCCACCAGCGCTTCACCTTGCCGTCGACGACGACCCAGCGGACATCCAGAGTGTCGCCGACGAGGTTGACGCCCAGCCGCTCGCGGGTCGCGGCTTCGCCGCCGTGGCAGGCGAGGGCGTACCGGGCTCGCACCGTGGAGGACTCACCGGTGGCGAGGTCACGGACGGTGACCGTGACGCCGTCGGCGTCCTGAGCCACGTCGGTCACCTCGGCGCCGTACTCGACCCGGATCTTGTAGCCGAACCGCGCTGCCCCGTCGCGCAGGGTCTGCTCCATGGTGGGCTGGTAGATCGCGTACGACGTCGCGTGGCCGAGCTGCCCCGGCGGGAACGGCAGGTGCAGCAACTCGGTGCCGTCGTAGGTGATCCAGCGCAGGGCGAGAGTGGGATCCATGTCGGCTTTGACGCGCTCGTCGAGGCCGACCTGCTGGAAGAGGCGCATCGTCCAGTCGTTGATCGTGACGGCGCGGGCACGGCTGTAGATGTCGCGTTCGCGCTCGAAGGCGATCGCGTTGATGCCAAGCGTGCCGAGCGCGTTGGCCGCGGCGACGCCCGAAGGGCCGTAACCAATGATCGCGACGTCGGTGTCGTAATCATGAGGACGCATGGATGCCTCGGTTCTGTAATGAAGATTCCAGACAGAAGTACGTGGGCCATTAGAAGTGGCCGAAAAAGAGGCTGTCAAGGGTCTGGAGCGAACGATCCAGATAGGGTGTGGGTATGCCGACCACAACCGCCGGACGCCGCAACAAGCGCCTGCTCCAGGGTGAGCGTTCGCGTGATGAGATCCTGGATGCTGCCTCGCGGATGATGTCGATCCGCGGATTCGACGGCACGAGCATCGCCGACATCGCCCGAGAGTCAGGGCTGCCCAACAGCTCGATCTACTGGCACTTCAAATCCAAGCTGGGCATCCTCGCCGCCGTCATGGAGCGCGGGGCCGACCGCTTCTTCATGAATGCCACCACACCTGAACCAGACCCGGGCGACACACCCGAGGTGTACTTGCGCCGCGCTCTCCGCGCCTCCGGTGCCGCGTTCGTCGACCACCCGGAGTTCCTGCGGTTGTTCGTGCTGCTACTGCTGAGCAGCGACACCCCGGAGACGGCCGAGATCATCGGACGAGTACGAGCACACGGGCGCTCCAACCTCCACGCTCTGATCACCCACGCCTTCACCACCATCGCCCCCGACCAGGCCGGGCAGGTGGCCGACGACACTGTCGACTTCGCGCTCGCGGGCTTCGACGGCGCCTTCCTCGCACTCCAGGCGAACCCTGCCGCAGCGCACGAACGCCTGATGGATCAGCTCGCCATCGCGCTGTCAAGCCTCGGTAGGGAGGCTCTCGGCGCATGACCGGGACCGGCCAGGACGGACGCCGGTCTTAGGCTTCGGCGCATGACGGATTCCCCTCGCGCCGCCGGAACCCGGACGCTCGCCCGCGGCCCGCACGCCATGCAACTCGTCAGCACGGCGAGCGACGGCCTGAGCATCCACAGGGCCTCGACCGCGTGCGCGATGGCGTTCATGCCGCTGGTCGCGGACACGATCGTCGGCAGGGTCACGGTGAGTTCGGGATCGTAGAGCACCGAGACCGGCAGGACACGCGTGTCCTTCCCGGTGCGTTTGACGCCGTCCTTCGTCAGCCCCCACACGGGTGCCATCTCGGATCCGGCGTACGTCGTCGGTACGGCGATGATCGGCAGGCCGTGGCGGAGGGCGACGGCCTTGCCCAGGCCGATGGCCGAACCGCCGCCCACGGCCACGCAGCCGTCGGCATTCAGTTCCGCCACGCGGTCACGGGCTTGGGTAGCCGCTTCCACGGGGACGTGCATCCTGGCGTGGGGATGAACGCCCGCCGCCCGTTCCCCGATCAGGCCGGCGACGGTTACTGCGAGCTCTTCCTGTTCGGGACGGGTCACGCTCCGGACGGAGTCGTGTGGGTCACACTGCCGTCAACGTCGCGTCAAGGTCCGCGGCTTGGGCGTGAAGAAGCCGCAAGGAGAGGTCGAAAGCGGTGGGGGACGGACAGAACCTGGGCCTACCCGCGTACTGCCTTCCCGCGTGCGCGGGCCCTTTGTGAAGGAGCACGTATTCCATGTCCGTCCTGACCACCGAACCGGTCGGCGCCGCCCCGCCCGACGAGGAGCCGCGGGATACCGGCGAGCGCCACCGGCTCACCGCCGTCACTGGGCTCGCCGCCCTCTCCCTGGATGCCATGGCGTCGGTGGCGTACGGTTCCGAGGCGATCGTCCTCGTCCTGGCGGCCTTCGGCGCGCACGGCCTCGGGTTCACGCTGCCGGTGACTCTCGCGATCGCCGCACTGCTGGCGGTCCTGGTGGCTTCGTACCGGCAAGGCGACGCTCAACGGCTTCGGCGCCGTGCTCACCGGCATCGCGGCCGTCGTCGTCACGGCGACCAAGTTCGAGGACGGCGCCTGGCTGATCGTGATCGCCCTGCCGCTGCTGGTGGTGGCCTTCGAAGCCGTGCACCGCGCCTACGCCCGGATCGGTGAGCGGCTCGGCCTGGGGTGTATCCCGGAGCCGCCGCACCGGGACCGGTCCGTGGTGATCGTTCCGGTGTCGAACCTGTCGCGGCTGACGTGCGAGGCCCTGAACGCCGCCGCCTCGCTCGGCGACGAGGTGCGCGCGGTCACCGTCTGTCACCCCGATCCCGAGGACAGGGCCCACACCCATGCGCTGGCGCGCGACTGGGAGCTGTGGAACCCCGGCGTGCCCCTGATCCAGCTGACTTCCGAGCGCCGCGCTTTGGGCAGCCCGATCGCCGAGTACGTGGGCGAGACGGTCGCTGCTGAGCCCGGAACCCGTGTGACCGTTCTGATTCCCGAGGTCGAGCCGGACCGTCTGCGGCTGCGGCTGCTGCAGAACCAGCGCGGTGCGGTCGTCGCGCACGCGGTGCGCCGGGACACGGACGCGGTGATCTGCCGCCTGCGGTTCCGTGTTTCTTGATGCCTCACCCTGCTGTTGGCCCGCACCCCGCTGGTGCGGGCCAACAGCAGGGTGGGCCGTACGGCGGGATCGGTTCCCGCAGACGCACGAGTGGGCCGTAAGAGTTCCGTCACAGCCGTACGGGCCGCCCTAGGGGGGTGTCAACGGCGCTCGAATTCGGCCGGAGAGCGGCACCAGAGCCCTTCCCGGTCCGCGGGCGCGTTTCGCGCGGGAGGCGTGACATGCACCCACCGCACCGGGCGCTCTGGGTCGACAGCGGGACTCGATACACCCCGAGGGGGTCTTGCCCGACGCTGGGCCGGTGTCGTCGCGAGGAGCGGCCCGTAGGGGCGCACCATGGTAGGGCGCACGCACGAATGGTGTGTGACCTGGCAGGAGCCCGCTGGTGGCACGTGGACGGTTGCGGATCTACCTCGGGGCCGCCCCCGGGGTCGGAAAGACGTACGCCATGCTCACGGAGGGGCAGCGGCTGCGTTCACTGGGTGCGGATGTGGTCGTGGGCTTCGTCGAGCCGCATGGGCGTCGGCCGACCGCTGCCCTGGCCGACGGTCTGGAGACGATCCCCCGGCGCACCCTGACCCATCGCGGTGCGGTCTTCACCGAGATGGATCTCGACGCCGTGCTGGCCCGCCGCCCCCAGGTCGCGCTGGTCGATGAACTGGCCCACTCCCACGTTCCGGGGACCCGCAATGCCAAGCGGTGGCAGGACGTCGAGGAGCTCTTGGCTGCCGGCGTCGATGTCGTCACCACGCTCAACGTCCAGCACCTGGAATCCCTCAATGACCTGGTCCGGCAGATCACCGGGGTCAGGCAGCGCGAGACCCTGCCCGACGAGGTGGCGCGCCGCGCCGACCAGATCGAACTGGTGGACCTGCCGCCCGAGGTGCTGCGCCGCCGCATGGTGCACGGCGATGTCTACCCGCCGGACCGCATCGAATCCGCCCTCACCCACTACTTCCGGGTCGGCAACCTCACCGCACTGCGCGAACTCGCCCTGCTGTGGCTGGCCGACCGAGTGGAGGAGGGGCTGCAGCGCTACCGGGCCGAACACGGCATCTCCGCCCCCTGGGAGACCCGGGAGCGGATCCTGGTGTCACTGAGCGGGGGGCCGGAGGGCGAGACCCTCATCCGCCGCGCCGCGCGGATCAGCGCTCGTACGCCCGGCACCGAATTGTTGGCCATCCACGTGATCCCGGAGGACGGGCTCACCGCAGTCGACCCGGGCGTACTTGACGCCCAGCGCACCCTTCTGGAGTCGCTCGGCGGCAGCTACCACCAGACCACGGGCGAGGACGTCGTCGATGCCCTGCTCCAGTTCGCCGAGGCGGAGAACGTCACCCAGATCGTGCTGGGCGCCAGTCGGCACGGCCGTCTCGCCTCCTTCCTGCGAGCAGGCGTGGGGGCGCGGACGATCAAGGGGTCCGGCCCCATCGACGTGCACATCGTCACCCATGAGGAGGCAGCCGGTTCAGCTGCGCTGAGGCTTCCCCGTCCGAGTCGTGGCCTGGGCCCAAGACGGTACTGGTCCGCGCTGGCCGGCGCCGTGGTGCTGCTGCCCGTACTGACGCTCCTGCTGACCGCGCTGCGGGACCACCTCAGTCTCGCCGGAGACCTGGTGATCTATCTGCTCGTCGTCGTGGTGGTCGCCCTGGCCGGCGGGCTCTACCCCGCTCTGCTGGCCGCTGTTGCCGCGGCGTTGCTCGCCGGCTACTACTTCACCGCACCGGTGCACTCGCTGGCGATGGAGCGCGCCGACGAGATCACCGCGCTCGTGGTCTTCATCGCCACGGCCGCTCTCGTCGGCACCGCAGCGGGAGCGGCTGCGCAGCGTACGCACCAGGCGGTACGCGCGACATCGGAGGCGAGGGCGTTGAGCCGCCTGGCCGCCGCCGTGATGCGTGGCCAGGATCTGCCGGCACTCGTCGAGCAGATCCGGGAGAACTTCGGCCTCAGCGCGATCAGCCTGCTCGAAAGGGACCCGGAAGCATCCCCCGTGCCCCGCTGGTACGTGATCGCCAGCGCGGGGGAGCGGCCGCCGGAAAGGCCCTACGAGGCGGATGTGGAAAGCCCGGTCGACGACACTCTCACGCTGGCGGCTCGCGGCTCAGGACTGAGTACGGAGGATCAGCGCGTGCTCGCCGCATGCGCCGCCGAACTGGGGCTGGCCCACGCTCGGGGGCGGATCGCCGGGCGTTCCGGTGGCACGGACACCTTCACCGAGACCGAACGCACCCGGGCATCCCTGCTTCTCGCGGCAGGCCGCGATCTGCGTGCTCCGCTCCGCACAGCCGAAGAAGCGCTCGTGCGTTTGCGGGGCCGACTCGCATGCGAGCGTGCCCGGGAAGCGGCGCAGCTGCTGGACACCGCCCGCGCGGCCGTGCACCGTGCGGCGCAGTTGGTCACCGATCTCGACGACCTGAGCCGTCTGCACGCCGGGGCACTCGATCTCTACCTGCGCCCGGTCGACCTCAATGAGGTGCTGGGCGCTGCCTTGGACGACCTCGGGCCCGGTGGCCACTCGATCGTTCTGCGCCTGCCGGAACAGCTGCCCGACGTGATCGCCGATGCCGCCCTTCTCACCCGCGCCCTGACCGCCCTCGGGGCCGACGCACTGCGTCACAGCCCACCGGACCGGCCCCCCGTCTTCTGCGCCCAGGTCCGGGGCGACCGCCTGGTGATCCGGGTGGAGGACGGGATGCCTGAGCAGAGAACGGAATCGAGCACGCTCCCCTCCCGGGCACCGGGTACCAGGAAGGCCGACAGCCTGGCTCTGCGGCTTTCGCGTGACCTGGCCGAGGCCATGGACGGGACCCTGGAGACGACCGCCGACGGGCCGGCCTTCTCGGTGACGCTCACTCTTCCGAGCTGTGCTCCCGGCGGCGGCGCGACATCCGACCGCGACGGGTGAATGCCTGCGCTCCACCATCACCCCATCGGCCCACACAGCGTCAACGCTTTGCCGAAGTCAACTGATATAGCGTCAGAAACGCGCCAACCCCATATTCCGAACAGGGCGCACCGTAAAGCTCCGCCCCTGACGACTCTGCGGGGTGCCTCGCGCATGTCGGACGTCGCATACATCGCGCTCACGGTTGTGGTGTTCGCCCTCATCGGCCTTGCCGCCAAGGGGGTCGGACGCCTGTGAGCCTGGAAAACATCGTCGGCCTCGTCGTTGCCGCGTGCCTCGTGGTCTACCTGGTCGTGTGCCTGATCTTCCCCGAGAAGTTCTAGGGGCCGGCTCCGATGAACGACACTCTCGCGGGCTGGCTCCAGGTGCTCGCCCTGGTGGTCGTGCTGGGTCTCTCGTTTCGCCCGCTGGGCGACTACATGGCCCGCGTCCTGACCGCCGATCACCATGGCCGGGCTGAACTCCTGGTCTACCGGGCCGGGGGAGTGAACGGCGACGTGGACCAGAGGTGGTCGGCCTACCTTCGGAGTGTCCTGGCCTTCTCCGCGGTCTCGGTGCTGTTCCTGTACGTGTTTCTGCGCCTGCAGAACCATCTCCTGCTGTCCCTGGGGACGAAGCCGGTCACTGCGGACCTGTCGTTCAACACCGCTGCATCCTTCGTCACCAATACCAACTGGCAGGCGTATTCCGGCGAGTCGACCTTGGGCTATTTGGTCCAGATGGCGGGCCTCGCGGTGCAGAACTTCGTCTCCGCAGCCGTGGGTATCGCCGTCGTCGCCGCACTGATCCGCGGCTTCACACGGAAGAAGACCGATCGCGTCGGGAATTTCTGGGTGGACCTGACTCGGATTGTGCTTCGTGTTCTGCTGCCCATTGCACTCGCCTTCGCGATCGTTCTGGTGGCCGCCGGTACCATTCAGAATTTCCACGGAATCCACGACATCACCACCATCGCGGGCGGGCAGCAGAGCCTGACCGGCGGGCCGGTCGCCTCCCAGGAGGCCATCAAGGAACTGGGCACCAACGGCGGTGGTTTCTACAACGCCAACTCCGCGCACCCCTTCGAGAACCCCAACGCCCTCACCAACCTGATCGAGATCTACCTGCTCCTGGTCATCGCGTTCTCGCTGCCGCGGACTTTCGGGACGATGGTCGGGGACAACCGCCAGGGCTATGCGATCATCGCGGTGATGGCGTTGATCTGGGGTGCGTCGGTCGCCATCGTGACCGCCAACGAGCTGCACAGCGTCAGCAGCGCGGCCGGCCACGCGGCCGGCGGAATGATGGAGGGCAAGGAAACGCGGTTCGGGATCTGGGCCTCGGCTCTGTTCGCCGTGTCCACCACCCTCACATCGTGCGGAGCGGTCAACTCCTTCCACGACTCGTACACGCCGGGCGGCGGCGGAATGACGATCTTCAACATGATGCTGGGGGAGATCGCGCCCGGCGGCACCGGCTCCGGGCTCTACGGCATCCTGATCCTGGCGGTCGTCGCGGTCTTCGTCGCCGGACTGATGGTCGGCCGTACGCCCGAGTACCTCGGCAAGAAGCTGCGGGGCCGGGAGATGAAGTTCGCCTCCCTCTACATCCTGACCACGCCCGCGCTCGTGCTGGTCGGTGCGGGGCTGGCGATGGCGTTCCCGGGTGAGAGGGCGGCCATGCTCAATTCCGGGCCGCACGGCTTCGCCGAGGTGTTGTACGCCTTCACGTCGGCTGCGAACAACAACGGCTCGGCGTTCGCGGGGCTGAGCGTGAACACCGTCTGGTACAACACCGTGCTCGGCGTAGTCATGCTCATCGGCCGGTTCCTGCCGATGGTGTTCGTCCTGGCACTCGCGGGCTCGCTCGCCGCGCAGCAGCCCGTTCCGGTCACCGCGGGCACCCTGCCCACGCACCGGCCGCAGTTCGTCGGGCTGTTGACCGGGGTGATCCTCATCGTCGTCGGTCTGACGTACTTCCCCGCGCTCGCGCTCGGACCCCTTGCGGAGGGGCTGCACTGATGTCCACGACCGCCGCTCCCGCTCCCGTCCCGCCGGGCGCCGGGCGTCAGCCGCACCGGGTCTCCGGCGGACTGCTCGACCCCAAGCAGCTTCTGACGTCCTTCCCGGATGCCCTGCGCAAGCTGGATCCGCGCGTGATGTTCCACAACCCCGTCATGTTCGTGGTGGAGGTCGGGGCGGTCCTGACCACACTGTCCGCCATCAGGACACCCAGTGTCTTCGCCTGGGTGATCACAGCGTGGCTCTGGCTGACGTCCGTCTTCGCCAATCTCGCCGAAGCCGTGGCCGAGGGACGCGGCAAGGCCCAGGCGGAGACTCTGCGCCGGACCAAGACGATGGCGACGGCCCGCCGGCTCGTCGACTGGCGGCCGGGCGCGACCGACATCGCGGAGGAGGAAGTTCCAGGCGTCGACCTTCGTCTTGGCGATCATGTCGTCGTCGAGGCCGGGCAGATCATCCCGGGCGACGGCGATGTGGTCGAGGGCATCGCGAGCGTCGATGAATCGGCCATCACGGGCGAGTCGGCGCCGGTGATCCGCGAGTCGGGCGGTGACCGGTCGGCGGTCACGGGCGGCACAAAGGTGCTCTCGGACCGGATCGTCGTGAAGATCACCTCGAAGCCGGGGGAGACCTTCATCGACCGGATGATCGCCCTCGTGGAGGGCGCCGCCCGGCAGAAGACGCCGAACGAGATCGCCCTCAACATCCTGCTGGCATCCCTCACGATCATCTTTCTGATCGCGGTGGTGACCCTGCAGCCCTTCGCCCTCTTCGCGGGGGCCGAGCAGACCATCGTGATCCTCGTCGCCCTCGTCGTGGCCTTGATCCCGACGACGATCGGCGCGTTGCTGTCGGCGATCGGCATCGCAGGCATGGACCGGCTCGTGCAGCGCAACGTCCTGGCGATGTCCGGCCGCGCGGTGGAAGCCGCGGGTGACGTCAACACCCTCCTGCTCGACAAGACCGGCACCATCACCCTCGGCAACCGCCAGGCTGCCGAATTCCTGCCCGTGGACGGGGTGGGCGTCGAGGAACTCGCGGACGCCTCCCAGCTGTCGTCGATCGCCGACGAGACGCCCGAGGGCCGCTCGATCGTCGTCCTCGCCAAACAGCAGTACGCGCTACGTGGCCGCGGCGAAGGAGAGCTGGCCCAGGCACAGTTCGTACCCTTCACCGCGCAGAGCCGGATGAGCGGCGTCGACATCAACGATCCCCAGGAGAACCGCTCTTTGCGCAAGGGGGCGGCGACGGCAGTGATGCGCTGGGTCCGTGACAACGGCGGCCACCCCACGGCAGAGGTCGGCGGCATCGTCGACGGCATCTCCGCGAGCGGCGGCACCCCACTGGTCGTCGGCGAGGTGACCCGGCACGGCGGCACGCCCGTCGCCCGCGTCCTCGGGGTGATCCACCTCAAGGACGTCGTCAAGGAAGGCATGCGGGAACGGTTCGACGAGCTGCGTCGGATGGGCATCAAGACCGTCATGATCACCGGCGACAACCCTCTCACCGCCCGCGCCATCGCCCAGGAGGCAGGGGTGGACGACTTCCTCGCCGAGGCCACCCCCGAGGACAAGATGGCTTTGATCCGGCGCGAACAGGAGGGCGGCAAACTGGTCGCGATGACCGGAGACGGCACCAACGACGCCCCGGCGCTCGCGCAGGCGGACGTCGGCGTGGCGATGAACACCGGTACGTCGGCCGCCAAGGAGGCCGGCAACATGGTCGACCTCGACTCCAACCCGACCAAGCTGATCGAGATCGTGGAGATCGGCAAGCAGTTGCTGATCACGCGCGGTGCATTGACGACGTTCTCCATTGCCAACGACGTCGCGAAGTACTTCGCGATCATTCCGGCGATGTTCGCGAGCGTCTACCCCGGCCTCGACAAGCTCAACATCATGCGCCTCCACAGCCCGACCTCGGCGATCGCCTCCGCGATCGTCTTCAACGCGCTGATCATCATCGCGATGATCCCGCTCGCGCTGCGGGGCGTGCGCTACCGGCCGTCCTCAGCCGCGAAACTGCTCAGCCGCAACATCTGGATGTACGGGCTCGGCGGGCTGGTACTGCCCTTCCTGGGCATCAAGCTGCTCGACCTCTTCATCCAGTTCGTCCCCGGCCTGCGCTGACAGAAGGCGATCCCACCCGTGCGCACCCTTCTTCCCCCTGTACTCCAGCACCATCTGGTGGCCCTGCGGATGCTGCTGACGTTCACCGTGATCACCGGCATCGCCTATCCACTGGTCGTCACCGGCATTGCCCAGGCCGGTCTCTCCCACCAAGCCAACGGCTCCCTGCTGACGACGAACGGCACCCCGGTGGCTTCGAGCCTCATCGGCCAGAACTTCGCCCTGTCGAAGAAGAATCCCCATGACGCGCAGGAGCCGCTGCGCCCCGACCCCAAGTGGTTCCAGCCCCGCCCGTCCGCGGGCGGCTACGACCCCCTGAGCTCCGGCGCCTCCAACCTGGGACCGAACAACACCGACCTGATCAAGACCGTCAAGGACCGCCGAGCCGCCGTCGCCGCCTTCGACGGGGTCCCGCCCTCATCCGTCCCCGCGGACGCCGTCACAGCCAGCGGCTCCGGGCTCGATCCGGCGGTCTCTGCGGCGTATGCCTACGAACAGGTGGCCCGCGTCGCGAAGGCCCGCCACCTCGCCCCCACCAAGGTCAGGGCTCTGGTGGCCCGACACGTCCAGGGACGTGTTCTGGGCTTCCTGGGTCAGGAACGCGTCAACGTCGTCGAGCTCAACCACGATCTGGCCGGGCTGGTGTGACCACAACGTGAGGGTGTCGGCGACGGCGGCCGAGGCGGGGACGAACACCGGAACGGGGGGCGTGGCGTGAACGTGGGGGCCGTGGCCGTACTCGCGGGGATCGCCGCGTTCGGCGGCACGTCGGCCGTCCTCGCGGGGACCTATGGGCTGTGCCAGGCACGGCGTGTGACCAGGACGGACGTGCGCGTCGAGGCACTGGTCAAGCGACGCCCGGGAGAGACTCCCCACTCGGCGACAGCCGCTCATTGACGGCGGCAACGTACTTGTCTCCTACGCTCCGGCCGACCCGCGAAATGTTGTCGTCCACGGGCGGGTACGCCTAGGGCCTGAACGCGTGTTCATCGCCGGGGGCGCCCTCGTGGCGCTGCTCTCCGTCGTCCTGCTCGTTGTCGCGATCGCGGGTCAGTGACAGATCCCGAGCGCTTACTACGCGAAGTTCCTGGCCGGAACACATGACCGCGCCAACCAGCTGATCGAGCATTCGATGAACCACTGGGAGGCGACGCGGATGCCGAGTCAGGTGCAGGCTGGTCCGGAAATATTCCGGACCAGCTGGTCAGGGCGGGGATGACAGTGGGACGAACTGGGAGTGAGGAAGCATTTCGCCTTGCTGCTTGATTGCGGGCCATGAAGGGCGCCCGGCTGGGAGTTTCCCCAGCTCGGGCGCCCTTTTCCATGCCTTTAGAAGAAACCCAGCTTCTTCGGGGAACAGCTCACCAGTAGATTCTTCGTCTGCTGGTGGTACAGAGGTTGCACCGCTGTTGACCAGGGAAGACAGCGGTTCAGCTGTGGCTACCCCGAGTTGCGGTCCGCGAATGGTCCGGATCTTGGTGCCGCAGCGACAGCTGACGCGGCGATGCCAGAGCGGCGCTCAGGCGGCAGCGCCGGCCGCATCGAGGCCCCATGACACTCAAGGACAGCCGCTATGTCCGAACTGCCTGATCATAGACCCGGCCAACCTGGAGACCTGCATCGTCTGCGCAGCGAACGACGCCTGGTGAACAGCTCAGAAGCCGTACGAGCCATACTGGTTGTTTTTGTGGCGGGGCTACGGCGCCCCCTCCTACCGGGTGGCCCGGTTCAGCAGCTCGAAGAAGGTGTCTCCCCTCACCACTTCGAACGGGTCGGTGAGCAGTTCGCCGAGCTCGGCGATGTCGCTCGGCGTCCAGTTCCACGCGTTGACCGCCCCGGCGATGAAGAGCGGACCGCTCCCGTCCCAGCCCTCGATGTGCTTCACCAGCCCGTCCCGGTACTCCGCCGCGTTGCCCTGCGGCCAGTAGCTGCCGATCACCGGCAGCCCGGCGGGGCTGATCTGCAGGTCACCGGTCTCCCAGGACTGGATGATGCCGCGCACCGGGGTGTTGTCCCGGTAGGAGCGGGCGATGCGCTCGTCGAAGGGGACCCAGCCGGTGCCCTCCGTGAGTCGCTGGTTGTAGGCGTAGACCAGGTCCATGCCGGTCCGGCGCAGGAAGCTCCCGGTGAGCTGGGTGTACGCGTCCAGCGCCTCCTCGGGCCAGGAGCCGGGATAGGTGTATCCGGCGCCGGACGGGCCGGCGATCAGCAGGTCGTTGGCGGTGGCGGTGCGCTGGTAGTAGGACAGCAGTGCGGGGCCGATGTCGGCCAGGAGCGGACTGACCGTCCAGTTGAGGGGCACCTGACCGCGCGCGGAGTTGTCCCACAGGTCGCGCATGCGGCGCTGGCAGTACTGGATGTTGTCGCCCTCGCCCACGGTGAGCGTGAGGTACACCCGGTTGCGGAGCTTCGCCGACGGACGTGGCCGAACCCGGTCGGAAACTTTCGCCCGGGTGCCGGCGTGCACCGTGCCGTTCATGTAGTAGTCGGCGGCCACCACTTCCACCCCGTGCTGTGAGGCCCGGTCGACGCCGCCCCATTCCCCCGCCACGTCATTGGAGAACCAGCCGCAGTACGGGGTGGTCGGCTCGACCTGGCTGAACACTTCGTCGAGCAGCGCGCCGGTGGCTCCTGAGGGCGGCAGCCACACCACCATGGCCCGGGAGGCGACCGCGTAGTCGCGGAAGTACGGGAAGGGCTCGACGCGGGTGGGCGCGGTGGTCGTAGCGGTGACCAGGTACTGGTTCCACAGGTCGACATCGACCGTGAGCCGGGTGGTCCCGGCCGGTGCGGTGAACCGGTAGATAAAGTAGCCGCCGCCGTCACTGAAGCGGTTGGCGTCGCCGCCGATGGAGGAGTTGAGCCCGTCGAAGAGGTAGGGGGCCTCGGCATCCGTACCCGGCGCGAAGGACGCTATCTCCTGGCCGTCGGCCCGTACGGTGACCTGCCCCACCGAAGCGCCCCAGCCGTCGTCCCCCAGGGCGTCCTGGAAGCGGAGGAAGACCCCGTCCGTGCCGGGGAGTTCGGTGCTGAGGTCGAAGGTGCGTACCTCCCGGTTGGAGGAGTCGCGGATACGGTCCGGTTCGCGGGCGATCTCCCGCCACTGGACACCGTCCACCGTCACGGTCCTGGTGGGCGGGAGCCCGGCCAGCAGGGTGTGGGTGCAGCGGGGGAACAGGTTGTCCAGTTGCCAGCGGTAGACCGCCTGCGGGTCGTCGGCGAAACGGCCCCGAAGGTCGGCGACGACCTTCAGGCCGTACCGGCTCGCCTGTTCGGCGGTGGCCGCGACGGCGTTCTCCAGACCGGCCAGGGTGGTGGCGACGTTGACCGAGTCGGGGACCTCGGGGTCGTGCAGGACGGCCCCGCGGACCTCGCCGCGGTAGCGACCGATCAGGTCGAGAGCGTTGTCGTGGCGGGTTATGTCGGCGCCGGTGCCGGTCAGCCAGCGCAGGTCGACGCCGCCGGCGTCGTAGTTGAAGTAGAGGCGGGGGCGGCGCCGGTTGACGACCCCCTGGAGGGTGGTCAGCAGCAGCTGATCGTCCCCGTGGAGTGTGCTCACGTCGGCGACGTCGAGCGTGGTGGCGCGGCCGAAGGACGGCAGCAGGGGAGTGGGACTGTCGCGTTCGGTGGCGGCGGCCTGACCGGGGAGGCCGAAGCCCAGGCCGGCTGCCGCCAGGATCGTTCCGTTGGTCAGCAGGAAGTATCTTCGGGACACCATTGACGATCACTGCTCCTCGGGCGCGGAAATGACAGCGTTGTCATCAGCCGGTGAAGGTAGCGATGCGTGGGGCGCGTGTAAAGGGGGCGGACGCCTCGGCCGGGTCGGCAGCGTGGGCGCGTAGGTCGAGTGGAAGACCAGCGAGGCTGCGCCGATCGCCGCCGCGTCGGCTCCCATCGGCGCGATCTCCACCCGCACGTCGTGCAGACGGCGGTTGAAGGAACGGGTGTTCACCGCCTCCGCCATGGCATCGCGGAAGGCATCCGCGGCTTCACGCAGCGCCGGGCCGCCGATCAGCAGGAGGTCGACGTCGAGCAGGTTGACGATACTCACGGCGGCATCGGCCAGCCGTACGGTGACGCCCCGGATCGTCTCGACCGCGGCGGCATCTCCGGCGCGGAAGGCCGCGCAGATCCCGGCATGGGTGAGCCGGTGGCCGGTGCGCGCGGCGTGGGCTGCCTCGATCGCTGCCGGGCGGCACTCGGCCTCCAGACAGCCCCGGTTGCCGCAGTAGCACTCGGCCCCGCCGGGGACCACGGTGAGGTGACCGAACTCGGCCGCGCCGAGGGACCGGCCCCGGTAGATCTGATGGTCGAGGACGAGGCCGCCACCGATGCCCGTACCCAGGTACAGGTAGGCGTAGCTGGGCACTGATCTGCCCGCGCCCGCCCAGCGTTCGCCGATCGCGGCGGCGGTGGCGTCGTTGTCGGAGCTGACGGCGAAGCCGGTGGCCTCCTCCAGGAGTGCCCGGATGGGGATCCGGTCCCAGCCGCTCAGCTGGGGTGGCGAGTACATGGTGCCGTCCGCGTCCAGCGGGCCGGGGCAGGCGAGCCCGACGCCGAGGACCCGGGCGTCGGAGACATGCGCGGCGTCCAGCAGAGATCGTGCGGCGCGCGCCATGACGGCGATCACCGACGCGGGCCGGAGTCCGGTCGTCAGGGTGCGGCGGCAGGTCCGTACGGGAACTCCGGCCAGGTTGGCCAGGACGACCGTGATCTCGGCGGGATCGAAGTGGATCCCGATCGCGTATCCGGCGCCGGGGTTGATCCGCAGGATCGTGCGTGGTTTGCCGCCGGTCGACGGGAGAGTCCCGCCCTCCCGCACCAGTCCCTCACCGAGAAGCCGCCGCACGATCACGGAGACGGTCTGCGCGGTGAGTCCCGTACGGTCGGCGATCTGGACCCGGCTGATGCCTTCCGAGGCCCGGATCGCCTCCAGTACGACAGCCTGGTTGTAACTCCCGTTTCCGGGGTGGTTCGTTCCCATCGGCATGCGAGGAAATGTCACACAGCGTATTGACTTAGTCAATCAGACTGACTTACGTTTCCCGGCACTTGAGGCACGACAGCGCACAACACCGTCACCAGGAGGACGAGTTGAAGAGGCGCACTATGTTGGCCGGGGCACTCGCGACGGCAGCCGCCGGCGCGACCGCCGTCACGGGTTGTTCGGGTGGCTCCGGGAAGGAGTCGAACGAGATCGAGGTCCTCTACCGCGTGGAGCCGACCTGGCCC
The DNA here is from genome assembly GCF_040296605.1 of Streptomyces sp. NPDC002088. Classification (NCBI taxonomy): domain Bacteria; kingdom Bacillati; phylum Actinomycetota; class Actinomycetes; order Kitasatosporales; family Streptomycetaceae; genus Streptomyces; species Streptomyces sp. NPDC002088. Next base: position 15,593 of record NZ_JBEOXO010000016.1, on the reverse strand, counting down.
CACTTGGAGAAGTCCCTCAAGGGAGCCAAGGCCGAGTACGAGGCCGCCCACCCGGACGTCAAGATCAAGCTGACGGCCGTCCAGGGCACCAACGAGGACTACTACACCAAACTCGCCTTGCTGAACCGGTCCGCCGACTCCGCCCCCGACGTCTACCTCCACGACACCTTCCAGGTGAACGCCGATGTGGCGGCCGGGAAACTGGCACCGCTGGACGATTTCCTCGCCAAGTGGCCCGACTGGAAGGCGCAGTTCCCCGAGTCTGTCCAGAAGGCGGCGCAGGGACTCGACGGAAAGACGTACGGTGTGCCCATCTCGACCGATACCCGCGGTCTCTGGTACCACAAGGATGTCTTCGAGGCCGCCGGTCTGCCGATCCCCTGGACGCCGAAGACCTGGGACGACGTGCTGGAGGCGGCGCGTACCGTCAAGCGCAAGGTGCGCGGGGTCACCCCGTTCTCCATGTACTCGACGAAGATCCTCGGTGAGGCCGCGACCATGCAGGGCTTCGAGATGCTGCTGTACGGGACACCCGGCGGGACGCTGTTCGAGAACGAGAAGTGGGTGACGGCCAGTGCGGGCATCACCGATTCACTGAAGTTCGTCGACACCGTCTACCGGGAGGACCTCGGCCCGAAGAAGGCCGACGCCCTCAACGCCAAGCTCGGCGACAAGGTGCTCCTGGAGTGGTTCCCCAAGGGCAAGATCGGCATCGCGCTGGACGGCGCGTGGGCCTCGGGCGCCTGGAAGCCGACCAGCCCCACCCCGTGGGCAGACTGGACGAAGAAGATGGGCTGGACCCCCATGCCCACCCAGAAGGGCGAGGCGCCTGGTGCGGTGAGCATGTCCGGCGGGTGGGTGATGGCGGTGAGTTCGTACAGCAAGCGCAAGCAGAAGGGCTTCGACTTCATCACGTTCGCGCTGAACAAGAAGCACGCCATGGAGTACTCACTGGGCACCGGCGACCTCGCGGTCCGCAAGGACGTGGCGGCCGACCCGAAGTACCTTGCGGAGAACCCGTCGGTGGAGTTCTGGACCGATCTCGCGAAGGTGTCGCACTACCGTCCTGCCTACGAGGCGTACCCGAAGGTCTCCACCCAGATCCAGGAGGCGATGGAAGCGGTCACCCTGGGGTCGAAGTCCCCCGAGGAGGCAGCGGAGCAGTACGCGGAGGGTGTGGAGCGGGCCGTAGGATCCGACAACGTTGTCAGCAAGGCGTCGTGACGCTCACCACCGCGGCCGGACCGAAACGGGCGCCGGTCGCGAAAACGCAGCCGTCGCCCGTACGGCGCGGGAAGACCATGCGCTGGCTGCTCCCCCTGGCCCCCACGCTCCTGCTGCTCGCGATCTTCCTGGTGGGCCCGGTCGGGTGGAGCGTGTACGTCGCGTTCACCAACGAGACGCTCACCGGGTCGGCGTCCGTCCATCCCCGCTTCATCGGGCTCGACAACTTCACCCGGCTCTTCGACGACGAGGCCTTCGTCAGCTCACTGATCCGCACCCTCGTCTTCGTCCTCGGCTCGGCCGTCATCGGGCAGAACATCCTCGGCATGCTCATCGCGCTGCTCCAGCGCGGCAAGAGCCGCATGGTGCGCGGCGTGGTGAACGGGGTGGTCATCGCCGCGTGGGTGATGCCCGAAGTGGTCGCCGCCGCCTGCTGGTTCTCGTTCCTCGGCGACGAGGGCACCGTGAACTCGGTGTTCGGGATCCACCAGGAGTGGCTGATCACCGCACCGCTCTTCGCGGTGATCCTCGCCAATGTCTGGCGTGGCACCGCTTTCTCGATGCTCGTGTACTCGGCGGCGCTCTCCGAGGTGCCGCGCGACCTGCTGGAGGCCGCGAAGGTCGACGGCGCGTCCACACTGCGTACGTTCTTCAGCGTCACACTGCCGCTGATCCGCCGCTCGGTGCTGTCCAATCTGATGCTGACCACCCTCCAGACCCTGGCGAGCTTCGGCCTGATCTACGCCCTGACCGGCGGCGGGCCGGGCGAGGCCAGCCAGACCACCCCGCTGTACATGTACGAGCAGGCGTTCCGGTACTTCGAGATCGGCTACGGCAGTGCCATGGCGCTGGTGATGCTGGTCATCGGCGCCCTCTTCTCGCTGGTCTACCTGCGACTGATCAAGGTGGAGTCCTGATGACCCGCTGGGGCGCGCGCTGGTCGGCCCACGCCGTACTCGCGCTGATCACCCTGTCCTTCCTCGGCCCCTTCCTGTGGGTGCTGCTCTCGTCCGTCCAGCCCGGTTCCTCTCCCGCCGCCAAACCCTCCTTCTCCTTCTCCCTCGACAACTTCAAGGCCGTCCTCAACTACGACACCGTGTACGGTCCACTGCTCAACTCCGTGGTCATCTCCGGCGGGACCGCCGTCCTCACCGTCGTCGTGGCCGGTCTCGCCGCCTATCCGCTCTCCCGCTACCGGCTGCGCTTCAAGCGCCACTTCATGCTCACCCTGCTCTTCTCCACCGGCCTCCCGCTGACCGCGATCATGGTCCCGGTCTATGCGATGTTCTTCCGCTTCAGCCTGTACGGCTCGGTCCCCGCGATGGTCCTCTTCCTGACGGCGAGTTCGCTGCCGTTCTCGATCTGGATGATGAAGAACTTCATGGACGGCGTGCCGATCAGCCTGGAGGAAGCCGCCTGGGTCGACGGAGCCGGCTGGATGAAGTCGCTGCGGTTCGTCGTCGCCCCGCTGATGGCACCGGGCATCGCGGTCGTCGCGATCTTCGTGTTCGTCGGCCAGTGGGGCAACTTCTTCGTCCCGTTCGTGCTGCTCGACGCCCCCGACAAGCAGCCCGCCGCCGTCACCATCTACACGTTCTTCTCCCAGTACGGCCGGGTCGCCTACGGTCAACTCGCCGCGTTCTCCGTCATCTACACCACCCCCGCGGTCCTGCTCTATGTCGCGGTCAACAAATACCTCTCCGGCTCGTTCAACATGGCCGGCTCGGTGAAGGGATAACAGGTGCGCATTGTCGAGGTCGAGTCGACCGACCTGTTCGTCGGAACCGCGGACGATCCGCTCCAGGTCGTACGGGTCACGCTGAGCGAACCCGCCCAAGTCGTCATCAGCGGCCCCGGTGTGCACGGGGAGGGGATGGCGGGCGAGATCGGCGTACGGTGCGAGGCCGCCGTGCCCGGCACCGTCGTGCCCATCACCGTCCGGGCCGGCGACGCGCGGATGGAGGCAGAGCTGACCGTCGCCGAACCGGGGTGGACGGTGTGGATGGTGCCGCACTTCCACTACGACCCGGTGTGGTGGAACACCCAGGCCGCCTACACCACCACATGGGACGCGGCCGGCGACACCGCCCAGCAGTTCCGGGTCGACTTCCAGCAGACCGGCTTCGAGCTGATGCGGCTGCATCTGCGGACCGCCCGCCGTGACCCCGACTACCGGTTCGTCCTGGCGGAGATCGACTACCTCAAACCGTACTGGGACGCCCATCCCGGCGACCGCGCCCTGCTGCGCCGACTGCTCGCCGAGGGGCGGATCGAGCTGATGGGGGGCACGTACAACGAGCCGAACACCAACCTCACCTCCGCCGAATCCACCGCCCGCAATTTGGTCTACGGCATCGGCTTCCAGCGCGGTGTGATGGGCGGTGACCCGCAGACCGCCTGGCAGTTGGACGTCTTCGGGCACGACCCGCAGTTCCCCGGCCTGGTCGCCGACGCCGGGCTGACCTCCTCGTCGTGGGCGCGCGGCCCCTACCACCAGTGGGGTCCGATGCTCACCGACCGCGACCGGGAGCAGGACGGCTGGGGCGACCCGTCGGGGATGCAGTTCCCCGCCGAGTTCGAGTGGCTCTCGCCCAGCGGGCGCGGGGTGCTCACGCACTACATGCCGGCGCACTACAGCGCGGGCTGGTGGATGGACAGCGCGACGACCCTCGGCGAGGCGGAGGACGCCGTCCTGGAGCTGTACCGGCTGATGCGGAAGGTGTCCGCGACCCGCAACATCCTGCTGCCGGTGGGTACCGACTACACGCCACCCAACCGCTGGGTCACCCGGATCCACCGCGACTTCGCCGCCCGCTACACCTGGCCGCGCCTGGTGTGCGCGCTGCCCCGCGACTTCTTCGCGGCGGTCCGCGCCGAACTGCCCGCGCCCTCGCCGCAGACCCGGGACATGAACCCCGTCTACACCGGCAAGGACGTGTCGTTCATCGACACCAAGCAGGCCCAGCGTGCCGCCGAGACCCTGCTCACCGACGCGGAGAAGTTCGCCACCCTCGCCGCGGTCGAGACCGGGGCGGCCTACCCGTACGCCCGCATCGACAAGGCGTGGCGGCAGCTCGCGTACGGCGCGCACCACGACGCGATCACCGGCTCGGAGTCCGACCAGGTCTATCTGGACCTGGTGACGAGCTGGCGGGAGGCGTACGACACCGGGCGCGATGTGCTGGCCGCGTCGCTGCGGCGGCTGGGGACCGACGACGCGATTTGCGTGTTCAACCCGTCCGCCTGGCCGCGCACCGATCTCGTCCGCACGCGCCTGGCACTCCCTCAACCTGGCTTCCATGGCTGGGAGTTGGAGGACGGCACACCGATTCTGGTGGAGAACGTCGTCCACCACGAGGACGGCTCGCTCGCGGAGGCCGACCTCGTCTTCCTCGCCCGCGATGTGCCCTCGCTCGGCTACCGCGCCTACCGGCCGCGCCCTTCGCGTACGGGCTGCGCCTGGACGCCGTCCGACGGAAACCGGATCGCGAACTCCACCCACACCCTGGAGGTCGACCCCCGGCGAGGTGGCTGCGTCTCCCGGCTGGCTGTCGAGGGCCGCGAGCTGCTTCAGGCGGGGCGGGTCGGCAACGAGCTGCTGGTGTACGAGGAGTACCCGGCGCATCCGCGCTACCACGAGGGCCCTTGGCATCTGGTGCCCAGCGGCCCCGTGACCGGCTCGGCGTCCCTCCCCGCCAAGTCGGTGACGGTCGAGACGAGCCCGTTGGGCGAGCGGATCACCGTCACGGGCACGGTCGGCCCGGTCTCGTACACCCAGACGCTCACCCTGTGGCACGGGCTCGACCGGCTCGACGGGGTCACCCACATCGACGCTTTCGACGGGGCCGACCAGCTGCTACGGCTGCGCTGGCCGGTGCAGGTGCCTGGTGCGCTGCCGGTGAGCGAGGTCGCCGACGCGGTGATCGGGCGCGGGTTCGGGCTCATCGACGTCGACTCCGAGGAGCACCCCTGGACACTGGACAATCCGGCGGGCAACTGGTTCGCGCTGTCGTCGACGGCCCGGGTCGATCTGCCCGGCGGGGCGCGTGCGATCGGTATCGCGGAGATCGTCACACCTGACGGTGGCGGGGCACGCGATCTGGCGGTGGCGCTGGTCAAGTCCGGTGTGACCAGCACCTGTTCGGCTGCTCCGGGCGCCCGGTACGGGGATCTGACCGTCGACTCCAACCTGCCCGATGTGCGCATCACGATCGGCGGCCCCGAAGAGAACCCGTTCACGGCGGAGGTGCTGAGCGGTGTGTACGCCGACGTGTTCGCCGAGCAACTGGCCACGACCGGGCGGGTGCGGTTGTGGATCCCGGCCGACAGCCCGCTGGAGAAGGTGTGGGTGCCGGGCGCCGATCTGCGTGGCCCCCGTGCGCTGCCGGTGCTGGTGATCGCCGGCGAGGGGGCGGTGGACGCGCTCGTGGCGGACCTCGACGACGCCGTGATCGAGGTCACGGAGGGCGGTCCGCTCACCGAGCCGCCCCTCGACGACTACACCGTCGCTATCGTCAACCAGGGCATGCCGGGCTTCGCCGTGGACACCGGCGGCGCGCTGCACCTGTCGCTGATGCGCTCCTGCACCGGCTGGCCGTCGGGCATCTGGATCGACCCACCGCACCGCACCACCCCCGACGGGACCGCCTTCCAACAGCAGCACTGGACCCACTCCTTCGACTACACGCTCCTCGCGGGCGCCGGGGACTGGCGGGCGCGAGGCGTCGTACCGCTCGCGCACGACATCAACCACCCGCTGCGCGCGGCGCACGGCGAGCGCATGGGGCAGCCGGAGCAGCGCTCTTACCTGTCGGTGGAACCGGCCGGGCAGGTCGTTCTCACCGCCCTCAAGCCCACCGGCAATCCCCTGTCCGACGGCCACGACCCCGGCCCGGTCGAGAGTCTCACGATGCGCTGGCACGAGGCGACCGGCCGGGACGCGCGGGCCGTCATCACCACGGACCTCCCGGTGTCCGACGCCCACCGCGCGGACCTGCTGGAACACCCCGGTTCTCCGCTTGCCGACCTCACCCTGGACCTCGGCGGCATGGACATCGCCACCGTCGTCGCCCCCCTCACCACCCCGGGCGGCGCCCCCGCCCCCGGCCGGGAGCCGCACCAGCCGGTCTTCACCCGCTACTGGCTCCACAACACAGGTCCCGCCCCGATCGGCAACATGCCGCTCGCCCTCCACCTCGAACCGCCGGTCCTGCGGAACACCGACGACGAGATCGTGGTGACGGTCGCTTCGGCCCTCGCCGACCGACAAGCCACAGGGAACGTCGAGCTCATCCTCCCCGAGGGCTGGTCGACCCGGACCGGCCTCCTCCCGTACGGCCTTGAGCCCGGTGGTCACACCTCCCGAACGGTCCGGATCACACCACCTGCCGCGGCCGAGGCGGGCACGTACTGGGTGCGGGCGCGGACGACCCATGACGGCCAGGTCTTCGAGGACGTGACGCGGGTGCTGATCGGTGACGCTCCGGCCGCCGAGCCGGTGGCGACGCTGGGGACGACCCGGGTGCGACTGGCACCGGGCGAGTCCGGGGCCTTGGAGGTCACGCTCACCTCCCAGGTGCGCACCTCCGTCTCCGTACAGGCTCAACTGATCAGCCCCTGGGGGACGTTCGAGCTGTTTCCCGAGTGGGACACGGGCACCGAGGTGCCGGCGCACGGCGTGGCCGTGGTGCGCTTCCCCGTCACCGTCCCGGCCGGGACCCGCCCCGGCGGCTGGTGGGCCGTGGTCAAGCTGGCGGCGGCGGGCTGGCTGCACTACACCGAGGCGGTAGAGATCGAGGTGGCCCCGTGACCGGGCCGCGGGCGGCCGCGCACGTCGGGGCGCGCGCCGTCACCGAGGACGAGGTCCAGGCAAGGGTCACGGCACTGCGCCGGGGCCCGCTGGCCACCCGGCTGCCCCGCCCGGGCACGGCGGACGCCCGCAATCTGCGCCGCTGGGTGGTCCAGCTGCTGACGTACGAAGCGGTGATCGAAGACGCGGCGGCGACCATGGGCCTGGTCACTGAACAGCCCCACCGGCGAAGGGAGTTCAATCTGTCCGCCGCACTGAGCACGGGCGGGGTCACGGCAGCCGTACTCGCCTCGCTCCCGGTCGCCATGGCGGTGTACGACCGCATCACCGCCCACATCACTGTCCCCCCGTCCGAGGTACGCGCCTACTACGACCGCAACCGCGACGAGCACCCCGACCCGTACGAGAAGGCCCGCCCAGCCATCGCGCACGAACTGCGCCGAGCGGCGGCGGACCGCCACTTCGCCCTCTGGCTGGAACACCGCCACGCGATGACGGTCACCCTCCATCCCGGTTTCGAACATCCCGCCGATCCCCGCCATGCCGACGCCACCCACCGGCACTGACGCGGCAAGGCACCACGCCTACAGTGAGGTGACCCCCGGAGTGGGGACACAGGGGTACATGCGGTGAGTGAGATTCTAGCGATCTTGTGGTGTTGCTGTTCGAACTCCATCGGCGATAGGTATGGGCTTGATCCGCTTTGACGGACATCCGAGATCAGGGGTTCCGCCCCGGAAGGTTGTCCATCATGGAGATCATGGGGCAGAAGAAGCCTCGCCTCGCCGTTCGTTCACGCCGGAGTCCAAAGCCGAGATCGTCGAGTTGTGCCGAGCGGTGACCGCTCGGTCGGCCAGGTCGCCAAGGACTTCGATCTGACCGAGACCGCGGTGCGGCTGTGGGTCAGCCAGGCCGAGGTAGATGCGGGCGAGCGCGACGGGCTGACCAGCAGCGAACGCGAGGAATTGGCCACGCTGCGGCGGGAGAACCGCCGGCTGCGGGAGGACGATGGACCGGAACTACTGGTCCGGAGCGGGAAATCCATGGGAAGAACCGGGAGTTATCGCGCCAATCGACCTCGGTTGTCTCGTTTCGAGTGAAAGGTGCCTGACGGGTATCTGTCCTGGTCAGGCGCCCTTTTTCCTGTGGCTAGAAGAAGCCGAGCTTCTTCGGCGAGTACGACACCAGGAGGTTCTTCGTCTGCTGGTAGTGCTCCAGCATCATCTTGTGCGTCTCGCGGCCGATCCCGGACTGCTTGTAGCCTCCGAAGGCCGCGTGCGCGGGGTAGGCGTGGTAGCAGTTCGTCCAGACGCGGCCCGCCTGGATCGCCCGGCCCGCGCGGTACGCCGTGTTGATGTCGCGGGTCCACACACCGGCTCCGAGGCCGTACAGCGTGTCGTTGGCGATCTTGATGGCGTCGTCGAAGTCGCCGAACGAGGCCACGGAGACCACCGGTCCGAAGATCTCCTCCTGGAAGATCCGCATACGGTTGTCGCCCTCGAAGATCGTCGGGCGGACGTAGTAGCCCCCCTTCAAGTCGCCGTCGTACTCGGCGCGCTCGCCACCGGTGAGCACCTTGGCGCCCTCCTCGCGACCGATGTCGATGTACGAGAGGATCTTGGCCAGCTGATCGCTGGACGCCTGGGCCCCGATCATCGTGTCGGTGTCCAGGGGGTGGCCGGGCTTGATCAGCTCGGTGCGGGCGACGGCCGCCTTCAGGAAGTCGCCGTAGTTGCCGCGCTGGATCAGCCCGCGGGACGGGCAGGTGCACACCTCGCCCTGGTTCAGCGCGAACATGGTGAAGCCCTCGAGAGCCTTGTCCCGCAGGTCGTCGTCCTTCTCCCACACGTCGTCGAAGAAGATGTTGGGCGACTTGCCGCCGAGCTCCAGCGTGACCGGCTTGAGGTTCTCCGAGGCGTACTGCATGATCAGCCGCCCTGTCGACGTCTCGCCCGTGAAGGCGATCTTCGCCACGCGCGGGCTGGACGCGAGGGGCTTGCCCGCCTCCTCGCCGAAGCCGTTGACGATGTTCACGACTCCCGGCGGCAGCAGGTCGGTGACCAGGCTCATCCAGTAGTGCAGGGAGACCGGGGTCTGCTCGGCGGGCTTGATGACGACCGCGTTGCCCGCGGCGAGCGCCGGGGCGAGCTTCCACGTGGCCATCAGGATCGGGAAGTTCCACGGGATGATCTGCGCGACGACACCGAGCGGCTCGTGGAAGTGGTACGCCACCGTGTCGTCGTCGACCTCGCTCAGCGCCCCCTCCTGGGCACGGATCGCGCCCGCGAAGTACCGGAAGTGGTCGATGGCCAGCGGGATGTCGGCCGCCAGCGTCTCCCGGACCGGCTTGCCGTTCTCCCAGCTCTCGGCGACCGCCAGCGGCTCGAGGTTCGCCTCCATACGGTCGGCGATCTTGAGCAGGATGTCGGAGCGCTCGGTCGCCGACCTGCGGCCCCAGCCCGGCGCGGCCGCGTGCGCGGCGTCGAGCGCCCGCTCCACGTCCTCCGCCGTGCCACGCGCCACCTCGGTGAACGGCTGACCGTTCACCGGACTCGGGTTCTCGAAGTACTGCCCACGGGCCGGAGGCACGTACGCACCGCCGATGAAGTGGTCGTAGCGCGCCTGGTAGGAGACGATCGCGCCTTCGGTGCCGGGCGCCGCGTAACGGGTCATGCTGGTCGGCCTCCTTCAGAAGCGCTGCCCGCCGTTGGGCAGCTCTCGGCGCGAGGCTAGGGACGCGGACGTTGCGACCACGTTGCGGGTCCGTGCTCAGCGTCCCGACGGCCGGGCCGGTGCCGCCAGCTCCGCCTCCAGCGCGGCGAGTCGCGCCCGTACCACCGCCGTCGGGCGCACCGCGGCAAGCGCCCGCCATACGTCGAGGTCGTCCTCGCCCCACGGCGTGTGCGCCCAGTCCGCCAGCAGATCGGGGTCGCGGCGGGCGATCAGCGCCGCCCGCAGACCGTCGGCTATGCGCTGCCTGAGCCGCACCACGGCCGGGGCCTGGGAGCCTGGCAGCAGCGGTCCGGCGTACGCCGCCGCGGCCGCCGTGACCGCCCCCGTCTCCAGGCGTCTCTCGACGGCCGTGACATCGGACTCGACCGGCACCGTCAGCCGGTAGGGGCGCGAGGCCAGCAGCCCGGGGCCGAGGACCCCGCGCAGCCGGGCCAGTTCGGCGCGCAGCGTCACTGGCGTCACCGACTCGTCCTCGTACAGCGCGCACAGCAGCTCGTCGCCGGTCAGGCCCTCCGGGTGCCGGGCCAGCAGCACCAGGATCTCGCTGTGCCTGCGGCTGAGCCTCACCTTGCGGCCGTCGGCGAGCAGCCGTGCTTCGTCGCGGCCCAGTGCGGTCAGTTCGGCCGTGTCCTCGGCGGCTTGTTCGGGGGCGAGCAGCGCCAGATGGGACTCGGCGGCGCGTGCGACGGCCTGGACGAACCCAAGGCTGTGCGGATGCGCGAGCCCGTCCCCGCCGGTGATGTCCACGGCACCGAGCACCCGTCCGGTGCGCGGATCGTGCACCGGCGCCGCCGCGCAGGTCCAGGGCTGCACCCGCCGGCTGAAGTGCTCGGCCGCGAAGACCTGCACCGGCCGGTTCACGGCGACCGCCGTGCCCGGCGCGTTCGTCCCGACCGCCGTCTCCGCCCACCGGGCACCCGGCACGAAGTTCATCAGCCCCGCCTGCCGCCGGGTCGCCGCGTGACCCTCGACCCACAGCAGCCTGCCGTGCCCGTCGCACACCGCCAGCAGATGTTCGCCGTCGGCGGCGAACGTGCCCATCAACTCACGAAACAGCGGCATCACCCGCGCCAGCGGATGCTCGGCGCGGTACGCGCCGAGGTCGCCGTCCATGAGTTCCACGCTCGCGGTGCCGTCCGGCCCGACCCCGGCCCGCACGGAACGCCGCCACGAGTCCGCCACCACGGCGCGCACCGGCCGCGTCACCGTGCCCGCCTCGGTGAACGTGTCGTGCGCACGGCGCAGCACCTCCGCGCGCTCGACGGGGTCGGCCCCCGGCTCCAGGGCCACCCAGGGATCGGTCAACTCGGCCTCCCGGAAAGCGATACTGCTGAGGCGATGCGACTGAGGCGATGAGGCTCGGGCAACGGGCTCAGGCGACATGGCTCGGCAGTGCGGCTGAGGACATCGTCACTCCGGGTGTGCGTGCCGACAACCGTTTCGACCACGGCGATCCGAACAGTGCCGACCATGGGCACGCCGATTCGGTCGGGTCGGTCAGGCAGATCAGGTGGGTCAGGCGAAGTTGACGAGCCTTATATAGCGGGTCCAATCCCAGTTCGGTCCGGGATCGGTGTGGTTCGTGCCCGGTACCTCGTAGTGCCCGATGATGTGCGCGCGGTCCTTGGGGATGCCGTACTCGGCGCAGATCGCCGCCGTGAGCCTGGCCGACTCTTCGTACAGGGCGTCGGTGAAATAGGCGGGCTCGTCCACCCAGCCCTCGTGCTCGATGCCGATGCTGCGCGTGTTGTAGTCCCAGTTCCCCGCGTGCCAGGCGATGTCGTGCTCGCGGACGCACTGGGCGATGTGCCCGTCGGCGGAGCGGACGACGTAGTGCGCGGACACGCCCTTCGCCGGGTTCTGGAAGATGGCGAGGGTGTCGGGGTAGGTCTCCTGGGTGACGTGGATGACCACGTAGTCGAGGGGGTAGGCGGTGGGGCGGTTCGACGCCGTGTAGTTGGAGGTGCTCGCCGGCTGCCACTCGGCGAGCGGGTAGTCGACGGCCTCTGCCTGCGCATCGGCCCGGGTCCCGGGGAGCAGCGCGTACGGGATGGCGGCGAGGGCGGCTCCTTTGAGGAGCCGTCGCCTGCTGGGCAGTGGTCTTGCCCGTTCCATGCTCGATCACCTTTCGGTGGGGGAGGGCTGTCATGAGGATTGGGCCATTAGGGCATTGGGGCATTAGGCGTTGGGCTCTTTGGGCCAAGTGCGATCAGAGCTGGAGACCTGACGCGGCCTCACGCATTCGCGCGTGCAGCCCGTGGTGAGTCTCGCGCGTCGGCAGCCATTCCTTGCGGAGCTGGGCCATACACGTGTAGTTGGTGTCGCGCCCGTTGGCCGACGGCGACTCGACGGCCTGGGTAGCGAACTGGTATGCGTCCAGCGACATGTGAAGCCCCCCCACGTTCACCCGACACGCCAGCCGTCGTCACGATACGGCGGCTGCGCCTCGCGTGAATCACGGTACGGCGCCTGCGGGTTGGGCAGAAGAGCGTGGCAGGCTTCCGTGGACGGCCGGGACGTTGTGGAGAACTCGGTCACTCGAACGAGTGGTTTCAGTTCTGAGTGGATCCCAGTCGCCGGGGCTCAGCCCCGCTCCGCCACCGCCGCCGGATCATCCAGCACCATCCGGACCACCGAGTGCGCGGCACCCAGCAACGGCCCCTCGGAACCCAGACGTGACACGGACACGGGACAGGCCGGCCCCGCCGTGCGCCGGGCCAACTCTTCCCGCAGGGACGGCAGCAGCCAGGGGGCGAGACCGGCCAGCGCACCCCCGAGCACGACGCTCTGGGGGTCGAGGAGGTTGACCGCCCCGGTCAGCGCGATACCGAATGCCGTTCCCGCTTCGCTCAGCGCCCGCCGTACGGCCTCGTCACCCTCCGCGGCGCGCCCCGCGAGCAGCCCGACACGGTCCTCGCCGGGCTCCAGGCCGGCCGCGCGCAGCACGGCTTCCTCACCGGCGTACTGCTCCAGGCAGCCGCGCCCGCCGCACGCGCACTCCGGCCCGTCAGGATGGACCGGAACATGTCCCAACTCGCCCGCGAACCCCCGAGTTCCGCGCAGCAGCCGCCCATCCACCACGACCGCCGCGCCGATGCCGATCTCAGCGGACACATGGAGGAAGTCGCGCGGGGTGCCCTCGCCGAGCCACAGTTCGGCGAGGCCGCCGAAGTTGGCCTCGTTGTCCACGGTCAGCGGCAACTCCGCCGGCAGCAGGCGGCCGAGGTCGAGGTCGTGCCAGTCGAGGTTCGGAGCGCGTACGACGGTCCGCGCGTCGGGGGCGACCAGACCGGGCACGGCCACGGCGAGCCCCGCCGGCCACAGGCCGTCACGTTCTGTCTCGGCGGCGACCAGGCGCACCAGCGAGGCGAGTTCCTCGACGACCGGTTCGGGGGAGCGGCCGCGGTTCGTGCCGTGCCGCACGGCCCTCGCCCGCACTTCCCCGCGCAGGTCGACCGCGCAGACCGCGAGGTGGTCGACCCCCACCTCGGCGCCGATCCCGGTGGGCCCGCGCCCGCTGACGGCGAGAGCCGACCCGGGCCGGCCGACTCGGCCGGGTCGCTCGGGGCCCAGTTCCTCCAGCAGGCCGGAGCGTATGAGCTCGTCGACGAGGGTCGACACCGCCGCCCGGGTCAGACCGATGCGCGAGGCGACCGCGGCGCGGGAGAGCGAGCCCTCGGCGCCGACCGCGTGCATCACCCGGGCGAGATTGCGCCGACGCATGCCCTGCTGGGTGTCGGGCAGCGCGCGACCGGGGCCGGTCGGGTGTCCCTCGTGCAGCGGTGTGGTCATGCCTGCGGTCAGTCCTCGGTCCGTGTCCTTCAGCGGGCGCTCGTCCCTCGCTCCAGCAGCGGGGCCGCGTCGGAGAGTACCCCGCCGATCCTTGCCAGCGTCTCCTCGTCCCGTTCCACCGCCTCCAGCACCGGCCCCTGCGCGGTGTTCCAGCGCCGGGCGACCGCGGCCGGGTCCTCGCCGGTCAGCAGGCCGGCGGCCTGGGCCGCGGCGCCGAGCGCGACCAGTTCCCTGGCCTCGGGGACCTGGACGGGCCGCCCCGACAGCCGCCGTACCGTCTGCTGCCAGGCCGTGCCTTGGGCACCGCCGCCGATCAGCAGCAGCGGGGCCGTGCGGTCCGCGTCCTCGTCGAGCACCAGGTCGAGCGCGCCCAGCAGGGAGTGAACGGCGCCGTCGTAGGCGGCCTGCAGGAGCTGGCCGGCGGTCGTGTCATGGCGCAGGCCGTGCAGGAGCCCCGAGGCGTTCGGCAGGTTCGGGGTGCGTTCGCCGTCCAGGTAGGGCAGGAGTGTGATCCCGGTAGTGGGCTCAACCGCCTCGCGGTCGAGGCCCAGCAGGGCGGCGAGGCGGTCGACGGCGAGCGTGCAGTTCAGCGTGCAGGCCAGCGGCAGCCAGTCGCCGTGCGCGTCGGCGAAGCCCGCCACGGTGCCGGTGGGGTCTGCGGGGCGCCGCTTCGACACCGCGTACACCGTGCCCGACGTGCCGAGACTGAGCACCGGAGTGCCGGGACGCAACCCCAGCCCCAGCGCGGCGGCGGCGTTGTCGCCGGTGCCGGGGGCGACCAGGGTGCCCTTGGAGAAGGGCAGGTCGTGGCTGTCGCGGACGGTACCGGCCACCTCGCCGGGCCGGACCACGCGGGGCAGGAGGGCGGGGTCGAGACCCACGTGGGCGAGGGTCTCCTCGTCGTACGCCTCGGTCCCGGACGCCCACCAGCCGGTGCCGGAGGCGTCACCGCGGTCGGTCGTGCCCTGCCCCGTGAGACGCTCGGTGAGGTAATCGTGGGGGAGGCGTACGGCCTTGGTGGCGCGGACCGCCTCCGGCTCGTGCTCTGCCAGCCAGGCCCACTTCGTGACCGTGAACGACGCTCCGGGCACACTCCCCGTGCGCTCCGCCCAGGCCTTCGGCCCGCCCAGTTCCTCGATCAGCCGACGGGCCTGCGGCGCCGAGCGGACGTCGTTCCACAGCAGGGCCGGGCGAACCGGCTCGCCCTGGGCGTCGAGGGTCACGAGCCCGTGCTGCTGCCCGCCGATCGACACCGCGGCGGCCTCGTGGGCCGCCTCACCGCACTGGCGCAGGGCCTCGCACAGGGCGTCCCACCACTGACGCGGGTCGCTCTCACGGCCCGCCCCGGAGGAGACGGTGTGCCGTGCCTGGCCGCTCGCGACGACCTGACCGGTGGCCGCGTCGACGACGAGCGCCTTGGTGGACTGGGTGGACGAGTCCACGCCGACGACGAGCGGACCCTCGGCTGCTGACATCGGGCTCTCCCTCTTTTTCCGCGGCTCCGCGGGATCTGACCTGCTGTTTTCATGGTGCCCGGGGGTTCGGAGACCCGGATCTCACCCTTCGGGGACATCTTGTCCCTTCCCAGGGATGTGCTGGCATACTAATTTGTAAACAGCCATGACGAAATAGTTCAGCAACAAAGGAGCCGCGGCATGAGCTACCAGCCCACCCCTGAGGACAGGTTCACCTTCGGCCTGTGGACCGTCGGCTGGCAGGGACGGGACCCGTTCGGTGACGCCACCCGCCGTGCCCTCGACCCGGTCGAGACGGTGCAGCGCCTGGCCGAGCTCGGGGCCTACGGTGTGACCTTCCACGACGACGACCTGATCCCCTTCGGGTCCTCGGACAGCGAGCGTGAGTCGCACATCAAGCGGTTCCGGCAGGCCCTGGACGCGACGGGTCTGAAGGTGCCGATGGCGACCACCAACCTCTTCACACACCCGGTGTTCAAGGACGGCGCGTTCACCGCGAACGACCGGGACGTGCGCCGTTACGCGCTGCGCAAGACGATCCGCAACATCGACCTCGCGGT
>NZ_JBEOXO010000015.1:0-216999 GCF_040296605.1 Streptomyces sp. NPDC002088 | reverse complement strand
TCTGTCTGCTCAGCGGCTTTGGTGTCGCGGCTCTTGGAGGGGTCGGCGGGCAGGACCTCGACGGTGGTGTCGGCGCGGTCGGCGGCGATGAACTGGACGCGTCCCGCGGGGATGTCCAGGACGGCGGAGATCGGAGCGGGGGTGTCGAACTTCTGCATCGTACTCTCCCGTGAATCGTAGTTTCCGATGACAGAAAAGCTACGTTGCATTCAAAGATTCTTCAACAGATTCGTTGCTCGCAATCGCCACTATTGCAGGTACGAGCCAGACAATTGTTGCAATGGTTTGAGATTTAACGCAACAACAGCCCCCTGTTGCGTTGCAATGGATTAGACATGAACGCTATACCGGAGTCGTGCGGCGGGTGTGGCTGGACGAAGCGCCTGACGCACCCGCCGTTGCCCCGGCCGTCCTCGCCCAGCGGGCCGGTTGCGTACGAGTGCTTCCAGGCGGTCGAGGGCGACGACGGCGAGGTTGACCAGGCTGCGCTTGACGTGGGCCCACACCCCTCGACCGGGTTCAGGTCCGGCGAGTAGGCAGGCAGCAGGAACACCGTCAGCCACTCACGCTCGGCGATCAGGCGCCGCATCTCGCGGGAGACGTGGGTGCTCAACCGGTCCCAAACGAGCACGACCTGCGCCTCGAGGGGCTGATGGACGCCGTCCAGGAGGCCGAGGTAGTCCCGCTCGCCCATGCTGCGGCGCCCCCCTTGCCCGCGGCGTGGGCGCGCACGCGGTGGCACAGGCGGGTGCGGAAGCCCGGCCGCCAGGCGGTCAGCCCGGCCACCGACAGGCATCCGGAGCGGCGACCGCTGACCGTCACCACCGGGGTGACGCCGCGCCTGCCTCAGGTGCGTGTAGCCGAGACTGGGACGCGGGCAAGCAGGTGGCAGGCCGGAGGCGACACGTGATCACAGACTGCCGTCTATTGCTCGTTTATTGCTCGTTCGGGCGAGGCGAATTCTCGACCAAGCACCGGTCTCTGCCGACGATTCTCCGGCCCAGGTCAGACCGAGCTTGGCGTACGCCCAGCCGGTCTCCTCCTCCCACGTGAGCCGCAGACCGCCGCGGCCGCCTGTACGGCTGACCTCCCAGACGAGGATCATGTACATCGTCTCGCCGTACGGAAGACCTGCCACGACCGGTGGCCCGCTCCTCTCGGGCTGCGAGTTGCCGCCACTTGGGTGACTCTAAAGAGGTCGTCTGGAGTCACAGCGATCAGGAGAAGGCCATGACCACAGCCAAGGACATCATGCATCCCGGTGCTCACTGGATCACCAAGAGTGACACGCTCCAGCACGCGGCTCAGCTCATGCGCCAGCTGAACGTGGGCGCACTGCCCGTCGGTGACGAGACCCACAACGAGCGGCTGTGCGGGATCATCACCGACCGGGACATCGTCATGAAATGCGTCGCGGATGGGCGCAACCCGGCCGAATCCAAGGCTTCCGACGTCATCGAAGGCACCCCGCGCTGGATCGACGCGGACGCCGACATCGAGGACGTGCTCCATGAGATGGAGAGCCACCGCATTCGCCGGCTACCGGTGATTGAGAACAAGCGGATGGTCGGCATGATCAGCGAGGCCGACCTCGCCCTGCACCTCACAGACAACCAGATCGCTGAGTTCGCAGGGCACATCTACTCGCCAGCCCCAGTGCAACGCTGAGCTGAACCCGCCGCCCGGCGACGCCCCCTGCCACCGGCGCCGATTGGGAGCGGCAGCGGACCTGACCGGCTGGCCCGCTTCGAATCCCGGCGCTGCGCGACGGGTCCGGGGCTCAACTCGTCGGACAGACCCTAGTTCGGAGAAGTCTCCTACGGGGAGATAGTGCTACTGCTGACCGAGCACGGCTGGAACCTGTCGGTGATCAACCGGTTGAAGGTGCCGCAAGCGGCCCCGGACGCCGGCAGCAACGGCCCGCGGATCTACCGGGTCGAACTGGAGAAGCACAAGCGGGGCGCCGGCCGGTACTTCGAGACCCGCAACCTCACCGACGACGAGGCCGCCTCCCCCGGGCGGCTCATCACGCAGGCGCTGGAAGCTACCGTGTTCGCCCGCGCGGCCGTGCACACGCTGAGCCCCAGCACGGACCGCTTCCTGATCTGGCGCTGCGCCAAGGCGCCGCTGACCGACCTCCCACAGGACGAGACCGTGGAGATGGTGGTCCGCCTGTTCTGGAAGCAGGGCGTGGCGGCCACCGGCGTGCAGGACATCGTGAACGCCACGGGGCTCAACCGCTCCAGCCTTTACTCCACATACGGCGGCAAGCAGCAGCTCTACCTCGCCGCGCTGAACCGCTATGTGGCGGCTCGATCGCAGCCCGTCTTCCGGCAGCTCGCCGAGGACGGGCGGGGGCTGCCCGCGGTCGCGGACTTCTTCCGCGGCCTGATCAGCGCGCGTACGTCAGGAGAGCACGCGCGCTGGGGCTGCCTGGTGTCCAACGCGCACGCGGGCGCGGAGAGCGACGACCTGGAGGTGCGGGCCGTCCTCGACCGGCACCACCAGGGGCTGTGCGACGCGCTGCGCTCCACGCTCGAAACGGCAAGAAAGGACGGGCAGTTGGCAGCTGCTGTCGATCCAGCCTCGGCGGCTGAGCTGCTCTCGCTGCTCGCGTACGGGGTGAACGTGCGGTCGCGGGCGGGCGGCGACGCACGTTCCCTGAGCCGCACCGTCGATGCGGCTCTCGACTCGCTCCGGCCCCCGGGCTGAGAGCGCCAGGGCCTCACTTCGCGGTGGCCGTGCCCGGCTGTCGCGGAGACCGCCCGATGAAACTGGCGACCACGCCCGCGCCGACGAGCAGCATGACCCCGGCCACCACGAGGGCGAGCCGCGTCCCGTCGCCGACCGAGGGCGCCGCGCCGATCACCGTGCCGAGGACCGCCACGCCCAGCGACCACGTGGAATCGGATCCTATTCGGGCCCTGGAGTCGTTCGCCCTCGGCTGGTTCCCCGCCGAGGAGACGGAGCCGGCCGAAGAGAGCACGGCGGCCGAACCGGGTGATCTGCCGCCGTCGTTGGCCGCCTTCCACCGTCTGGCCCGTCTCCGCCCGGCGCTGCTCAGATTCCCCGACCCGGTGCTGAAGCAGCCCGAGCGTGCCTCCGGACCGCTCGGCGACCGGCTGGTCTTCGCCGTTTGGCACAGTGGCTCCATGGACTGGTCCATCCCGTGGCCACCGGAGGGCACGAGCGAAGCCGATCCCCGCGTGTGGCACACCGAAGACCCCTATCTAGCGAACCCGGAGACGACCCTCGAAGAGGAACCGCTGAGCCGCTTCCTCCTACAGTTCACCCTCTACGGAGCCATGAATGCCGCCCCCTACCAGGCACGCACCTACTGCATGCCAACCCAGCGCCTTGACCCGTTGTGGAGCATGCTGCGCCCCGTACCCCTCAGTCCGTTCCTGCCGGCCTACGAGGCCGAGAAGTTCTTTGTGGCCCCGGGATTGCTCGCGGCGGTCAGCAGCGACGAGAACGAGGCGGTCGTGACCTTTGCCGCGCTCCACCGCGGGACACTGACGCCGCTGCTCGAACACGGGTTCCGCTGGATCGCATCCTGGGGCGCACCTTCGATCTCCACCGAGGGGTACAGCGAAGACCCGCCGTTCTGACCGCCACCCCGTCAAGATCTACGAGGCTGTCCCTGTCCAGTCCCAGGTGAGAGCCGCGAGCTGGTCCCACTGAGGACGGATGATCTTCCATGGGCGGGCCCAAAATGACACGTGCCCAAGCGAGTTGTGTCCGGGAATGCTTCACCTGCTCGCGATGTTGACCGGTGAGGCAATCGTCGGCGACAGGGGGGACGAGAAGGTGACACAGGCCAGGGAACTCTACCTGAGCGTGGCGGAATCAGCGGGGAGGCTGCTGGCAGAGCCGGCGGTCGCAGGCGGCTGGCACCAGCCCTCAGCCCTGGCGAAGCTCAGCGTCCGCGGGCTGGCGGGCCACCTGGCCGGGCAGGTCTTCTTCATTCCCACGGTGCTGGCTGAGCCAGTACCTTCTGAGCCCGCCATCTCAATCCACGAGTACTACAGGCAAGTGAGTTGGATCGGCTCGGACCTCGACACGCCGTTCAATCAAGGCATCCGATCCGGCGGCGAGGACGAGTCAGTCGACGGTCCCGCCGCACTGGCCGCGCGGGTCGCCACGTGCGTCGACGAACTGCGCGGCACCTTGCCCGCCGCACCGGATCGCCTCGTCCGCCGCCCGACCTGGGGACCGTTCTCGATCAGCCTCGACGACTTCATCACCAGCCGGACCCTGGAGCTCATCGTTCACTGCGATGACCTCGCGTGCAGCGTCGGGCTGCCCACACCTGAGTTCCCGGCCCTGGCCGTTGAGACAGTCGTGGACCTGCTGTCGCGGATCGCACTGCGACGGCATGGCGCGACTAATGTCCTGCGCGCACTGAGCCGCGCCGAACGCGCACCGGCCTCCATCTCGGCGCTCTAGACATGGATCGGTTAGTGATCAAGAGACAGCCTGGGTGAGGTCTTTGAGCCAGATCATCGAGGCGCGCAGGTGGAGGCCGGCGAGGTAGCTCTCGGGGGTCTTGTCGTACCGGGTGGGTGCGCCACTAGGCGCTATGGAATCGAGTGAGGTGAGAGACCTTCACCGCCGGGTTGTCGCAGCAATTCGGTTGAAGCTGGGGTCAGTTCGGCTCGGGGGATGCTGAGCCGAGCGGTAAGCAGCCCTGACAACGTCGGGACGGGCGGCCGAACGCCTTGGACTGGCCCGGGAGTTCATCATCGGCATGCCCTTCGCCGGAGGCGAACCGCTCCGGGCCCGCCGCCCCTTCCCCGACGAGGTTGCCCGCGTCCTGGCCGACGAGATCAACCTCGCCCAGCTCGTGGAGAAGCACGACCCCGACGACCAGGGGATGCGCGACGTCTGGGAGACCATCGTCGTCACCGACCGACGCGTGAATGAGGTTCTCAAAGTGCGCTGGGGCTACATCGGCCGCTACGGCGGCCTGCCGATGTTCTGGCACGATCAGACCAAGGTCGGCAACTACGACACGGGTCTTGCTGAGGTGCCCCGGTCGGGCGTGACCGTTGTGACGATCTGATCGTTCGGCGGGTGTGACGACTCGGCCGTGGATCGTGGACGATGACTTGTGGGCGCTGATCGAACCGCTGCTGCCGCCCTGGCCGAAGCGGTCGCCGGGGCCTAGGCCAGTGGATGATCGGCTCTGTCTGCAGGGCATCCCGTACGTCCTGCACCAAGACATCGCCTGGAAACTCCTCCCGATGGAGCTGGGGTTCGGGTCCGGGCAGACCTGCTGGCGGCGCCTGGACAACTGGCAGCGGGCCGGAGTCTTCGAGCGGTTGCACCGGATCCTGCTCGCCGAGCTCAACGCGGCTGGCAAGCTCGACTGGGCCCGCGCGTGCGTGGACGGCTCCCACGTGCGCACGAAGAAGGGGGAGCCGTGACCGGTCCGTCGCCGGTCGACCGGCGGAAGGCGGGCAGCAAGCACCACCTGATCTGCGACGGCGAGGGCACCCGCTGCACGTCATCACGACCGCCGCCAACGTCAACGACACCACCCAGACCCTCGACCTTGTCGACGGCATCCCGCCCGTCGCCGGACGACCCGGCCGGCCCCGACGGCGGCCGGAGTGCCTCCTGGGCGACAAGGCGTTCGACTCGAAGGATGTGCGCGGTGAGCTGCGACGCCGCCGCATCCAGGCGGTGATCTCCCGCAAGGGCTCCCCGAACATCAAGGGTCTGGGCAAGCTCCGCTACATCATCGAGCAGACCTTCGCCCTGCTCCACCAGTTCAAACCCCTCGCGGTCCGCTGGGAACGACGTATCGAACTCCACGGCTCCTTCCTCTCGTTGATTTGCAGCCTCATCTGCTGGAGACGCCTCAAGAAAACCGGATCATGATCGCGTTACGAGCTCATGGGAAAAGATTTGAGCGAGGCAGCGCCCCGCTGCTACTTTCGCGGTGGACCGTGAAGTCGTCGTATGGAGGTGAGCCCCGTGAACACAGTTACCCATGGGTGCTCCCCCAACCCGTCACGGTCCGGCGGCTGACGTTCGGTGTCGCCAGGAGCGCCTGAGATCGAGGCACTCCTGGAAGGAGACTCCGATGAACACGAAGCCTTTCACATCTGGCCTGAGCGAGAACGCGGTGATGATCACGCGCGTCGCGGACAGGCAATGGCATGCACTGGATGACGACCTGGTGGTCGGCCGCGGGCATGCGGAGCATCGGCCCGACGGACGCTTGTTCGTCAGCATCGACGCCTGGCACGACGCCGCCTTCGACCGGCTCGCCGAGGCGATGCTGGCGGAACTGCCGGCGCCGCTGTACACGGTGGTCGACGAAGCCGACGGCGAGCTGACGGCCGGCTGGCGGCGGGCCGGTTTCACGATCCGGCGCCGCGAGTGGGAGCACGTCGTGCCGACCGACCCGCGGGTCACAGGGCTCGAAGAAGTCCTGCCGCCTTCGGGCGTGACGATCGTGCCCGCCGGTCAGGCGGACGAGAGTCTGCTGCGGGCTGTGGACCGCGCGATCCGTGACGAAGTCGAGGCGACCGTCGGGTGGCAGTCGATGCCCGCGGAGGTAATTCCCCGCCCCGAAGGCGACACCATCGTCGACCCGTCGAAGTACGCGGTGGCCGCGGCGCCTGAGGGCTACCTGGGTCTGATCCGGGTGGTGCCGGTGAACCGGCCGCGCATCGGGCTGGTCGCGGTCCGGGCCGGCGAGCAGCGCCGCGGCATCGCGCGGGCGCTGCTGGCCCACGCGCTGGGGACGCTGCACCGCTCCGGGTTCGCCGCGGCTTGGACCGAAGTCCACGAGTCCAACCAAGCAGCCTCGGCGCTGTTCGAGGGCATCGGCGCCCGGCCGATGAGCAGCAACCTGGAGCTGGTGCGATGACGAAGAACAAGAACGTCATCGAAGTCGAGGGCAAGGTCGTCGAGTGCCTGCGCAGCGCCATGTTCACCGTGGAGCTCGAGAACGGCCACCAAGTGCTCGCGCACATCAGCGGGAAGATCCGCAAGAACTACATCAAGATCATGCTGGAAGACCGGGTGCTGGTGGAGCTCCCGCCGTACGACCTGACGCGCGGCCGGATCGTGTTCCGGTACCGGAACTAGCGGCGGTCGACACCTTCCGCGGCAGCTGATCGCGGGGCCCCGGTCACGGCGTTTCCGTGACCGGGGCCCCGATGATGGCTCGCACGGCCGCGGCAGCCACCGCTCCAGCCGCCGCCAGCAGGTCTGGCCTGGCTTCGACATCGGCAACCGGCCCCATCGAATTGGCCATCGCCGGCGCCGGCAGGCGTTCGATGACGCTCTGCGGCGGCCCCACCGCATAGTCGTTCCCGCAGGCGAGCGGCAGTGGGGCCGCTTCGAGACGTCACGGGCCACTCTTCGATCAGGTGGGGCCAAGTGGCCAATATCGAGGGTCCGCCGAACGACGTCAGAGCCAGTCTGGCCCGAGCCGACCCCCAGCCGCCCCCGAACGCGGACTGGACCGCGCCCAGCTGCGCCCAGCGCCGCGCGCGCTCACGGTCGAGCCCGGCGGCCCCGGTGAAGACGTCGAGTGTGCGGCGGATCGACCTACGTAGGTCGCCTTCTTCGACGAGCACCACAGAGCGGGACTTGATCAGCGTGCCGCAGTCGTAGGCGGGATCCCCGACCCCGCCTTTCGGATCTACCGCCAGCCAGGGCTCGCGGGTGGCTGTCAGGATGTTCCGCGCATTCAGGTCGCCGTGGATGGGGGTGTCCGGCTGGCGGTAGCCGAGTTCGCGCACCGTGGTGATCGCGGCGCGCACCAGATGGGACGGCAGCGCCTGCGGGAACTCCCGTGCGTCCTCGAGTAGTTGCTCCTCCCACGCACCGGCCAACTCTTGAAGGCGGGGAAGACCAGCGGGCGCGGGGACGGCCAGGCGGCGGCTGATGCCCCCTGCGATCGCCGCCACCTCCTCACCCGATGCGGCCTGGGCCAACGTCGTGCAGTGCGCTCGCTCCAGCAGCATCGCGAACCGGTCGTCGTCACGCTCGTGCAGCAGGACCGCTCCGTGCCCGGCCCAGGACGCGAGCGCGTCCGGCTCGAACCGGTTCTCGGGGTGCGGGAAGGACACCTTCAGCACGGCGGGCTCGCTCGCCTTGCGCAGCACGGGGACGACGATCCCGACGCCTCCGTACATCACCTCACCGTCCGGAGCGCAGAACCATCGCTCCGCCGACTCCTGCACTCTGGCGGGAAGATCGGCAAGCCACTCCGCGCCGTTGTCGCCTTCGCGTGCGATGGTCGCCCGCGCGAACTCCTCTGGTGTGCGGATCACCGGCGTTCCCCTGGGGCGGGAGACGCGGCACGTCGTGCGGCCTGGGTCCTCACGCAAGGCCGCCAGCCGGAGTCCGCCGCAGGCCCAGGCGTTGCCGTCACGGCCACTGCTACTCCAGGAAGGACCGGAGCTCCGGGGTGGTCGGCGGGAGCTCGTCGAGGGTGCGCACCCACTGGTAGCGATCGTGCTCGGACAGGATGATCGGGCCCGGCTTCTCGGGGGTCCAGGTGAAGACGAACTGCCGGCTGGTGCGGCCGCGGGAGTTGGTGTAGTCGAAGTGGCCTGCGTAGCGGTCGACGGCGGCGGTGAGCCCCGTCTCTTCGGTGATCTCGCGGGGAGACCCCATGCCGCCCCGGACACACCCCACCCGGCCGCTCGTCCTGCCCGGCGCACTGCTCCTGACCACCGCCCTGCTCGCTGCCAGCCTGACCGGCTGCTCCGCGCTCTCCCCGTTCAACACCTGTGACGACACGGCGACACGCGTGAAGGAGCTACGCTCCCAGCCGATCCTGGAATCCGTCCCGGAGGGGGCGACCGTCCCGAAGGACCTGGCCTCGGTGCACGCGGGATGCCTCGACGACAGCGGCGACGCCTGGCTGTACGTCGAACGCATCTACGCCTTCCCCGGCTCCCGACAGAAGGTCGTGGACTTCTACCGCACCACCGCCAAGGCGGACGGCTGGCGCCTGCAGTCCGCCCCTCCAGGCCTGAGCTCCCCCGAAACAACGGCGGGACTGTGCTTCACCAAAGGCGGGGACGGCGACGCCCTCCTGCTGACCGTGCAGTTCACCAACGCCCGCCAGCTGAAGTTCGAGCGCGACTACGAGGCCGGGCCGGAGTTCGACTCGGGCTCCGGATTCGAGATGGAGGTCGGCTCCGAGACGGACGGGGCGGAGACCGGCTGCTTCGACTGACGCCCCGGGGCTTTCGGAGCCGGCGACGGGGCACGCTGCCATACGGCAGCAGGTCGCGGCCACCGGCCTGCACGACCCCCTGGCCGCACTGGCCGCTCTTGCGGCCATGGAGCGGCAGGTCATCGACCAGATGCCTCCCGCCGTGCGGTTCGCCACAGGGGCGGTGCGAGTTGTGACGCTGTCGGTCGTACCCTCGGAGTCTCGCGTCAGGCCGCGCACCAGCGGCTCGCCAAGCAGGCCGATTGATGCACCACTGTCCGCGGGTGAACCACCTTCGGGATCACAGGAGTTCGCGGGAAAGTGGGCTCCCGGCCGGGGCCCGGAGTCGGTCCGGGTGGAGTTGCCGACCCCAGTACCTTTGTGTCCCTCGCCGCCCAGCTCAACCAGCTCCAGTTTCAGCAAGCCCGCTCGAAGGTATACGTGCAGGGCAGCGGCCTCGACGCTTACGTACAGATGCACGCTCCGAATCTGCGGGCATCTGGCCGACAAGACGTGTGACCGGTTCGTGGCAAATCCGTACCTCGCGGTACGCCCGCCCTTGCGCACATCCCTCCACGCTCAACAGCGCCCGGCTCCACAGAAGTGTCACAGGGCCCTCCCGACTCCCACCTGCGAACAGCACGGATACAACCCTCGCGGCCCGTCGCGAGTCAGAAACGCCGCGATGAGGTGAGGGCCTTCGCACAACCGGTCCACAGGAATGACATACGATGCGCGCGACCCTCATAAAGATCACGTAATAGGATGTACACGTCATGGCAATCCGTACCCCGTATCGTTCCCTTCGCGGTATATCCGCCGTTGCCGCCCTGCTCGCGATCGGCGCGGTGGGCTGCTCGGACGTCTCCGACGCCGTCGGCAGCGCCAAGGACAGCGCGAAGAAGGTGGCTCGCCAGCGCTCGGTGTTCTCGCTGGACATCGGCGACTGCTACAACCCGAACGGCAAGGCCGAGGGGGCAGCGTACGCCGTCGAGATCGTGCCCTGCGACGAGGCGCACGAGGGCCAGGTCGTCGGCGAGTTCGCGATCGACAAGGGCAAGGAGTACCCCGGCGACGACGGGGTCTCGACGATCGCGGACAACCGCTGCCCGGTCGAGGCACAGAAGTACGCCCCGGACACCTGGGCGCTCCCCAAGGGCGTCGCCCTCTTCTACTACACCCCGACCAAGGAGAGCTGGGCGACGGGTGACCGCGCGGTGAGCTGCACCTACACCGCGGACAAGGGCACGTTCAGCGGCTCGCTGGACACCGCGAAGTCCCTCAAGCCCGAACAGACCACCTACCTCACGGGTTCGAACGCAGTCTACGAGGCCCTGTGGGCGAACCAGCCCGAGAAGGACACCGTCGAGGACGACCTCGCCGGCTACAAGGCGCAGGCCAAGGCCGTCGCGGCCGCCCTCGACACACACGTCAAGGGCCTGGACGGCATCGAGGGCACCGAGGTCGGCAAGCTCCGCGCGACGCTGACGAAGGCGGCCAGGAACTGGAAGAAGGCCGCGAACGCCGCCGACGCCGACGCGTTCTACATCGCCTACGACCCGGCGTTCACCGACATCGACCCGAACAAGTCGGTCGCCGCCCGCAAGGAACTGGGCCTGGCCACCACCGTCCCGGCCGACGAGGCCGAGGTCTGGGCGGGCTGACGCTCCGTCGGATTAGCGGGGCTGTGTCCGTCAAGAACCCGGCCCCGCGCCCCGAAGCCGTCTGTGAGGCCGAACGCCAGGCGGCTACTCGGGCCGCCTCCGAGTGCCGCGCGGAAGAAAAAGCGGCACGCCGTCTTGGGCCCCGGTGGCACAGCGGCTGCTCAAGCACCGGGCCGGCCTAGACGACGACGGGTAGGTCACCTTCTGGCTGGACCAGATCGCAACGGTGCTGCCCAGTTGCCAGACCGTTCCTAGGGACTGAGCGGGAGCGAGTCCTGCATCCAGGACTGCTGTTGCTCAGTCGCGTGCTCCGAACGGTGTTGGGCACGCTGGTCACCCGCGTTCGCTCCGCTGCCGGGCGGCACGCATCTGGTGCGTGGTCCGGGGATGCGGGGGCGGGGTTCCTCACGCCCCGGGGCGCCCGGTCGGGCCTGGGCGGTCCGATGCCCCGCACGATCGCTCTGGTCGTGTGGGGGCGGTGCCGTCCGTCGCCGGATCGGGTGTCCGAGGGCGCGTCGCCCGATCGCGATGCTCGCCGCATCGTGCCGGGAAACCTGTCGGTCGGGGCTGGTGAGGGGTTGCTGCCAGTGCTGGGCGCCCCACCGGGAGGTGTAGGCCGGGTCGACCGCGACGATGGCGATGTCCTGCTCGGCGGCCATCGCCACCAGCCGCGCCCTCAGCTTCGCGGTGGGGAAGCGGGAGATCAGACGGCGGAAGCGTTTGTTGCGGCCGTGCTTCTCCCGGCAGCGGCCGTCGGTAAAGTCCAGGTCCTCGACAGCGCCTTTCGGGCGCGGCGTGGCCGTATGCGGTTGCCGTCCGGTGGTCCGATCCAGCCCAGCGCCGTGTAGAAGTCCTTGGCCCGGTCGACGTCGGACACCGGCACCACGACGACCTCGAGTTTCATGTCCATGGCTTGCGCCTCCCGTCTCGGAGGGGATACCGGCGACGGCCGGATCCGCGGTGGCGCCGGGCCTGGAGGACTCATCCCACGGCACTCGAAACGCGTTGCGAGCACCTCGTCTCACGCCCGGCCCGGCAGCTTCCTGACCCTGTCGAACGGGCTGTGTCGTGTTCCAGCGTAGACACGCGTTCGATCAGGCCGCATGTGGACGCTCGCCCACTTCGCCGGCGGCTGATCGCGAAAGGCGCCGGACGAAGGGGTGCTGCCTGCGGGAGCCCGCGCGCTCGACAGCCGACTGAGGCCTGGGCCGAGGGCAGTGGGCGGTCAGTGTGCGACGAGCTGCTGGCCTCCGTCGATGTCGTACGTGGCGCCGGTGAGGGCGCCGTTGGCCATGATGTGCAGCGCGAGGGCGGCAACATCCGCCGGTCCGACCACTCGGCCAATGGGCAGCGTCTTCCTCAACTCCTCGCGTCTGCCTCCAGTTGGTCACCGAGAAGGGAGGCCGACAGCGGTGTGTCCACGAACCCGGCAGCCGTGCTCAGCGGGTTCAGTTCGTCCGCCGCCCGCTTCAGGCGTTCGGTGTCGCGCGCCACGAGCACCAGCTCGCCGTCGGCCGCACGCACCTGTCGCGCGGTCTCCAGACCGATGCCCTCGCTGCCTCCCACCACCACGACCGCCTGCCCGGCCAGGCCGCCGCGCGCTCCACCGGCTCCTCCATCGGTCCCATTCACAGGGGTCACCACCCTCAGAACGCGGCTTCCGTACGTACCTCCGCTCGCCCCGTATGATCGCCTCCGCTTCTTCCGGGCCCTCGTTCTCCTGTTGTGCTCCCGCCCCGGCGCTCACCCCTCCACACCAATGGCGGTCCCGCGTCTCGCGGTTGAGACTTTCGCGCTGCGCTCCTGCGCGCCGGGGATGCACAGGATCCGTAGGCGAGCCGCTGGGGCCGACCAGCCCAGCGCCCGGCCGGCCAAACCCGGATGCCGGGGATTTGGTACTACGGGGACCCCTTTCCGGCCCGGCCGTTCACGATGTCGACGAACTCATCTGTTGCGAGGATGGCATGGGCGTACAGGGGCGCGTTGAGCTCGAATGTCGCTGTCATCTCCTCCCAGCTGAAGGAGGCGATGGCGTCGCGGATGAGGGTCACGTGGTAGCCCAGCTCCTGACCGAAGCGTGCGGTGGTGTCCACACAGGTGTTGGCCCGCATACCGATCAGCAGGATCTTCCGGATGTGGTGCTGCTTGAGCATGAAGTCGAGGTCTGTGTTCGCGAAGCCGCTCGAGGCCCAGTGCTGGCGCATGACGAGCTCGTCCTCGCGGGGGTGGAAGTCGGGGTGCCACTCGGCCCCCCAGCTGCCCTCGGCAAAGGTCTGCTGGGTCACGATGCGCTGTTGGGTCGGAGACAGGTGGTCCCACGTGATGTAGTCGTTCGGCGTCGTCTGGTGGTGGGGCACGATGAAGACGCGAAAGCCCCGGCTGCGGGCCGTGGCGAGCATGGTGCGCATGTGGTCGAGCAGGCAGACGCCTTCCGCCACTTCCTTTGCTCGGGGCCAAAGCTTGCCGCCTTCGGAAAGGAAGTCGTTGTATGGGTCAACGATCAGAAGAGCGGTTTGGTCCGGGGGGTACGGCGCTGCAGAAGTCATGAACAGTTCCCATCTGGTCAGCAAACGGATCGATCGCAGCTGGGATGCAAAAAGGAGTGGACGGCCAGGACAGGCCCCAGGTCCTCTGGCGCAGACGGCCAACTCGCCCTTCAGTCTGTCACTCGTCCGACCGAAAGGCATCCGCGCCGGGTGGTACCCGGCTAGCTTGACTCTGTCGGAGATCTTGGATTTTCCCGGTGCGCCGGCATGATCAGCGGGCATGCTCGATGCTGTTTCGCAGGCCGATGCAGTTGCCGAGGTGTCCGTTGTCGCTCCGTCCCCGTTCCGGTGAGCAAGTCCCGTTTCTGACCGCGCAGATCGCGCGGGCGAGTAACCCGGACGGTACGACGGCGATGTGGGTGAGAGACCACCTCGACGGACTGTGGTGTGATAGGGATTTCGCTGGCTGGTACCCGCGCGACGGACGCCCCGGCATCTCGCCGGCCCAACTGGCCACCGTGTGTGTACTGCAGTTCCTGCTCGGTCTGTCGGACCGGCAGGCGGCCGAGGCGGTGCGCTGCCGCATCGATTTCAAGTACGCCATGGCCCTGGAGCTGGACGATCCCAGCTTCCACCACAGCGTCCTGGCCGACTTCCGCGAGCGCCTCGCCCAGGACGACCGCGCCGACCGACTTCTCGATCTGGCGCTCGCCCGCCTGAAGGAAGCCGGCCTCGTGCGCGAGCGCACCACGCAGCGCACCGACTCCACCCACGTCCTGGCCGCGGTGCGTGATCTGACCCGGCTGGAACTGGTCACCGAGGCCGTCCGCGCTGTCCTAGAGGAAGTGGCCCGCACCGCTGATCACTTGCTGACCGGCCTGGTCGACGAGGACTGGGGGCGCCGCTACGGCCGTCCGGTCCGCTGGGCAAGAACCCCACCCGCCCCAAGACCAGGATCCTCGCCGCCGGCGACGACGCATGCCGACTGTGAGAACACCTCCACCGGCAGGGATTGGGCTACCGGCCCGGCCCGCAGGCCGAGGCCCTGCGGCAGATCGTCGTGCAGAACTACTACCGCGACGCGGCAGGCCGCCTGCGCTGGCGCACTGCCGACGACGGCGGACTACCGCCCTCCTCCTCGGCGATCCTCTCTCCCTACGACACCACGGCGCGCTATGTCCGCCATGGGCACATCATCAGCTGGAAGGGGTTCGCCGCGCATGTCATCGAGACGTGCGCCTCCGGCAACGTCAACGTGATCACGGACGTGGCCACCACCTCGGCCGCCACGAACGACGCCCAGGCCCTGCCCGGCACCCCCACCCGCCTGGCCCGTCGCGGACTGCTGCCCGCCGAGCACCTGGTCGACGGCGGCCAGCCCAAAGAGCTCGTAACACGATCATGAGCAGGCCTTCTTGAGGCACCTCCAGCAGATGAGGTTGCAGCTCAACGAGAGCGAGACTTCGTGGAGTTCAATGCGCTTCTCTCAGCAGACGGCCAGGCGGTTGAACTCGTGAAGCAGGCCGACGCTCTACTCGACGACGTGGCGTAGCCCGTCCAGGCCCTTGATATTCAGGACGCCCTTCCGAGAGGCCACTGGCAGTGTCCGGCGGCATCGCAGACCAGGAGGCGCTTGCCGCCCCTCTCCACCAGTCAAACGATGACAGGCCGGTCGTGGCGCTCCCGTTCCGCGCGAACCTGGAGCCGTTCACGCATGCCAGCGACCAGTCGGGTTGGCCGACTACACTGCCCCGAAATTCATACAGACGTCTTACACGAACGTCTTGTACATGCGTATAAATGTCGTCTACGGTGAACCCATGAACACCGACAACGCCAAGCGTTCCGCGCTCACCATCGACGGCCGCACCCTGTCCTATGTGGACTTCGGCGGACCGGGCCGCCCGCTGCTCGCCCTGCACGGACACATGTCCGAGGGCATGTCGTATGCCGATCTCGCCGCCCGCCTCGCCCCGGACTGGCGGGTCATAGCGCCCGATCAGCGCGGCCACGGCAACTCCGACCGGGCGGCCGACTACAGCCGGGAGGGCTACCTCGCCGACCTGGAAGCCCTCATGGACCACCTGGGACTGGACCGCGCGGCTCTCCTCGGCCACTCGCTCGGCGCGATCAATGCCTACCAGTTCGCCGCCCGCCGCCCCGAGCGAGTGACCGCGCTGGTCAACGGGGAGGGCTGTGCCGAGCTCGGCCTGGACGGCAGCAACCCCCTGGCGTTCGTGCTGAACCTTCCGGAGGGCAACTGCCCCAGCCGGGAGACATTCGTGGCGCAGCTGGGACCGTTCGCCCCCTTCCTCGAATCCGCCGTTCGCGAGCGGCCGGACGGAACTTGGGGCCTGCACTTCCACCCCAAGGACATCTACGAATCCGAGGACCAGGTCCACGGCGACCACTGGGCAGACTGGACCGGCTCCGCCTGCCCAGCACTGCTGATACGCGGCGCCAAAGGCGGTGTGCTGTCGGCGGAGCAGGCAGCACAGATGACCGCTCGGCGGCCGGGCACCCGTCTCGTCGAACTGGGGACGGACCACTTCTTGTACGCCAACGACCCAGTCGGTTTCGCGGACGCGGTTCGGGACTTTCTTGCCTCGGCATAGCCACTCGACTTTCGCTGTTTTCGTAGGTCATGGGGTGGTGTTGGCGCTGGCTGTGGCCCAGGCGTGCTGGACGGCGCGGATTTCGTCGGGGGTGGGCTGAGCTGGATCGACCGCGGAAAACCGGGCGGCGATGATGACGCGGCGGAGCTTGGCGGTCATGTCAGCGAAGGACGGCTCGGTCTTGGTGGTGTACCAGGGCGAGCGCCGGCGGGTCTCGGCTGCGTCGTCGGGATGGTGGCCGAGCAGCGTGTACCAGACGACGGTGATCGTGTAGCACAGGCAGGGCTACCGGGCACCGCAGTCACCGACCCGCGGCGTAGGTACACCAGGCCGAACAGGGCACGCTGGTGCGGCGGGAGCTTGCGGCGGCGGTTCACCCTCGCGGGTGACGATGAGCATCGTGACCCACTCGACCAGGGCGTGAGGCAGGTCGAGTGCGGCAGGATAGGGAACCAACCGGGTAGCTCCAGCGCCGGTGGGTTGAGACTTCGAACACCTCTCTCCGGGAGCGAGAGCTCACTGGGTATCAAATTGTTCCCCGGAGCGAAGGAGACACGGTCGCATGCTGTCTCCTGCCGGCTCGGAAAGACTTCCGTCACTGACCGGGTTGCGCTTCCTCCTGGCGGCCTGTGTCCTGATGGCCCATGCCTTGTCGGGTTCGGCAATCTTCAGCGAAAAACTGCAGGCTGTGCTTTCCGTCCCAGCGGCGCCGCTTGCCACCTCCGCGGTATCCGGGTTCTTTGTCCTCTCCGGCTTCGTACTTGCCTGGTCGTACCGGCCGGGGGATCGTGCCCGAGCCTTCTGGCGACGCCGCTTTGGAAAGATTTACCCCAACCACGCGTTGGGCTGGGTTCTGGGTGCGCTCTTCTTTGTGGTCACGACCGCCCCTAGCCCCATGGCGGTCGGCGGCAGCGCAACCGTGCTGGGCGGGGCTGCAGAGCTGTTCCTGGTGAAGGTCTGGGTGCCTGCTCCGGAAGTATTCAATGGCTTCAACGACCCGTCTTGGTCTGTTTGTTGCGAGGCTTTCTTCTACCTGCTTTTCCCGGTGCTGATTCCTGCTGCCCGCAGGTTGACCCGGACCGGGCTGCGTTGCGCGTGGCTGGCCCTTTCCTGCGCGATCCTCACGTTCCCCGCACTGGCGATGGCGCTCGGTGGGCGAGCGCTCCCGGGCTGGCCGCTCGGTCTGAACGCGCTCTGGTTCGCCTACGTCTTCCCGCCCGTACGATTGACGGAGTTCATGCTCGGAATCGTCACCGCGCGCCTCGTCCAGGAGGGGTCCTGGCCACGGTTGAACGCGCCGATCCGTATCGGAGTCTTGGCGACGGTACTCGCCGCAACTCCATTCGTTCCTCTGACGTATTGCCTCGGGGCCAGCTATGGCGTGCCTTTCTCCTTGATCATTGCCGGGCTGGCCGTGCGAGACATCCAAGGCCGGAGCCGTTTGCTCGCCCGGCCGGCCGTGGTCACGCTGGGGGAGGCTTCGTATGCCCTTTACATCGTTCACTTTCCCTTGTTGATGTCCGCCCGGCAGGCCGTCGGCGTCAATCACCGGTTCGCCGTGCTGAACGGCGTCCTGTTTGCAGCGGGGCTGATGGTGGCGGCGCAGGTGGTGGCTCTGCTGGTCCATCGACGGTACGAACGGCCAATCCAGGCGCGCTTCGCTCGGGGCACCCGCGCCGTGTCGTCCGGCCGCCTTGAACACAGCACAGCGTCCGTATCCGACTAAGAAGATGTCCTATGTGGTGAGTCGAATGTATCGCTTGTAGCAGCAGACCGCGGGGCGAGGCCGAAAAGGCCAGGTAGTTGCGGGGGTGGCGTTCGTAGCAGGGTGACAGACCGCCAATCAACCTGACAGCGCCCCGCCGATTCTTCTCCCATCTCCCCACCGCCACAGCCGACTTCGCCAACTCAACCTGACCTGCGGCCTCAACGGAGGTCTGCGAAAACAGCGAAAGTCGAGTAGCCATGGCCCACGGCCTTTCCGGCCCTCCCCGATGGATCATGATGCGGCCTTCTTGAGGCGCCTCCAGCAGATGAGGCTGCAGGCCAGTGAGATGAAAGCGTCGTGGAGTTCAAGACGCCTCTCCCAGCGCACAGCAAGGCGTTTGAACTGGTGGAGCAGGGCGAAGGTCTGCTCCACGACGTAGCGGAGCTTGCCCAGGGTGAAGACGCGGCTGAAACAGATGCAATACCGCCCCCGCCTCCTCGAGGGTCTCATCGCCAAAACCGGGCTCGACCTCGGCGCCGCCAAAGGCCGTTCCCTGTCGGCAGTCGGGAAATAGTCGGCGCCTCAGGGCGGGTCAGAGGGACCTCGTCGGCAGTTCCAGGACCGCGCGTGCAGCGTCGCGGACATCCGGGCGGGATCTCGACGTCTTTGCCGTCGATCTCCGCGGTGAGCTTGCCGGACTTCTGGCTTACCTCGCGGGTGGACAGCACGCGCCAGTCGTGTCCGTCTTCGGGGGCGTCGGGGCTGAGGATGTCGGCGTTGGGCCGGATGACGATCCAGCCTTCGCCGGCCACGGTCAGGTGCTTGCCGAAGGCGCCGAGCATCTTGGCCTGCCCGTCGGGGCCGCCCGCGATCTGCTGGACGATCTCCGAGGCGCGGTGGTTGGGGGGGGGACTGGCTCGATCGTGCCGTCGTCGGCGCGGCGGCCCGCGTACAAGGTGGCGCCGGCCATCCCGTTGGCGAGGTAGGTCGCGGCGAAGCGGACCTCGGGGACGGCGTGGTACAGCTGCCAGGCCCGAGTCTGCCATCCCTGGTCAGTGGCAGCCTTGACAGAGCGGGCCTTCTGGTCGATGTATCGGGAGGCCGAGACGGTCAGTGAGCCGGTCGTCACTTGCCCACCTCGCCAAGGGTGTCGTCGACGCGGTTGAGGAGGACGGCGGCACCGGCGACGGCGAACCACTCGACGCCGTGGATCAGGAGGGGGCGACGTCTGACTGGCCGGTGGTGAGGGGCCAGGTGGCGAGCAGGGTCCCGGCGATCCACCAGCCCATGCAGTAGGCGCAAGAGATCAGCGTAACGGCCGCGGTGCGCAGGCCGCTGTCGGTCTTGCGGCTGTGCCAGTCGAAGACGACGGAGCGGGCGGGGTCCAGGATCGTGTCATGGACAACCGGTCTCGATCCTGCGGGGCGTCGGGGCGGCCTCCTCCCCTGCGCGCCATCACGAACGGCTCGGCCCCGAGCCCCGGGCCAGGACGGCTCCGCCCGACGGCGGCGCGGCGCCTTTGTGCCGCTCCGCGCCGTCCGCTGGGGCGTTTCAAGCAGGCTGAGCGGCGGCCGCGTCGAGTGCCTCCCGGGCCGCCGCCACGGCCGCCGCCCGGTCCTGCGGCACGAGCCCGATGCGGGTACGCCGGTCCAGGAGATCGGCCTCGTCCAGGGCGCCCTCGTGCAGGGCGGCCCACAGCAGGGCTCCACGTGTGACGGGGTTCCCCGGCACCACGGGCTCGTTCAGGTGGGGATCGCGGGTGCCCAGAGCGTGCACGGCGGGAGCCTCGGTGCCGTAGCGGCGGACCAGGTGGCCGGGTGCCGCGAGCGCGCCCAGCCGGTGCGGGGCGGCGGCTCCGACCAGGGGCAGGGACGCGGTGGTCGAGCCACCGGCGCGCAGGCCGCGGGCCTCGACCGCCGCGTCGACGGCGTCCTGTGCCATGCGCCGATAGGTGGTGAGTTTCCCTCCGACGACGGTGACCACCCCTTCGCCGGAGGTGAGGACGGCGTGCCGGCGCGAGATGTCGGAGGTACGAGTGGTGTCCGCCGGCCGTGTCGGCACGGTGTCCAGCAGGGGGCGCAGTCCCGCGAAGGCGCCCACGACGTCGTGGCGCCTCACCGGTGTGTGGAGGGCGGAGCCCAGGACGTCCAGCAGAAAGCCGATGTCCGACTCGGGTACCTCGGGCACGTCTGGTATGTCACCGTCGACGGGCTCGTCGGTCAGGCCGACGTACACGCGGCCGTCGTCCTGCGGCAGCACCAGGACGAATCGATTGGTCTCCCCTGGAATCGGAATGTGCAGGCCTGCGGGCAGCGGTCCGAGCAGGTCGGCGCGCAGGACCAGATGGGTGCCGCGCGAGGGGCGGATGCGGATGCCCTCGACCAGGTCGCCCGCCCATACGCCGGATGCGTTGATCACCGCGCGGGCCCTGATGTCGCCTTGTTCTCCGGTGAGTTCGTCGCGGACGCGGGCGGTGGTCCCGCTGAGCTCAAGGGCCCTGACCCTGGTGAGGATCTTCGCGCCGTGGGCGGCTGCGCTGCGGGCGAGCGCGGTGACCAGACGGGCGTCGTCGGTCACCCGGCCGTCCCAGGACAGCAGGCCGCCGCGCAGGCCGCCGGGGCGTACGGACGGTGTCAAGTGGTGGGCTTCGACGGCGGAGAGGCGGCGCGGCGCGGGCAGGGTGGCACGAGAGGTGCGGGCCGCCAGGCGCAGGGCGTCCCCGGCCCGGAAGCCGGCCCAGGCCAGGGACGCCTGACCTCGTGACACCGAAGGCGTCAGGGGCAGGACGAAGGGCTGGGCGCGCACCAGGTGAGGGGCGGTGCGTTCCATGAGGACACCGCGTTCGACAGCGCTTTCGTGGGCTACGTCGAACTGCCCCGAAGCCAGGTAGCGCAGTCCGCCGTGGATGAGTTTGGAACTCCAGCGCGATGTGCCGAAAGCGAGGTCGTGGGCGTCGACAGCGACGACGCTGAGGCCGCGCGCGGCGGCGTCCAGCGCGACCCCGGAGCCGGTGGCGCCGAGCCCGACGACCAGGACGTCCACCACGTCGGCGTCGACGGCCTCGGTCAGTTCGCGGCGCCGGCGGGCGGCGGAGAGAGACGATCCGGAGGCGGGGGCGGCCGAGCCGGACGGACTGCTGATGGGGCTCATGGGGTCAGGGTCCTCTCCAGAAGCGTGCGCAGTTCGTCGAGGAAGGCGGAGCTGGTGAGTTCGGGGTCGTCCTCGTCGGTCATGGTCCGCAGCGACAGGGTGAAGGACTGCACCACGAGCAGTACC
This sequence comes from Streptomyces sp. NPDC002088, assembly GCF_040296605.1. NCBI lineage: Bacteria > Bacillati > Actinomycetota > Actinomycetes > Kitasatosporales > Streptomycetaceae > Streptomyces > Streptomyces sp. NPDC002088. Next base: position 196,060 of record NZ_JBEOXO010000015.1, on the reverse strand, counting down.
GCGCGGGCCTGCCGGCCTGTGTGTGTCCGCCGCACCGACCCGTCGGCGTGGCCCTCCTTCAGTGCGTCGACGAGCAGGCTCAGCAGGGCTTCCTGGCTGGCTCCCCGGCGGTCCAGGACGTAGGTCAGCAGGAGTTCGGGGTCGACATCGATGATCTTGCGGAAGAGCGGGTGGGCCCGGAACGCCGCGACTCCGGCCACGAGACCGTCCACGATCAGGCCGCGCATGTCCCGGCCGGGCCGGCGCTGCGGCATGGCGCGGCTCGCCACGTCGATCCATTCACGCGTCATCAGGTCGCCGACCAGTGACCGCACGTCGGGCCAGCGGCGGTAGAGCGTCATCCGCGAGACGCCGGCGCGGCGGGCGACGTCGGTGAGGGTGGTGCGCCGAACGCCGAACGCCAGCACGCAGTCGCGTGCGGCGTCGAGGACGGGGTCGGTGTCCGAGTGGTTGTGACGAATAGGCGCCATGTGTAACAGTGTAACGCCCTGTGCGGCCGTGCGGGAGACGGCGCGTCGCCAACCGACCGATGAGGACAAACCGTTCATGGACATGCTGTGGAGTGGCTGGGGCGACCCCGCCAAGGCGGCACCGCTGCCCGACTCGGTGACCGCTCTGCTGCGGGACCTGCTCGGCGTCAAGCCGCGGGACACCGACACGCACGCTCTCGAGGAGATCTCCCTTCCCCAGCCCCCGTTGGACGCCGCCGGCCTGCGCGCGCTGGCGGAGGCCGTCGGCGGCGAGGCCCACGTGAACACCGACGCGGAGAGCCGGATCAGGCACACGCGCGGCAAGTCGACGCCCGACCTGTTGAAGATCCGTGCCGGAGACGTCGTGGACGCCCCAGCGGCCGTCGTCCTGCCCGCCACCCACAGCGAGGTCCTCGCCGTGCTGCGGGTGTGCGCCGAACACGGCCTCGCGGTCGTCCCGTTCGGAGGCGGTACGTCCGTCGTCGGCGGCCTCGCCCCCGAGCGCCGCACCTTCGTCGCCCTGGACCTGCGCCGTATGAACGCCCTGCTCGACGTCGACCCCGTCTCACGGACCGCCACCCTCCAGCCGGGCCTTCGCGCACCCGACGCGGAGGCGCTCCTGGCCGAGCACGGGTTCACCCTCGGGCACTTCCCCCAGTCCTACGAGTGGGCGACGATCGGCGGATTCGCAGCCGCCCGTTCCAGCGGACAGGCCTCCGCCGGATACGGCCGCTTCGACGAGATGGTCCTCGGCCTCACCGTCGCGACCCCCGAAGGCACCCTGAATGCGGGACGCGCGCCGCGCTCGGCGGCCGGCCCCGATCTGCGGCAGCTGATCCTCGGCTCCGAGGGAGCCTTCGGTGTCATCACCGCCGTCACGGTACGCGTCAGGCCCCTGCCGCAGACCCGTATCTACGAAGGGTGGCGCTTCGCCTCCTTCGAGCAAGGCGCCACCGCCCTGCGCCGGCTCGCCCAGGACGGCCCGCGTCCTACGGTGCTACGGCTGTCCGACGAGACAGAGACCTTCATCGGTCTCGCCCAGCCCGACGCCATCGGTTCGTCCGAGATGCCGACGAACGCCGGATGCACGGCGATCGCCGGATACGAGGGGACCGAGGAGGAAACGGCGAGCCGCCGCGAGCGGGCCGCCGCGGTGCTGCGCGCCGCCGGAGGCACCTTCCTGGGAGCGGAGCCCGGCGAACGCTGGGCACACGGCCGCTATGCGGCACCGTACCTGCGGGACTCCCTGCTCGACGCCGGCGCCTTCGCCGAGACCCTGGAGACGGCGACCTTCTGGTCGCGTGTTCCCGAGCTCTACGCGGCCGTGCGAACCGCGCTGACCGACACCCTCACCGAGGCAGGCACCCCGCCCCTCGTGATGTGCCACATCTCGCACGTGTACGAGAACGGCGCCTCGCTGTACTTCACCGTGGTCAGCGCACAGGGCGAGGACGCCGTGGCCCACTGGGCACCGGCCAAGACGGCAGCCAACGAGGCCGTCCTGAACGCGGGCGGTACGATCAGCCACCACCACGGAGTGGGCACCGATCACCGCGACTGGTACGTGCGGGAGGCCGGGCCGCTGGGTGTCGAGGCCCTGCGCGCCGTCAAGCGGCGGCTGGACCCCGACGGCCTTCTCAATCCCGGGGTGCTGCTGCCCGTGGACTGACTCCCCCGCGCAGACCCCCGGTTGCCGTCCGGCCGCCGGTCCGCCGTCAGACTCCGGCCCCGCACCAGGGGCCGCCCCAGCTCCGTCCCACCGTCACCGCCCGGAGGCACACCGATGCGACAGTTCACCGCCGTCGTCAATCCCACTGCGGGCGACTCAGCCGGAGCGGCGGCGCTGCTCCAGGTCGCCCGTCTGCTGCGGGAGGCCGGAGCGGGGCTGGACACCGAGTACAGCCGCAGCCTCGTCCACGCCCAGGAGCTGGCACGCCGGGCCGGGGAGCAGGGCCGGGTCGTACTCGCCGTCGGCGGCGACGGCATGGCCGGGGGCATAGGCGGCGCTCTCAGCGGTACGGACGCCGTACTGGGCCTGGTGCCCGCGGGCCGCGGCAACGACTTCGCCCGGGCTCTCCAACTGCCCACCGACGGGGCCGGCCTGGCCCGTGTCCTGCTCGACAGCAAGCCGCGGCGCGTGGACACCATCGAGGTCGAGTCGGCGGTGCACCCCCGCACCATCGTGCTGGGCAGCGTGTACGCGGGCGTCGACGCGCTCGCCAACCGGCATGCCAACCAGTCGCGCGTACTGCGTGGGGCCGCCTCTTACTATGCCGGCGGGCTGCGCGCCGTCGCCGGTTGGCGCCCGGCGTCCTACCGAGTCACCGTCGACGGGCAGGAGCACCTGCACCGCGGGTACACCGTCGTGGCCGCCAACTCCGGCTACTACGGCTCCGGGCGCATCGTCGCCCCGACCGCCCGTGTGGACGACGGCCTGCTGGACGTCGTCATGATCCGGGAGGCCCCCCGCCGCCTGTTCTTCACCCTGATGAACGAACTCAAGACCGGCGCCCACGTCGAACGGCCCGAAGTCGTCGTCCTGCGGGGCAGGGAGATCCACATCGAGGCCGACCGGCCTGTGCCCTACGGCGCCGACGGGGAGGTCGAGGCCGTCCTGCCCGTCACCGCCCGGGTGCGGCCGGGCGACCTGGCCATGCTGTTCTGAGCGCAAGTCAGCCGGCCCGGAGCACACCTGCCGCGCCGCCCGCCCCAGAGGCCGGCACCCCCGTACGCGCAGCGGCACGCCTGCGCACGCACCCCGTTGGACGATTCGACAGCCGGTCCGCACACTCCTGAGGACTTGGCCGCATTCGCCACTCGCCTGATCACGACCCATAGCCCTCGCGCATCTGCGGGGCATGGGTCGCCGAACGTACTTGATCACGTGCTGCGGGATGTCGCGACGTGGCCGCACGCTTCCATGAGCAGCTCTCTACGCTCTTGGCACGTGTATCACTGTGTTTGCTCAGATACTGCCCGAGCAGAGCAATCGCGGCGCCGGTCGCCGTGGCCAAGAGCGTGCTCTCGACGGTCCGTCATCGCGCGGAACCCGGCCAAGGCGGGCACTGGCACGTCGTCCTGCCGATGCCGATTGCCGCACGCTCTCCTTGCCGCACAGCGGGACGCCCTGCGGCACGGCAGGCCGAAGCACAAGATGCGGCCCGCACGCAAGTCAGCCGGGTGGGATTCCGTCGAGCGGCTAGTCCGGCGGTTCGCGGCTGCGAGAATGGCCGCCGTCAGCCATTCGGCGTATGGCGGCGGGCGCGCGGCGCGCTGCTGCGCGTATGCCTACGACAAGTGGGAAGCCCTCAGCTCATGACTGCCCAGCCCAGCTCCGGCAAGCACACGTCCTCCGTCCACCAGCTGAAGGTCCAGCTGGAGGGGATGAAGCCGCCGGTGTGGCGACGCATTGTGGTGCCCTCGGACGTTTCGCTGGGCTCGCTGCATGACGTGATCCAAGTGGCGTTCGGCTGGCAGGACATGCACCTGCACGCCTTCGAGGATCCCTCGGGCGGGCGGTATGCCCCGCCGGACGACTTCGGCGTCCCGGCCTTCGACGAGGCGAAGGCTGCCCTCGCGGACGTCCTGCCGCGCACCGGCGACCGCATGGACTACACCTACGACTTCGGCGACGACTGGTTGCACCGGATCACGGTGGAGGAGGTACGCCCCGCCGGGCAGGGCGAGGGGGAGTTTGCGCTGTGCACGGGCGGGCGACGCGCCATGCCCGCCGCCGAGGACGTCGGCGGCGTGTGGAGTCTGGCGGAGCTGCTGCAGCGGTACGAGGCGGGGGAGCGCCCACGTCCCACGCTCATCCGGCACGGCGGTGAGGAGTCGGTGGAGTACGACGGGCTGCACGACGAAGTGCTGGCCGGCCTGTACGAGGAGGACTTCGACCCGGCAGCCTTCGGCCCGGCCGGGGTCACCCGGGCACTCGCTGAGGTCCGGCTGAGGCGGGCGGCAGGCACGCGGCGGGCGGGGCGCAGCGAACGGAGCGCGCGGGGCGTACCTACGGGGATGTACCTCTGCGGATGCGGCGACCTGCATCCTCTGCCCGGTGATGTCGGCGACAGGTCGGCTGAGGAGGAGTCGCTGTCCGACCTCTTCGACGCCGCGGACGTGCGGCTGCCGGCCGTACGGCTGCCCGTCGAGTCGGAGTTGGCCCGCGCGGTGCGCGAGACGCCCGTCTTCATGGCAGCGGTGCGGCTGGGTCACTGGTGCGGCGGTGGCCGGGAGCTGACCCCAAAGGGGTTGCTGCGGCCGAAGCTCGCCCGGCAGGCCGTGGAGGACGCCGAGTTGTGGCGCATCGCCCCTGAGGAATGGGGCGATCCGAAGGAACGTGTCGCACGGTTGGCGAGGATCCGCAGCGCGGGCGACATGGAGCTGGTGGACCTGCCCTGGGAATGGGCGCTGAACTGCGGCTTCGTCGAGGTGGAGGGCAACCGTGCGTACGTCGGCGACGAGGTGCCGGAGGAGGGCGACGACGCGGCGCTGTTGGCCGCCTGGCAGGGGGCGGTTGCGGGCGCAGCGGTCGAGCTCTCCCTCACCTTTCCCGTGCTGGAGGGGCCACTGGGCGAGTTGACACCGCTGCGGGCGCTGATCGAGGAGGCGCCGCCAGTGGTGTTCTTGATGCTGCTTGCGGCGTACGGGCTGCCCGACGGGGAGTGGCTGGACGTAGCGGATTACCTGACTGGCGGCTTGGAGGGGCTGCCTGGGCGGCCGGCCCAGCAGCTGGTGTCGGCGCTCCTCGCCGAGCAATATGACGACATCGCCGGAACGCTGGAGCTGTTCGGCGCCGCCGAGCGCGAAGACGACCGGGCTTTGGCAGACGACGCCCTCGCTGTGCTTCTCGACGGCGGTGGGCGCGACCCGCTGCAGGTCGGCCGCTTCCGGCTCACCCCGCTGGGCCGCTCCGGCCTGCGCACGCTGCTGGCAGGGGCGGGCATCCCGGCGCCGGTAATCGGTTCGCTCGCCGGGGCGGACGCCCGCGAGCTGCTGGCCGCGCTCCCCTCGTATCCGAGCGAGGTGGATGCGGCGGCGGAGTTGGCGGGCTGGCTGGCGGGACGCTCCGCGGCGGACGCGGCGGTGCAGGTGGTGGACGCCTGCGCCGGTACGGAGCCGGCCGACGCGTTGCGCCGACTTGAGGCCCCGCGGGTTCTGGCGGCCGTGCTGGAGGCGGACGAGGCCGGGCGGGCGAAGGCGGTGCTGCGTAAGGCGGCCGTCGCGCAGGTCACCGGTTGCTCGCACGCGGCGGCGTCGATGCTGCGCCGGATCGGCGAGCCCGCCGACGGACAGGCCGCGTGGGGCTTGGAGTGGATGCTGGTGGACGGTGCGCTGCCGTTCGCCCGCCGCGGTGAACAGGCGCTGCGCGAGCGGCTGTTGGCGGGGCAGAGGCCGCGCCCGCTCGACCAGGTGGCCGAGCACGCGGACGACCTGTGGCGCGCCGGCCATCCGCACGCCGGCGAGGTGCTCGGTGCACTGGCCGACGCCGCCAAGCCCGTCGACAAGGCCCTGGCCAAGCGGCTGCGGAAGGCCGCGTTCAAGGCGGGGAGCACCACATGAGCCTGCTCCTCGGCAAGATCGACGCCGGGGGTGTACCGCTCGCGGACCCCGCTGCCGCCGTCCGGGCACGCGAGCACCTCACCATCGGTGGCACGACCGCCGTCTCCACCCCGGCCGACCGGAACACCGCACGCACCGCGAGGAGCACCACGTGAGCCTGCTCGTCAGAGAGATCGACGCCCAGACCTCGCCCCTTGCCGATCCCTCCGCCGTCGCCTGGGCACGCGAGCACCTCGCCGCCGGCGGCTGGGCCGCCGTGTTCACCCCGGCCGAGCCGGGACTGCCGGCCCGGCTCGGCCGTCTGGTGCTCTATCAGCCCGCCGCCGGCGCCCGCCGCGCGCCCGCCCGGGCCGCAGCACCCGAGGCGGTCGAGCAAGTCCGCCTGTCACTGGTCCTGCCGCACGGCGGCGGGGTACGCACCCGCACCCTCGAAGGATGCGCGCTCTCCCCCGGCGACACGCTCGCGCTCCTGCTCGACCTGCCCGCCTCCGGCGTCCATCCGTCGCTCGCCGCATGGGCGGCCGTCGCCCACCGCGCCCTTCAACTGCTCGGCGAGGGGCGCCTGTATCCGGCGCTGACCAGCGACACCTACACCACCTGGCGCTTCGGGCCGCCCGGCACGCGCGGCAAGCGGGACCTGGACGCGCTGGCCGCCGCTCTGCCCCCGTACGCCCACAACCTCCCCGCGCCCCGAACCGGCGACGGGACGCCGCGCATCGCCGAACCGGCCGCCCTGGTACGGGAGTTCTGCGATGCACTCGCCGACGCTCTACCGCGTACCCCGGCCGCCGGCTGGGCCGTGCCCGGCAACCCGTACGCCGACCGCGCCACCGCCCTGCACCCGCGCCTGGCCCAGTGGGCGGCCGAGGCCGCCGCCGAGCGGGCCGCGCAGGTCAGCGTGGAACTGAGGGTGGAACCTCCGGCCGGGCGGCGCCGCTCTTTCCAGGCCGTGCTGCAGTTGCGCACTGCGGCCGATGCGTCCCTGGTCCTGGACGCCGCCGACATGTGGGCCGACCCACACCGCGCGCAGCGCCTGCTCGGCCCGCGCGCCGAGGCCGAGGCACTGCTCGCGCTGCGCCGCGCCGCCCGCGCCTGGCAGCCGCTGACCCGCCTGCTGGCCGAGGCCGCCCCCAGCGCGCTCCGGCTCGACGACGAGGAGGCCATGGAACTGCTGGGGGATGCCACCGACGCGCTACGCACGGCGGGTGTGCGCGTGCACTGGCCGCGGGAGCTGGTCAAGGCGCTTGAGGCGCGGGCGGAGATCGGGGCGGCCGGCGCTCCCGGCGCGAGTGTGGACACCCTGCTGGGCCGCGACGCCCTGCTCGACTTCTCCTGGCATGTCGCGCTCGGCGGCGAGAAGCTCACCGAGGCCGAACTCGATCTGCTCGCCGAGGCCCGCCGCCCGCTGGTCAAACTCCGCGACCAGTGGGTCGTCGCCGACCCGAAGCTGGTGGCCCGCCTCAAGCGGCAGCGCACCCGCGAACTCGCCCCGCTCGACGCTCTCCAGGCGGTGCTGACCGGAGAAGTGGAATGGGACGGCGAGCGCGTCACGGTGGAGGCGGCCGGCGCGTTCGGCGAGCTGGTCGACCGGTTGCGCGACCCCGAGGCCCGTGCCCCCGTCCAGGTGCCGGAGGGCCTGACCGCCACCCTGCGCGGCTACCAGCAGCGCGGCCTGGCCTGGCTGGCGGACATGACCCGTCTCACCCTCGGCGGGATCCTCGCCGACGACATGGGCCTCGGCAAGACGATCACCCTGCTCGCCCTCCACCTGCACCGCCAGGAACATCCCGACACTGCGGGGCCCACCCTCGTGGCCTGCCCGGCCTCACTCCTCGGCAACTGGCAGCGCGAGGCCGCCCGCTTCACCCCCGGCGTCCCGGTGCGCCGCTACCACGGCGGCGAACGCACCCTCGACCACCTCGCCGGTCACGAACTCGTCCTGGTCACCTACGGGGTGCTGCGCCGCGACCGGGAGCGGCTCGCCGCAGTCAAGTGGTCACTCGTCGCCGCCGACGAGGCCCAGCACGTCAAGAACCCCTACTCCACCACCGCCCGCGAGCTGCGTGCCCTGCCCGCCCGCGCCCGCGTCGCGCTCACCGGCACCCCGGTGGAGAACAACCTCTCCGAGCTGTGGGCACTGCTCGACTGGACCACCCCCGGCCTCCTCGGCCCGCTGCCGGCCTTCCGCGACCGCTTCGCGAAAGCCATCGAACGCGGCGCGCTCGGCACCGACACAGACGAGGAAACCGCCGTAGCGGCCCAGCAGGCCGCCGGGCAACTCACCCGCCTGACCCGCCCGTTCCTGCTGCGCCGCCGCAAGTCGGACCCCGGCATCGCCCCCGAGCTCCCGGCCAAGACCGAGACCGACCACCCCATCACGCTCACCCGCGAGCAGGCCGCCCTGTACGAGGCGCAGGTCCGCGAGACCATGGCCCTCATCGAGAAGGCGGACGGCATCGCCCGCCGCGGCCTGGTACTCAAACTCCTCACCGCGCTCAAGCAAATCTGCAACCACCCCGCCCACTACCTGCGCGAGACCGGACCCCTGCCCAGCCGCTCCGGCAAGCTGGACCTCCTCGACGAACTGCTCGACACGGTGGTCGCCGAAGGCGAGGGCGCCCTGGTCTTCACCCAGTACACGCAGATGGGCCGCCTTCTGGAGCGGCACTTCGCCGACCGCGGCGTCCGCGCCCGCTACCTGCACGGCGCCACCCCCGTCCCCCGGCGCGAGGAGATGGTCGCCGCCTTCCAGCAGGGCGACTTCCCCGTCTTCCTGCTCTCCCTGAAGGCTGCCGGCACCGGCCTCAACCTCACCCGCGCCACCCACGTGATCCACTACGACCGCTGGTGGAACCCGGCTGTCGAGGACCAGGCCACCGACCGCGCCTACCGCATCGGCCAAGGCCGCCCCGTCCAGGTGCACCGGCTCATCACCCAGGGCACCGTCGAGGACAAGGTGGCCCGCCTGCTCGGCGCCAAACGCGCCCTCGCGGACCAGGTCATCGCCTCCGGCGAGGCCTCCCTGACCGAACTCTCCGACGCCGAACTCACCGAACTCGTCGCGCTCTCCAAGGAGTTCGAGGCATGACCCCCGCACGCAAGGCCCCCCGCACCGGCACCCGCGCCTTCGCCGCCACCTGGTGGGGCCAGGCCTGGGTGGACGCCCTGGAGGCCTCCACCCTCGACGCCGGCCGCCTTTCCCGCGGCCGCACCTACGCGCGCAAGGGCATGGTCGGCCCGGTCACCGCCGTCCCCGGCCTGCTGCGCGCCAAGGTCGAGGGCAGCACCCCCTGGCCCTACGACGCCGCCGTGCACCTACGCGTCCTCACCGACACCCAGTGGGACACCCTCCTCGACGCCATCGCCGCCCAGGCCGGCCGCACCGCCGCCCTGCTCGACGGCGAGATGCCCGCCGACCTCGTCGCCGACGCCCGCACCGCCGGCGTTCCTCTCCTGCCCGAGGCGAGCGAACTCGACCCCGAATGCTCCTGCCCCGACTGGGGCTACCCCTGCAAGCACGCCGCCGCCTTGTGCTACGCCACCGCCGCTCACCTCGACGACGATCCCTTCTGGCTCTTCACCCTCCGCGGCCGCACCAAGGACGCCGTCCTCACCGAACTGCGCACCCGCCGCCAGACCCTCACCGCCACCGCGACCGAAAACAGCGAGACACCCCGCGGCCAGGGCGTGTCGGCCCGCGACGCGTTCGCCTCCTGGAACGGCACCTTCGCCCTGCCCGCCCCCGAGACCACCGCAGGCACGCCCAGGGAATCAGAGGCAGCCCCCTCCCCACTCACCACCGCTCCCCCACCCGGCGCCCCCTTCACCCTCGACGACCTCCAAGCACTCACCCGCGACACCGCTCAGCGGGCCCGCGGCCTCGCCGCCGGGCACACCACCTCACTCACCAACGCCCCCGTCGAGGACGCCGTACGCCTCGCCGCGACCCGTGTCAGCGAGGACTGGTTCCATCGGCTCGTCCTTGCCACAGGTGTGCCTCCGCTCGACTTCGCCCGCCTGGTCCGTGCCCTGCGCCACGGCGGACCGGCCGGCATCGCCACCGCCCGCGCACCGCTCACTCCGGACCCCGCCGCCATGGCCGCCGCCCGCACCGCCCTCGCCGACCCCGACGCCACGCACGACACCGACGGCGCCCTGCGGCTGCGCGTGTGGCGCAACCGCCTCACCGCCGACGACGACGACATCCAGATCCGCCTCGGTCCCGACAACCGCTGGCATCCCTACATCCGAGAAGGCCATGGCACCGCCGCCGAATGGTGGCCTTGCGCCCCCGCCACAGCCGACCCCGTCGCCGCTTTCCTGGCCGCCCGCACCGCCATCTCGGCGCGCTGACGGGACCGTCGTCGTCCACCACTGCGAGCAGTCTCGAACCGACCCGAAAACGACGAAGATCCCGATCGATCGTGATGATCGACGGGATCTCGTCGACCGCGCTTGAGCCAACCCAAGAGAGCTTCAAGATCGCCCGCGTCCAGCGCCGCCGGACAACTCGCGACAGGCGCGGAGGCAACTGGTACGCACCCGAGGGGACGAGCACCGAGGAGGTCTTCGCCGACTACCGGGCAGCCATCGCGCGCGGACGCCGTGCTCGCTGCCTCCGTGCCCGACCAGGAGCCCGCTGCCTGGCCCGTGGAGATCTGGCCGGCCTGGCGGCTGCCTGACGTGCGGCACGTCAGGATGCGCAGGCGCTCGTGGCTGATTTCGTCGACCACCCCCTCAGCGACCAGGAAGTCGGCCGGCTTGGCCAGGCTCCAGGTCGAGAACGGTAGGCCGTGCTCGGCCGGCTTGGACTTGGCGATCTTCTTGATCTCGCGCCGCTAGGGCAGCGTAAGAGTCCTCGGGCGACCGCCCTTGTACTTGGGGTAGAGCGCCTCGAAGCCGTCGGTGTTGAAGTCGTGAATCACATCGCGGACCCGGTCCGCGCTGGTGAACGTCACCTCGGCGATCTCCGCCACCGCCATGCCCTGTGCTGAAAGCAGCACCATCTGGGGCCGCCGCCACGTCACGACCGAGCCGGTGCCTCTGCGGATGATCCGCAGCACCCTCCGGCCTTCATCGTCATCGATCTCACGAACCCGTACACGTTCTGCCACCCGGACAGACTCGTGGTGACGCACCGCCTGCGCCAGCACCCGAGCGACGCGTCACATCACATCAGGGCAGACACTGCCTGACACGGCGCTGGATGCCCGCCGATGACATGGCGCGACGCGGTCTCCATGCCGCCGGCTCCCGGATTGTGGCGGCCGCCGACGGGAGGCAGGCTGGTGTGGAGACCCTTTGGGCGAGGCCGAAGGCACACGGCCTGTCACGGATGCGGGCTGTGGCTTGTCCTCATCGCGAAGCGAGTTGTGTGAGCCGGGAACCGGCGAACGAGCGGGTCGGTACACCGGTCCGGAATGCGATGGCCGACGCAAGATCGTCCATTCCGGGCGGGTTTACGGAGGTGTGGTACATGTCCGCGAAGAACCCAGAGCACGAGAACGCCCACAAAGTCTCCTTGCCGCCCGAAGTCAAGTTGCTGCAGGAAGTCACTCCGCCCTTCTTTCCCGAAGGTGGTTCGGGAATGACCATCCTCGTCGATTGGCCTCCCGGTCACCCCGGGCTCCCTCCGCATCGCCACTCGGGCCCGTCGTTCGGCTACGTGATGGAGGGCGCGCTCCGGTTCGAGCTCGAGGGTGAGCCGGAGCGTGTGGTCGAGGCCGGCGGGACGTTCTGGGAGCCAGGCGGAGACGTGATCCACTACCAGGACGGCAACGCCCTGTCGGACGCACCGACCAAGTTCGTGGTGACCATGGTGTGCGCGCCGGGTCAGCCGATGCTCACGCTGGTCGACGACGAGGAGCTGAAGGAACGGGCACACCTGCGTGCCCCGCGGCCCTCCGAGGGCTGATCCGCGAGATCGACAAGAGTGCGGAGTCCGGAACACCGATCCAGGTGCCGGGCTCTGTAGCAACCTCCGGCCTTCATCGTCATCGATCTCACGAACCCGCACACGTTCTGCCACCCGGACAGACTCATCGTGACGCACCGCTGCGCCAGCACCGGAGCGGCGCGTCGTCACAACAGGGCAAACGTTGCCTGATACGGCACTACTTGGACGCCGTGCGCGAACTGATGGACGGCACCATGGCTTTGTTCACGAGAACCTCGTTTCGTTGCCGAGAGCCGGCCGAACGCGAGAGGCACCGGTACGGGCGGCTGCAGCAAGGTCTTGGAGCTCCCGCAGCGCCATGCGCGCCACCAGGAATTCACCGAATGTGGAATGCAGAAACTCGAAGGATCACAGCCGCTCACCGTCACGCAACGCCTCTGCCTGGTGGATGAAAAAGAACCGCCCCACAACTACCTGGCCCGGCGTGAGCACGGCCCGCAGATCAGCTGGCCGTGCTGAATGCTCCCGCTGCGGAAGCAGGGCCTCGAGGTCGGTGGTGAGTTCCGCTTCGGTGATCCACTGTCGGCTGCGGTTCAGCATGCCGAAGGCTGTACCGGACGGGCGGAGCAGCTCGGATTCGACCGCACGGGCAAGCTGTTCCTCTGTGAGCCCAGGCTCGTTCTTGCGGACCTCACGCGCAGCGAAGCGGGTCAGCAAGCGGTCGTAGAGGTCGAAGCCGGCAAGGTCTGTGGGGGCGCGCTGGAAGGAGTTGCCCTCGGCGTCATAGAGGGCAAGCATCAGCAACAGCAACGGCTGGCCGCTGAGTTCGCGTTGTGTCAGCACCTGGTCCACGGACAGGGGCTGCAGCACGTGGCGGCGGAAGTACGCGGCATTCATGCGATTCCACAGCACAAGCCACTGCGTTATCTGCGCATCGTTGAATGGTTCCAGTCGTATGGCAACGCCGCCCGGCGTCAGGCGAGCTCGCTCGGCGACTGCGGTGCGGGTGGTGACCATCACGACCAGGGGGCGCCCATGCATGGCCTCACGCTGCTGGAAGGCGGCCACCCGGTGCAGGTAGTCAGACTGGCTCACGCCGGTGGCCTGGAGGAGTTCATCGAAGCCGTCGAGCAGTACCACAGGCAGTGCTTGCGGTGTTGTACGCGCCGCCTCGGGCCAGGACATGCGCTCCCCAGTGGCGTCACGGATCGCGGTTTCGATCTGGTCCTGGATTCCTGCGTCGGCCGGTACGGCGGACAGCGGCACCCGAACCACGAGGAAGTCATCCGCGGGGAGCCGGGCTGCCAGGACGCGCGTGAGCACCGATTTTCCCGCCCCCGGCTGTCCCAGCAGCAAAAGGGCGCCTCAACAGCCTGCGGTGCGGTGAACAGGCCCGGCAGGACACCTTCCAGATCGTGGTGCACAGGCCTCGCGTCCCACCAGCGTTCGTCGGACAGCCGGTCGGCGGCTCCAAAGGCAGCCACTTTGAAGTCGGGGGAGATGTACCCATCGCCCAGCGCGGGGACCGCCAGGCCCTCCGGGAGGTCCTCCAGAACCAGCAGCGGCGCGTCCATCGCTGCCCGGGAGGCGCGGTTCAGCGCCAGGTACCGCTCGGCTGCGACCCGCCCGGCGGCCGCCCGGGCCACTGCTTCACCCAGATCGTCGAGGGCGTGGTGGAGGCGGCGGACCTCGTCACGTGTCGCCTGATGGTCGATCAGGTTGACCCAGACAGCTACCTCAGGGAACTCCGCTGCCAGGCGCCGGTACATGATTTCGTAGGCCCGCAGGGCCCGTTGGGGTGCCACGTCCAGCAGCCCCGCTCTCACCTCGGCCTGGTCCTGCTCCGGCAGGGCACTCCACGCCTCGCCGCCCGACACGTACTCCAGAAGCCGATCCGAGAGGTTCCGGTAGAACTCCTCCAGCGCCACCAGCTCCCTCTCGTAGGGACGGTGCGGAGCGGGCATCGGAACCTCGGCCCGCAGTAACTGCTCCGCCGACGACGCAAGTCTGCCGCCGCCGGGCGCATGGCCCGTGGCCAGCCCTGCGGCTTGCGCCCTGCCCACCGCCAACACCCGCCCCTCCAGGGGCAGATCCAGCTCCTTGACGGCGTCGAAGTACGCGGTCACCACCACGACGGCGTGTGCAGCGGCCAGCCGCTGCGTACGGTCAAACCGCCCCAGCCCGCGAGCCCGATCCGCCAGCCCGGACAGCAGCGACTGGCTCAGCCGTGCCAGCTCGCCCTGAGCATCGAACAGACCCATCGCGAGCTACGAACCGCCCCCGGTGGCCACCAACAGCGCTCCCCCGGCCAGCCGGTCCAGCGCAGCCAGCGCGGCACTGTCCGCACCGCCCAGCAGCCGCACCGCATCCGCGTAACTCATCCCCCTGGCCACATGTCCCCCGGCCTCGCCCCGACGGATCGCACGTCAGATCCATCATGGCGAAGCTGGGACACAACAGACGGCCGTTCTGCCAACTCCACGACAGGCATTTGCGCGCGACAGACGATGCCGCAGCCGCGTCGCCGCCTTCCTCACCGAACACTCCCCCGCCGACACCGTCCCCATCTCCCTCGCGAAAGAAAGAGGCAGCACCACTCGCTACGTATGGGAGGAGCACCATGCAGACCGCAACGCGGACAGCAGCACCCCGCCCCTGGGGCCTTCGCCGACTCGGGCGATACCCGGCCACGGTGAAGCTGCCGTTCACCACGGTCACGGTCGACCCGGACACACAAGTCGCTGTCTTCCGCGACGCCGACGGCCACATGGTCGAGATGGGCAAGCACGGCACCAGCTCCGCCACCTCGACAACCACCACCACCAACCTGGACTCGAAGAACGACCAGGGGTCCGACCAGGACTCCCAGCAGGACTGACGCGCATGACCGAGACCGACAGGCCCGTCCTCGTGGCCACCGAACCTCTCGACCTGACCGCCGACATGGTGATCACCGAGGCCCGTCAGTTCACGGCCGCGTACGGCCCGGTCATCGCCAAGACGCTGCGGTGGACGCCGTACGAACGCGACGGCGTCCCCATGACCTCATGGGCCGAACCGGTGGCCACCGACGAGATCGACGACACCCTCCGCGCCGCCCCGCACCTGTTCCAGGCCCGCGTCGAAAAGGTCACCGACCTGCGGGTGTTGATCGTCGGCCGCCGGGTCTTCGCCGTCCGGATCGACTCCGGCCTGTTGGACTGGCGCACCGACTACGACGCACTCTCGTACAGCGTCGTCGACCTCCCCGAGCGCCTGGTGAAATCCCTTCGCGGCGTCCTGGAGCACTTCGGCCTCGCCTCCGGGCAGGGCCGATGCGTTCTCAGGAAGCAAGATGCGTGTTGCTCCTCCGACTTAGCGTTGGCCCGAGCCTCAGGGCCTCAGCAGTCCGCCCACCCACCAGTCGTGCGGCTTACCGTCGTTGGCAATACCGCGGTTACGCAGCGTCCCTTCGACGGTGAAGCCGAGCTTCTCGGCGACGGCACGCGACCCGGTGTTCCCGGCCATGGCCCACCACTCGATGCGGTGGACGTCGAGGGTGGCCCAGCCCCAGTCACACAGCGCCCGGGCGGCCTCCACCGAGTACCCGCGGCCGCGCTGCTCCTTGACCGCCCAGTAACCGAGTTCGTAGACGCCCTGACTGACGATGAACAGGCAGTACGAACCGATCAGGGCGCCGCTGTCCTTGCGGAAGGCGCCCAGGGTGTAGTTCTTGTCCGTGGCCCAGCCCGCGGGCAGTTCCTCACCGATACGCTTCTCCGCGTCCGCACGCCGGTACGGCACGGGCACCGGCGTATAGAACTGGATGTCTTCGTCCTGGCAGGCTTCGTACATCGCCTTCACGTCGGCAGACGTGAAGGCTCGCAGCACCAGACGGTCGGTCTCAAGAGTCACCGGATCCATTGCGGCAGTATGGATACCACCCACAGGCAGCGACCAGCGAATATCCCCAGCGCATCGTGGAATCAACAGACGCGGCCCCAGATGATCAAGGCTGCGGAAGCCGAAGATCACGATCTGGAGCCGCGTCCGCGTGCCACCCTCCCCGATTGGTTCCCTCGCCCGTCATTGCGAGGACGCCATCCTGCCGCCTCCCCCCACCGAACCGGCTGAACGGGCCGGTGGGAGCGGCGCATCCCCCGTGAGAGCTACCGGAGCTGTCCATGTGCGGGTGATTCGCGGACGTCGGCGAATTCCTAGCGTGGTCGTCAGGTCGCCGCCGGTGCGACCACCACCACAGGGGAGGCCACCATGGGCACGACTGCCAGCGCACAGCACGACACAGGCTCCGGCCTGGACAAGGGCCGAGGCGGCCGTCTCGGCCGGGTCGTCCGCTCTCCGCTCGGCTGGATGCTGACGGGCATGGTCGGCGTCGGCCTGGTCTCGGGCCTGACCGCGACGGGCCCCGGTCCGGTGCCGGTACTGGGAGCAGCCGCCGCGGTGGCCGTGTACTGGGCGGTCATGCGCTTCGTCGCCCGACGCTCCGCGCCGGAGATCGCCCGGCCGGGAGCCTGCCGGGAGGCGCTGCTCGGCGGTGCGATCGGCCTGGGCTTCATCCTCGTTTCCGCGCTCCTGATCAGCGCGTTCGGGGGCTACTCGTTCTCCTGGGCGGGCAACGGTTTCATGTCGGTGGTGTGGTCCGCGGTCATGGTGCAGATCGGCGCCGCGGTCACCGAGGAGCTGATGTTCCGCGGTCTCGCCCTGCAGGCCCTGGAACAGATGTGGGGCAGCCGGGCCGCCATCGTGATCACCGGGCTGTTCTTCGGCGTCGCCCACCTGAGCGCCCCGGGAGCCTCCGCCTGGAGCGCACTGGCCATCGCCGTGGAGGCGGGCGTCATGCTCGGAGCCGCGTTCCTGTGGCGGCGTAACATCTGGTTCGTCGCCGGGCTGCAC
Organism: Streptomyces sp. NPDC002088; assembly: GCF_040296605.1. NCBI lineage: Bacteria > Bacillati > Actinomycetota > Actinomycetes > Kitasatosporales > Streptomycetaceae > Streptomyces > Streptomyces sp. NPDC002088. Next base: position 179,239 of record NZ_JBEOXO010000015.1, on the reverse strand, counting down.
TTCGCCTGGAACACCGCTGAGCAACTGCTCGGCATCCCGGTCTCCGGACACACCCCCGAGGGCCTGTTCACCGTCGACGCCCACGGCTCGGCTCTGCTCACCGGCGGCACCTTCGGTCTGGAGACGTCGATCGTGCCGGTCCTCATCAGTGTGCTGATCACCGTCCCGATGGTCGTCCTCGCTCGCCGGAGCGGCGGTCTGCTGCCCCGGCGGCGCGCCCGGCACTGACAGCCGCCGACTGGAGGAAACGAGAAGTGATGTCCCGTCAGGCGCCCTGGAGCCGTCCCGAGCTCCGGGCGCCGCTCGGCTGGTGGCAGAAGCAGGCTGCCTCCCACAAGGACGGCCTCTGCGCCCTGCTGCTCGCCGTGCTGGCGTTCGTACCGACCCTGTCGAAGATCGGGGCGCAGATCGGCGATCTGCCCGAGCGGCCGGCCAGCGCACTGGGCCTCGGGCTGACCCTGGCCCAGACCCTGCCGCTGGCGGCACGCCGCCGGTGGCCCGCGGGCACTCTGACCGTCGTCGCCTGCGCGTTCGCCGTGCACCAGGCGCTGGGCTTCGCGACGACGTTCGGGAGCCTGGGGTTGTATCTCGCCGTGTACTCGGCCGGGGCCCACCAGGTCCGCTTCCGCCTTGGTTCGGCTGCCGTGGCGAGCGCGGCCTACGCCGGACTGGCCGTCGTCCTGGACCGTCTCGGCTCACCGCAGGGCGTCCCTGACTATCTCGCGTTCTATCTGATTCTGGCCGTGGTCTGGCTGGTGGGGAGCACTGTGCGCACGAGGCGGGCTGAAGAGGCGGAGCGGCGGCGGCTGGCCGCCGAGGTGGCCACGGCCGCCGAGCGGGCTCGGATCGCCCGTGAGTTGCACGATGTGGTCACCCACCATGTGACGGCGATGGTGGTCCAGGCAGACGCGGCGCAGTTCCTGCTCAGGTCCGCGCCAGAGCGGGCCGGCGAGGGATTGTCGGCCGTCAGCGACACCGGCCGCCGGGCGCTGACGGAGCTGCGGTATCTGCTCGGCGTGCTGGAGGCGACCGGCGATTCCTCGGCCGCCGACCCGGCGCGTGCGGACCGGGCCCCCACGCTGGGACGGGTGGGAGACCTGGTGGAACAGGCCCGCAGCGCGGGTCAGCCGGTCGAGTTCAGCGAGCAGGGTGAGCGGCGTCCGCGGCCTGTGGAGGTGGAGCTGGCCGCGTACCGCGTGGTGCAGGAGGCGCTCACCAACGCGATGAAGCACGCGACTGGGCAGCCGACAAGGGTCCTGGTCCGGCACGGCGAGGAACGCATCGAGATAGGGGTGACCACCGAGGGCCCCGATGACTCGCCGACGGCCGCACCGGTCACGCGGAAGCCGAGCCCGGCGGGCGGACGAGGGCTGGCCGGGCTGCGTGCACGGGTGCGGATGGTCGATGGTGAACTGGAGGCCGGCCCCCGGCCCGAGGGCGGGTTCGAGGTCCGCGCCACGATTCCGTCCAAGCCCGTTAGGGAGTGACCCCTGTGCCCCCCGTGAGCGATGCGCCGCCGCCGATCCGTGTACTCGTCTGCGACGACCAGGCACTGGTGCGGACCGGCTACGTCACCATCTTCTCCGCGCAGCCCGACATGGAGGTCGTCGGGGAGGCCGAGAACGGGCACGAGGCAGTGGAGGCCGCACGGCGGCTGCGCCCCGACGTGGTCGTGATGGACATCCGGATGCCGCTGCTCGACGGCATCCAGGCGACCCGGCAACTGGCCGGTCCCGATGCCGAGTCCGCGCCGAAGGTGCTGGTCGTCACCACGTTCAACGTCGACGCCTATGTCTACGACGCGCTGCGGGCCGGAGCCAGCGGCTTCCTCCTCAAGGACGCGCCTCCGGCCGCGCTGGTGAGCGGCATCAGGACGGTCGCCGCGGGCGAGGCCCTGCTGGCGCCCGCCGTCACGCGCCACCTCATCGGCCACTTCGCCGAACATCTGCGTCCTGCCGACACCACCCGGTCGGCCAGGGAAGACGTCGTACGCGCGCTGACTCCGCGCGAACTGGAGGTACTCGAGTCGATCGCCGAGGGCCTGTCGAACGCGGAGATCGCCGCGCAGTTGTTCATCACCCCCGAGACGGTCAAGACGTATGTGTCGCGCATCCTGACGAAACTCGGCCTGCGCGACCGGGTCCAGGCGGTCGTCCTCGCCTACCGGGTCGGGCTCGTGTCCGGCACCGGCTGAAGCGGCGCCGGGCGTGGACGGACATCGCCGCGCGTGGTCCGTGCCGGGCGTGGACGGACATCGCCGCGCGTGGTCCGTGCCGCGAGCGGACCGGCGGTGCCGCCCTGCCTTCACAGCCCGGTGGCCGCGAGCCAGACGGTGACGGCGGCCGTGAGCAAGAGCGTGACGTTGAGGGCGATCCGGCGGTCTCCCTGGCTCAGGTGAACCCCGGTCGCACCGATCTGCAGGACCACGAACCCGATGGCGGCGGCCAGGGCCAGCCGGGGCGCGATGCCGGTCAGCGGCGGGAGGATCAGCCCGATCGCGCCGAGCACTTCGATCACCCCGATGGCCCGGACGGCCTGCATCGGGGTGCTGTCCACCCAGGCCATCATCGGCCGGAGCTGCTCCCGGCTCCGGACCACCTTCAGCCCGCCTCCGTAGAGGTAGAAGAGGGCGAGCAGGCCGGCGACGATCCCATAGACGACGCTCACGGTTCCCGTCCGTTCCGGGTCCGGGCGAAGTCGGTCCCGGATGACGTCCTGCTCGGGGACATCCTGTTCGGTTCTTCGGTCATGCTCCGATTCCACGGCCACTGGCCCGTGACTGTCCAAGACCCGTTCCGAGACCTCGATACCGTACGGGTATCGTCGCCGCATGGAGCTGCGCACACTGCGCTATTTCGTGGCGGTCGCCGAAGAACTCCACTTCGGCCGGGCCGCCGCCCGGCTGCACATGAGCCAGCCGCCGCTGAGCCGAGCGATCAAGCGGTTGGAGACCGAGGTCGGCGTCACCCTGCTCGACCGCTCCTCCGCCGGTGTCTCGCTCACTCCCGCGGGAACGGTCTTGCTCGATGAGGCACGCGCCCTGCTCGACCAGGTCGACCGGGCCCGCGTACGCGTGGCCGCGGTGGCTGGCGCCGTGACCCTCACCGTGGGCTTCCTGGGGGACACCACCGATCCGGGCGCGACGCGGCTGGCCCGCGCGTACCACCACCGGCACCCGCACGTCGAGGTCCGCATCCGCGAGACCGACCTGACCGATCCCACTTGCGGGCTGCACGCCGGACTGGTCGACATCGCCCTGACCCGCGGCCCGTTCGACGAGACCGGACTGACCGTGCACGAACTGCGCGTCGACCCGGTGGGGGCGCTTCTGCGCGCCGACGATCCGCTGGCCCGCAGCAACAGTCTGAAGCTGGCCGATCTGGCCGACCGCCGCTGGTTCCGGTTCCCGGAGGGCACCGACCCCCTCTGGCAGTCGTACTGGAGCGGCGGCGAACCCCGCGAGGGGCCGGTGGTCCGTGCCGTGCAGGAGTGCGTGCAGGCCGTTCTCTGGAACGGCACGGTCGGCATGACCCTCGTCGGGCATGTGCCGGGGGAAGGACTCGCCGTGGTGCCGTTGATCGACATGCCACCGAGCCGTGTGGTGGCGGCGTGGCACAAGGGCGACCCGAATCCCTTGATCCGCTCGTTCGTCCGGATCGCGACCGCCGCCTACCTCGCCCCGGACAGCCACAACCGGTAACCCCAAGCACGCCGGGGCGACACAGCAGGGCGGCTCCGAAGGGTCAACCCTTCATGACTTCGGACTGCCATCTCCGACCCCAAGGGACCTCCTCGACGCGGTCGCGCTTGGCTACTCCAAAAACTCGCCAGACAACACCTCACACCCGCACAGCGGGCAGACCGCACCCGCTCCCGCCCCCGCACAGAAAGCGATGCAGCCCTGCGCCACCGCGCCCTGCCCCCGGCACCCGCCATCTCCCCCCTACGAGCCGGATCATGACTCCAGACCAACTCGCCTCCCAGGCCGTGGCCAAGACCGGTACGCACCGCATGCCGGGCAATGCCTTCCGGCCTGCGGACTGATGCTGCGGCTATACGGTGCAGGGCAGGTCGCGGCCGAGGGCACCGCGCTGAAGACGCAGTTCGCCGTTCCCCGCCCGCCAGCCGGGAGCAGCAGCCGGACTTTCTTGCCGAGTGCCCGTCAGTCAGGAAACAGCCCTGGGCGACGGACGAGTTTCACCGTGCTCTGGCCTGCGGCTCGATCAACAGGCAGCGGCGCGCCGAGCCCCATGCACGCCCCGACCTCCGGCCCGCGGACGTCCCCCGCCTGCCGTCGCCGCCACCGTGATGAGCAGCGAGCCGGGGCTACTCCCCGACGCCACCGGCTGCATCCGCCATCCCGTGCGGCTTCAACGCGTTCACGACGATGTCACGCCCAGCGGCATGGCCACGGGACTGAGCTGACCCCGGGTTGTGGTCGGATGGCGCATGTCGTCCTTGAGCACTCCTTCAGCACGCTGCTGCGCACCCGGCGGGGAGTGCCGCGAAAGCGATCGCGAACAGGAGGCCGAAGCGGCAGAACTCTCCCTCCACTGGGCGGCCCGAGTGGGAGTTTTGTCAGCTCTTGTCCGTCAGGGTCTGAGCGGTCGGGACCTGGCTGGTCGGTGCCCACATGCTGCTGGTTTACGGCGGCACCGTGAATAGGCCGGGTCCCAGCTCGGCGAGGATGCCACGACTGACCAGGCGTTTGAGCTTGGCGCAGGGTGCGGCACACGTCCTTGGCGTGCAGGCCGCCGTCCGCGTGCTCGAAGACGGCCAAGATCTGCTGGTAGGCGCGCGGGAGCGGTTCAGGGACGAGCGTGTTGTCACGGATCTCCTCGGCCGCCATCTCCAGGAGCGTTTCCCGGGTGATCCGGACACGAGACAGGGTCTGCTTGGCCGCTGAATGCTCTCCTGCATTCGGCAGGGCACAGGCGAGGGGCAGCGGCCTCAGCCGACTACCCCTCGCCCCTCCCCCTCCGGCCGACGCGACGTTCCGCTACGAGCGCGTGTGCGCGGGCGGCGCGTCTGTGGTGCACGTCAGCGGTACTCCCGTGGGCACCAGGCGCTCGACGGATCCCGGATTCCCGTTCACGGAGGCCAGTTGGGCCTCGTTCAGGAAGCCGATGAACAGCTGAGTCCCGGCCGGCATCGCCGAGGGGGTGAAGACGAAGGTGACCCTCCCGTCGTCTCCCCGCGCGCCCTTCATGACGTTCCTGACCCCGGGCCCTACGCCGCTCGGGTCGAGCGTTGCGTTGTCCTGCGGCCCCTTGCAGAACTCGCCCTCTTTGATGAGCACCGGGAAGCCGGCCTTGCGCAGTGCGGCCTGCAGGCCGGCGTGGTCCTTGAAGTACCGCTGCTTGTCGAAGGTCACATGGACCGTGCCGTCGTTCTTGGTGTCCACGGTGTACGCCGCCGTGCGGATGTGCACGGCGCCCGCCCCGGTGCTGTCACCCGCCGTGGGCGGCGCGGTCGACAGGTTGCCGTACGTGGGGACGCCGAGCGCAAGTCCTGCGGCTACCGCGACGCCCGCCGTCATGCCCACGATGCGGCGTCGACGCCGACGCGCCCGGCCCGCGGCCTCGATCTGCTCCACCGGGGTGTCCATGGTGATGCCGTCCAGCGAATCCTTCAGCGCGTTCAGTACGTCCATGTCGTGGTCGCTCATTGCCCAACCTCCGGCTTGTCTACGGTGACGAGGTGGCCGCGCAGTGTCGCAACGGCCCGCGACAGGTGGGCGGTGACGGTTCCCGGGGCGATCCCGAGCACCTTGGCGGTGGCCCCGGTGTCGAGGTCGAGGAAGACCCGGTATGCGATCACTTCCCGCTGCCGCTGCGGCAGTTGACGCAGCACGGCCAGCAGCGCGGGGTCCAGACCGGGGTCACTGACCGTGCCGGCCGCGACGTCGGGAGCGCCGTCCAGCGTGACTTCCCGTCGCCGCCGACGCCACCACGAGATCCGGGTGTTGAGCGCCGTACGCACGATCCATGCGCGCGGCGCCGGATGGCGGCTGACCTTCGGCCACGCCGTCCAGGCCCGAGTGAACGCCTCGGCGACCAGATCCTCGGCCAGCTGCCGATCACCCACGCTCGCCAGGACCGCCCGCAGGCATGCGTCCTGGCTGGCTTGGTAGAAGTCCTTGAACTCCAGCTGCTTCACACCCCTCATACGCCGCAGCCCCGCGATCCGCTTACCTGAGAGGCTTTCTGCAAGCGCGTTTCGCCGGGTTCCAGGTTGAGGCGAGCTCCGGGACGGGTCGAGTGGGCCGTGGCAGGGTGAAGAGGCCGAGCTCGGGTTCGGCGAGGATGCCGCGGCTGACCAGTCGTTTCAGCTTGGCCCGCATGACTTCGGTGTGCCGCGGCTCGGTGCCGGTGCCGAGAGTGCGGCAGACGTCCCTGGCGCGCAGCCCGTCCCTGTTCTGCTCGAAGAGGGCCAGGATCTCGTGGTAGCCGGGCGGCAGCGGCTCGGGCGGCGGGCCGCCGTCCTCGGTGGCCAGTTCCAGCACGGTCTCGCGGGTGGTCTCCAGCCGTTCCAAGGTGCGCTCGGCGGAGGCGAGTTGTTCGGTGAGTTCGGTGATCTGCTCACGCAGCCGTTCGACGGTCTCGCGCACCAGCCGCTGCCGGGCCTCGATCTTGTCCAGGAGCTCTCTCACCGCCCGCTCCCGCTCGCCTGGGATGCATCGCGCCAGGTCGGGGTGGCGGTGCGGGTGAGGCGGCGGAGCATGACATCGGTCATGGACCAGTGGATCATCGCCACCGAGCTGGCCGGCCGCGTCTCGTAGTCCCGCACGAGTCTGCGGTGGAGCTGGAGGGTACCGAACGTCTGCTCCACCACCCATCTCTTGGGTTCCGGGGTGAACCCTCTTGTCCCGGGCTCACGTTGGACGATCTCCACGTCGATGCCGAGGCGGGCGCCGTGCTCGACCACGGCGTGCTTGAACCCGGCGTCCACCCAGCCCTTCGTCACGGTGGGCGCCGTGGCGGCGACCTTGTCCAGCAGGACGATCCCGATCGCGTTGTCGTGCACGCTCGCGGCGACCACGACCACGGCGATGATCAGGCCGAGGACGTCGGTGGTAATGCCCCGCTTGCGACCCGGGCTCTTCTTGCCCGGATCCAGCCCGGTCGTGTCCTTCGGCGCGTTCGCCGAGGCCCGCACCGTCTGCGAGTCCAGGACGACGGCGGTGGGATCCTCGTGCCGCTTGCGCATTTCGCGGGCCTGCCAGCGCAGCAGGTCGTGGATGGTTTCGGCGGTGCCGTCGTCGCGCCAGAGGGCGAAGTAGTAGTACACCGCGCTCTTCGGCGGCAGGTCGTGCGGCAGGTAACGCCGCTGGCAGCCGGTGCGGGCCTGGTAGAGGATCGCGTTGACGATCTCCCGCATCTCATACTGGCCCGCGTGCCCGCTGACCGAGGGATGCCTCGCCTTCCACGCCGTGATGACCGGCGGGATCAACTCCCATGCCTCATCCGGCAGATCACTCGGGTACGGCTGGCGCCCGTCCACGTTTCCCAGCAGACCGCACAGTCGTCCGACCGTGAAGTCCTGTAACCGGACAACCCGCCCTCAATCGCGACGAGAACAGCCGAACTCTCGCAGAACGCCCTCTTCGAGCTTGCGCAGATAGGCGAGTACTTATGGGCGACGCTTCGGGCGGTTGTCCCAGCGGTGACTGGTCCAGGCTCTGCGGAGCAGGCTACGGACGGTGATGATCGTGCCGCCGCTCTCCTGGCAGAAGGCGTTGATGACGGTCGCACGGCGCTCCTAGCAACGCGTTCTGCCAGGCATGCGGCGGCCACGGCTTCGGTGTGCACTACTGACCAACCGGAGCCCCGCCCAGGGCGATGGTGACCTGGGATTTTGTCGGCTTGGCCGGGGCCGTGGCGGGCAGCAGCTCGTCCAGAACGACCTGGACGGCGGGGTGCTGGGTGCCGCTGCGACGTGTCGCGGCGAAGACCGAACGGGTCACGGGCGCGGCGAGGGGGTGGAGCACGACTCCCGGCGGGATGTGACGTACTGCCATCCGGGGCATGAGGGACACGCCGATGCCGGCCGCCACCATGGCCAGGACGGCTGGGAAGTCCCCGCACTCGGCAACGATCCGGGGGACGAACCCCGCATTGCCGCAAGCCCGTTGGGACATGTCGTAGCAGGTCGTGCGATGCGGGGCGCTGATCCAGGCACGGTCGGCGAGTGTGGCGAGGTCGACGGGTTCGGTGGCCTCCGCGCCCTCGTGAGCCGCCGTCTGACCGGGCAGGGCGGCCACCACCGGGTCGGTGGCGAGCTCGTGACGCTCGCACCCGGGAGGCAGTGTCGCGGGCAGGAAATCATACGCATGGGCGATGGTGAGCTCTACCTCGCCACGGCGCAGTGCGGTCAAGCCGTCCGAGGGGTCCATCTCGGTCAGCCGCAGTTGCAGGCGGGCGCCGTGGCGCGCCGTGAGCGCCGTCCAGGCCCGGGGCATCAGCGCGGCCACCGCGGAGGGGAAGGCGGCGATCCGGACCGTGCCGGAGACCTCGGCCCGCAGCGCGACGAGGTCTGCCTCGGCAGCCGCCATCTGGTCCAACAGCACCTCGGCATGGGCCACCAGCACCCGCCCCGCCTCGGTCAGCCGCAGTTTGCGTCCGTCCCGTTCGAGGAGACGATGGCCGACCTCCCGCTCCAAGGCAGTGAGCTGCTGGGAAACGGCCGGGGCGGTCAGCTGCAGTGCCTCGGCGGTGGCCGACACCGTGCCGTAGCAGGCGAGGCTGTGGAGCAGGCGGAGCCTGCGCATCTCCATCACAAAAGCAGACCTTAGCAATTTGCCTAGAAAACCTACATGGACGCTGAACTATCGAGGGGGAAGACTCGGAGGCATCACGGCAGACGCCAAAGGACACTCACCGCACCGCACACCCGCGACGCTCACCAACGGCGCGGATCGGCGACGCACAACGGCAACACCTACCAACGGCGCCCCGTCAACAGACCCTAGCCGCACGCACCAGGAGGAACGCACCCATGCCGATGATCACCGTGGACATGCGCGAAGGCCGCACCGCGGAGCAGAAGCGGGTTCTCGTCCAGCGCCTCACCGATGCCTTCGTCGAGACCTGCGACTGCCCGCCGGACGGCGTCTGGATCGTCCTGCGTGACGTATCGACGGAGAACTGGGCGATCGGCGGCCGGCTGCAGTCCGACGGGCCCGCCGACGCCTGAGAGCACCCACCCGGCCGGACAAGCTGTGAGGGCCGAGCCGCCACTTGGCGACTCGGCCCTCAGTGATCACTGGGGGACTTGTGCCCGTGCTGCCGTCATGGCTGACCGACCCGCTCTGGGACCAATTTGCTGCGCTGCTGCCCGAGCGCCCGACGGAGATCCGTCCCACCCGCTGGGCTGCCACCGCCCCCGCATCAGCGACCGGATCATCTTCGACAAGCTGCTGCAGCTGCTCCGGTTCGGCTGCTCCTACCAGGCGATTGCTGATACCACCTGCTCGGCAAGCACCATCCGCAACCGCCACAACGAGTGGATCGGTCTCGGAGCCTTCGCCCAACTCAAGGAGATCACAGTGCAGTCCTACGACCGGACCGTCGGGCTCAAGCTCGACCAGATCGCCGTCGATGGCTCCATCACCAAGGCCCCGACAGGAGGGGAAGCGGCCGGGCGATCACCGGTCGATCGCGGCAAACAGGGTATGAAACGCTCGGGCATGACGGATGGTTACGGAATCCCGCAGGGTCCTGGCCGGAGCGAACCGCCACGACTCGCCGCTGCTTGCGCCAACCTTGGATCTGCTGGAGGACCTCGGGCCGCTGCCCGACGGCATCACCGTGCACCTGGATGCCGGCTACGACTCGGACAAGACCCGAAGCGAACTCACCGCCCGAAACTTGCACGGTCGCATCGCGCACAAGGGCGAGAAGGCGCCGATCCAGGGCAGTCAGCGATGGCATGTCGAGCGCACGCACGCCTGGCAGAACGCCTTCCACCCTTGCTCGCTGCTACGAGCGCCGAGCCACCGTCATCAACGCCTTCTTCGATCTCGCGGACACGATCATCACCGTCCGTAGCCTGCTCCGCAGAGCCTGGACCAGTCACCGCTGGGACAACCGCCCGAAGCCTCGCCCATAAGTACCCGCCCAACTGCGCAAACTCTAACCTCGCGCTTTCACGAACGAGTCTGCCCGAAGCGTGATCAAGAAGGTGAGGAGTGCCTCTGACCTGGGACGATGGGACTTGTCTAGGGCCCTGGTCGTCGTCAAGAAAGCTGCACTCCTGAACGGAAAATCCCAGGCATGGGCGGCAGGAAGGGCTTCTTGTCCTCCATGCGTCCCGGCAGCGCCATCAGGCAGCCGGCACGAGGGTGACCTCGTGTCCGAGGGCTTTGAACTGGCGGACGAGGTCGCGGGTCTTGCGTTCAGGGTTCAGCCGTCGGGAGAGAGTCCGGCCCCAGATCGGCGTCACCCTCAGTCCAGCACGGGTAAGGAGGTGACGCCTTCCTCGCTGCAGCGCATCGATTTCACGGGCCCCGCTTCGAGGGACGCCCCTTTGTACGTTCAGCCACTCCGTTTGGTAACCGTCACCGGCGGGCTATAAGCGTCTTTAACGTCTCCGACTTCCTGCCCGCTATAATCGAGGGTAGGCCGCACAAGACTTTGATATTTCTCGGCTCGACCGGCCAAATATTCCTTCTTGCCATCGCCGAAGTCGACCGGAATCCACTCGTCTCTATCAGCGCTAGTCACGTTCACTTCAAGGCCAAACGTGCAATCGCGCGTCGGAGAAACAAAGTAGATCTCGAATGTGCGGGCGTCACCTTTATCCAAGGTCACTGTTTCAGTGAATGCCGCGCCGCCGAACTTCACATTGGTCTCCTGACCCTTTTCGGGGTACCCCTCAACAACCCTGGGTCGAGGCCTGGGTTCAGACAGATCGAAGCCGATGACGGTACGCTGCACATCGTCACCACCATCGCCGATGGGTTTGGGGATCACGAGGGTTCCGTTCATGGCCGTATCCGTGCACTGAAGGTCGGCCACCCTCATCCCCTGGATGATAGTGGTTCCTTCGTGCAACGCGTTGATGGTGATTCGACGTGAAGTGAGGCCAATCTCACGACCCTCGTGATCACGAAACCAACCGGACCACCGCGGATCTTCCATGTCGTAATTCGCCGCCTCCCCGAGCTTCCCAATGGGCTCCGGAAATGCATAGTTATATGCATACCATTCGGGATAGCCGGGGGTAAATTTCACCGGCGGACCATCTGCGATCTCCTTCTCGTCTTGCTCCTTCTTTTTCTCTCGCTCCTCAGCTGACACTGCCGCATCTGCACTCTTCTCTGAGGGAGCGAGTGCTTTCCAGGCAATAACCCCACCGATAATCGCGCACGCTAAAGGCACAATCACCGCTGCAACTACGAACTCCGGCTTCTTCCACCAGGGCGCCTCAGGCGGCGGCGGGGGCTGCGGAGGGTTCGGGGGCGCTGGGACAGGCCCGAATGGTGGCGGGACGGAGGGTGGAATGGAAGACGACACAGATCCCCCGAACAATGGACTCTCTCTGCGGGAGATCGTGTCTAGCAGAGACGACCTTTCGGCGCCAACTCAACGTCGAAAAACGGACATTGCCTCTTCTAGGGTTGGCTGAAAGCTATCTCGTTCAGGGGTGAGCCGTGGTCCGATGCACGGAACTGAAGGAGGGCACCCTGATCAGGCAGACGCTGGCAGACCGATGGTGCGGCGAAGCTCAGGCCATAGGTGACGAGTCGAGCACACGAGATGTCACATACAAGGCGGGTCCACGGTACTGCCCTGAGCATTGGGCGTGACCTGGGGATTCTCGGCCTGCGTGGGTCAGATCCTGGTCCACGCCTGGTCCACACGTACTGATGAACAACGCGACAGGGCCGGATCAAGGTGAGACAGGCCCCACGCAGAAGGGGCGCCCCTCATCGGGGGACACCCCTTCTGGCACGCTTCGACGGCGTCGTCGACGAGGCGGTGCAAAGCGGCGCCGAGGCAGTGGGGATGGTCAGTCACGGAGTGGCCATCCGGGTCTGGCTCGCGGCCCGCGCGCTCAACGTCACCACCGAAGACGTGGATGGCGTCCCGCCACGCACGACCATGCCAGCCGCCGGCGCGCTACGCCGCGGCGTAGCTGAGACGGAACAGGCCCTCGGCGCGCTCCAGATCCCGCTCCGTGCGCAGCTGCAGCTCCAGGTCGCCGGTGCCATGGTGACCGAGCCCCGTCACATCCCGGGTGAAGCCCGCAACGAGGTCGGCCTCCTTCGGGTCCGCCTTGAGGTAGACGAGGACCTTGGTCTGCTGCGGCGGGCAGACACAGGCAAAGTTCCGCAGCCGCTGGTAAGCGCGGTACTGCTTGCGCTGGATCCGCGTGACGCCTTTCCGGCCGGACGCAGGCGGCTCTCACGCAGAACCTGTCGACGACGCACCCGCGCCGCCGAGCGGACCGGCTTCCACCACCTGCACGCCACCCCGGCCCACCCCCTCACCCCGAGGATCGGACCACCGGACAGCAACGGCACACGGCCACGCCGCGCCGAAAAGCCCGCACACCACAGGCACACACAGAGTTCTAGAGACGCTTCTTTGTCAGCGAACCTGGTCGCTCTTCGGCCCGATGCCTTTGATCCTGGTCGGAGTTCCGTCCGGGGCGAATGAGTGGTGGAAGGTGAAGGCGTGCGGCACGGAGCCGTGGTCGTGGAGGTGCTCCAGCCTGGAAACCCCGTCCCGCCAGGTGGGTATCACGCCGTCGGAGACCCACCAGCACACGTAATTCGGATGCCCTGTCCTCTCGAACCAGTCGTAACGCCTGTTCAGCGCCTCACGGTGCAGACCGGTGTAGACGGCGTCGAAGGCGGGGCGCAGGTCGGTCCAGAGTGAGAGTGTCGCGGCCAGGGCGGTGGTTTCCACCGTATAGCCCTTGCTGTACCAGGTCGGTACGGCGAACTCTCCCCATGCACCCCAGTCCGCCTCGAAGAGCATGCCCCGGTCACCGTCTGCCGCTTCAGCACGCGCGAGGTATCCGGGGTGCTGACCGATCTTCCGGTAGACGGCCTCACCACTGTCGTAGAACTCGCGCGTGAGAGGTGCGGGATCGGCGAGAGGTGACTTCAGGACGCCGAATGTGTACAGAGCAAGATGGGGCATGCGTCTCTCCCTGGTTGGGGCTGCCCGGCGTGGACCCGGTTCGGTGGCTTACGCATGGGGGCGAGGGTTGGTGGGGCATGACCGACTCATCCCGTCGCGGGTGGCCCAGCCTGATGGAACCCCTGTGCGGCCGTGGGCGACCACCGAAGGCCAGGTAAAGGTAGCTGCCTCTGCGAGCCATGTCGAAGTTGCGATTTCCCTGTCCAAGTGGCCTCTTGCACAGGTCCTTGCGGGAACTGGGGCGGTGGCGCTGCCTGCCGCCGTGGAAGTCCGCATCGGCCCAGCAAATGCCGAGAAGCAGCATCGACAACCCCGCTCAAGCCGGTGTGCCGGGGCGACGCCAGCGGCGTTGTCGGCGTCGACTGGGTTGGATGACGGAACGACTGGGTTCACTGTCAAAGGACAGTTGCTGTAACTCGCCTGGGAGGTCTCATGGGACAGCCCGTCCACCGGGACGGTGGACGGGCCGTGGAGTGGTTGGGCGGGAGGGATCAGGACTTCGGTGCCGGTTCGGCGATGCGGGCTTCGAGGTCGGCGACGCGCCGGTCCTGGAAGCGCAGGTTCGAGCGGACGGCCGTGAGTCGCTCGTCGAGGGTGCGGTTGTCGGTGGTGAGCTGGCGGACGCGCTGTTTGAGGGTGGTGTTCTCGGTGGTGATCCGCTGGATGGCGCACTCGGTCCACTCAGCTCACAAGTCGTGTAACTGGCCGAGGAGTTCGCCGATCTGAGTGCGCTGAGCGAGGATCTCGGCGTGGGCGGCCTTGAGGGCGTCCTCGGCGTTCAGGGCGCGTTCGCGCCAGGTCGCTTCGCGTTCGTCGTCCTGTTCAGCGAGCGTGCGGGATTGGTGTTCGCCGGCCTGAGCCATAGCTGCGGCGACCGCGGCTCTGGCCTCGACGTTGTCGTAGAGGAAGGTGCGTGAGACGTCCGCTCGACGGGCGACGTCGGCGACGCTGACCTGGGCTTTCTCGCGTCGGAGCCGGGCGATGGCCTGGTGGACGCGTTCAAGGGCGGGTTCGGTCTTGCGGCGGCGTGCGGCCAGGGCCGCCGCGGTGCGAGGTTCGGGAACGGTGGCGGTGTTCATGCAGCGTCCTGTTCGGGGTCGTCGCCGTCGGCTGTGCACGTATCGCTGTACTCGTCCTGCTCGTCGCTGCGCGCGTCGGCGAGGTCGACGGCGCGGAAAGCGGTGGACCACACGCGGTGGAAGTAGTCCTGGGGTTTGCGCAGGTCCAGGGCGAGGGCGTCGTCGAGGAGGCCGAGGCCTGCCAGCGCCTTCTCCAGGCCGTCGATGGCGCGGGCAGTGGGCTCGAAGTGGCGGTGGAGGTAGTCGGCTGTCGCGTCATCCGGGGCGCCTTCGGCCAGCAGCCGCCACTGCTCGCGCTTACGACGCCAGTAGTACTGCGAGCGGGGTGTCCGCCGGCAGTCGGTGATCCAGGAACGGAAGACGTTTCCGCCGCGCTTGTGTTTCCGCTGGACCAGCAGGGTGTGCCGGGGCAGGAGCCGGTCGGCGGTGGCTGCGACGTGCTCGCGCTCGATGATCCCGGCGATGTGTGCGGGGATGGCGACGAACCCTCATGGAATCCTGTTCAGGCGGGCCATGAGGACGGTGATGTCGTCGTGGTGGCCCTCGGGATGCTGGTGCCGCATCAGTGCCTCACAGGTGTCCTCCAGCGACGAGCGCTGGGCGGTGAGTCTGCGGCCGAGCGCGCGGAGTGCCTCCTCGATGTCCTGCCCGCGGGTCTCCACCAGGCCGTCGGTGCACAGCAGGAGGAGGCTGCCGGGGTCCGTGAGGAGTTCCAGGGTGTCGAAGGTGACGCTGCCCACTCCGATCGGTGCGCCGACGGGGACCTTCAGCAGTTCATTGCTGCCGTCGGGCCCCACGAGGACTGGCGGAAGGTGGCCGGCGCTGGCGAGGGTGGAGCGGCCGGTCGTCGGGTCGTAGACGCAGTACAGGCAGGTGGCCAGCTGGGTGTGGCCCAGGTGCTGTGCGAAGGCGTCGAGCTGGGCCAGTAGCCGCCCAGGGGGCAGGTCCAAAGTGGCGAGGGTTCTGACCGCCGTGCGCAGCTGCCCCATGACGACCGCTGCGTGCAGGCCGTGACCTGCCACGTCGCCGATGGCGAGTCCGACTCGGTGGCCCGGCAGGGGGATCACGTCAAACCAGTCGCCTCCGACCTGCGTGGTGCGACTGCTGGGGTGATACCGGTAGGCGATCTCCACCCCTGGCAGGCGAGGGGGCGGCGTGGGAAGCAGGCTGCGCTGCAGCACCGCGGATGCCGTCGCTTCGTCGCTGTGGATCCGGGCGTTGTGCAGGGCCACGGCCGCCCGCTCGGCCACCTCCTCACAGGCTGTCAGGTCCGCGGCGACGAAAGCGGGGCGGTCGGGTTTGCGCCCGAACACCAGGAAGCCGAGGGCCCCGCCGTGCGCCACCAGAGGCACCAGCAGGACGGAGGAGCCCTTCAGCACCAACCGGGCGGCCGGGCTGTCGAGCTCCGCCGGAAGTTGCTGCAGGACCTCATCTCCTACCTGGGGAATGAGGACTGGTTCGATCTCCGCAAGGAATCGGGCCATGGCCGTGCCGGTCGTGTAGACGAAGGTCTTCCCCGGGCGGAGTTCCTCCCGGCAGTCCAGGTCCTCATGGTGGACTGCCGCCACGCGGTGCATCACCACCGCACCCTCCAGGCCCTGGGGCGCGAGGTCATCTTCCGACGCGACGACCTGATCGCACAGATGAACCGAAGCGAAGTCGGCGAACCCCGGCACCGCCAGGCCGGCCAGTTGGCCGGCCTGGTTCTTGAGATCCAAGGTTGTGCCGATAACGCGCACGGCGTCGCACAGGAAGGTCAGCCTGGCCGTGTCGGTGCTGGTGGCCGCACCGGGTGTCGCTCGGCGATCGGAGCCCGGGAGCGTCAGAGCGCATCGTTGTGTCTCTGGCGGCAAAGAGGCCCCCTGACGTGTGCCGGGCGCAGCCGCGCCCCTGGGATGACAAGGACAACTGCGGCCAGACCCGGCCCTCGAGACTGCCCAGACTTTCCGTTATGACCCTATCGCCCCAGCTCAGCAGAGGCGTTCACTCACAGGGGTGGTCCGCGCTGGTGGATCGGCGGTGTGGTGAAGAACCCGTGATCGAATTCCTGGCAGAGGACACTAGGTCGGCGCCTTTGTGAGCGGACTTCTCTTTCTCAGCTCAGCTGCTCGGCCAGCGCGAGGATGATTCCGCTCGGCCCGCGGAGATAGCAGAGCAGATAGCCGTCCTCGTAGCGCGTCACTTCGCCAACGAGTTCGGCGCCGTGCGGCCGGAGGCGGGCGAGGGTGTCCTCGATGTCGTCGACGGCGAACATGACGCGGTGCAGGCCCAGCGTGTTCGCCGGGGTGATCTCCGGCTTGGGGGTGATCGCCTTCGGGGTGTGGTACTTCGCCAGTTCGAGCCGGCCCGGGGCGTCCGGGATCCGCATCATCGCGATCTCGCATCGCATGTCGTCGAGCCCGACGACCTTTCCCGCCCAGCTTCCTTCGATCGGCATCCTGCCTTCCAGCTCCATGCCGAGCTCGGTGAAGAAAGCGACGGCAGCGTCGAGGTCGTCGACGACGATGCCGACGTTGTCCATGCGCTGAATCGTCATGTCCCCGAGGATAGGGGCCGCGTCCGACGCCGTCGGCTCAACCAGCCGTCTCGCCGGTCACCACTCCTTCTTACGGTTGTCGGGGTCGAGCGGCGGCACCGTCACCTTCGGGAAGTCGCGCTCGCCGTGCTCCCCACCGGGGAACCCACAGACGCCCCTATAACGGAGGGACGCTGGATACCGTCCTGACCAGGTTAAAAACCTCTGGGGCGGCATATCGCTTGAGGCATCGGGTGCTCTCACGTCGGGTCTTGCCCTCCTGAGTGCGGCGTTCGTAGTACGCCTGGGTGTGGGGATCGAAGCGCAGCCGAGTGAACACGATCCGGTGCAGGGCGGCGTTGGCCTGGCAGTCGCCGCCACGGTTGAGCCGACGCGAGGTCCGACGGCCCGAGGAGTACTCGATGGGACTGACTCCACACAAAGCGGCGAAGGAAGCCTCGGTTTTCAGCCGCTCGGGGTTGTCTCCCATGGTGATCAGGAGAGCGACGGCGCGGTCCGGGCCGATGCCCACCGGTACGAGCAGCTGCGGGGCGTGGCGTTCGACGAGCCGGGCCAGGCGCTGATTCAGCTCATCGATCTCCGGTGAGCTGCTCGATGCGCTGGGCCAGCAGGCTCAGGGTGATGTGGGTGGCCTGGGCCACGGCGTCCTCGTCGTCCCCGTCGCGCAGGCTGAAGCGCGCGCAGGTGCCGAACAGCTCGCGGTTGCCCAGGCTGGACAGCCGCTCCCGCAGGGTCGGGCCGGCTATGACCAGGACAGCTTTGAGCTGGTTGATCGTCTGAGTACGAGCCTTGACCGCGGAGTCCTTGGCGAGTTTGACGAACGAGTACGGCCAGCCGGGTATGAACTGGTCCGAGGAGCGACCGCCGCGGCCGTAGACGTGACAGAACAAGCCATTGGCGCTGGTGGGGGCATCAGGGCGGAGCCAGTGGCTGACGTCGACCGCGAGGACCAGGCGCCCGTAGGCGGCCTGCGGCATGGGCAGGCCGGCCAGCACCTGCCGCAGTCGGGGCACGTCCACGTTCCCGTTGTTCAGCGCGTCGTACATGGCGCCGTGCCCGCGCCGGTGCTCGGCCACCAGCGTCAAATCCACCGGCGTCCTCACCGGCCCGTCCGCACACAGCAACGCGTCCACCAGCTCGAACAGCTCGTCCCCCGCGCGCGGTCAGGGAGGCGAAGAGGTCGTCCCGGAAGCGGGACGCGGCCGCGAACGCTTCCCCGGGACCGGTGTCAGGCAGCAGACTCAACCTCACGGCCTCCGTCACGATCAGTGCACCTTGGTCGGAGCACATGATCAGACGAAGGCCGCCCCAGCGTCCGGCGAACACCACGGTCAGCGACCCAGTTCGAGACACATTTCGACATCGGAAGACGGTGTGCCGACAGCCGGGGATGAGGCCGGCCGGCGAACCCGTCGAAGCCCTATGTGCCCACGGCGCCTTGGACGAATCGCCGAAGGTGCGTACGCACAGCGTCGGGCTGCTCCAACCAGGGCTCATGCCCTGCGCCCTCGATCCGGGTCAGCGGAAGAGCGAGGCGGAGCGCGAGTGATTCAAGCGCCGAAACAGGACGGGGATCGTCGGCCCCACCGAGGAGCTCCGCCCGCGCAGGCAGGCGCGCACGTAGATCGGCAAGGTGCTCATCGAGCGGATCCGCGCGCCCTTCCCTGCCAAGCTCGCTGTTCATAGACCAGTTGACCGGGCGACGTCGCCGGGCGCCCTGGGCTGCCCAGTGCCACCCGCGTTCGGGATCGGCGTGGTCGGTGAACCAGGCCAGCGTGAGCAGCTCGACTTCCTGCTCCTCCGTGCGGTGCGGCAGCTCCTCCAATGCGCGGAGCCGCGCCTGCTGCGCCGCGGACATGCGGCGGCCGCGCTCCACTCTGTCCCCGGTACGCCAATCACCAACGAATGGCCCGCACATCAGCAGCATTGCGGCAACCCGGTCAGAGTGCCTCAGGCAGAACCGGCTCGCCAGATCGGTGCCGTAGGAGTGCCCAATCAGCACGGCCCTGGGCACGTCCCATGCGTCGAGCAACTCGGCGAGATCGTCGACATGTCGGGCGAAGGAATGAGGGCCCCGCCACGGGGATCGGCCCGTGCCACGCTGGTCATACCGGTACACAGGCGCGAGGTCCGCGATCACGGGGGCAACATCGCCCAGATAGTCCGGCAGACCCGGACCGCCATGGAGCAGGACCACGGCCGGCTTCCGAGCCGTGTCTCCCAGCGCCGTCCAGCACACCTGCGCCTCGTCGGTCATCGACACGAGACCCTGCGTCTCTATCAAAGTCACCGCGAAGAACCTACCGGTGTCACTGAGGCTCCGCCAAAGGCTAATGAGCCAGAGCCTGTAATTCCCCATGGAGGCCGCTGGTCCTGAAGGGACGGAAGATGGTGATCAGTCTGAGCGGGATCGCCGATCGGTCCGCCGGCACGGCGGAGGACAGGACGCCCGGCGGCCGCGGTCAGCGCAGGGATTTCCACTCCACATGATGAGTCATGGGAAAGACGTCACAGGAGAAGGATCAGGAGAAACCCCAGGCCACGACCGCTTTCTGGCCCCCGCCTGTCACGATTCAGCGGCCAGAGCGTCAAACATGACCAGGTGTTCGATGCGCATGGCGGCCATCAGAGGATCACCACCGAGCGCAGCACATCGCCCTCGTGCATGCGGGCGAAGGCGGCCTCGACGTCGTCCAGCGAGATCGTCTCGGTCACGAACGCGTCCAGGTCCAGGCGGCCCTGGAGGTAGAGGTCGACGATCATCGGGAAGTCGCGGGACGGCAGGCAGTCGCCGTACCAGCTCGACTTCAGTGCCCCGCCCCGCCCGAAGACGTCCAGCAGCGGCAGCTCCAGTCTCATCTCGGGGGTCGGTACGCCGACCAGGACGACCGTGCCGGCCAGGTCGCGGGCGTAGAACGCCTGCCGGTAGGTCTCCGGACGGCCGACTGCCTCGATGACGACGTCGGCACCGAAGCCGCCGGTCAGCTCCCGTACCGCTTCGACGGGGTCGGTTTCCTTGGCGTTGACGGTGTGGGTGGCGCCCAGGGCGCTGGCCGTCTCCAGTTTCCGGTCGTCGAGGTCGATGGCGATGATCTTCGCCGCGCCGGCCAGTCGGGCCCCGGCGACGGCCGCGTCACCGACACCACCGCAGCCGATGACCGCCACCGTGTCGCCGCGGCCGACGCCGCCGGTGTTGATCGCCGCGCCGATGCCGGCCATCACGCCGCAGCCGAGCAGTCCCGCAGCGGCGGGTGAGGCGGCCGGATCGACTTTGGTGCACTGCCCCGCCGCCACCAGCGTCTTCTCGGCGAACGCGCCGATACCGAGGGCCGGCGACAGCTCGGTGCCGTCGAGGAGGGTCATCCTCTGGCGGGCGTTGTGCGTGTCGAAGCAGTACTGCGGGCGTCCGCGTCGGCAGGCGCGGCAGCGGCCACAAACCGCCCGCCAGTTGAGAACGACGAAGTCGCCGGGTTCGACGTCCGTCACGTCCGGGCCGACCTGTTCGACGACGCCGGCCGCCTCGTGGCCGAGGAGGAAGGGGAAGTCGTCTTTGATGCCGCCCTGCCGGTAGTGCAGGTCCGTGTGGCACACCCCGCACGCCTGTACGTTGATCACCACCTCTCCCGGGCCTGGATCCGGCACGACGATCGTCTCGACGCGCACGGGTTCGCCCTTCGAGTGTGCGACGACACCGCGTACGTGCTGGGGCATGGCTGGTCCTCTCGATCTGATCTGACTGCTGGGGGCGGCGGGTCGTGCGCGGGTCACCTTGCCGTTCGGATCCGTACCGGGAGCGCGGCCCACGAGCGGAGCGTGTTGTTGAGGTGGCGCCGCGGTTCGCCCGCGAGCTCGATGTGGTCGACGCGGCGGGCGAGGGCGGTCAGCAGCGCCTCGGCCTCCAGGCGGGCGACGTGCTGGCCGACGCACTGGTGGATGCCCATGCCGAAGCCGACGTGGCCGGAGGGGTCGCGGGCGAGGTCGAAGCGGTCGGGGTCGTCCCAGCGGGCGGGGTCGCGGTTGGCGGCGCCCAGGAACATGAGGATCTTGCCGCCCTCGGGGATGACGGTGCCGGCCACGGAGACGTCGGTGGTGACCGTGCGGAAGAAAGTTTGCACCGGGGACTGCCAGCGCACCGCCTCGTCGAACGCCACCCGGGCCAACTCCGGCCGTTCCCGCAGCCGCTGCCACTGGTCGGGGAGGGTGGCGAAGGCGTAGAGGGTGGCCGCAAGTCCGTGGACGGTGGTGTCCACGCCGGCGGTGAGCAGGGAGCGCACCACCAGGGGCGCCTGCTCGCGGGTGAGGTCGCCCCGGTCGGCGGCAGCCCAGATCGCCGCGCCGAACCCCTCCTCGTCGAGCGCCTCGCGGGCGCACTGGGCGCCCACCCAGGCCGACAGCTCGGCCATGCGGGGTGCGTCGGCCTTCACCAGATCGTTGCGGGGTCCGAAGGCGTTGAAGGCCATGTTGCCGTAGGGCAGGAGGTTGTCACGTCCCTCGGGTCCCAGGCCGACGGCGTCGGGGAAGACGCGCAGGGGGAAGGCTTTCGCCAGCCTGTCGAAGGCGTCGAAGTGCGTGCCCTCGCCCGCCAGTACGGCGTCGACGAGTTCCTCGGCCGTCGTCTGCCACCTCTCCCGCAGCCGGCGCAGCGCGGGCGGGGCGAGGATCTCGCGCAGTACGCGTCGTGGGGCGTCGTGGTGCGGCGGGTCCGCCTCCAGCAGCAGGCTCGGGGGCCGCCAGGGCTTCTCGTGGCGGAAGTTGGCCAGGCCCACGCCGGCGGCGGACTGGAAGGTCTGCCAGTCGACGAGCGCGGCGTGCACCTCCTCGTAGCGGGCCAGGGCGTGGACGTCGTAGCGGGTGAGGTGGACGACCGGGCCGGCTTCGCGCAGGGCCTGGTGCAGTGACTCGGGGTGCTCCAGGTGTTCTGGAGCGAACGGGTCGGCATTACTGGTAGGTGGTGTGACGGAGGTGTGCAGCGTTTCGGTCATGGCGGCGGCTCCCAGCGCGTTCCGTGGGCGGTTTCGGCGGCTCAGATGTCCAGGACGAGGCGGTCGCCGCAGGAGCGGGACACGCAAGGGAACATGCAGTCGTTGGCAGCACGTTCGTGTTCGGCCAGGAGCGAGTCCCGGTGGTCGGGCACTCCTTCCAGCACGGGGGTCAGGCAGGTTCCGCAGGTGCCCTGCTCGCAGGAGGAGAGGACGTCGGCTCCGGCCCGGCGGATGGCCTGCAGGACCGAGACGCCGGGTTCGACTGTCACCGTGCTGCCCGTCCGGCGCAGCTCCACCTCGAAGGGGGTCCCGCGCACGGGCGCCGTCTGAACCGCCGCGGCGAAGCGTTCGGTGCGCAGACTGTATGACGGCCAGGTCGAACACGCCCGCTCCATGGCCGCCAGCAACGGCGCCGGTCCGCAGCAGTACACCTTGGTTCCCGGTGCGGGTTCGCCCAGCCAGGTCGCGAGGTCCAGCAGCCCGCACTCGTCCTGCGGTGCGAGGTGAACGCGGTCGCCGTACGTCTGCGACAACTCCTCGCGGAATGCCATCGAGGGGCGGGTGCGGCCCCCATAAAGCAACGACCAGTCGACGCCCATCAGTTCGGCCTGCTGGATCATCGGCAGCAGTGGGGTGATGCCGATGCCGCCCGCGACGAACAGGTACTGCCCGGCCGGCACCAGCGGGAAGTTGTTGCGAGGGCCGCCGATACCGACGAGGTCACCGGGGGCGAGTCGCTCGTGCACATAGGCCGAACCACCCCGGCCCGCCGGTTCCCGCAGGACCGCGATGCGGTAGCTGTGGGCGTCCCAGCGGTCGCCGCACAGCGAGTACTGCCGGATCGTCCCGTCCGGCAGGACCAGGTCGATGTGCGAGCCGGGCGTCCAGTCCGGCAGCCGTCCGCCGTCCGGGCGGGAAAGGGTGAGGGACACGACGCCGTCGGCGACGGCGTCCTTGCTGCGGATCTCCAACGTCACGGTGGTAGTGCTGCGTTGGGGAGCCGCCGAGATCAGGGTGTGTACGACCACGTTGTCGCCTCCCGTCTGTGGAATGCAGGAAGGATGCGCGTGGACGCGGTCACACCGCGACGCCATTCTCATTCAGTGAGAGAGGAACTTCGTGGGGAAGTCATACGGCCGTTGCGCCGCCGTCACATGGCTCCTGTCGAGCTGCGGGCGGCCAGGGCCCTGGAGATGCCACGGGCTGCGGTACGTACCACGGGGACGATGGCGTGACCGTGCGCGTCGTTCGGCACGATGACCGCCAGTGCCGCCGCCACTGAGCCGTCGCCGTCGCGGACCGGGGCGGCGATGCCCAGGGCCTCCTCGTGCACGTAGCCCGGGCAGTAGGCGTATCCCTGCTGCCGTATCTCGGCGAGCACGGCACGCAGACGCGCGGGCGAGGCCGGAGTGCGGGGGGTGTAGGCGGTACGAGAGCCGGCGAGAATGCGTTCCCTGAGGTCGGCGGAGCCGTGAGCGAGGAACACCAGGCCGCTGGAGGACGCGTGCAGTGGCAGCCGCCCGGCGATGCGGGTGTAGTTGACCACCGATCCGGGAGCGGAAAGCCGCTCCAGGAAGAGCACGTCTTCGCCGTCGAGAACGCCCAGCTGTACATGGTGGCCGACCACGTCGTGGACCCCCTCCATGAACGGCATGGCCGCGTCGCGCAGGGAGAGCGCGGGGGACGCCCGGGTCGCCAGCTCCCACAGGCGGACCCCGATCCGCACCTTGCGGTCGTCGTCCCGGCTCAGGAATCCGTGGGCGACCAGCTCGGCCACGAGCCGGGAGGCCGTCGCCACGTGCAGCCCCGTGCGACGTGCGATCTCGGAGACAGCCAGTGCGGGTGCGTCCTGGCTGAACGCCTCCAGGATGCGCGCCGCCCGGGAGAGAACCGACTCACCGTGAGGTGTCTTCATGTCGTGCCACTTCCAGCCGGACCTTCGAGCTGCCGGACGCCAGAGTGACACAGCCGAACATTTTCGGCAGCTGCCCGTAGCCCGGCCGAAAGAGTCGGTCGCACAGATCCGCTGGGGCGCCGCAACCGCGCCCCGTTGACGGCTCACCGCGGCAGGCCGGCACAACGAGTCCTGGCTTGTCCAGCCGCAGTTCCACGACCACGCTGGACGCTGGTCCCCCGAAATCCGGAGCCGACGTCCAGGACGACATCACCGTGCGCCAGGGCTAGCGGTTGTGTTCCTCCTTCCAGGCCGGAAACCTCCAACCCGATGGACGAGTGCATCACCGCGCGTATGTTCAACGACCCCGACAAGGGGATGCTCTTTGCTCCCCCGGTCTGATCCGGCAAAGACGAATGGCC
This sequence comes from Streptomyces sp. NPDC002088, assembly GCF_040296605.1. Taxonomy (NCBI): domain Bacteria; kingdom Bacillati; phylum Actinomycetota; class Actinomycetes; order Kitasatosporales; family Streptomycetaceae; genus Streptomyces; species Streptomyces sp. NPDC002088. The sequence continues at coordinate 155,175 of NZ_JBEOXO010000015.1, read as the reverse complement.
CCGTCGCGAGACGCGGCCATTCGTTCTTGCGCTGGACTTGGCGAGGCGCATTGGTAGCCGCCGGCGCGTGAGCAATGCGACCGCTACATGATCGCGCCAGCCCCGCCGTCGACCACGATGTTCGTCCCCGTGACCCATGCGGCCTCGTCGGAGGCCAGGTACAGCCCCGCGTAGGCGACTGCCATCGGATCTCCCGGCTTTCCGGTGATCGTGCGCTCGAGCACGGGAGCGACGGGGGCGTTGGCCCCCATCTCCTCGTACATCGCGAGAACCGGCGGTGTTCCCATGGCGCCGGGGCTCACCGAATTCACGCGGACTCCGACAGCAATGCCCTCGGCTGCGAGCTGACGGGTCAAGGCCATGACCGCACCCTTGGCAGCGGCGTGAGCGGCCTGCGGCAACGTCCGGACGCCCGCGAGACCCGCTGCGGAACCGATGTTGACGATCGCACCGCGCACCTTCGCGAGGTGGGGCCATGCGATCTGCGACGCGCGCCAGACGAGATGCAGCTCGTTCTCGATCGTGAAGACATAGTCCTCGTCGCTCTGCTCGGCGAACGGAGCGAATTTCGGCATGCTCGCGTTGTTGTAGAGCACATCGATGCGCCCGTGCTTCGCCACCGCGTCCTGGATCCACGTCTGGACGTCGGAGTGATTGCTCAGGTCGACGGGAGCGCTGGAGTCGATGGTGCCGCCCTCGGCCTCGACCAGGCGGACAGTGCCGGCTGCACCCTCCGGGTTCAGGTCGCAGCCGACCACCGTGGCGCCCTCTCGTGCCAGGAGCTGTGCCGTCACCCGGCCCATTCCGCTGCCGATCCCGGTGAGCAGCACGACCTTGCCTTCAAGACGACCGGACACTGTCACTTCCTCCTTGGTTCTCTGCTGACGTGCCCGATCCCAGCACAGCGCACCGACGCGAGCTTGCTCCTCGCCTACGACGTGCAGGGAGTGCACAACTCTGTGCGGGATCTGCTCAGTCCGCTTGCACCGACCACCGTCCAGGCGCGTGCGCGAGTAGAACGGCCTGAAACCAACCACTCCGCAAACTGTTCAAGGGAGAGACGAGGAGCCATGCTCTACACCACCCGACCGATCCCACCCGGCTTGACCGAGGGCGACCTCGACCGTGCACTCGTCGCGATCGCCGCCGCGATCGGTGACGACAAGGTGGCCACCGACGCCGAGTCCCTCGCGGATTTCCAGGATCCCTACCAGTTTCCCGGTTCCGCCACGAACATCCCGTCGGGTGTCGTCAGCCCGACCAGCGTCGAGGAGGTCCAGGCGATCGTCCGGATCGCCAACGAGCACCGCGTCCCGGTCTGGCCGATCAGCCGTGGGAAGAACAACGGCTACGGCGGTGCCGCGCCGCAGGTGCGCGGCGCGCTGATGCTGTCGTTCAGGAACATGAACAAGGTCCTCGAGATCAACGAGGAGCTCGGCTACGCGATCGTGGAGCCGGGCGTGAGCTGGTTCGACCTGCACGACGCCATCGAGGCGGGCGGCCACAACCTTGTCGCCTCCATCGTCGACATCGGCTGGGGTGGCGTCGTCTCGAACACCCTCGAGCACGGTCTCACCTACATGCCGTACAGCATCGACCAGGCGTCGCACTGCGGCTTCGAGGTGGTGCTGCCGAACGGCGACCTCTTGCGCACCGGCTCCGGCGCGATGGACAACAACCCGACCTGGCCTCTCTACAAGCGCGGCCTCGGCCCGACGTCCACCGAGCTGTTCATGCAGTCGAACTACGGAATCGTCACGAAGATGGGCTACTGGCTGATGCCGAAGCCCGAGATCTACATGCCGCTGTGGCTGCAGCTGTGGGATGACTCGCAGATGCCCGCAGTGGTCGACGCGCTGCGCCAACTCATGCTTGACGGCACGATCGACATGCGCCCGCAGCTGTCGAACACCCTCTGTATGGCGTCGATGATGACCGCCCGAGCGGAGTGGTACGACGGCCCGGGCGCGATGCCTGAGGAGGTCATCGAGAAGATCGCCAAGGACCTCGGGCTCGGGCGCTGGATGATGCGCTTCGCGCTGTACGGCGACGAGGCGGTCGTGGACTACAACTTCGCCAAGCTCAAGAAGGGCTTCGAGTCGATCCCAACGGTCTCGGTCTTCGGCGAGAAGCACGGTGCCGACGAGTGGGAGACCCTCCCCAACCCGCACGAGCGGGTCCAGATCGGCGTTCCGAGCCTCGACCTCTACAAGATGGCCGGCTGGTCGGGCGGCGACGAGGGAGGGCACGTCGACTTCTCACCGGTGGTCCCGCTGACCGCACAGCACGCGAAGGCCGCCCAGGACCTGTTCTCCAAGATGTGCACCGACGCGGGCTTCGACTACCTCGGCGGAATGCTGCCGATCAACGCGCGGGCGACGACGTTCATCAACGTCATCCCCTTCGACACCAAAAACGAGACGCAGGTGCATGCCGCGTACGAGCACGCCAAGCGGATGGTCGCGGCAGCCGGGAAGCTCGGCTACGGCGAGTACCGCGCCCACCTGTCGTTCATGGACCTCGCGGCGGACCAGTTCGGCTTCAACGACCACGCGCAGCGGCGGTTCAACGAGACGATCAAGGACACGCTCGACCCCAACGGCATCATCGCGCCCGGCAAGTCGGGAATCTGGGGGACGCGCTTCCGCCAGGCGGGCTTCCCGCGACAGTAGACCTTCAGCGCAGCTGGGCCCCGTCCGCACGGACAGGGGCCCATCTCTGCCACTGCCCGGCTACGCAGCAACTGGCAGACGGACGCGGGAAAAGACGATGTTCTCGGTTGCGGCACGGCGGGCCCCGTCAGGCTGGCTGGCGAAGCGCGCCGATCCATACCGCTCGCCCTCCGAAGGCGGTCTTGCTGGACGGTTCCGAGCGATTGCTGTGCTGTCAGGCGCCACGGCGCAGATCGCGCGGGGAGCACCCGTAGGTCTGACGGAACACACGACTGAAGCTCGCGGGGTCGCGATACCCCCACCGCGACGCAATCGACGCGATCGAGGCATCGCTCGACTGGCGCAGATCGGCCAGTGCCCGTTCGAGCCGCTGCTCCCGGATCCAGGCGGACACGCCACATCCGGACGCGGCGAACAGTTTGTGCACGTAGCGCGTGGAGACGAAGTGTGCGCGCGCGATCTGTTCGGGCCCGAGCCCGGGGTCGTGCAGGTGCTCCAGGGTGTAGCGGCGCATCCGTCCGAGCAGGGCGCTCGAGCGAGTCGCCGGGGTCGGACCAGCGTCGCTGCCACTGTGCAGGGTCCACAGCATGGCGACGAGCACGTCGGACAGGCCCTCCGCCTCCTGCTCGGAGACAGGTGAGCTCTCGACGGTGCGCGCGAGCCCGGCGAGGAACGGCGTGCCGAGCCGGACCACGGACTCCTTGCCGTGCGCGATCTTCATCGCCGTACGCCGGGCGATGCCGTTGCCCCGCGCGCCGAGCAGCCACTTCGGGAAGCTGAACACCGCCACGTCCAAGCCGTCGCGCGCCTCGAAGGTCGAAGGCCGCGAGGTGTCGTGGAACGCGAGGGCGCCAGGTCCCAGCACGCAGGAACGATCGTCCTGCTCGATCCTGCAGGAGCCGTTGCGTAGCAGGTAGAGCAGGATGCAGTCAGGGTCCCCCTCGGCGATCATCCGAGAGGTCCGTCTGGCGGTGTGCGGCGCGCCGATGATCGAACGCACCGCGACGGCGCCCACCCGGCCGCCGGTGAGCCGCGCCTCGAACGGGCGCGGCCCGACCGACTCGACGCCCATCGGGAAGAAGTGCTCGGCGATGCCCGCCGACCAGTACTCCGGACGGTCGGACGGGGCGACCGCCCAGGTGTCGAGCAAGGTGCTCATCGCTGGGCGATCTCTCAGTGCTTCTTCTTCGGCAGGGCACGGGCGACCGCATCGGCCGTCTTCATCAGGAAGGCGTTGCCCGCGGCCCACACGACGAAGTTCTGACCCGGCGTGGAGACCTTCGCCCCCGGGTCCTCGCGACCCATCTCGGGGTTCTTGTGGCACGCCACCGGGATGTTGAGGACGAGCCGGCGCAGGCATGAGTTGGCGTGGTCGCACCACACGATCTCGGAGGTCCGGCCTTCGACGACCTTCAGTGCGTAGTCCGGATCAGCGAGTATCTGCCGGGCGAGCATCGTCGCATCGGCGTGCCCGGCGACGATCGCCTCGTCGGCCTGCTGCGGGTCGGGCGTACTCGACAGGAACAGCCGAACACCGTCGCCGACCGCCGCACGGAACGCCTGCGGCTCACCGTGCGCCAGCATGTTTCCAGAAGCGGACGGGATGTTGTCTCGCATCGACTCGTAGTTGCCCTCAGTGAGGGAGATGAAGTCGACGCCGGCCTTGACGATGTGGCCGGCCACCTCGGCGAAGCCATCGGTGTCCTGGCCATCAGGCATGTGGTCGTTCACGCTCATCCGGATGCCCACGGGGAAGTCGGGGCCGACCTCGGCGCGGACCGCGGCAACGGCGTCCCGCAGCGCACGGGCCCGGTTCTCTGCGGAGCCGCCGTACTCGTCGGTCCGCTTGTTCGCCAGCGGGGAGAGGAACGAGGAGTAGAAGTAACACATGTGCGCGGCGATCTCGACACCGTCGAAGCCGGCCGCCTGCGCCCGCCGCGCCGACGTGACCACGTCGCGCTCGAGGCCCTTGATCTCCTCGACCGTCGCCTCGTGCGGGAGCGGTGTGACGCGGCCGCCCGGGACATAGAGATGGTCGGGCAGTCCGCCGGAGCCGAAGTCGACCGGCTTCGGGCTCGCGGCTGAGATCCATGCGCCGTTCCGCGGCACGCCCATCCGGCCGAAGCTCGGGAAGAGTTGCGCGAAGATCGGCGATCCGGCCGCGTGCACCGCGTCGACCAGGCGGGCGAGGTCCGCGACGAACTCGTCCTTGTCGAAGCGGAGGTTCGGGAAGAAGGGCGACTCGTTCCACGCCCGCTCGCTCGCCACCGAGCCGCCGACGATGATCAGGCCCACACCGCCCCTGGCGCGCCGCGTGAGGAATGCGATGGTCTGCTCGCTCGGGCGGCCATCCTCCGTCGGACGAAGCACTGCCATCGGGCCGAGAACGATGCGGTTCTTGAGCTGCAGCTTGTTGACGGTGAATGGTGAGGCCAGCACCTCGGTGGTGGTGCCCGACGTCGTCACATTCCTCTCGTCTCCTTGGTGATGGCGGTTTTCACCGCCCTGGGTCGGGTGCAAGGTGCGCCCGTGCGCGACCGGGCGGGCATCTGCCTCCTCCGGCTTCGGGTCTGTGACGATCGCATCATGGTTCTCAGCCATGGGAATCCTTCCGAACTGGGTGGATCACAGTGCACACGTACGAAGGGCCCGCTGTACGGGCCCTTCGGAGCCGTTACTCAGTTCTCCGTGCCGCCCGACGCCATCGGGTCCGCGCCCGCCCACGCCGCGCGCAGGAGCTGCCGCAGACTGTCAGCAGTGACCGGGCGCGGGTTGTTCACCGGAACAGCCTCCAGGATCGCGTGCACAGCGTCCTCGATGTGCTCCTCGGCGAAGCCGTAATCGCGCAAGGCGGTCGGGGCGTCCACTGCCCGCCGCAGCCGCTGCAGGCCCTCGACGGCTGAAGTGGCGCCGAAGGCGTCCGCGATCCGCCGTGCGGCCTCCGGCGCGGCAGGCGCGTTGAAGGCGAGGACATAAGGCAGAACGACCGCGTGGGTCTGGGCGTGCGGCAGGTTGTAGGCACCGCCCAGCACATGGCAGATCTTGTGGTGCAGGCCCGAGCCCGCCGACGAGAACGCCACCGCCGACAGGTAGGCCCCGTACAGCACCTGCTCGCGTCCCGGCAGGCCGGCCGGGTCGCCGACGACGTCCGGCAGGCCGGCCGCGAGAGCACGGATGCCCTCCCCCGCCAGGACCCGGTCCACCGGGTCGGTGCGCGGGGCCCACATCGAGTCCACGCAGTGGGCGAGCGCGTTGAGCCCGGAGGCGACGCTCATCGCCACGGGCAGGGACAGGGTGAGTGCCGCATCGTAGACCACCGAGCGCGGCAGGACCCGTGGGTCCGACCCCGTGGTCTTGCGGGCACCTTCCGTCAGTCCCCAGACGCTGGTCACCTCCGAGCCGGCGTAGGTCGTGGGGACGGCGACGATGGGGAGTCCGCTGGTCAGAGCGATGGCCTTGGCCAGGCCGGTGGTGGAGCCGCCGCCCACGCTGACGATCAGGTCCACCTCATGCGCGGCGGCCGCGGCGCGGGCCCGTTCAGCGGCCGCGACCGGGACGTGCATGAGCACCTCGTCGTGGCACAGGACGACCGGCAGCTCCGCGGTCACCTTCCCGGCCAGGTCGTTCTCGGTCGCGGAGGCGATCACCATCACCCGCGAGCCGCCCAGCCGCTCCACCTCGGCGCGCACCGCCGTGGGCGCGTCACCAGGCGCGAAGCGGACGCGTTGCGCCAGGGTCTCGTGCTCGAATCGCATAGGGGGTTCTCTCCTCAAGGGGCTTGTGGGGCGAGCACGATGTCGAACCACACACGAGACCAGCTCTGCGCGCCCAGGTCCCGCCCGCCGGGCGCGGGAGTGCCGGGCGGCTGTCGCTCGAACCGTTTGACGAGGGAGTCCTTGACGCCGAACACGGCGTCCGAGCCGAGCAGTTCGTCGCCTTCGACGAAGATGTGTGTGACGAGGGTGCGCAGGTCGGGTGCGGTGACCTTGAAGTGCAGATGCGAAGCGCGCAGCGGCGAGCGGGCGGTCTTCTCCAGCAGGGCTCCCACGGGCCCGTCGTGCGGGATGGGGTACGGGGTGGGCGTGAGGCCCCAGAAGGAGTAGCGGCCCCGCTCGTCCGTGTGGAGGTGAGCCCGCCCAGCCAGACGGCCCTGGTCGTACTGGACGTCGTAGAAGCCGTCCTCGTCGGCCTCCCACACGTCCAGGCGCGCCCCGGCAACGGGCTTGCCGTCGATGTCGGTGACGGTGCCCTCGACCCAGCAGGGCTCGCCGGCGGCGCCGCCGGACGTGTCGCCGCCGAGGGGGATCTCGGGAGCGCCGTCGACGAAGAACGGGCCGACCACGGTGGCCTCGGTGGCCATGCCGTCGGCCTCGTGATTGATGTTGATGGTCTGCATGGAGGCGCCGAGGACGTCCGAGAGGAGGATGAACTCCTGCCGGGTGTCGGTGGTGATGTGGCCCACCGCGGTGAGGAAGTCGATGGCGTGCTGCCACTCGTCCTCGGTCAGCCGGACTTCGCGGAGAAAGGCGTGCAGGTGCCGTACGAGGGCCTGCATCACCTCCTTCATACGGGGCTCCGGGGTGTTCTCGAACGACGCGAGCACCCGACGGACCAGTTCGTCCTCGACCTGACGCTGCTGTTCGGAGACTGCGGGAGGGGAGGTCACGGTGTTGCTCCTTCCATGGGTGGCGGGGTGGCCGGCGCCTGCCCGGGCCGTCCACCCGTGAGAGCAGACGCAAGCAGGCCGCCGGCCAAGGCGACGTTCTTGAGGAAGTCTCCCTGCTGGTGGACGCGTTGCGGGCCGGGTGGCTCCTTCCAGAAGGGGAAGGCGGCGAGGGTGGTGGGCACCAGGGACCCGGCGAGAGCTGCGGCGCAGGCCCTCGGGGCGACGCCGGCGGCGAGCGCCACAGCGGCGGTCACGTGGAGCGCCGCGTTGGCGCGGACCAGCTGGCGGTCGGTGAAGCGGTCCAGCGGCGGCACCGCCCTGCGGCACCGATCGAGCAGGGACGAGGCCGCCTGCGCCGGGCCGTCCGGGCGCCGCCACACCTGGCTGCCTCCGGTGACGAAGACGGCGGCCAGGGCGACGCGGGAGAGGGCGCGCCCCACATCCCTGCCGCGTGCTGGTCTCTCAGGCATTCCAGGGGTCCGTTCGCAGGTGGCGGTCGAAGAAGCGCTCGACGAGGGCCGGTGTCAGCAGCGTCTGCCGTTCGGTACCGGGGCTGCGGGAGGAGCGCACGGTGGCGCTCCTCGGCCGCAGTTCCCAGTCGCCCGTGTTGAGGAAGCTGTGGTCGGCCCCGTGGACGAGCAGGAGATGGGACTCGGCGCCGGCGGCGGTCAGGGCGTCGTGCAGGCGGACACTCTGCCGGGGGCCGACGAGGAGGTCGGCGTCGCCGTGGAGCAGCAGGACGGGCGGTGCGTCCGGATGTGCCTGCCGCGCCGGGCTGGCTGCGACGGCGGCTTCGGGCCGATCGGCCGGGCGGCCGCCCAGCAGGCCCCAGGCCGGGTCGGAGGCGTCCACCCCCAGCACGCCGCCCGGCAGGGCGTCGTCGTCGAGCCGGAGCAGGTCGGTGGGCGGGTAGCCGGCCACCACCGCCCGGACGCCCGGCACCGCGGCCGTGCCGTCGGGTGCCGTGGCGAGCGCCGCGAGCAGTGCGAGGTGCGCGCCGGCCGAGCTGCCCCACAGGCCGATCGCGTCCGCGTCGATCCCGTGGTCGTCGGCGATGGAGTGCAGGTGGCGCAGCGCGGCCAGCACGTCGTGCAGCTGTGCCGGCCACTGCGCGGTGTCGGAGGAGCGGTACTCGATGTCGGCCATGGCGTAGCCGCGCTCGGCGAAGAGCCGGGCGAGGCGTGGCCCGTAGCCGCGGCGCTGGTGGCGCCAACCGCCCCCGGGGAACCAGACGATCGCCGGGGCCGGGGTTCCGGCCGATGCGGCCTGTGGGAGGTGGAGGTCCATCCTCAGGTCCGCCCCGCCGTCGGCGGCGCGGAACGCGATGTCACGCACCACCCGCACCGGAGCCGGGTCGACTCGCTCGGGCGGGGGCGGGGCCTGGCTGAGCCCCTCCATGAAGCGGCTCATGATCTCTGCGTTGCGGGCCGCCGCGTCCCGCGCGGTGTCAGTGCTCATCGTCGCGTCCGGCGGCAGCCGCGCTGCTCGCGACGAGCAGCGGGAGGGTACGGCGTTTGCGCGCGCGGTGCTCCTCCAGACGCTGCCGGTAGTCGGGGGCGAGCCGGTCCTGGGTCCAGTCGTAGTCGTCGGCGAGGCTGATCTCGACGGACGTGACGCCGGGCAGCGCGGCGAGGCGCGCGTGCGCCTCGCTCGCGAAGGAGCCGATGAGGACGCAGCTGGGCTCGGTCACGCCGACGGTGGCCGCGACGTGCCAGGCCCCCGTCCCGGCGGGGTCCTCCTCGACGCGGACACCGCTGACGAGTCCCATGTCGTCCAGGCCGGCCGGGACGCCCGCCGTGATGCTGCACGGGTCGACGATCTCGTTGAGGACCGCGCGGACCTGGGCTTCGGTGACGGTCACCGGGCACCTACCGGGACCTCGTCGCCCGCGGGCTCGATCCGCCCGCCCCACGCGGGCTGCAGCTCGTCGGTGTCGAACTCGTCCCCGCTGATGCGCTCGCGCAGCTTCTTCTCGTCGATGCCGTGCAGGCGCAGGAAGTTGCGGCCCAGGATGCCGGCCTTGATCTCCTTGGTGAGCTCCGGCATGCCGTACTCCTCGACGAGGTCGCGGGGCATCTCGAAGTTCCAGAACGCCTCGATCACCGGGCGAGGGTGGACCGCGTCGCAGCCGGTGGCCCAGATGATGCGGTCGCCCCCGCCGGCCTCGAGGAAAGCACCGATGGCCTGGGCGAAGCGCCGGGGTGCGTAGACGGCCATGAACGAGGTGGCCTCCAGGTTGACCCAGATGTTGCGGAACGACTCCAGCTGCAGGGCCGTCTCCTCGACGAAGGCCATACCGCCGTGGACGACCTCGAATTGCAGGTCGGGGAAGGCGAGTGCGGCGGCCTCGACGTCGGCCACGCCGAGCGCGGAGCTGGGGCCGGGGCCGACCGGGAGGGCCTTGTGGATGGCGACGACCTTGATGCCGTGCTGGCGGGCCCGTTCGAAGACGGGGAAGCAGACCTCCGGGTCGCCCATGTCCAGTGCGGTCACCCGGCCGTCGACGACATCGATCGGGTACAGCTTGAGGGCGTTGACGCGGTGCTTCTCGACGAGTTCGTCGACCCGGTCCAGCACGCCGGGCCGCAGGGGCGAGACCGCGCCGTAGATCAGCACCCGCTCGGGCCACTTCTCGCGCATCTCCAGGCCGACGTGCAGCGCAGAGCCGCCGTCCTTGAAGTGTCCGTAGATGGGTGTCTCGTGGAAGGCGACGATGTCGGTCTGGCTCTCGGCGAGCAGGGCCCGGCCGATGATGTCGGCACCGGCGCCCTGCATGTAGGTGGAGCGCTCCAGGGTGTAGGCGGGACCGCTGGTGCGCTTGTGCAGGCTGTAGAGGTGCTCGCCGATGGCGGCTCCGACGGGCGGGGTGACGCAGTTCTCGGGCCTGAAGTTGTAGTTGTGGGCCACGCCTTCGACGACGAGGTTGCCTTCTATCACTGCTCTTCTCCTCGGGAGTGAATGCGGTTACGGGATGGGCGAGCGGCCGTGTTCAGGCGAGCAGGTCGGCGATCGCTTTCAGGGCTTGGCGTGCAAGGCGGTCGTCGGTGGCGGCGTCCGCCCCGCCGATGCCGATGGCGCCGATGACTTCGCCGTCGTCGACGGTGATCGGTACCCCGCCGGGGACGGGGAGCAGCCGGTCGTCGAGGAGGTGCACGGGCGCGATGGCCATGGCGGGGCTCGCGGCGAGTTCCGCGAAGGCCGAGGTGGCCATGCCGGAGACGGCCGCGGTGTGGGCCTTTCGGCGGGCGGTCTCGATGCCGATGGGGCCGACGCCGTCGTCTGCGAGGAGCACCTTGGCGCCTCCGCTGCGGTCGGTGACGACGGCGCAGATGGCGGCGCTCTCGGCCCGGGCGGCTGCCAGCGCGGCCTCGGCGGCAGCGTGGGCGATGACGTAGCTCAGCGGCGCTCTCATGCCGCGCTCCTGTCCACGACGGAGGTACGGGTGGCCGTCGGGATGCCGCGGATCAGGTCGCCGGCCCGCTCGGCGACGGCGATGACGGTCGCGTTGACGTTGGCGCCGGGGACGGTCGGCAGGACGGACGCGTCGACGACCCGCAGTCCGTCTATGCCGTGCACACGCAGCTCGGGGTCGACGACGGCCTGGTCGTCCGTTCCGATGGCGCAGGTGCCGCTGGCGTGGTTGCCCGGGTAGGCGACCTCTCGCAGGAAGGCATCCAGCTCGGCGTCGGTGCGGATCTCGGGGCCGGGCATGCGTACCGCCTCGATCATGGGGGCGACCTCGGGGGTGTTCAGCAGCGCCAGGGTGGTGCGGACGATCTCGCGCAGGCCGGCGAGGTCGTCCGGCTCGGTGAGGAAGTTGTAGAGGATGCGCGGGGCGTGGGACGGGTCGGCGGAGCGCAGCCGGACCGAGCCCTTGGCACGCGGGGTGGCGACGGCGTTGAGGGCCACACAGTGGCGTCCGCGCAGTGGTTTGATCCCGGGGAACCAGGGGCGTGCGTCGAAGCCGCCGGCGAGGATGCCGAGGAAGCCGTCGGGCCGGTCCAGGTCGGGGCGGGTGCGCACGTAGGCGGAGAGGAACTCGGGCATTCCGCCGAGCGGTCCGCTGCCCGCGAGGAGCCAGCGCACCCCGTTGACGAGCAGACGGTCGGCCCGCAGGTGCTCGTGGAAGGTGACCGGCTCCTTGACGTCGAAGGCGACCGGGGCGGCCACATGTTCCTGCAGGTTGGCGCCGACGCCAGGCAGTTCGGCCTGTACCTCGATGCCGTGCTGCTGCAGCTGTGCGGCAGGTCCGATACCCGAACGCATCAGCACTTGGGGTGAGTTGAACGTACCGGCGCTGAGGATCACCTCGCGGGCGGCCCGGACGGTCCGGCTGCGGCCTTCCTTGACCAGGCGGACGCCGATGGCGCGTCTGTTCTCCAGCAGGACGGTGTCGACCAGCACTCCGGTGAGCAGCGTCAGGTTGGGGCGCTTGCGCAGGACGGGGCGCAGGTAGGCGGCGGCGGTGCTGTGGCGCCGGCCGCGGTGCAGGGCGTTCTCGCACTGGCCGGCGCCGGTGGGGTCGCCGGCCTGGGTGTCGTCGGGGATGGCGATACCCAGCGAGCGGGCCGCGCGGTCGAGGCGCTGCCCGAAGGGGCCGCGCCGGGAAGCGGTCGACACGGTGACGGGGCCGTAGCCGCCGTGGTGATCGGTGTCCCCGCGCCAACTGCGCTCGGAGCGGCGGAAGTAGGGCAGCAGGTCGTCCCAGCCCCAGCCGGTGGCGCCGGCCTTGACCCAGTCGTCGTAGTCGAGGCGGTGGGCGCGGACATGGGTCGAGCCGTTGATCGATCCGGTGCCGCCGACCAGGCGGCCCCGCGGGACCGGGACGGTCCGGCCGCCGAGGCCCGGTTCGGGCTCGCTCTCGTAGCCCCAGCTGATGTTGTCGCGTCCCGACAACAGGCCCACGCCCACGGGGAGTCTTACGAGCAGATCGCGGTCTGCGGGCGGGCCCGCCTCGATCAGCAGAACACGGGTGGCCGGATCGGCGGACAGGCGGGCCGCCAGGACGCAGCCGGCGGTTCCGGCGCCGACCACGACGTAGTCGTACGCGGTGCTGTTTCCGGCGCTCACGCGGAAGGTCCAGACATCGTCGTCTCCTTCGTGCAGGGGAAATACGCGGACCGGCGCGGGCCCTCGCAACGGCCCGGCACCTCGGCGCGGCGCCAACGTAACAGCGGACTCGTCACCCCGCCAGACCCTTGCAAGCATTTCATCAATGCAGGTCGGAAGCATTGACAGGAATTCATCAGGGCCGTACAAACGGCGTCACCGCCTCAACGCCGAGGAGACACCCGCATGACCGAGACCAGCATGGCCACCACCGCAGCCGGCACCGTTCCGGACACCGGCACCGGTTACGGCCGCAAGCCCGCCACCCACGACGCCCGCCTCACCGAGGTCGGTCCCGGCACGCCGATGGGAGAGGCGCTGCGCCGCCACTGGCACCCCATCGCCCGCTCCGCCGGCCTCACCTCCGAGGTCCCGCACCGCGCCCGCCTGCTCGGAGAGAACCTCATCGTCTTCCGGGACGGCCAGGGCCGTGCCGGCATCGTCTTCGAACGCTGCGCGCACCGCGGCAGCAGTCTCTACTACGGCCGCATCGAGGAGGACGGCATCCGCTGCTGTTACCACGGCTGGAAGTTCGACGTCCAGGGCCACTGCCTGGAACAAGCCTGTGAAAAGGACGGCGGCCTGCGCCGTAATCTTGCCCGACAGCCCTGGTACCCGGTCGAGGAGCGCTACGGCCTGGTCTTCGTCTACATGGGCCCGCCCGACCTCAAGCCGCCGCTGCCGCGATACGAGTGCCTGGAGCCGCTCGGCGAGGGCGAGTCCCACCACACGGACTGGATGGCCCCGGGAACCGAAGTCCTCGGCTTGGAACAGGACTTCAACTGGCTCCAGATCTTCGAGAACGCCGTCGACCCCGTGCACGCCGCCTGGCTGCACTCCAACCACAGCGGCTACCAGTTCCAGGGCACCGGGACGACAGGCTTCCCCGAGGACTACTACGACACCACCACGGCCGCCGAACGCACCTCCTACCACCGCACCGACCACGGAGTGAAGTACATCTGGCGCTACCAGGACACCAAAGGCGAGGGCAGCGAGCCCGTCGACCTGGACTGGTCGGTCGAATGCCTGCTGCCGAACATCCTCGCCCTGCCCGACTTCGTCCGGGCCACCCCCGACGTCCGGCACGACATGCTGATCTGGGTGGTGCCCGTCGACGACACCCACCACCGGCTGGTCTTCTCCATCCGCTCGGCCGACCCGGAGCGGGCTGCCTCTTTCGTCTTCGGCATCAAACAGAACGGCAAGAACGGCTGGGAGCTGACCGAGGAGGAGCAGCAGCGCTTCCCCGGCGACTACGAGGCCCAGCGCTCGCAGGGCGACATCACCCAGCACTCCGAGGAAACCCTCGCCCCCTCCGACCGCGGCGTCGTCATGCTCCGCCGCATGCTGCGCACGATGGTCGACGACGTCGAGGCCGGTCGCACCCCGCCCGGCGTCGCCGCACCCGGTGAGCCGGCCCGCCGCGTGGAGGCCGGTCTCTTCACCCGGCCGGAGCCCGAGGCCAACGCCACGGGCGCCGCGGGGACAGCTGCCCCCGCGGCCTCGGGAGCGTGACCGGGACGTGAGCACCACCTGGACGGACGCGGTCGTCGTCGCTCGCCACGACGCCACCCCGCGCATCGCCGTCTTCGACCTCGCCCGGGCCGACGGCGGTGAGTTGTGGGAGTACGAGCCCGGCGCCCACATCGACGTACAGCCGGGCGCGACGGCACCGGTCCGGCAGTACTCCCTGTGCGGACCGCCAGGGCTGCGCAAGCAATACCGGATCGCGGTGCTCGCCGAGCCCGCCTCGCGCGGCGGTTCGCGCGCCATGCACGCCCTCGCCGAGGGTGACGCTCTGCGCATCGCCGCCCCACGCAACCGCTTCGGCCTCGCTCCCGCGCTGCGCCATCGGCTCTTCGCGGGCGGCATCGGTATCACCCCTCTGCTGTCGATGGCCCAGGCCCTCGATGCCACGGGCGGCGACTACGACCTGCACTACTGCGCCCGCAGCCGTGCCGAGGCGGCCTTCGCCGCCGACTTGGCGAGCCATCCCCGCGTCACCCTGCACTTCGACGACGGGGGTCCTGCGGGCCGCCTCGACCTGGCCCGGGATCTGGGGGCACCCACCTCAGGCGTTGCGGTCTACGTCTGCGGCCCGGGCGGCTTCATGGACCACGTACTGGGCCAGGCCACGGCAATGGGATGGCCCGAGTCTGCCCTGCACAAGGAGCGTTTCAGCGCGGCTCCGGCCTCGGCCGGAGCCGACCAGGGACAGCCGGGCGGCTTCACCGTGCGCCTCGCCTCGACGGGGGCGGAGTATCCCGTCCCCGAGGACCAGAGCGTCCTGGACGTGCTCCTGGCGAACGGCGTCGAGGCGGCCTCCTCGTGCGGCCAGGGCATCTGCGGCGAGTGCATCGTGCGGGTGCTCGGCGGCGAGCCGGACCACCGGGACGACGTCCTGACCGCCGACGAGCGCGCCGAGGGGCTCTTCACCCCGTGCTCGTCCCGCTCGAACTCCCCGATTTTGGAGCTGGAACTGTGACCACCACGCCTCCCTCCCTTTCCACCCGGCCCGCCGCTCCGGCCACGGTCGAGGAGGCGGAGGCCGCCTGGCGCGCGGCCCAGACGCTCCCCGACCCGGAGCCGGCCCTGCGCGCCCTGCTGCACCCTGACTGCGTCATCGTGCACTCGGCGGTCGGCCACCTGCACAGTGCGGACGAGTGGCTGCGCTACGCGGGCCGGCTGGGCCGCACCAGCCAGGTGGACACCTTCGAGGTGACGGTGCGGAGGTTCGGCGGCACGGCCGTGGTCTCCTGCCTTCAGGAGATGCGCGTCGCCTTCGTTCCGGAACTGACCCCGTTCGTCATCCAGGCCGCTGTCACCCGCGTCTGGGCCGAGTCGCCGTCGGACGGCTGGCAGCTCGCGCATCTTCAAATGGCACGACGGATGCCGCCGGGGTGAGCGCCGTGCCGTCCGGCCCTCAAGCTCCAGGCTCGGGCGCGGACTCGGTCTCCTCGGACTCCCCGTCCGCTGCCGACTCGCCGAACGCAGCCTCGGCCAGCGCAGAGATCATCCGGGACACCTGCTCGGCATAGTGCTCGGTGAACTCCTGCGATGCCGGATCCTGCTGAGTGAACTCACGGGCGATCCACGGCAGGACAACCGGTGCGATGGACGCGGCGAAGAATGCAAGGGACACAGCACCGACATCGAGATCAGAGCGAAACTCGCCACGGGCCTGCCGGGCACGCAGCCCCTCGACGGTCTTGAACAGTTCGGCAGCCCGGTCGTCCTCGGCAGGCGGCCGTGCGCCGAACTCTTCACGAGCCAGCGTGCGCGCCCAGTCCGGGTCCTCGTGCGCCATGTGCACATAGCGCTGGACGGCCTCGGCGTAGGGGAGGGCGAGGGTGAGCGGCATGGTGGTTTCCAGCCACTGCTCGCTCAACGCCTCGTAGAGGCCGCGCTTACCGCCGAAGTAATAGGTGATCAGCTGGTGGCTGACGCCGGCGGCCTTCGCAATCCGCACGACCCGCGCGCCGTCGAAGCCGTGCGTTCCGAACTCGGCGGCGGCCGCAGTCAGGATGGCGCGCCGGGTACGCACCGGATCACGCCGGCGCCCGGGATCCTCGGGGCTTCTCCGGCTCTGCCGCTTACCTGACGTCGTCTCCTCCGCTGCCACGGTCCGACCCTACCTGCAGGGCGGTTCCCGGCCCTCCCCCCTGCACCCACCAGCCAGAAAGCTTCCTGTGCCGCACCCCGCCGTCACCCCGAAAGGCACTGCCCTCGTGTACACCCTGGACGCAACGCCCGGTACGTGGCGTCCAGGGACACCGAGGTCGATTACACACTCCTGCCGCGTACTTCAGCACGCCCCGCGGTCCTGTACCGCACCGCCGAAGAGTTTTTGGATCCCATCCCGGTCGGCGCTGGAACGATGGCTGCCGGTGGATAAGCCACGGCGGACCATCCACCTGTTGCCTACCAGGGACAGCGTCGCAACCGCACCGTCGAGACCAGGGCCGCCAAGGTGGTCTCCGGGTACCACCAGCGGAGACCACCACATATGCGGGCCGAAGAACCTGTTCCAGGGTGTCCCCCAAGCCTGGCAGCAGGACAGCCAGGCTCATCCCCCACCCGTAGTTCAAGACTTTCGGGGGGACCATCTGAATCCAGGGCCGGGAACAGAGTGGCTACGCGTCGAGCACAGCCTCGGCGTCGTAGCCGTAAATCCAACCGCTGGCCAGCAGTGGGTCGGCGTCGGCGAGGGAGGCGTCACGAGCCTGCTGTTCGGGCCCGTCGGCAAGGTGGTTGACGTTCTTACGGGCTCGGCTCACCTCTTGCAGGCGGGTGGTACGACCAATTCGCGCAGTCTCGTACCGGGCCAATGCCTGCTCCGGGGCATCCCCGCCCTCCGCCAGGCAGCGAGCGAGGACAGCGGCATCCTCAATGGACTGAGCGGCGCCCTGAGCGAAGAAGGGGAACATGGAATGTGCCGCGTCACCGAGAAGCGTCACCCGGCCAAGGGACCACTGCCGCAGCGGCGCCCGATCGAAGAGAGCCTGGCGCATGGGAGCCCCGTCGGCTGCCGCGATCAGGTCGGTTACCCGCGAATCCCAGCCGGCGTACTCAGCAAGAAACTCCTCAGCCGTGGCGGTCGCGGTCCACGATTCCTCGGCGTATTCCCCAGCCGGGGCCGCGGCGAAGATGTTGACGGCCTTGCCGCCTGCGAGTGGGTAATGAACAAAGTGGCGTCCAGGACCGATCCACAGGGTTTGGGCCGGACGGAGCGTGAATGCGGGCGCCGCCTCGGCGGGCACGATCGCGCGGAACACACACAGCCCCGAATACTCGGGCGGTCCAGGTTCCGCTACCGCCTCACGGACGGCGGAGTGGATGCCGTCTGCCCCGATCACGATGTCGGCCTCGGACCGGCTCCCATCGGCGAAGTGCAGCACCGCACGATCACCGTCCTGCTCCACCTTCGTGCACCGAGCCCCAAGCCGGATCCACTCGTCCGGCACAGCCGATCGCACCGTGGCGAGCAAGTCCGCCCTGTGCACTGCATAGGTGCGCTCGCCGTACAGTTCCTCACATCGACCGCTCAACTGTTCCACCGAAAGTACGTCGCCGTTCGCCCAACGCCGGAACTCCCAGCCCCACTCCAGCGGAACGGCACCGCACAGGAATCGGTCCATGACGTCGAGCCGACGCAGCATCCGCACGGCATTCGGTGCGACGATCAGCCCGGCACCGACCTCGGCGACCTCGGGCGCCTGCTCGTAGACGGTGGCGGTGAGCCCCGCCCGGCGCAGAAAGCCGGCGGCGGCGAGACCTCCGATACCGCCGCCGACGACGGCAATTCTCGGTCCATGCTGTGTGAGAGCGGACATCGCCCCACTCCTTCCTATGTAGGCATCGAGGTGAAAACCCCACTGACCGTTTGATGTTCATCGCACCCACCGGCAACTAGGAACAGCCCTGTCCGTTCAATGGACAGATACCAATCGCTCTGCGGGAGAAGCCGGAGCCTGAGACGGGAAAGAAGGAAGCGAGATGCCCCACTCCGCGCAGCCCGGCCGCAGCGTGAGCGCACGCCTGCTCGACGTACTCTTCGCCTTTCGGCCCGGCAGGCCCCAGCTCAGCCTCGCCGACCTGACCCGCGAGACCGGGATACCCCACGCCACCGTCCACCGGCTGACACGGGAACTGGTCCGGGCAGGCGCACTGGACCGGTCCCCGGACGGGGCCTTCACCGTGGGCCTGCGCCTATGGCAGCTGGGCACCCTCGCCCCGCTGAGTGCTTCGTTGCGCGCGGTCGCGCTCCCGTTCATGGACGACCTGCACACCGCCCTCCGCCAGCACGTCCAGCTCTCCGTTCTGGAGGGCGCCGAGGCGGTCCTCGTCGAGCGCCTCTCCGCGGGCAGGGCGGTGGACGTCGTCTCGCGGCTCGGCGGACGGCTGCCGCTGCACAGTTCCGGCGTCGGCAAGGTACTCCTCGCCCACGCCGACCACGAACTGCTGGACCGGATCCTGGCGCAGGACCTGCCGGCGTACACCGGACGGACAGTCACCGCTCCGGACCAGCTGAGAGCCCAACTGGCCGAGTGCCGTGAAAGCGGCGTCGCCGTCGTCCGCGAGGAGACGACGGCTGGCGTCGACTCCGTGGGCACGCGCATCCTCGACTCCGAGGGTCGGGTGGTCGCCGCCCTGTCGGTGGTCGTCGCCTCCGGATCGGTTGACTTGCACGCCGTACGCCCCGCCCTCATAGCCTCCGGCCTGGCGGTCTCTCGTCGCCTGGGGTGGCACCCGTCGGCCGGGGTCCAAGTCACAGGGCCCAGCCACTGACTGTGATCACCGGTGCGGCGGCATGCGTCGGCGTCCGGCCCTGGCACCAACCCGACCGGCGACACTGGGTGATCGCCCGCCGCAGCGCTTCGCATGCCTTGAGCGAACGTGCTCGTGCTGGCCGGGGGTGGCAGTCTGCCGGGCAGATTGTCTGGCAGGGCGGTTTCGGGGTTTCCCGCTCGTCGCCGGTGCCGCTCTGACGATCCGGCTCATGACGGACCCCGACTCTGAAAGACGCTGGGCCAAGTGCGAGTTCGGCGTGGCACGATCGCTCTGAGCCAGCAGGTGATCGACTTTGTGATCCGACGCCGCCGCCCCACGGGACGACCCGCATCAGCGCCAGCGATCTGGATGCCGCGGCCGGAACCGGCTTGACCTTGACGCTGGGTCAACCCTCCATCCTTCCGGCAGGGGTGTCCTCGCAAACGCGTGGAACAGCTCCGCAAAGGAGGCTGATGACCATGACGGCCCAAACGATCGCCGGTCCGGCGATGCGCGTGCAGGGTCTGGAGAAGTCGTACGGGAAGCTCGAAGTGCTGTGCGGTGTGGACTTCGACGTGGCGCCGGGCAGCATCTTCGCCCTGCTCGGCTCCAACGGGGCGGGCAAGACCACTACCGTGAGGATCCTCGCCACGCTCCTGAAGGCCGACGCAGGGACGGCGAGCGTCAATGGCTTCGACGTCGCCACGCAACCGGCGAACGTGCGGGAGTCCATCAGTCTCACCGGGCAGTTCGCGGCCGTCGACGAGATCCTCAGCGGTCGGGAGAACCTCGCCCTCGTCGCCAGGCTGCGCCACCTCAAGGACCCGGGCGCGATCGCGGATGACCTGCTGAGACGTTTCTCGCTGAGCGAGGCGGGCGCGCGGCGAGTGTCCACGTATTCGGGTGGGATGCGCCGCCGGCTGGACATCGCGATGAGCCTCATCGGGAATTCGCCGGTGATTTTCCTGGACGAGCCGACGGCCGGACTCGACCCCGAGGCGCGCATCGAGGTGTGGGATGCGGTCAAGGAGCTCGCCGGCCACGGAACGACGGTGCTGCTCACCACGCAGTATCTGGACGAGGCCGAGCAGCTGGCCGACCGGATCGCGATCCTCCACCAGGGTCGGATCATCGTGAACGGCACCCTCGCCGAGCTCAAGCAGCTCTTCCCGCCCGCCAAGGTCGAGTACGTCGAGAAGCAGCCGACTCTGGAGGAGATCTTCCTCGCGGTCATCGGCGGCGACAAGAGCGACGCCACTGGCACGACAACTGGGGGACAAGGATGACCGCGTACTTCTTCAGCGACACTGCCGCGCTCACGGGGCGGACCCTGCGCCATGTCACACGCAGCATGGACACCATCATCACGACCGTCATCACGCCGGTCGCCATGATGCTGATGTTCGTCTACGTGTTCGGCGGCGCCATTGATACCGGGGCGGTTTCGTACGTGAACTACATGCTGCCCGGCATCCTGCTCATGACCATCGCATCGGGCATCTCCTACACCGCGTACCGGCTGTTCACCGATGTGAAGAGCGGGATCTTCGAGCGATTCCAGTCCATGCCGATCGCGCGGTCAGGTGTGCTGTGGGCTCACGTCGTCACCTCTCTGGTCGCCAACCTGATCGCGCTCGTGCTCGTCGTGGGCGTCGCTGTGCTCATGGGCTTCCGCTCAGGGGCAGGAGTGTCGGCATGGCTCGCGGTCGCCGGCATCCTGCTCTTGTTCACCCTGGCGCTGACCTGGCTCGCCGTGATCCCCGGGCTCTCCGCGTCGTCGGTCGAGGGAGCGGGCGCGTTCGCCTACCCGCTCATCTTCCTGCCGTTCGTCAGCTCGGCGTTCGTGCCCACAAAGACGATGCCCGGCCCGGTGCGCTGGTTCGCCGAGCATCAGCCGGTGACGTCGATCGTCAACACGATCCGTGCTCTGTTCACAGGGCAGCAGGTCGGCGACGACATCTGGATCGCGCTCGCGTGGTGCGTGGGCATCCTCGTCGTGGCGTACGTCTTCGCGATGATCGCCTATCGCCGGAAGATCGCCTGAGGCAGGCTGAGACCCATGCTCACCATCAGCCAGCTGGCGGCGTACGCCGGGGTGACAGTACGGGCGGTACGCCACTACCACAAGATCGGGCTGCTGCCCGAGCCCGAGCGCGACCGGTCCGGGTACCGGACCTACGATGCCGCCGCGGTCGTGCGACTGATCCGGATCCACGCCCTGGCCGATGCCGGCGTGCCGCTGGCCAGGGTGCAGGAACTCCTCGACGCCGGCCCGGAGGAGTTCGCCGGCGGCGTCCAGGAGATCGACAAGGATCTGCGCGCCGAGATCCGGCGGCTGCAGGACACCCGCAGCCGACTCGCCCGGCTCGCCGCCGGAGAGCACCTGGCGCTCCCGCAGAGCGTCGTGGACTACCTCGACCGGCTGCGCGGTCTCGGCGTCGGAGAGCGGTACATCGAGCTGGAGCGGGATGCCTGGATCATGATCGCCGCGCAGGTGCCGCACCTGATCGACTCCGTGATTGCCAAGAAGCACGAGGAGCTGGACGACCCCGACATGGTGAGGCTCTACAGCTTCTTCACCGGGGAGCCCGACTGGCTGGCCGGCGATCCACGGATCGTCGAGATCGCCGACATCCTGGAGCGCCTGATGATTCGCGCCGTGGAGGCCGGCGAGGTGGGTGCCGACGGCTTCGACGATCAGTTCGTCGCCCTGATGGACTCAACCATGCTCGAGTCCGCACCGGGCGCCGAACTGGTGTTGGCGATTCTGAAGGAGCGTGGCTGGAGGGGCTGGACCCGCATCGAGCGAGTGCCTACCGACAGGCTCAACACTGAGCTGCCGCCATCTTGAAGTGGCAGGTCACGGGGCTGGTGTGACGTTGTTCGGGGTGTTCGTGCTGGTCGGGGCGGCAGTCTGCCGTGCAGATCGTCACTCACCGACAGGGCCAGTGGCTGCGAGCCCGGTTGCGTACTCACCCAGGAGCGCTCCGAGGTACCGGACGTAGGGGTCCCGCCGAACAAGGAGCCTTGTCATCGTCTCTCCCACTGGACTTCGACGGGCGAGCGCTGCGCCGGCGCCGAACGTGAGCGGGTCGGTGATGGGGGCGAGACGCCACTCACTCCCGGTGAGTTTCGACCAGACGAGCGCAGACACGCACTCCTCCTGGCCGTGGTCAGGTTGAAGGGGCCTGTGCGGAGATGCACGTTCAGCGGGGGCAGTTGTTGACGTGGCTGCCCGTTGAACCAGGCGCCGGGGATCTGCAGGAAGCCGGCCGCTTCAGCCATCGACTCGCCCGTAGCGATTTGGACAAGTTGGACCGCGGCAATGCGGCGGAGCTTGAGACTCCGCGGGAGGGGGCGAGGAGTGGAGGCTTCGCGGAGGACGGCAAACCACCCTCGGGCAGGTGTTACAGAATGTGCTCTGGAAGGTAGCCGCGTGGCCGGGGAGCAAGGACCGGCTCGTCGCCGGCAGGTATCCGTGGCTGCTGGGACTGGAATGCCTGCTTGATCTCATATTCGATGATCGGCGAGTGCTTGGAGGGCAGTAGGTTCCAGGTCCTGCCCCAGGCTGGATCCAGGTTGGAGGGAGCGTACTTGGCCAGGTCCTGGAGCTCTTTCCACAGCTCTCTCAGGGGCAGGTTCAACAGCTGCGATGCTCAGTATTGCTGCCGTTGCTGGGACAGAGGGGCGCGAATCGGCCATGGTTCGCCGACTGTCGGTGGGACTTCAGACCGTCGCCGGTCGCTGGCCAGCCGTCCCCGACACCGCAGCAGCCACGAACCCCTGAGCGCTGCCTTGCGGCTGGTGTCTGAGCTAGGACTTCGGGGCCTGCAACGCTGCTCTGGGCAGGGACCATCCCCGCGGGCGCGGGGAGCAGGAGGCAGGCATGACGTGGGACGGGATCCCGTGGGGAGCATCCCCGCGCGCGCAGGGATGACCCCGACGCCAGCAGGACGTCCAGGCGGCCTTCGTACTGCTCCCCGCACGCGCGGGGATGGTCCCCACCAAGGCGTTCAAAGAAGCCGTCGCCGGGGTGAGGTGTGACACGAGCTGATCTCCCAGTCGGCCGGGAATATGAACAGCGCCGAATCTGCCCCGCCCCACCCACCTCAGGCAAAACGATCAAGAGACCGCTTCACGATCATCGGATTCGAGAACGGTTCTGACACACGCACGCATTGCGCACCAGAGTCACACGCTCGCGTCAAAACCGGTATCGGTCAGTTCCGCGCCGAGCGCGTACTTCCAGTCGATCGCCCGGACCGCCATCGCGGCGGCCTGCCGGTCGGTCAGGTTCTCCGTGAACTGCAGCACCGTGACCAGCGACAACACCGCCGGCGCAAGGCCCGGCGCCCCCACGGCGTCCGACGCCTCGGTGAACGGCTCGTCCGCGAACACGTCGCTCAGCCGGTCCCGTGCCCGCATCGCCAACGTCCCGTGAGGGAACGCCGTTCGAGCAACCGCCACGGTCTGTGCCGGGATCTCTGGCAGCCCCTTCGGCTGCAACGACACGTGCCCCCCGTGGCCCACGACGCGCTCAGGGCCACGGAGACATTCATGCCGAACGCGCGACGCTCACCCAGCCGAATTGCGCAGCAGAGTCGGCCGCCACGACCAAGCCGAGCCACTCGCCCGGGAAGCCCTTGACGAGCATCGGGAAGAGGACCGGTTCGCCCTGGTCCTGCGGCTCGGCCTGGCGCGCAGCCTCAGCGGCCAGGTCCGCTACAAGCAAGCCCTCGCCGAGGCGCAGCACGCCGACGAGGTGCGCCGAAGCCTGCCGGAGGATCAGCGGCGCGCCGAGACCGGCGCCGTCGAACTGGCAGAGGCCACCGCCCTCCTGGGCCTGGACCGAAGCGCCGAGGCCCTCCTCCTAGCCGAGGCAGCCCATGACGCCTGCCTGACCGCCTTCGGACCGGACCACCGCCGCACCAAGGAGGCTCAAGTACTACTCGACCGCACGAGAGACGTGAGAGCCACGCCCGACCGGAACCGTCACAGCTGAAGCCGTCCCCGAGCGACCACGAGCGTATCGTTGGCGGGCAACTCGGACCGGCTACTCGGCGCCGTTGAAGCGGCCTCTTGAATCCGCCGAGTGAGGGGCTCACCGCCCCTGGAACGACGGCCTGCGACGGCTGAGGAAGGCGTCGACGCCCTCGACGACGTCCTCGCTGCGGTTCACCACGTCCACGGCCATCCCTAGCGTGTCGAGTGCCTGGTCCAGAGTCATGTCAGCGGCGCGGCGCATGAGCCGCTTGACGACCGATGCGGCGAGCGGCGCGGCGTCGGCCAGCCGACCGGCCAGCGAGCGCACGGCGTCGTCGAACTCGGCATCGGGCACGACTTCGCCGACCAGCCCCAGCCGCTGGGCAGTGGCCGCGTCGTACACCTCGCCCAGCAGACTCATCCGCAGAGCCGCCTCCAGCCCCATCGCTCGAGGAAAGAACCAGGCACCGCCCTCGTCCGGCAGCAGCCCGAGGCGGCCGGAGGTATCCCCGATGCGGGCACGCTGCCGCGCGATCCGCAGGTCGCAGGCTAGCGCGAAGGTCAGGCCGCCGGCCACGGCGGCGCCGTTGATTGCGGCGACCACGGGCTTGGCGACCGCGAGCAGGCTCCGGACCACGGTGTGCCCGGTGTCCCGCATGACGAAGCCGTGCCCGAACGGATGGGCGTCACCCTGGTCGATCTCCTCCGAGTGCTGGACGTCGCCTCCGGAGCAGAACGCGTCGCCGGCCCCGGTCAGCACGGCCACGCGGGTCACGGCGCTCCGGTCGAACACACGGAGGGCATGGCACAGCTCGTCGCAGAGTTGCTGGGTGTAGGCGTTCTTGCGTTCGGGGCGATTCAGGACGATCTCGGTGATCCGCTCATCACCCCCGAGCGGACGCACCAGGATGTCGCGGTAGCTGGTCATGAGGGCTCCTCTCGCCTCACGATGCCGACGGGCTCAGATAGCGGGTCAGCAGTTCCGGGATCTCCCGGCTCGCCACTTCGGGGTGGGCGCGGATGGTCCAAGTGTCCAGGCCGTCGAGCACGGTTCGCACGGTCGCGGTCAGCACCTCCGGTTCGCCGGCGCGGATGCGTCCGGCGGCCTGCCCGAGCTGGATGAGCCGCAGGGTCGCCGCGAACGCGCGGCGTTCCTCGGTCCGCGACTGCTCCCGGAGCAGGTGGCTGGCCTGGATGCGAGCCCGCGCCAGGCGCAGCAGGCCGCGGTACTCGCCGTTCAGTCGAGTAATGGTCGCGACGATGGCCGCGAGGGTTGCCTCCAGACCGGCGTCGAGCAGGTGCTCGATCGACTCGACCTGCTTCGTCTGCTTCTCGTACTCCTCGAAGCAGACGGCGAGACAGGCCTCGATCGCGTGGTCCTTCGTAGCGAAGTGCGAGTAGAAGGTCCCGATCGACACGCCTGCCCGGTCGGCCACGACCTCACCGGTGAACTCGCCGGTCTCCGCGATGACGTCGAGGGTGCAGCACTGGAGCAGCCGCCGCGTACGGGCGGCCTTGCCGCCGGGGCCGGACGATCTGTTCGTCGAACTTGAAGTGACCATCACTGAAGACTATAGCCCAGATTATTGACTAGTACTAAGTTTCTTGCTTACTTAAGTGAGTGTTACTCAATAAATCTTGGAGGCACTCATGACCCAGCCGCTTCTGCGTGACGTGGACGATGGCGTCGCCATCCTCACGTTCAACCGGCCCGATTCCGCGAACGCCTGGTCGGTCGACCTGCACGTCGCCTACCTCGAGGCGCTGCGGGAACTGGCCGTGGACAAGCGGGTGCGGGCGGTCGTGGTGACAGGCGCTGGCAGGCACTTCTGCGTCGGTGCGGACCTCTCCCAGCTCGATGCCGTACAGAACGGTGAGGAGCTACCACCCGAGCTGACCTCGGATTCGCTCCTCGAGCCCATCGACTTCCCCAAGCCGCTCATCGCCGCTGTCAACGGCTCTGCCGCAGGCATCGGCCTCGTGCACACACTGCTGTGCGACGTTCGGTTCGCCTCCGAGAACGCGCTCTTCACGACTTCTTTCGCGGAGCGGGGCCTAGTGGCCGAACACGGCGTCTCATGGCTGCTGCCTCAAGTGGTCGGACGCGGTCATGCGCTGGACCTCCTGTTGTCGGCCCGCCGCGTCGGTGCCGCGGAGGCCGAGCGAATCGGCCTGGTCCACCGTGTGGTTCCGGCCTACGAGCTGATGCAAACTGCGGTGGCCTATGCCCGCCAGCTCGCGGCCAACTGCTCGCCGGCTGCCATGCAGATGATCAAAAAGCAGGTCACGCGACACTCCACGCTGCAGCTGACAGAGGCGGAGAACGAGACGCTGCCCCTGGTCGACCGGTCGCTCACCGGTGCCGACTTCAAGGAGGGTGTGCTCAGCTTCGTCGAGCGTCGCGTGCCCCACTTCCCGCCGTTGGGGAGGGGGACCTCGTTCGACGAGCTGCCCTCGGTGGCGGACCCGGGTGCGGTCGCCGAGAAGTTCTTCGCAGCCACGGTGCGCAACGACTGGGACGCCGCCCTGGCGCTGCTGAGCCCCCGAGCCCGGGTGGCGAACCATCCCGGTCCGCCGCCGTCCGGCGTGGAAGGTCTGACCGAGCGCTGGCAGCGGCTGCGCGACTCGGTGGGACCGTGGGAGTACGTCAACGTCCGGCGCCTGGTCGCCGACAACGGCTTCTGCGAGCAGCATCTCGTCCGCTTCACCGATCTCGGTGTCGAGGCCGAGGCCTGCGTCGTGGCTTCGCTCGACGACAAGGGACTGATCGTGAGCCTTGATGAGTACGTCGACGGCGCAGCGCTGCGTGACGCCATACGGCGTCGCCGGGAGGAGCAGCCGGAGCCCGTCCGATGACCGCCGTTGAGGAGACCGGCAGCGGCACGTTCCGCGACGAGGTGCGCGCATTCCTCCGCGAGTACCTCCCCGCCGACTGGCGGGGCGTCGGCGGGCTCGAACCAGATGCTTACCGTGGGTTCCGCGAGCGCTGGCGTGCGCTCCTCGTCGAGCATCGGCTGATCGCGCCGTCCTGGCCGCGGGAGTACGGCGGCGGAGGGCATACTGCCGTGGAGAGCGCGATCGTGGCGGAGGAGTTCGCGCGGGTGGGCGTCCCCCGCGGCGGAGCCAACGACCCCTTCAGCATCCAGATGATCGGGAACACCCTGCTCGCATTGGGCACCGAGGAGCAGCGCCGGCGTTTCCTCCCGGGAATCGTCGACGGTACGTATGTATTCTGCCAGGGCTTCTCCGAGCCCAACCACGGAAGCGACCTCAGCAACATCACGACGCGAGCCCGCCGTGACGGCGCCGAGTGGGTGATCGACGGCCAGAAGATCTGGACCTCCAACGCGCTCACGGCGAACTGGGTCTTCGTACTGTGTCGTACCGGAGACAAGGACACCAGCCGCTACCAGGGCCTGACCCTGTTGCTCGTGCCTTTGGACCAGCCCGGCATCGAGCGACGACCGATCCGGATGATCAACGGGGTCGATGAGTTCTGCGAGACATTCTTCACCGGCGCTCGCACCGACGCCGATCTCGAGGTGGGCGGCGTCGGCGGAGGCTGGCAGGCCGCGACCCGGCTGCTGACCTTCGAGCGCGGCGAGACCACCGCCACCTTGCCGGTCCGCTTCCGCGCGGAGCTCGACCGGCTGCAGACCCTGCTCGAGCGGCGCGGAGCCTTCGCGGATCCCCTCGTACGGCGGGACTTCGCGTGGTGCTGGTCTCGTGTAGAGCTCATGCGGCTCAACGGCCAGCACAACCTGGCCCGCTGGAACCAGGGCGAGTCGATCGGATCCGAGTCCTCCCTCGAGAAACTGTGGTGGAGTGAACTGCACGGCAAGATCACCGGTCTCGCCTGCAGGGTGCTTGGCGCCGAGGCGACCACGTACTCCGGCCAGGACCCGGTTAGCTATTTCCTCTGCGACGAGCCCGGGGCGCCGGTGGACTCCGTCTCGTCATGGGTCAAGGTGCACCTGAGCACGCTCGGCGAGACTATCGCGGCCGGTACCTCCGAGATCCAGCGCAACATCATCGCCGAGCGGCTGCTCGGGCTCCCCCGCTGAAGGAGGAACGACATGGGCTTCTCGACCAACGAAGACCACGAGAGCGTCCGGCGGAATGTCCGCAGCTTCCTCGCCAAGTCGGGTACGGAGGCCGACGTACGCCGGATCATGGAGTCCGAGCCGGGCCACGACGTGGTCGGCTGGGCGAAGCTCTGCTCGGAGCTGGGCGTGGCCGCCATCGGCATCCCTGAGGAGCTCGGCGGTGCGGGTTTCGGGTTCGCGGAGCTGGCGGTCGTGCTCGAGGAGCTCGGAGCCGCGTTGTATCCGAGCCCGCTTTTCGCGAGCCGCGTACTCGCCGCCGAGGCACTGATACGCAGTGGCGACGAGACAGTGGCCGACGCGGTGGCCGCGCTTGCCGGCGGCGAGACGATCGGCTGCCTGGCGCTCTCAGAAGACACCGGTACCTGGCAGGCCGACCGGATCTCCGTCACTGCCACCCCGGTCGGCGACGGGTACGCGCTGAAGGGGCGAGCGTCGTTCGTTGTGGACGGTGCGGTCGCCGATCTGGTGGTCGTCGTCGCAGACCTGGCGGGTGAGCCGAGCCTCTTCCACGTCCGGTCAGGTGCCGAGGGCCTCGAACGCGAACCTCTCCAGACCGTGGACCTGACGCGGCGCCAGGCGCGCCTGACGTTCGACGGGTGCATCGCCCGCCTGGTCGGCTCTCCCGGTACGGCGCCGCGGGTCGTCGACTCTGTGCTGGACCTCGCGGCCATCGCCTTGGCTGCCGAACAGGTCGGTGGGGCACAGCGCTGCCTCGATCTGGCCGTCGACCACGCGAAGAACCGGATCCAATTCGGCCGGCCGATCGGGTCATTCCAGGCCATCAAGCACAAGTGCGCCAACGTCCTTCTTGAGCTCGACGCCGCGCGCTCTGCCGCACGCACCGCTGCTTGGTCGGTCGACAACGCTCCGGACGACATTCCGGTGCTCGCTTCCGTGGCGAAGGCGCACTGCTCGGAGATGTACGAGCTGGCGGCCCGGGAGTGCATTCAGATCCACGGCGGCATGGGGTTCACCTGGGAGTTCGCCGCCCAGTTGTACTTCAAGCGGGCGTACTCGTCGGCCCTGATGTTCGGCACCCCCGACCACCACCGTGAGGCCCTCGCCCGCCGACTCGGGCTTGGTACCCGATCGGTGGCATGAGGAGGAGCGATGAGCACGGACGAGCTGCAAGACAAGGTCGCTCTCGTCACTGGGGCCACGAGGGGGCTGAGCCGGGCCATCGCCGAGGAGCTCGCTGCGGCCGGCGCCATCGAGACTGCGTCGCCCAGGGCACCAGACGGCGAGGCCGCCGCCACGCCACCACGATGCACCGAAACCGCGGCGCGGATCACCATGACGTGACCGCCCTGCGCGCTGGCTCTACAGGGCACCCTCCGCCGCCAACCACGCCTCAAGGGCGTCACGGCATGCCTCGGACCGTTCGTACTCGTACTCACCGCCACGGCCCACGCGGTCCATCGCCCACTCAAGGGCCAGCCGCGGTCGGATCGAGCAGGCCGTCCCGAAACCGCTGAGATCGGTCGTCCTCGGCGATCGCCTGGTCGCCGATACAGGTGAGCCGGGCACCTTCGTCTGAGGGGGGATCACGTGCTCGGCTCCATCGGCCCCAACATCGCCGGGGGGGGACCGATGAGATGCAGCGCAACATCATCGGGGAGCGGATCCTGGGGCTCCCGCCGGAGCCGCGCGTCGATAAGGGCGTGGCCTGGAGCAAGGTACCCCGATATCCGAACCACGGAAGGGAAACACCTTGGAACCCACACAGATTAAGCAGGTCCGCGCCATGACCATGGCTGCGCTCCTCGACGAGCACGCTGCCTGGACGCCGGAGGCGCTGGCACTCACGGTTGCCGACCGCGCGCACACGTTCGCCGAGTTGGCCGCGGCCGCGGACCGCTATGCGCGGGCGTTCGAAGCTTCCGGGGTCCGGCCCGGCGACCGGGTGCTGTTCCTCGCGCACAATGGGCTGCCGTTCGTCGCCGTGCACTTCGCCGCTTCGCGCGCGGGTGCGGTCCTGGTGGGCGTCAACTGGCGGCTCTCGGCGTTCGAGATCGCCCAGATCGTCCAGGACTCCGCGCCCTCGCTGGTCCTGGCCGAGCACGACCTGCTCGACCTGCTCGCCCAGGCCGAGGGACTCCCGCGGGTGGTCACGCTCGACGGTCCCCGCTCAGACCTCGAGGAGTGGCTGGCGAGCGGCGACGCGGTGGGTCTGGCCGACCACAGCGCCCCCGAGAACGTCCTCATGATGCTCTACACGACAGGTACAACAGGCCGGGCCAAGGGTGTCGTGATCAGTGAGCGAAACGTCAACCAGATGCTCCGCGAGGTCAGTGTGCGCTGGCTGATGCGGCCCGACATGAGCTTCGTCGCCGTACTCCCGCTTTTCCACGTCAGTGGCACTGGGGCGATCTTCAGTACTCTGTTCGCCGGCGGCGAGGTGATCCTCCCGGCGGATGCGTCCGCAGAGACCATCGCCCGCACGATCGACGAGCGGAAAGTCACGCATTCGGCTCTGGTGCCGACGGTCCTCAACAGCTTCGTGCACGATCCATCGCTGCAGAAGTACGACCTGTCCAGCCTCGAGGTGCTGATCTACGGAGCGGCCCCGTCCGGCGGGACCCTCATCCAGGACGCGATGGCGCTGATGCCGCGGTGCGGCTTCACTCAGGGGTACGGCCTGACCGAGACGACCGGCGGGGTCTCGGTGGCTCCGCTGCGGCACCATGGCGAGGAGGACGACCGCCCTGGCACCGTGGGCCAGGCCTGCACGAAGTATGAGATCAGGGTCGTCGACCCGGCCACGCTCGAGGACGTCCCGGCGGGCACAGACGGCGAGGTCTGGCTGCGCGGCCCACAGAACGCCCTGGGCTACTGGGACCGCCCCGAGGAGACGGCTGCCGCCTTCCTGCCGGACGGGTGGTTCCGGACCGGAGACATCGGAGTTCTCGACGAGGACGGCTACCTCTATCTCAAGGACCGGCTGAAGGACGTGATCATCTCCGGTGGGGAGAACATCTACTCGGTGGAGGTCGAGAGCGCGCTTCTCGCGCACCCCGAGATCCTCGAGGTGGCGGTGTACGGTGTCTCCGACGAGCACTGGGGCGAACGGGTCAAGGCCGTGGTGGTCAGGATCCCGGGCTCGACTCTGGACGAGGCCGGGGTGCTGGAGCATGCACGCACCCGGCTGGCGAGGTACAAGTGCCCGCGCGTCATCGAATTCGCCGCGGAAATGCCCAAGAGCGCCTCGGGGAAGATCCTCAAGCACGCGCTGCGCCAACGGGAGGCAGACGTCACCGGATGAGAGTGGTTCGCCGCCTGACTCACGGCCGCCCCGCGACACGGCCAGGACCGCGCCCACTCGTGCGGCAGCAGCCCTCGTAGGCAGTGCGATCACACCGGCCCGCGCCAAAACACCTACCGAGTCAGGAACCTCGCGGTCTCCTGCATCAAGGACGGCGGCAGATCGGTCAGCTCCGAGACGACTACGCCCAGCTCCCGGCCGAGCTCGGGCCGCTCTTTCCAGACTGCTGGACTTCTGGTCAGAACGGCGGACAGCAGATCGCCCTCGTACATGTCGCCCTCGGCCATCGGGTCGTCCCGCAGCACCTCCAGCGCGAGCGGCAGAAGATAAGCAAGTCCCACGTCCTGCCCGATCAACAGACGCATGTCCTCGACGGTCAGCTCGCCGATAGGCCGACGCCGAAGGGCGTGCACCGTCGCAACAAGGCGACTTGCCTCAGCCGACGGGGTCGGCCAACGGTCGCGCTCAAGCTCCTCCAGAGAGCGGTCACGGTCTACGAGTCGAGTCACCGGTCGATCATCCCACGCCACAGATCTCAAACGCGGTCTCCGAGCGCGAATTGTTGTTGCGGGGAGCACCATCGGCAGTCGGGGTTGGTGCGGGAGTTGATGAGGTCCCGCACCCGCGCGCGGGTGCGGGGGCGGTGCAGGACGCTGGCGTGGTCGAAGTCGTCGTCGTGGAGGCAGCACACGGCGTGCATGAAGTGACTGACGGCTTCAGCGGCTGCAAGGGCGTTGAGCGGGAGGACGCCGGCGGCTGGCGTGCCGGGGACGTGTTGCGCGGCAGCTCGGTCGGCGGGGGCGTGCATGTCGATGGCGAGGTCGGTGGGGTTGATCAGTCCGTCGCACCACAGGCAACCGGTTCCGGGGAGAAGAGTCGGCTGACCCTCCGTCGCCGCTGCCTGCACCCGTTGCTGATCTCGTACGCGCCTACCTGGCGGAACAGCCCCGCCTCGCCCGTGCCAGCAGCCACAGCACGCACTGTCCTCCAAGCCCCCCCGTTCCCGTCATCGCTCAGGCCCTCGGCTACCACCCCAAGACCACCCCTCACCTGGGCGTCGAAGCAGGTGGAACCTGGAGCCGATACGCCCCGGGCGATCACCGAAGGTGAGTCCCAACCGCGAACTCATGCGGCCCCGGCTGTCCTGGCAGCCCAGCCGCTACCTTCCTCACATGGAACGGGCCATCATCCTGAGCAGCCTCGCCGCGAGTGGAACTGACACCGCCCCGCAGCGGCTCACCGAACTTGCCACCGAACTCGACATACCGGCCGCCGACCTTCTCGTTGTCGCAGGCCACCCGGTGCCGGCGGAACTCCTTCCCCCGGAGCGCGACGCCAGGGTCATGAGGCAGTTCGCATACCGCGTCAGTTACTGCGACCACTCGCAGCTTGCCGCACTGGAGGCTTTCGTCCGCTCGCTGCCCCGCGTCGCCGCTCCAGAACCCTTCGTGCAGCCGGCGTGGCCGGGCCGCCGTCCCGCCGAGGCCAGGGTTGCCGCCGTGCTCGGCGCGCTGATTCGCAATCGCGGCTTCGGTATCCGGGAACTGCCGTTCATGGGACTGTCCCTCAGCACGCTGCACGGGATGGTGTGGCGCTGGGACCCGAGTCCGCACCGCCGGCAGCAGCTATCTGCCGTAGCAGGTCCGCTGGGCTGGACCCTGCCCGATCTCTTCGCGGTCGCCGATGAGCCGTACTCGGAGGAACTCCGCCCGATGCTGCACTGCCACCACCTCGGGCGGGTCTTCGTGGCGGCCGTCCCCTTGACCACCGCACAGCTGATCGAGACTGCGGGGGAAGCGGATCGACTGAGCGTGCGTGAGGACCACGGCGTATGGCAGCCCGTCTCGCAGGGCTTTGCCGAGGAGTGCCCGGACTTCCCCTGACAGCAAGGGCTGCCTTGGTGCCTTCTGGCATGGTCGGGCGCCTTCGCACGTTGTCCGCGCCAGGCGGCGGTAGCCCTTGGCGATCGACGTCCTCCGAGCTCGCGCTGATCACTCAGCGCGAGCCCCCTTTGGACTCGGCTGCGAATAGGCACACCTGAACATGCGAGCTCACCAGTCCCGGGGCCGGGAAAGCTGAACGACCGTGCCAGGCTCGCGGGCAGGCCCCGAACGTGGTCGTGGCCCGTGGAGAACGGGCGGCTGCTGCACACCCAGGTCGACCACGTCCTGGTGAGCCGGGACTTCCAGGTGAGCTCGGCGCACTTCGTCTCGCTGCCGGGCTCGGACCATCGGGGTCTCGTCGTCGAGCTGGAACTGCAGGCGGAATCCAGGTAGTCATGGGGTGTCGGGCCTGTAGTGATGGTGTGCTGCGCGCAGGGCGCGCAGCTGGTCCTCGAAGCTGAACGCGTCCACGGAGCCGGCGTACGGCACCGGAAGCCAGACGGCTTCGCCGCTGCGCAGCTTGGCCATGACACGAAGGTTGTGGGTGCTGAGGCGGCGGTCGCCGGGTTGCACCCGCACGTCATCGAAGCGGTCGATCTCGTCCCATTCCAGTCGGTGCCACCGCAGCACTGTGCGGTACCGCAGCCCGTCCTGGCCCGCCTCCAGGCGGCGCCCGAGGAACCCGAAAGCCGTTATCAGGGTCCCCGCAGCGAGGACCGAGGAGCAGCCCACCCACTGAGCGTGCCCCGGAACACCGAGACCGGCCGCAACCCCTGCCCCGATCGCCGCCAGCGCGGCCAGCGCGGTCGCCCAGCGTGCGGACGCGCCCATGATGCGGAAGGACAGCTCAGCATCGCTTGTCATCCTCGTGATCCTTCCATCCGCCTGCCGCCGTGGGTAGATCCCGTCAGACCGCAAGCTGTCGGTCCTCGTGAACAAAGCCATGCGAGTCCTTGTCTCATCAGATCCAGTCGTCGTGCAAAGCAGGCGGATGTGGCTAGACCCTGACGTGCAATCCGCTTCGCACGAGGAGCGCGATCCGATTCAGATCCAGCACGGCGCTCAACTCGGCGTACGCGGAAGGCTCACGAGCCGAAATGGCTGACCTGCCAGGTCAGCCATCACGACACCTGACTGTCCATTGCAGAGCCAGTGCACGCCACGTGACATCGCCTGGTGTACTACTGGTGACCCTGAGGATGAACCGCTCGGGGTCCAGGTGCGAGACGGTTTAAGGGAAGTCCGGTACGCCGTCGGTCGGCCGTGCGGTGGGTGCCGGGTCGATCAGGTCGGCTTCGAAGGCGCGCAACTCTTGCGGCGCCATGGGCGCAGGGGCCAGAGCATGCCGAGCCGCTCACGGG
Organism: Streptomyces sp. NPDC002088; assembly: GCF_040296605.1. Classification (NCBI taxonomy): domain Bacteria; kingdom Bacillati; phylum Actinomycetota; class Actinomycetes; order Kitasatosporales; family Streptomycetaceae; genus Streptomyces; species Streptomyces sp. NPDC002088. The sequence goes on along the minus strand of NZ_JBEOXO010000015.1, from coordinate 120,860 downwards.
CCCCGCGGGTCGCGTACTACGCCGGCGCCTGGCCGCCCGCCGCCGTGGGCGGCCACGGGTCGCGCTGCTCACGTCCAGGCCGTGGCCGCCCTCGCCCTGGCGGCGCTGCGGGGGCCGGCGGACACCGGCACGGGCTTGCACACGGTGGTGTGGCGCGCAGCTGGCAGCGTGCCGTGTCCGAGGCCCAAGCAGTCCTTGAGCGCGAGCAGGGAGCGGACCGCGACGCTGCGCCCTGACGCCCGCGCCCGCTGCCTGTCCCTTCGGCCGGTGCACCGGGCTTGTCCCGGCGCGAGGCGCGGAGGCCCCGCCGACGCGCAACAGCCACCAGGCCGCCCCCGATCCCCCGGCCGCACTGCCCGCCCATTCCGCCCGCCGTCCCCTTCACCTCCTTCCTTCTTTCTGTTCTTGGGGCGAGCGCGGGGTGTGCAGCAGGGGATGTCGGGCTGGCGACCACGACCAGACAGGCGTGGTGACCTGCAGATATGCAGGCCTGCGGGTGGGAGGGCGCGGGCAGTTGTGGGCGGGGTTGCTCACTGTCGGTTGCGCTCCACGGGCAGGGCGAAAGGTGCAGGTCGTCAGGCGCGTAGGCCAGCCAGAGTGAGCAACAGGACGCAGAGGCGCCGCCATGCCCCCGGCCTAGTGAAGTTCAGCCTCGGCCTGACCACCGCCCCGGCGCGCAGACACCCAGCAGCTCGGGATCGGCGCGGCACCCGGACGGCAGACCCACCGGGTGGAAGGCATGGCACGTAACGTGGACGCTGCCGGAACCGATGCTGGCCACCCCGACCGCCGACCCCAACCTCCCGCCAGGTTGGGCCGCGGAGCCGAAATGCGTCTGGCCTGACGTCCCCTGCCACTCAAGCCGGCGACCTCCACGAGCTGATCTCCCGGCGCATCGCCGTGAGCCGCTCGATCGCGATCGCCGCCAACCGGGCGCCCCAGGCTGGTATTCGCTGCTCCGGCACCCGGTCGTCGCCGAATCGCTCCTGGACGAGCTGATCAACACGAGCCAGCAGGTGGTCATGAACGGCCCCTCCCACAGGCCGAACAAACGGCCCAAGGCGGCGATCACCAAAGCGTGAGTCGGCCCCTGGGCTACCGAGGCAGTCGGCTCACTGTTCCTCGTTGCTCAACCGACCGGTCCCGTCATCGCGTGCGGCCGTACCGCCGGTTCGAGCAGCGACAACGTCCGCTCCTCTGCATCGAGGGCGGCACGGATACCGACCGGCATCGGCAGATTCGGGCCTGCGTGCCCGACCTCGACGTTGCCCAGGACCGGGATGTCGCGGTCACCGAGGACATCGAGGACGATCTCGGCCAGGGTCGGAGAGCCGTCCGGCGAGTCGAGTCCGTCGATCGCCTCCGGAACGCCCACGACCATGCCGGAGATCCGATCGAGAATCCCGCTGTGCCGCAGTATCTGCAGATAGCTCCACACGTACGATGCCTGGCCGCCCAGCTCCTCCCAGAACAGCACCGCGCCGTCGAAGCATTCGAGCGGCAGCGCGAAAGGCGTCGCCTGCGCCAGCACGATGCGATTGATGACCCCGCCGATCAGCGGACCTTCGGCCCGCCCGGCACGCCAGCACTCCCACGATGGACCGGCGGGCAGCGCACCGATCGGCTCCGTGTCGGTCAGCAGCGCCGAGTACAGCTTCCCCAGCTCCTCCCGGCGGGCCGCGGACGCTCTTTGCCAGTGCCCTCCGAGACCGGGCGTGGCCACGTCGGCATGGAACCCGACCAGACCCGTGCGCGCGTAGAGCACCAGGTGCAGCAGCGAGATGTCGCTGTAGCCGAGGATCGGCTTGGGGTCGGCCCTGATCGCGTCGAAGTCGATCAGGTCGAGGTATCCGAACACCGTATGGCCACCGTCGTGCGCGACGATCGCGCGCACCTCGGGATCACGCAGCAGACCGTTGAACTCCTTGGCGATCTCGTCCGGCCGCGCCGCGCTCCACCAGCGGTGCCGTCCGGCTTCGAGGAGCGGCGCGAGACGCACACGGAATCCCATCCGTTCGATCTCGGCCACCGCCCGTTCGAGATCGGGCGCGTATCTGGCATAGAGCGGCCCGGACAGCGCCGCGACAACGACGAGGTCTCCGGGCACCAGGGCGCGAGGGCGCAGCAGTTGAGACAGTGCAGTACGGGTCACCGAGGCAGTGTCCCGACACCCATAACAACACGCTACTCATTTACCGATCGGCCCCGCAGTGGCCCCTCCTGTGTGGGAATACTCGCCAGCATCTCGAGCTTCCGCTCGGAGTCGGTGCGAAGGCAACAGCGGGACCGGCTCCTGGGACTCGCCGACACCGACAGGGGCCTGAGCCACCTCGAACGCGTACCGCAGCACACTCCGCCAACCGGCCCCGGCCCGCCCAACCCGCCTGATGACAACCGCTCACCCGAATCACCCCCATGACCGAGCCGTGCCGCCGGTCCGTGTACGCAGACTGCGCGAGCCAAGGGGCGCTCACCGTTTTGCAGCCTCTCCCACATGCCGGCGCAGGGCGTAGGACACGGGGCCTACTCGGCTTGCTGGATCCGCCGGTATTCGCGCGGTGAGACCCCGTACGTGTAGCGGAACAACCGGGTGAAGTGCTCCGGGTGTGTGAAGCCCCATCGGTGGGCGATCGCGTAGATGGGGGTGAGGCTGGATACAGGGTCGGCGAGGTCACGGCGGCAGCGCTCCAGCCTGCTTTGCTGGATCAAGCTGGAGACCGTGGTGCCCTGCCGCTGGAAGAGCAGGTGGAGGTAACGCACGGATATGTGGTGGGCGGCGGCGATCGCAGGGGGCGCCAGCTCCGGGTCGGCGAGGTTTTGGTCGATGAAGGCGCGGATGCGGGTGATCAGGACACTCTGCCTGGTCTCCGGTGACAGGACGTCCTGTGTTTCGCTCAGGTCGGCGAGAAAGGCGGCGGCCAGCTCCAGAGCGGCACTACCCAGATGGACGGCTTCTGTCGGTCGCAGTTGCGCACCGCGGGCGACCGTGTCGGTGAGCAGTCGTGCCAGCAGGGCGCCGTTGCCCTTGTGGGCGGGTAGCCGCGAGCCGATGAAGCGGTCGACCTGACGCTCTGACAGGGACAGTGTGGTGCGAGGAACCTGCATTACCAGGTGGCTGACGGCACCATGGGCTGCCGCGGCGCTCGCCCCATAGGGGTGCCAGGTCCCGAACAGCTGCATGTCCCCGGCGGCTGCGGTCCCCTGGCGGCGCTGGTGTTCCAGGGTCGTGGTGCCGCGCAGGATGAGGGAGAGCTGGTACAGCTCCGGGTCGGAGCGGCGCACATGGACCGGGGACCGGTAACCGGACATTGCGGTGTAGTGCATCTCCGTGATCTGGACCGGTCCCAGGACGAGCTGTCGTATCCCGCCCTGGAACTCCTTGGGGTGCTCGGTGGACAGACTCAACGGAAGGAGGTCCCGTCCGCTCACCTCACACCACTGGTCAAAGCGGCTGTCCGGCGGAAAACAGTCGCTGTTGAATACGTTCTCGATCAACGCAGATCCTTTCCACGACACATCATGATCATTGAAAGCTGCTCGAGAGTCGAGAACAGGTCAACTAATGACCGACGTTGTCCCAACATGGTCGCCCAGACGTCCCGCTGTCCGTGCACGGCCGGGCGTAGGCGTGTCCATGCGGACACTCCCCCAAGTGGCCAGGAGGGGCCTCCGATCTGAAGGCGGCGTCGGGATGAGTGACGACTGCAAGCAGTAATCAAGGAAAGTGAGGCGCTGGGTCCTGTGGCGCGGGAACTGCCTGCTGTCCGGCCGGCGTCGATCGGACGGGCAAGGCCGAATCGGTCCTTCGCCGCGGTGCTCGGGCAGCGCTTGGTCGCCATGCGGGCAAGGAAAGATCAGGGGCTGCCGCAGCGACCCGCCTGCCGATCAGACCGGAGGCCGCTGCCCTGCGCGGGCGGTTCCCCTCGCCACCCCGGCAGCGGCCTCTTGAACGGCCGGGGTCGTCAAGCGGGGCCGGTCCTGCCGAGGGGCAGTGCGATGCCCTTTCAGTTCGGATGTGCTCTTCCGCTGCGCCACCTTGGATCTCTTCCCCTGGGTGACGAGGTGTCGAGCACCCAGGTGCCGGAATCTCAAGGATCGCTCCATGCCGCACATGCAGCAACGCCCCCAGTCCTTGCTGCGGTACGCGTCCGGCATTGCGCTGTGAGTCAACAGCAGAGCACCTGAGGTCCTGTTGTCCAGGAGGATGCGCAGCGAGACTCGTGGTGCAGCGGCCCGGCACCCACGTTGCTCGTGGTGCTGGTACGGGGGGCGCTGACCAGGTACAACAACGTGGTCCGACTCCGGACAAGGCTCGGGCAGCCGTCCCAGGGGAGTTGATGTGAGCACATGCAGAAGCATCGCTCGACTGGCGCGGCTTCCTTTGAAGGGGAAATTCTGTGAGGAAGAAGATCGCTTCTCTGGCCGTCATCGTCGTCATGGCGGGGGGCCTCGGCCTGGCTACGGCGGGAACCAGCGAAGCCGCTGTTCCCACGCAGGTGTCGGCCGCCTCCACGTCGACCGTCTACAACTTCGGCCTGACGACCACCCAGGCCAAGTACGTCCAGTGCTGGCTGAACTACTGGGACTTCGGCAACCTCACCGTCGACGGCGAACTGGGTACCGCCAGCTGGAAGGCGTTCCAGCGGGAGCTGACACAGTACTGGGGTTACACCGGCGCCATCGACGGCATACCGGGGACGAACACGATCAAGGCCCTGCAGAGGCTGCTGAAGGCCAACTGGGGCTACACGGGTGCGATCGACGGCGAAGCCGGATCCGGCACCCAGGCGGCCTTCTCCCGCTTCGCCAACAACAATTCAGGGATGTGCTGACCCAGGGCACAAAGGTCCGTTCAGCAGTCGCCGGGTCGCCCCGCTCGAAGGACCAGGCAGTCAAGTGCGCTGACGGTCCAGACGCCTGAGACGGTCGCCTCCCCTGTCTGTCAGACCGGTCTTGCCGTTCACTTCGCGTTGGGCGGCGACCAGTCCGGTGCCGGTGATCGCGGCGAGCTCCTCGCCGCGATCACGGAGTGGGCCGCTGACGCATCACCCGCCGTACTCACCGCTCGGCGGCCCGGGCCGTGATCCGTCCGGTCCCACCCCTCCGGCCCTCCGGTCGAAGCCACGGTGCGCCGGGTCCTGCAGCACGTGGACGGCGACGCCCTCGAGACGGCGGATTAGTCAAGTGGCGGGGAGTGTCGTTCACCGTACAGACAGTGCCTAGCACTGCGGCCGCCCCACGGGGCAGCTGTGTCCGATGCAGCATCAGTCAGTCCGTGACCAGCGGGTTGTACCCCAAGGAAGCCCAGCCGCGAAGGTCGCCGCCTGGCGCCGTACCCTGGGCGCATGCGGAGCCGGTTGATGTCGTCGAGGACCAGGGCGCGGACTCCGTGGTCGCGCAGCTAGGTTGGATTGTGCGCCGCGTGCCAGCGCAAGACCCACAAGTACGGCCGGGGCGGCTGTCCTTTTTCTCTCGGTGTGGGTTGGGTCTGGTGTGACGTGGTGTGAGGTGGGATCGTTGGGTCTTCGGGACTCGTTCTCGGGGGGTGTGGCTCTGTGGCGGGTTGTTGTACGACTCGTGGCAGGAGTAGTTGATGCGGGCGTTTCCCGTGGTGATGCCGTCCGGGCAGAGGTACTGGACAGTCCTCGATGACGACCTGGAGGTCGTCCCTGTTGCTGACCGGTGGCTTCGGAATCTGCGCTTCGGCCGGGACCGGGCGAAGCTGACCACGAAGGCGTACGCCAGCGGTGTCGCCCTGTATCTGAGCTGGTGCCGGTCGACGAGCCGGGAATGGACGGAGGCGGGCCGGGATCTCGGCCTGTTCATGGTCTGGCTGAAGTACACCCCGGCCCCCGGGACGGGGTGGCGTCGGTGGTGCGGCTGGGGCCTGGAGCGGAGTCGGTACGGGGCGAGCGGCGGATCAACCGGGTGCTGGTCGCCGTGCGGGGCCTGCTGTCGTACGCGGTGTCGGTGCGTGAGGCGCCGAGGTCGGTCCTCGGGCAGATCTACGAACTCGCCGACAGTCGGGACCTTCCGGCGGAGGCGCAGGGCGAGGAAGGCGGCCTCTTCTACCGGCTGCGGCCAGGGCACCGGCTCAGGGAGCCGGAGGCCGTGGTGGACCGGGCGGCCGATGCCGAGCTGGTGGCCATGTTCGTGGCCCGCCGCAACGCGCGCGACCGCCTGATCGTCCTGCTGGTGGGCCGAGTTGGGCTCCGACGTGGCCAGGTGGCGGGCCTGCGGCGCAGTGATGTGCACCTGCTGCCGGACTCCCGCGGAGAGCGCGGCGCCGGCAGGGGATCAGCGGCTGGAGGAAGTTCTTCGTGCCCTGGACGAGGACTTCCTCGCCCTGCTGGGCTGGGACTGGGAGCGGCGGGTGATCACGTGGCCGCGGCAGCATCCGGTGATCGGTCTGCCAGACTGCCCCGTGCCGGGCTGCCCGCTGGCGATCACGGTCCTGACGCGGCCGATGTGCGGGGGCTGTCTGGAGCGGTGGCGCGACTCCAGTCTTCCGCTTGAGGAGTTCCTGCTCGTGCCGAAGGAGACGAGCCGCGGGGTCGGGCAGGGTCCGTGCACGGTGGAGGGCTGCCGGCGGCCCCGGCACACGGTCGCCAGCCGGCTGTGTCTGGCCCACCATACGCAGCGCACCGGCACCAGCCTGAGCACGCTGGGCTGGGAGGAGTTCCTCGCCCATCCGAAGGTGAACGGGTACGCCTCGTCCGGGCGGTGCGAGGTGGCCGCGTGCTATCTCGACCGTGTCGGCCGCCAGGATCCGTACTGCAGGGCGCACATCCAGCGTCTGCGCCGGGCCCAGATTGCGCCCGGCTTCGACGAGGCGCTCTGGCGCCGGACGGACAAGGCGATCAGCACCACCCGCGAGGTCAGCCTGCGCGGCATGCCGGACCTGCTCGTCGCTGAACTCCTCTACGGACTGTGGGCCCGCACGCAGGAGGGGCTCAGGGCCCGGCCCGAGTGCCTGCGACCGCTCTACGACCGGCTGCGCGCCCACCAGTGACCGTGCCGGTCGCCCTGGCCGCGGATGAACTGGGCCCGCTGGTCACCACCCAGACGATCCGGACGACCACGATCGGGGAGGCGGGCGCCGATGCGGTGATCCGGATCGGCGGGAGCGTGCTGACCGCGGACGGCGCCCCGATCCCCGGCGCCTGGGTGCGGCTGGAGACCCCGGCCGGCGACCCGGTCCACACCACGTACACCACCTCCCAGGGCCACTACCTCGTCGACCGCCTCCCCGCCGGCCGCTATCGCTGCCGGGCCCGCGTCACCGGCCTCGGGGAACGGATACGCGAGTTCGACGTCCCCGGCCCCGCGGGCGGCTACGACGTCACCTTCGACTGACGACCGGGCCCGCTGTATCTGCCGGGCGCCCCCGGCCTCATCTCTACAAGGACCTGGGATCCACCCAGGGAGCAGGGGGAGGTGGCACGCCATGGCCAAGCGCCTGGTGATCTGCTGCGACGGAACATGGAACCGGGCCGACCAGCCGAACAGGACCAATGTCGCCAAGGTCGCCCTCACGGTCCGCCGTAACGCCGAGGACGGCACCGAACAGCGGGTCTACTACCACGCCGGAGTCGGCGTCAAGCGCTGGGAGCGGCTGCGGGGCGGCGCGTTCGGCTTCGGCCTGTCCCGGCACGTGCTTGACGCCTACCGCTTCCTGGTCGCCGGCTACGACCCCGGCGACCAGCTCTACCTGTTCGGGTTCAGCCGGGGCGCCTTCACCGCCCGCAGCCTCGCCGGGCTGGTACGCAACAGCGGCATCCTGCGCCGGGAGCACGCCGACCGGATCGAGGAGGCGTGGGCCCTGTACCGCAGCCGGACCGACAACCCGTCCAGCGATGCCGCACGCCTGTTCCGCGGCACGTACGCGTACGAGACGGACATCCGCTTCATCGGCGTGTGGGACACGGTCGGCTCCCTCGGCATCCCCGACCTGGGCCCCCGCCTGCCCAAGTGGCTGACCGGCCCGATCAACCACCGCTGGGCCTTCCACGACACCAACCTGAGCAAGTACGTGAACGGCGCCTTCCAGGCTCTGGCCATCGACGAGGAGCGCCCGCCGTTCCAGCCGACGCTGTGGCACCAGCAGCCCGGCGCGGTGGAGCGGAAGCAGGAGCTGAGGCAGGTGTGGTTCACCGGCGTGCACGTCGACATAGGCGGCGGCTTCCCGGACACGGGCCTCTCCGACATCACCCTCCTCTGGATGGTCGGCCACGCCGTCCGGTACGGCCTGGAGTTCGACAACAACCCCCGCTTCCCCGCACACCCCAACCCCATGGCCAAGCTCCGCCTCTCCCGAGAGGGCCTGTACCGGCTGATACCCGCGTATCACAGGCCCATCGGCCGGGTGGTGGACGACAAGACCCGACAGCCCGACGGCCGCGAGTACCTGGCCAAGACCGCCAAGCAGCGCTACGACAACCGGGACACCGCCTACCGACCGCCCCAACTGACCCGCTATCTTGACGATTTCGGCGGCGGACACTTCGAACCGTGACCCGTGCAAGCATTCCGTACGGGTTACAACGGGTGAACATACATCCCCAAATAGGGAGTTCATCGGCATGAGCAGCAGGAGCCGCAGCTCGCGCCAGAGGACGAACGCGTCCGCCGTGAAGATGGCCGACAATCTGGTCGCCGCCTTCCGACGGGCCGCCGGCTTCACCCAGCGGCGAGGTTAAGGATCGGTCGATTGAGCAACACTTCTGCGTTTGCCTTCTTCTCGAGAACTGGTCAGGGCCTTCCGGGTGGCGAGGGTGTCGGGGTGGTCGGGACCCAGCACCCGTTCCCTGTCCGGGAGCAGCTGCTCGAAAGCGGCGGCCGCGCCGATCGCATCCCCCGCCTTGCCCCGCCAGTAGGCGACGATGTGGCGGGCAGCGAGGGTGTCGGGGTGATCGGGTCCCAGGTGGTGCCGGGTGGTGCCGGCCAGGTGCTGGAAGTGGTGAAGGGCGGCCGCGGCCTGGCCGGCCTCGCCGTCGGGCAACACGTCGATGAGGGTGCGCGATCGGTCGGCCAGCCGGTGTCGGTAGGTGACGCAGTCCAGACCGACATCGAAGAGGTAGGCGGCGGCCTGGGACAGCGCGAGCGGCAGGAATCCGAGGTCGTCGGCGAGACCAGCGAGCTGGTCGGGGCACGAAGCACAACGCGAACGCGTCGAAGTGGACCTCAGCATATGCGTGGTACGCCTCCTGGTGGCCAAGGTAGAAGGCTTCGAATTCGAGCGGCAGCACGGTACCGACCTTGGGAGGCTGGACTGCGTCTTGGGAATCGCCGCGGTCTGCAAGAGCCTCTATGGCCAACGCCCCTGGAGCACCGGTCGGAGCCGCGCCAGGTAGGCGGGAACGGTCTCCCGAATGGCCGACTACGGCCGCGATCTCCGTATCCTTCAACCCAATCCCATGGAGCGTGAGAACCGTACGTTGCTGCTTCGGGAGCACCTCACTTCACGTGGTCGCCCCTGACACTCGTCACCGCGCCATCAGCCACAAAGCCGCACGTCGCTCAGAGCCCGATGATTCAGAAGCGACGAGCCGCCCAGTCGTGCAGGAAGACGAAATGAGGCTCGCGGAGGCGGCTGAGAGTGGGGACCTTGAATGACAACTGGTCGAGCTCGACAAACGGAGACTTCACTCTCACCGGAACGACGAAACGTTTCCATTCCACGCGCGGAATTCGCATGGTCGAATTCAGTTGCCTTGTGAGCTCGGCAAGGAGTTGGTGTTGCTCCTGAACAAGCCGCAGGTCACCCGATGCGTAAGCTGCCGACAGCCGGCCGACGTACATCCGGTACGACGCGGCTCGCTCGCGCAGCTCGAGGACTCGATCGGCCAGGGCTCGCGGGTCTGCCGACCCCGCCTTGACCATCTCCCAGAAACTGGGCATCGCTAGAACGGGCAGGCTGACGGGTCCTGCCTGCAACTGATCGGACAGGGCGGCACGAACATGATCGTCGAAGGATTGCAGGAGCCCCACGGCAATCTCCGCATAGTAGTCAGAGCTGAAACGCCGGTCGCTTCCACGGGCAACAGCCGTGAAGTCATGCTCTGCCAACGCCAGCAGGATGGGGTTCCGCAACGAATAGGGCGTGTACGGGAGACCTGTCAGTGCGCCGAGTGCGAGGTAGAAGAAGGTACGGAATACCATCGGTTCAATCTGGTGGGACTCCGGTACATAGTCAGGCCGTGCCGTGCCCGCGATTTCCGTATGAAGGAATCCAAAAATGTGGGACAGATGCAGGGGCTCACGCGAGTGACGACTTCGGGATGCGCGATACGCGATGCTGTACAGGCGTCTGCCGATCTCCTCGCCTCCGCTCATCGCGCGGGACACCTGCCCCATGACCGGCCCACGGTCGGCGCCTACGCCAACGCCCCGTACCAGCCCGGGGAAGAGCTCCGAGATCTCCCCCACCGCGGGCGCCTGGTAGCGCTGCTCTCCGTCGACATAGACCGCTTCATGAAGGATCAAGGACTCGACCAGGTTGGACATTCCACGGTCGACGAGGTCCTCGGCCCACCACATGCCGCCCCAACTGCACTCACGCCTGGCCTGCTCCGAAGCCAGCGGCAGACAGGTGAAAAGCGTTGTGTTGTCCAGGAGAACTGAGTTCGGCCGAACTGACCCGGCGTCATCAATCTGCATGGCAACTCCTCGCAGTGCCGAGTCGGGCCCCACGCCCCGCCTCTGAACAACGCCATCTCACACCACGGACACCCTGCTCCGCCGCAATTCACCCAAAAACAGTTCAGCGAGGGCGGTTGCCACCGATCCCGCTGCGGACGGTGGGCAGATAGCGGAGACATCGCACGGCGAAGACCTTGCTGAGCAGGTGAACACCATCCGGGTGCGGCATCGGCTCATTTCCACTTGGGCTCGTACGGGCTCGAGCCACGCAAGTACGGGCGCGGGTCTTCTGGTGTGATCGCCGGAGGTTCCGGTAGTCGTGGGTTCGGGTTGTCTGTCCCGGCTGCCGTCCCTGGGCCATACGGGCCATCGAGTGCCGCCGTTCGATGGATACGGCGGTCGGGTCCGATGCGGCTGTCGTCCGGCTGGGACATCTTCCGTGCGGGCGTACCGATGGATACGCCCCGGCCCGAAGAGGAACCCAGTGTCGTGCGGGTTCCGAACCGCTTGCCCGTCGTTCACCTGAGTGGTTGCAGGAAGGACCCTCGACGTGTCTGATCCCGTCGTCCTCATCACGGGCGCACTCACCGGTATCGGCCGCGCCACGGCCTTGGCCTACGCACGTCAAGGCGCGAACCTTGTGGTCTCCGGCCGCCACGAGGACGTGGGTGAGCAGTTTGCCGGGGAGCTGGCCGGCCTCGGCGCCCCGGCGGAGTTCGTGCGTGCCGATGTCCGTTTCGACGCCGGTGTGAAGGACCTCGTCGACCGTGCGGTCGCGCGGTTCGGGCGGATCGATGTCGCTGTCAACAACGCCGGCACGGAGGGAACACCCGGCCCTGTCACCGAGGTGACCGACGAGGCTTATCAGGCCACCTTCGATACCAATGTCAAGGGAACGCTGCTGTGCTTGAAGCACGAGTTCCGGGTCATGAGGGAACAGGGCGGCGGCAGCATCGTCAACGTCAGCTCCACCTTGGGCGTGATGGGTTACCCCGGGGCGACCTTGTACGTCGGCAGCAAGCACGCCGTCGTCGGCATCACCAAGGCGGCCGCACTCGAAGGCGCCGCCCAAGGTATCCGGGTCAACGCGGTCGCGCCCGGCTACACCCGGACCGCTATGTACGAGCGGTTCACCGGCGACGACACGGCGCGTGACGCGGTCGATTCGGTGCTGCCTATGCACCGGGCAGGCACCCCGGAGGAGATCGCCGAGGCTGTCCAGTACCTGGGTTCGGACAAGGCGAGCTACGTCACCGGGCACATCCTCGTGGTCGACGGCGGCCTCATGGCGGGCGGGCCCCTGTTCCCGAGCACGTGAATCGCAGGTCGGCGTAGGCCGTGTCGGCCTCGGCGGCGCGCTGGCCGCCCACCGGGATGTTCCGGTTCTCATCGTGACCAAGCGGGCGGCCCCACAGCACACGAGCGACACCAAAAGTCACTGACATTGATCACGCCGCTCCCCGAGAAACGGCTCCCGAAGCAACGACGAAACGACTCCCTCAGAAACCGACACAGCCACCAGCCCTGGGGGAGGATCCGACCGGGTCTTGGCGGTAGCGATTGGAGGATTGGACGGCCAGTAGTGAAGCGGTCAGGCGCTGGTGGGAGTCGTTGCTGAGCGTTGGCGGAGTGCAGCGAAGTCGGCGTGGGCCGCCTTGACGGCCTCCGGGAATGCCTGGGCCTTCTCGTGTTGGGCGAGGGCCCGGTAGATGCTGGTAGGGGTGGCGCTCGACGTCGTCGGCGTCGGCCGGGGCGGGGTCGTGAGGGTCCGCCTTGGCCCCGGATCCTCGCACAACTTGGTTCTCAGAACAGGGTGTGACCCGGTCTTGAGTGAGAACAGGTTGTGCGAGCCGATCCGGCGGCCGGGCGGCCTTCCGGGCCCCGGGTTGATCTTGCTCTGGGAAAGGACCGTTTATGAGAGTGGCTCGACGCCGCCGTCGCCCAGCTGCGCGCCGAGGGCACGAGTCCGGGACGAGGACATCGCCCGCCTGTCCCCGCTCAAGCACCGCAAGCTCAACGTCCTGGGCCGCTACAGCTTCACGGCCTCCGCTCCGGCCGGATGCGACAGCACCCGGCCCGGCGCCGGTCAGTCTTCGAGTTCGTGGCGGATGCGTCGGGAGGGCTGGAAGGTGTAGAGGTCGAGGACGTCGGGCGTTTCGGCGAGGCCGGGGCCGCCGTTCTTGACCCAGGCGGTGATGTCGGCAGCGGCGCCGGGGTCGTTGACCTGCCCGAGCCAGACCGGACGTCCGCCGACTTTACGGCCTTCGGCGGAGGGCTGGATGACGATGACGTTGGCGCGCTCGCACGCGTCGAGGCAGTCGGTTCGCCGAACCATCGCGACTCCTGCCAGCTGGCTGCGCAGGTCGGTGATCTGGGCTTCGTGGTCCAGGCGCGGCACCTTGGCCGGGGTGCCGCAGCAGCAGCCGCGGCAGACGGTGACGGTGGGCCGGGCCGCCCCCGGTGTGGGGGCGGCCTTCTTGGTCCGGCGGCTCACCGCAGGTCCTTCGCGGCGCGGTTCCATGCGGCGTCGCGCAGCAGCCGCAGTCCGTTGAGGCCGACGATGACGGTCGATCCCTCGTGGCCGAGCACGCCGAGGGGCAGCGGCAGGTGGCCCGCCAGGTCCCAGATGACCAGGCCGGAGATGAACACTGCGGCGATGACGAGGTTCTGCACCACCAGGCGGCGGGCGGCGCGGGACAGGTTCACGACGGTGGGGACGGTGGCGAGTTCGTCGCGGACGATGACGGCGTCGGCGGTTTGCAGGGCGAGGTCGGAGCCGGCGCGGCCCATGGCGATGCCGGTGTGGGCGGCGGCCAGGGCGGGGGCGTCATTGACGCCGTCACCGATGACCAGCACCTTGCGCCCTTGGGCTTCCAGGCGCTGTACGGCTTCGACCTTCTCCTGAGGCAGGAGGGCGGCGTGGATGTCGTCGCCGGTGATGCCGGCCTCGGCGGCCAGGCGGCCGGCGGCGCGCGGGTTGTCGCCGGTCACCAGCACCGGGGGGCTACCGGTCAGGGTGGTCAGGGCGGAGACGGTCGCGGCAGCGTCGGGACGCAGCCGGTCGGCGATGCCCAGCACGCCGACCGGGGCGCCGTCGCGCAGGACCAGGACAGCTGTGCGGCCGCCGTTCTCCAGGGCGGCCGCGACCTCGGCGGCGCGGACCGAGCAGGTGTCGTGGCTGTCGTCGAGGAGGCGGGCGGGGGCGCCGACCGCAACGGTGTGGCCGTCGACGGTGGCGGTGGCGGTGACGCCAACGCCGGGGGCGGAGATGAAGTCCCGCATGCCGGTGATGGCCAGGCCCCGGGTGCGGGCGGCGTCGACGACGGCGCGGGCCAGGGGGTGTTCGCTGGGGTGCTCGGCGGCGGCCGCGAGCGCGAGCAGGGTGTCCTCGTCCAGGCCGGAGCCGGATAGGGGGCGGATGTCGGTGACGCGGGGGGTGCCCTCGGTGAGGGTGCCGGTCTTGTCGAATGCGACCGCGTCGACCTGCCCGAGACGCTCCATGACGACGGCGGACTTCACCAGGACGCCGTGACGTCCGGCGTTGGCGATGGCCGAGAGCAGTGGCGGCATCGTCGCCAGGACCACCGCGCACGGCGAGGCCACGATCATGAAGGTCATCGCTCGCAGCAGCGAGCCGGTGAGGTCCGCACCGCACGCGAGAGGGATCAGGAAGACGGCCAGGGTCGCGGAGACCATGCCGAGGCTGTAGCGCTGCTCGACCTTCTCGATGAACAGCTGGGTGGGCGCCTTGGTCTCGGAGGCTTCCTCGACCATGGCCACGATCCGGGCGATCACCGAGTCCGAAGGGTCCCGCTCGACCTTGACCCGCAGGGCCCCGGTCCCGTTCAAAGTGCCGGCGAAGACCTCGTCACCGGCCCCCTTCGCGACCGGCAGCGGCTCGCCGGTGATGGTGGCCTGGTCCACCTCGCTGGCCCCCTCCAGCACCCGGCCGTCCGCGCCGACCCGCTCCCCGGGCCGGACCAGGATGATGTCACCGGCCACCAGGTCCTCTGTCGCGACGCTCTCCTCGCTCCCGTCATCGGCCAGCCGGGCCGCGGTGGCGGGGGCCAGGTCGAGCAGACCGCGCACCGCGTCCTGAGTGCGGGCGGTGGCCAGAGCCTCCAGAGCGCCCGAGGTCGCGAAGATGACGATCAGCAGTGCACCGTCCATCACCTGCCCGATCGAGGCCGCACCGATCGCGGCCACGATCATCAGCAGGTCCACATCCAAGGTCTTCTCCCGCAGCGCCGTCAGTCCCGCCCAAGCCGGTTCCCACCCGCCGGTGACGTAGGCGGCGGCGTACAGCGGACCCCACGCCCAGGCGGGCGCGCCGGTCAGCTGGAGCGGCAGCGCGATGAGGAACAGCACCAGCGCCGCGGCGGCCCAGCGTGCCTCGGCCAGGGCGAACACCCGCGTACGCCGCTTCGGCGCCGTACGCGAGGCGGCCGGAGCGACCCGTCCGGGCCGCTGGAGCAAGGCGGAAGGCATGACAAAACAACCCCTTCAGGGCGGAAGACGGCGACAGGTCCACCGTACAGGAACATCTGAACAGGTCTTCACATGTGACCGGTAGGATGGGCGGCATGGGTCACGGAGCCGACGACAAGAAGCACGCCACCCCCCGCGAGCGCCTGGACGCGGCGGGGGCCACCGACGTCGCCGCCACCCTCCAGGCCCTGGCCACCCCGTCACGGCTGTACATCCTGGCCCGCCTCCAGGAAGGCCCCTGCGCGGTCGGCGACCTCGCCGAGGCCGTCGGCATGGAAGCCTCCGCCTGCTCCCACCAGCTCCGCCTGCTGCGCAATCTCGGGCTCGTCACCGGGGAGCGCCGGGGCCGTTCAATCGTCTACGCGCTTTACGACAACCACGTCGCCGAACTCCTGGAACAGGCCCTCTTCCACGTCGAGCACCTGCGCCTCGGCCTGCGCGACGCCCCCGCGGCCGAAGCGGCGCCGCCCTCGGTCCGGCGGTAGCGACCTTCGGAACCATCGGCGCAGCCTGAAGACGACGACAGGAAGGAGAAGCAGGCCGTGTCCGGCTCAGGCCGGGGGCGTGGGAGCGGGAGATGCGTCGCGCCGGGCGAGTACGGCGAGCGGTGCGAGGGCCAGCAGGAGAGCCAGGGCAGCGTAGCCGTAGGTGAGGGTGGTTGTGGTGGCGACGGCGGCGACCAGCAGTGGGCCACCCGCGTCGCCGAGTTCACGGCCGAGTTCGGCCGAGCCCATCGTCTGGCCAAGACGCTCTTGGGGGGTAACTGCGGCCAGGGCGGCGAAGCCAAGCGGAGTGATCAGGCCGGCGCCGGTGCCGATCAGGAGGGCGGCGGACAGCAGCCCGGCCAGGCCCGGAAGTATCGCGCAGGCCAGTCCGGCGGCCGTGAGGGCAAGGCCGCTGCCAAGTCCGGTGCGGGTGGTGATCCGTCCGTCATCCAGGGCACACCCGGCCCACGGCTGGACGAGAGCGGCGCTGGCGGCCAGGACCGACACGGCAGCGCCGGTGGCCACCGTGCCCAGGTGAACCGCGGCGCCGGAGACCGGCAGGAAGCCGACGCCGACCGACAGGGCGGCGGTCGCGCCCGCCAGCGCAGCAGTCGGCTGCCAAAACGCCGGGACCGTCAGCCGCCGGGCGAAGTCCAGCACGGTCTGCCGGGATTTCGGCAGGGGCGCCACATGCGGCACCGCGAGCATCGCCCATACAGCGACGGCCGCTGCCAGCACCGCCAGCACCGTGAACAGCAGCCGCAGCCCCGCGGCCCACACCAGGACGCCGCCCAGCAGCGGGCCCAGGGTGTAGCCGACGGACTTGCAGAAGCCGTACCTGCCGAACGCCCGCCCGTGCTTGGCGGCTGGGTTGAGCCGGACGACCAGGGAGGAGGCCGCGGGAGAGAACGCAGAAGCGGCAGCTCCCTGCCCCAGGCGGGCCGCCCACAGCCAGCCCGGGCTGCCGGCAACCGCGTACAGGGCGGAGGCGGCGGCGAAGGCGGCGAGGCCGCCGAGTAGCACAGGGCGGGCGCCGATCCGGTCCGCGAGGCTGCCGAAGACGGGTTTGAGTAGCACCTCGGCTCCGTCGTAGAGGGCGAGCAGCCCGCCCAGGACCAGCAGCGAGGTCACCGCATTCTTCGAGCCGCCGAGGCTGGCCGCGACGCTGTGCGCGCCGAAAGCGGTGGTGAACCCCGCCGCGCACAGCGGCCACATCCGCCCCGCCGTGGGCACGGCGGCTTGCTCCTTCGGTATGCGGCTCACGAAGGGCCTCCCGCGCCGTCGGCGCCGAAGGCACGCAGGTGGGCGAACACCCGGTCGCCGTAGTCCTCGAACCGCTGTGTGCACGCGACGAGCCGCGCTTCGGCCTCGGAGGCGGGCAGCTTCTTGCGGTGGATCAGGTGCGGCAACTGCTTCAACGCCTTCACGACCGGGGCACCGTCCGTTGATGTGACAGCTGCTGTCTAACTCCGCGCAGCCTTGACAATGTTGATTCCACAGAATGCGGGTCTGGCACACCCTGTGGCTGCAGCGCATCGACGCGAAGATCGCCGCGCTCCAGCGGCGGCAGGCCGAGGAAGAACACGGCCGCCGAAACCGGCCGGCACTACCGGAGTGGACCGTCGAACTCGGGATCGGCACCGGCCGGCCGCCCGTCCAGGTACACGCCGGTGACTGCTACATGGCGGGCCAGCGCCGCCGCCCCGTGGACCGCGAGGAAGCCCGCCGCCTGCTCGCCACAGGGCTGCGGGCGTGCAGCCACTGCCAGCCCGACATCCAGCAGCCGACGCCCTCGTCAGGCGGGAGGCCGTCGCGCAGCGGTACGTGGACGATCGTGTGCCGGGAGTAGGCGGCGAAGGAGAACAGGGACGCAAGCCGGTTCAGCCCGTCGTGGTCGCCGAGCAGCAGGCCGATGGGCTTGGGGGCGCGCAGTGAGGTGCGGCGAAGGGGCTGCCGGGGCTGGACGACACGGTGCTCGTGCGGCCCGGTCCGGGGCCTGAACTGGCGCAGCCTCAGCCGCATGCGGAGTTCCTCATGGCCTCAGGATCGCGGGCGGCGAGTCTCTTCGGCCACGGAGATTCGGCCCAGTGGACCGCGGCCATGGACGAGCCCGGAGCCGGGCTGTAACAGCAGGCGTCTGTCAAGCTGTTGCGCTTGTGAAACTTGTGGGAACCACCTACTGGACGCCAGCGTGATCGGTGATGCTGAGGTTCTCGGCGTGGACAGGTCACTGGAGGTAGCAGGTGGAACGGGGCGCCCTGATCGCGGGCAGGTACGAGCTGACCGAACTGCTGGGCCGAGGAGGCATGGGCGAGGTCTGGGCCGGCCGTGACCGCGAGCTCCACCGCAGCGTCGCTGTCAAACTCCTGCACCACGACGACAACGCTCCCCCCGAGCTGGTCCAGCGCTTCGAGCGCGAGGCAGTGGCCGCGGCCCAGATCAACTACCCCAACATCGTTGCCCTCTACGACCGCGGCACGCACGGCCACCTGCAGTTCCTGGTCATGGAGCACGTTGAGGGCACCAGCCTGGCCCAGTACCTGCACCGTCAAGGCCCCCTGAACCTGGACCGGGCCCTGGAGATCGCCCAAGAGATCTGTACCGCCCTCGTCGCCGCACACGAGGCGAATGTCGTCCACTACGACATCAAGCCCTCCAACGTCATGCTCACCGCCAACGGCTCCATCAAGGTCGTGGACTTCGGTATCGCGGGCTTCACTCACACTCACACCTTCACCGTCGCGCCCACAACCGCGCTCTCCCCGGTCGGAACCGCCCAGTACGGAGCGCCGGAACAGTTCCTGGACCAACGAGGCGACGAGCGCTCCGACCTCTACGCCCTGGGCGGCGTCCTGTTCGCTCTGCTCACCGGGGAGCCCCCGTTCGAAGACGGCACCCCCTTGTCGTTGATCCGCCGCAAACTCGATGAAGAACCCCGTCCGGTGGCCGCACTGCGCCCCGATGTCCCCGCACCGGTTGCCCAGTTGCTGACGGACCTCCTGCGGCGCGACCCCGAGGACCGCCCCAGAACGGCCGTATCAGTCCGGCAGCGCCTCGCCCGTCTGCGCACGGTTTCGGCCGGCCGGGACACCGGCGAGGCCGAGACCGAGTCCGTTGCGCCGCCCGCGGCGACTCGTAAGCTCAGCACCGGCTGGCCGGAGGCTGAAGACGCGGCCCGGAGCACGGACGCCGAGCCGCCGAAGGCTCCGGTCTCCGCGCGCCGATGGACCGCAAGCAGACGCGTCCGACTCCTGGCGGCGGCCTTGCCCATATCCCTTGTGCTGGCGGTGACCGCCGTCACCTACTACTCCTCTGCGGCCCGCCACCGCGACACCACCAGCCCCTCGCCCAGCGAGAGCGCCACTGCGCCGGCCCGGTACCTGAGGATGCCGGACTTCTGCGGGTACCTCCAGCGCAACGAGTTCCGGGGGCGACAGGAAATGACGGCATCGGAACTGGGATCGGACACCGCCAACACCAGTACAAAGGCAAACTGCGGGTGGAAAAGCCCCGACTCCAGCACTACCGGGTTCGAGATGACACTCAGCGCGACGCTGCTGAGCAAGGAGGGAGCGGCCGAGGAGATGGCCTCGATCAAGCTTGGCCGCAGCACGGTAGACATCGGCAGAACGGTGAGCCAGTTGAGGCATGCGTTGCTCGGGCCGTGTTCTGTCGAAACCCGTCAGGGCTGAATGTTCTCCAAGTCCTCGAGGAGGCTGGAGTGCGTCGGCTGCCATCCGAGGGCATCGCGGGTGTGGGCGCTGGACGCCGGCTGGTCCATGGCGAAGATCGGGCCGAACGGGCCGAAGTTTTCCTGCGGAACCTTCTCGACCGGCAGGCCCAGTCGCCGGCCGATGACTGTCGCGATGTCCCGCACCGCGTCGCCCTCGTCGCCGACGGCGTGCCAGGACGTCCCGGCCGGTGCCGACTCAAGGACCAGACGGAACAGGACCGCTGCGTCGAGCGCGTGCACGGCCGGCCAGCGCTGGGTGCCGTCGCCCGGGTAACCGGACACCCCGGTGCGGCGCGCTGCATCGACCAACAGGCCGGCGAATCCGCCCTGTCCCTCGTTGTGGACGGTGCGCGGCATGCGGACAGCCATGCTGCGCAGACCGCGCGAGGCGAGATCCAGCAGCGCTGTGACCGAACGGCCTCGTCCGCCCACCGGTCCGTCGGTCGGCAGCGGATCGGCCTCGGTGCAGGCGCGCCCTGGCACCCAGGGCGTACCCGAGACCGTGACGATCGGGCGGTCGCTGCCGATGAGTTCCTGCCCCAGTGCGGCGAGAGCGGCGCTCTCCTCGGCGATGGCCTGGGCGAGCGCATCCAGACTGCTGTAGTCGCGTCTGAACGCCAGGCTGATCACGCCGTCACACTGTGCAGCGCCGGACCGCAGGACGTCGAGGTCCGCCAGGTCTCCTCGCAGCACCTTGGCACCAGCGCTCCCAAGGGCCTGCGCGGACCCGTCCGAGCGAGCCAGTGCGAGAACGGTGTGGCCGTTGCCGAGCAGTTCAGCGACGACGGCGGAGCCGATGGTGCCGGTACCGCCGGTGATGAAGACGCGCATGAGCTCTCCCTGAAAGTGATGGGACACCTGTCCCATCACTGACCTTACCCGGTGACGGGACAGGTGTCCCATCACCTATTCTGGTCTCATGGCTAGATGGCAACCGGGGGCGACCCAGCGACTCGTCGTTGCGGCCGTCGACCTGTTCACCGAGCAGGGGTACGACGCCACCACGGTGACGCAGATCGCCGAGCGCGCCGGCGTCACCAAGAGCACCTTCTTCCGGCACTTCTCCGACAAGCGCGAGCTACTGGTCGCCGGCCAGGAGACGCTCAGCAGGCTGCTCGCCGACGGCATCACCGAGGCGCCTGCGAGCGCCAGCCCGCTCCAGGCGGTGGCAGCCGGTCTCGAGCGCGCATCGAGCGCCATGGGGCCGACGAACCGCGAACTCGGCCCCCGCCTCAAAGCAGCCGTGGCAGCCAGCACCGAACTCCAGGAGCGCGACGCCCTCAAGAGCGTCGGTCTCGCGGCCGCCATGACGGCCGCACTCATCGCCCGCGGTGTCCCCGACCCGACCGCGCATCTCGCGGGCGAACTGGGAGTCCTCGCGTTCAAGCGGGGCTACGCGCAGTGGTCCGAAAGCGATCGTGATGACGCGGAAGGGCTCGCGCCTCATGCACTGGCAGCCCTGGAGGACCTGCGCGCGGCAACTGCGTCGCTGGGCTGATGGATGCCACCTGACTGTTCGCCGACCGGGCCCTGTCGGCGCCGTGAGTGCTGCGCCCCATGCCGCATCACATGGCTTGACAGCGCTACGGCTGCTCAGCAGTCCCTTGAGGCCATCACAGCCGAGAAGACGGCCGCCGTGTCAGCCGCCCAGGCGAGTACGCCCCGGCCTGCCGGTCCGAGAGGAAGGGCCCACCCCCGTTACGGGGGTGGGCACCCGGAACACACGCCGAGGACAAGGAGCACGCGGCCGCCGCGGTCAAGGCGTTCGCCAAGCAGTACGGCGCGAAGTTCCCCAAGGCTGTCAAGGAGATCGTCGATGACGAGGGCGAGCTGCTGGCGTTCTACGACTTCCCAGTTGGAGACCCTTCCCCGGACGATGCCGTGGGGAATACCGATCAAGGCGTCGCCAGCGCTTCCGTCGGCTCCAGCCGGGAGGCCCGGATCGCCGGGTACAAGCCCGCGATGGCACCGATCAGTACGGTTGCGCCGACGCCGCCGGCGAGGACCCACAACGGTACGACCGTGGGCCAGTTCTGCGTCATGGCGTAGGTTCCGGTGACCAGGTAGCCCAGGAGCGCGCCGGCCGCCCCGCCGATCATCGACAGCAGGAGCGATTCGCCGACGAACTGCGTTCGGATCTGGCCCTTCGTAGCGCCGAGCGATCGGCGCAGACCGATCTCCGAACGGCGTTCCAGCACCGAGATGACCATCGTGTTGGCGACGCCGATCCCGCCCACGAGCAGCGCGACCGACCCCAGTCCGAGCAGCAGCGAGGTGAAGGTCGCGTTCGTGGCGCGGCGCAGGCTCAGCACATCGGACGGCCTCGACACGTCGACCTCGGTCGGCGCCGACGGGTTGGCCGTGGCCGCGAGCACCGTGCGCACCGCCTCGACCTGCGATTCCGCCGACCGCGTGTAGACGGTCGTGGGGTGCCCGTCGAAGGCGAGGTACGTCGCTGCCGCCGGCCATCCCATGATCACCGATGTGTCGAGTTCCGATGCGAGCGCCGCCTTCTGCAGCACGCCGACGACCGCCCACGTCCGGCCGCCGATGTAGACGGTGGGTCCGCCGCCCAGCCGCTCGGCCGCTGTCGCGCCGAGCACCACCGCCGGGTACCGGTCGGTCGCCCGGTTGAGCCAGACGCCGTGGTCGAGCTCGACGCCGACCGCGGTGAGCAGGTCGAGCTTGGCCGCGACCACGGACAGGCCGTTGGTCTGCGTTACCGGGATCCGGTCGTTGCGGTAGGCGTGCACGGTACCGACGACACCGGTCGCCGTGGCCGTTTGCACCGGTCCGATCCGCTTGATCATTGCGACCGAGTCGTCGGGCAGCGTGGACTGCTTGCCGAACATCGTCTTGCCGGGTGACACCGTCAGCATGTTGGTGCCGAGCTTCGCCAGTTCCCGGTCGAGGTCGGCGTGGCTGGAAGCGGAGATCCCGACCACCGAGATCATCGCCGCGATGCCGATCGCGATGCCCAGCGCCGAGAGCACGGCGCGCAGCGGACGCGAACGCAGACCGTACCCGCCCAGCCGGATCAGGTCCGGTACGCGCAGCCGGGCGGGCCGTAGTGCGTCTTCGGGCCGTTTACGGTCACCGGGCGGAACGCTCCGACGGCGTTCTTCGACCAGATTCGAGGAGTTGGGCAGTCCGGTCGGATGTGACATCTCAGACCACCTGCCCATCGCGCATCTGTACCTGCCGAGGCAGACTGTCGGCGATCTCCCGGTCGTGCGTGATGACCAAGATCGTCGTACCCGCCTCGTTCAGCTCATGCAGCAGCTCCATCACCCCGGCGCCGGAGACCGAGTCCAGGTTGCCGGTCGGCTCGTCGGCGAGCAGGAGCGGCGGGTCGCCCGCGACGGCACGCGCGATCGCGACCCGCTGCCGCTCGCCGCCGGAGAGCTGGTACGGGCGGTGGGTCAGCCGTTCACCCAGTCCGACCCGTACCAGCGCGGCCTCGGCACGCTGTTCGCGATCCCGCTTGGCGGCGCCGCTGTAGAGCAGGCCGTCGGCGACGTTGCTCAGCGCGTCCCGTCCCGCCGCGAGGTGGAACTGCTGGAACACGAAGCCGATGCGCCGGGAGCGCAGCGCTGACAGCTGCCGGTCGGACAGTGCCGCCACGTCGTACCCGTCGATGCGCACGGTGCCCGACGAAGGGCGGTCCAGCGTGCCGATCAGGTTCAGCATCGTGGACTTGCCGGACCCGGACGGCCCGACGATCGCCAGCAGCTCGCCGTATTCGACGGCCATGTCCACCGAGCCCAGCGCGGCGACCCCGCCCGGGTATCTCTTGCTGACCCCGGCGAGCTCGATCACCGGGTGACCGGCAGTGCCGTTCTCACTGGTCATGACGGCCTCGAGAGGATTCACGACGGCATCACCACCTTCTGGCCGGCCTGCAGCCCGGACCCGGTGATCTCCACCTTGCCGTCGGCGAACAGCCCGGTCTCCACCGCCGCCATGCGCATCGTGCTTCCCTCGACCAGTTCCACCCCGTACCCGCCCTCGGCGAGCGCGACCAGCGCGGCCACCGGAACCGTCAGCACGTCCGGCCGCTGCCCGGCGGTGAAAGCGACGCTGACGGCGGCCACTCCCTGGCTTTTGACGTCCTTGTCGAAGCTGATCGTCACCTGGAACTTCGTGGTGTTCGACTCGCCGTCCTCCGCCTCGGCCACGAGCGTCGCCACCTTTTTGATCTTCCCCGTGACGGTCTTCCCGTCCGAGAGTTTGATCTGCACCGCGGCCCCCAGCTTGGCCAGCTGCCCCGAGCTCGAGTCCAGGACGACCGTGACCAGCGGCGAGGTGCCGGTGATCTTCTCGATCTCGGTGCCCGGCGCGACCATCGCTCCGCGCTGCAGACTCAGCGAGTCCACCCGGATCGTGCCGTCGGCGTACACGATCTGAGACGGCTCGACCGAGCCCGTCTCCTTGAGGCCGAGATCGTCCTGCCAATCCTTCACCGCGTAGGCGGTCGCCCAGGTGTAGGTGGAGTCCGGGGTGAAGCCGCGGTAGCCGAGCGCCCAGAGGTTGAGCTCGAACTGCTTGACGTCGGTGCCCTTCGCACCCGTCTTCAGTGTGCGGTAAGGAGGCAGCGAGCCGTGCAGCAAGGTGACCGGCTTGTTGTCGAGGCGGTAGATCGACTTCCCGCGGGAGATCGTCGAGCCCTCGACGGGCAGCGCGGTGATCGTGCCGCCGACCCGTGCCGAGATCGTCGTGCTGTCGCCGTGGGCCAGAGTGCCGTCATGGCTCTCCCGGTCGACGAGCGTCTGCTGGGTGATCTCGGCAGTCGACGCCGGCGTCTCGCCGGCCGAACTGGGGCTGTCATCTGGATCCGACAGGGTGAAGACCGTGATCGCGGTGGCGACCGCGCCGACCGCCAGCACAGCGCTCGCCACGCCCGCCGTGCGCCGTATTCTCATTTACTTTTCCTGACCGGTCGGGAAGAACTTCTGGCACTCCTGCTGCGCCTTCTTGACCGTCGGGTCGTCGTTGTCGATCCCGAGCTTCTCGTCGATGTGCAGGTTGCCGTTCGCGTCGGGGTCGGGGTAGTTCGTGACTCCGTGCTCCCGCATGCACTTCGCCGCCTTCTGGATCTTGGCGATGTCCTCGGCGGGGGCCTTGCCCGACTTGCCTCCGCCGGGGTAGTACTTCTTGCACGCTGTTTCGGCGGCCTCGAGCTTCTTGGGATCGGTGCCGTCGGGCACGCTCACCGACAGGCCGCCGTCCGCCTGCGGGTCGGGGTACCACGTGAGGCCCTGCTCTCGCATGCACCGCGAGTACTTGATGGGCGAGGCCTGACTGCCGCCGGCCGTGCCGTCGGCGGTCGTGGCGCTGGGATTGGCACTGGCGACCTGCGGCTCCTCGTCCTTGCCGCAGCCCATCGTTCCCAGCGCGAGCGTCAGGGCGATCGCGGAGATCACCAATAGCGGGCGACGTTTCCTGGTCATTGTCGTCATGCTTCTTTTTTACGCACCGACCGGTCACACCGCGGGCACAAAAACGTCCAGTGACTTTTCCCCGTTCGAGGACACGTGATGTGAGTCGATCTCAAGTCGGCTGAAAGGAACCGTCCGTGCCCGCGCCTCGCTCGCCGGGGTACCGGCAGCACGCCGAGGGGCCGGCCGTGGCCTGTCTAAGACAACGCCGCGACCGGGGAGATCTGTTCGGGGAGCGCGGTTTACCGGCGGACGTCCATCCAGGTGGCAATGGCGTCCCATGCCTGTCGGGATTCCAGCGCATCACCAGCGGCAGAACAAGGCGAGCGGTCGAACAGCGAACGACGGCTGTTCAACCGTCGGACCGGCACAGTTGAACAGCGCAAGGACCGGTCACGGCACCGGTGCGTACTTCTGGCATTCCTGTTGCGCCTGTTTGACGGCCGGGTCATCGGGTGAGATCCCCAGATTCTTGTCGATGTTGATGCTCCCGTTCTCGTCGGGGTCGGGGAACTTCGCGAATCCGTGGTCCCGCATGCACTGCGACACCTTCCGGAGCTTGTCCAGCTCGTCGGAGCTCTTCTTGTTGCCGCTGCCGCTCCCCCAGGGGGCGTACACCTCGCACTTCTTCTGGGCCTGCTGATATTTGGCCCGGTCGAGGCCCTCCGGCTCGTTCGCGCTCAGGTTGCCCCCGGCGTCCGGGTCGGGATACCACGTGAAGCCCTGCTCGCGCATGCACCGCGAGAACCTCAAAGGCGAGGGCTCGTCCTCGGCGGTCCCGCCGCCACTGGCATTGTGCCGGCCCGGGTCGCCGTCCTCGCCTCCGCCGCATCCCGCGATTCCCAACGCCAGCACCAGAGCGAATGCGGAAAGGACCAGAAGCGGGCGTTGTTTGCTCGTCAAAGTCGCCATGCTTCAAGGTCTACGCTTCGGCCAGTCACACGACGGGCACAAAAAGAGAGCTACCCGGAAATCGCCTGCGACTTCTCCGCCGGGAAGCAAACCCGGATCGAAAGGCCGCCCTCCGGCCGGGCACGTACGCTCAGGTCGGCCGAGTGCGCCACGGCGATCGACTGCACGATGGACAGCCCCAGGCCATGATGACCGTCATCTGCCGTGCGCTCGAGCCGCTGGAACGGGTTGAGCAGCCGGTCCACCGTCTCCGGCGGGACACGTGGCCCGGCGTTGGTCACCGACAGGAAGCAGCCCTCGCCCGCCGCACCGGTGACGACCTCCATCCAGCCGTCCGGGACGTTGTAGCTCATCGCGTTGTCCACCAGGTTGGCCACCAGCCGCTCGACGAGGGCGGAATCACCGGTGACCCACGCCGGCCGGACTCGCTCCACGACGGTCAGGTTCTGTTTGCACGCCCTCGGCTCGGCGGCGCGCAGCACGCCGCCGACGAGCTCCGACAGGTCCACGCGTTCCAACCGGTCCAGGCCGCGTTCGCTGGTCGCCAGCATCAGCAGCGACTCCAGGAGCTGGGCCTGCTGCTCGCTGACGACCACCAGGTCCTCGAATCGCGCCCGGTACGAATCCACCGTCGCGTCCGGATCGATGATGGCCTCTTCCAACAGGGCGTGCTCCAGCGTCAGCGGCGTCCGCAGCTCGTGCGCGGCATTGGCGACGAACCGCTTGTGCGAGTCGAGCGCCATCTCCAGCCGGCCGAGCAACCCGTCCACGGTGTCCGCGAGAGCCTTGAGCTCATCAGGCGGCCCGCTGAAGGCCAGCCGCTCGTGCACGTTCCGCGCCGAGATGAGCTGAATGCCGTCGGTCATGACCCGCAGCGGCCGCAGCACCCGCCCGGCCATCAGCCAGCCCAGGGCCGCCGAGATGGCCGACATGATCGCCAGGGCGACGCCCGACTTCGCCAGCAGCTGGTTCCCGAACTCCTCGCGCTGTTGCACGGCCTGCTGCCGGGCCGCTGCGATGAGGCGCCGTTCCGTTTCGGTGAGTGGAGCGTCCTCCGATGCACCGTCGCCCACGACGATGTTGCTGATGCTCTGATCACCTGAGCGCGATGAGTTGGACGAGGACATCGAGATGCCCGACCCGCTCTGGGTGACGAGAAGAAAGGTGATGGCCAGCAGGACGGCGCCGGAGAGCAGGAACAGCACGCTGTAAAGCAGGGTCAGCCGCAGAGGGACCCGCATGCCGGAGATTCTGGCCATCAGCCTCATGACAAGTCCCAACCCTTCAAATGCGATAACCCCCGCGGGGAACGGTCTCGATGACCGAGGGCTTACCGAGCTTCGACCTGAGACGGTTCATCGTGGCCTTGACCGTCGTGGTAAACGGGTCGGCGGCCTCGTCCCATACCCGTTCCAGCAACTCCTCGGCGGAGATCACCCGGCCCCGCTCGGTGAGCAGGTATTCCAGCACGGCCAGTTCCTTGGGATTGAGCGGCAGCCGGACCCCAGCCCGGGTCGCCACCCGCTGGGCGGGATCGAGCCTCAGCTCACCGTGCTCGAGGATGGGCGGCACGGCGGTCCGGGACCGGCGGCCGAGCGCCCGGATGCGCGCCACCAACTCGGGATAGGCGAACGGTTTCGGCAGGTAGTCGTCGGCGCCGATGGTGAGTCCCTGCACCCGGTCGGTGATGGTCCCGGCCGCGGTCAGCATCAGCACCCGGGCACGCGACGACTCCCGCGTCGCCTCTTGCATCAGCTGCCGGCACACATCGTCGCCGTGCACACCCGGCAGGTCCCGGTCGAGGACCACCACGTCGTAGTCCACCTCGACGGTGCGCTCGAGCGCCGCCGTCCCGTCGTGAACCGCATCCACCGCCATGCCCTCGCGCCGCAGTACCCGCGCCACCGAATCGGCCAGCCGCACATGATCCTCAACCACCAGGACCCTCATCCGTCTTCTTCCCGATCTGTCTCGACCGCGGGACCGTACCGATGGTCAGACTACCGACACTGCAGTCACACAGCCGTCACAGCGCCCTCCCGCGCTTATACGAGTGCGGTTCCTCTGGGGGGACCTTGATCAGCGCGTCAGCGCCTCTTCCTCCGCCTGGATCTCCAGGAGTTCCGCGCTGAGGTCGCCGCGGCTGCGGACCCCGAGTTTTCGGAACACCCGGGTCATGTGCTGCTCGACGGTGCTGAGCGTGATGAACGGCTCCTCAGCGATCTCGCGGTTGGACTGTCTGCGGGCGGCCAGGCTGGCAACCCTGAGTTCCGCGTCTGGCCACGGAGTTGATGGGGGTTCTGCGAAATCGGCCAGGGACGCTCGTCGCCTCATTCCGTACGACGTTCTACGGAGTGGAGAGCTTCAACGAGCGCCACGCGCGTTGCCGGGCCAGGTCGCCCGCTGATGACGTGTACGGGTGGCCCGGTAGGTGAGTTTCGGGAACGTCTGTTGCTTCGACTGCGCGATAGCCCCGATTGACTACGGGGCGCCGTCATAGGACGGCTCTGGCGGTACGAACGCCCGGATAGCGCCGACGTGTGGCGGGCCTGTTGCCGACAGACTGAAGGCGGTGCAGTGGGAGGTCCGGGGTGAGATGCGCCAGGTTTCGGGGCGGGGCTAGGGTCGGCGGCGTTGCGACCACCAGCAGCGGGAGACTCCATGCCGTCAGGGCACACGCAGCAGGACGCCGCCCAGGCCCGGCCGACCGGGCCCCGGCCGCTGGCTCCGCTTCCCTTTGACGTCGAGGCAGTCTTTCCGGAGCTGATCGGTACGGCGCGCGAGGTCACCCTCCTCTACCCCCGGGCCGGGAAGCCGGGCCCGGGGGACAGCTCCATCGGTGGGCCACTGCTGTGGCCGGCCGACGAGCCCTGGCCGATGTGCGCCGAACCGGGCCACTACAAGCCGCTCGACGCGCCCGTCGGGCCAGAGCCGGTCGCGATGGTCCCGGTAGTCCAGCTGTACGCACGGGATGTGCCCGGCCTTGTCTTCCCCGCCGGCACCGACCTGTTGCAGATCCTGTGGTGCCCACTCGTTCACGAGGACGACCAGGCCGCGGCCAACCCCCAGCTCCACTGGCGCAGCGCGACGCTCACGGCCGCTGGCGCCGCTGCCGGGCAACCACCTCGCCCGCATACCGCGGAGGAGGACTACCTGCCGCGCCCGTGCGCCCTGTCCCCCACTCCGGCCGTGGAGTACCCGAACTGGGACCTGCCGGAGGGACTCAGCAAGCTGCTCGACCAGCGGTTTTAGGCCCTGCGGGAGGAACGGGGCTACGACTACTTCGAGGTGGCCACCACGCAACAGAGCAAGGTCGGCGGTTACCCGGGGTGGACCCAGCCGCCTGACTGGCCCGACTGCGCAGGCTGCGGCACCCGCATGGAACATCTGCTCAGCGTCACTGCGACTGAACCAGGCATGGGCCGGTGGCTCCCCATGGACGACTGGGGCCCCCGCCAGCACGGGGCCGCGATCCCGTCCTGGCGGGCCGAGGCCGATCCCGCCGCCCTCGACGCGTTCGGGCACGACATGGCCCTGGGCGACCTGGGCGGCATGTACTTCTTCGTCTGCCGCATCTGCCCCGACACCCCGTGCTCCCACCGCTACGACTGCTGAGGCCTGTCCGGTCGGGTCGCGCGCCCGCGACGTAGCTGGCCACCAGGCGGCCCCTGCTCTGGCGGCTGGCCGCAGGTGAGTGCGGAATTGCCTGGGGAATCAAGCTGAGCAACTCTGAGAACACTCCGAGCCCCGGGTGGGGAGATTCAGGGTTCTGACCGCAGTTCCGTGAATGATCTTGTGGACGAGATGGCGGATCATGCGCCGCTTGTGCGCCACTCGGTCAGGTCATGCGGATGCCTGCGGATCTACGCTTTCCAGCATGTCGGCAAGGGGGGTGCCAGTTCGGGCTGCTGCGATTCGTCGTACTCGCAGTTGGGCTCGGGTACGGGGGCGGAACTTTGGGTCCTTGCCGCAGCCACAGGGCTCGCGGCCCTCGTAACGCAGTCCGGCGTTCAGCACGGCAGCCACGACGGTCCATGCCTTGGTGTCTCGGCGCCGTGGAGCCGCGAAGTCGTGGCCAGCACAGACCATTGGTTCTGAGCATCGGGGGCATCGGTGCTCGCCGGGCCCCGGATGCCGCTTGAACGCGACACGGCAAGGCACGCACGCGTAGTGCAGCTTGTAGGGCTTCTCGGCGTGGTAGCACACGAGGTGAACGTATCTGGCATCGTGGCGGCTGACGAGACGGTTTTCGTGGCCCAGATCATGGTTGGATGAGGATGCGGGTCCGGAGGAGCTCGAACGAGGCCCGGCCATACATGGCTCGCTTGAGCCTTTTCACTCGGTTCACGTTGCCCTCGACGACGCCGGAACTCCATTCCAGAGTGAGGCCGGCAGTGACGGCGTCGGGGTCCTGGCGGAGGAAGCCCGTGAAGCCGCAAACAGGTGCGGGAGCGTCCTGTTCGGCCTGGCGGATCCAGTCCATCAGCAGGAGTCCGCGGCGGTGGGGGCTCCCCGAGAACGCTCCGGCAGCCTCTTGTCGGCTGCCGGGGCGTTCATGCGTTGGGCGCACACCTCGGGTGGCGGGTGATGAGGTTCTTACGAAGTCACAGTGCACCCGGCGAGGTTCGGCAACTCTTGTGCGAGCGCTGTCGGGGAGTCCTGAGCCCGCGTCAGGGCTTCTTGGCACCGTGGGGTCAATTTCGACGCTACGGCCTGAAGAGCAGAAAGGTCGGAAGGAAGAGGGAGCGGAGCACCGGGTGCTGCGTAAGCGGCTGAGGCGATGCCTGTGAGTGCCAGGGGGACGGAGAGGGCGGCTGCCGCCGCTGTGAGGACGAGACGCGACCTGAGCATGAAGGCAGACCTACCTGTAAGGCGGGTGGTTCACGTCCCCTCACCGTTGATCACTGTCCGGCGGTCCGCATCTCGTGTACGGCCAGCGGGCGGAGCTCACAACTGAAGCTCCCCCTTGATCGCTGCAGCATGGCGAGCACTATTCGCCAGGAGCATCCCGATACTGTCCTGGCAAGAACCGCCGTGCTGTCAAAACTTGGTTCTGGCACAGATCTTGGAGAGCGGTCGCGGAGCGTTACTGGAGGACCACCTTGCGGAGCAGTTCGAATCCGGCTCGTCCGTAGAGCTGCCTCTTGATCTTCTTGATGCGGTTCACGGCGCCTTCGGTGCCGTCGGAGTTCCACTCCAGGGTGAGTCCGGCCGTCACGGCGTCGAGGTCGCGAAGCAGGTGGAGTGCGAAGCCGGTGATGCCGGGCAGCAGGCTGGCATCGACGGCATCGATCCAGGCGGGAAGAGCGGCGCCGAGGCGGCCGGTGAGTATCTCGCCGAAGCCGCGGACATCGACCGCCTGTGAGGCTGTGACCGGCGCGAGCTATGAGCGGCGCGTGTCTGCGGTCTGGGGGCCGAAGGCCCGGCTCAAGCGGCGCCGCGCGGGCTCCGATAGCCTGCGACGGTGGCTGATGCTTCGTTGAAGTTCCTGATTGATGCCGATCACGGGCAGTTCTACGTCCAAGACCTCGAACCCTATGACGCCTGGATGGCCGAACACGCGACGGACCCGGACCTGCCGCCAGCCGGATGGACCAAGGAAGCAGTCCATGTTCATCGCATCGGGGTGGAACCGCACTCGATCTCTGTCGGCACCGCCCGGGACGACATGGTCGAGTCGCGGATCACCGTCCACGAGTCCGCACCGATGACGGAGCCGACGGCCGAGCACATTGTCGAGTCGGACCTCTATGCCTCAACCGGCCAACTCGCCGTGTCCAGCCCGGGAGTCCTTCCGGAGGACGGACCGAGCATGACCGTTCCCTCTGGGCTGCTACGCGTCCGGGTCTCCTACATCCCCTCCGAGCCACCGGCCGTCGACACCAACGGCGGCCCAGGTGACCACTTTCTCTATCAGATCGACCTATGGCCCACCGACCAGGCGCGCAGGCTCGCCATCCTCAAGCAGGGGCCGAATCCCTGGGCCGGATAGGTCCTCCCCACCGTCGACTGAGCAGTGCTCATGACCTGTGGATCAGCCCTGGGAAGGACACGGAGGGCGTACCTTCCCGTGTGATCGACTTCTGGTCATCGAGTAGGCCGACGTTGCACCGTCGGTCAGGATGGTACGCCCGTGCTGAGCGTAGTGAATGCCGACGGAACGACAGAGACCAGCTCCCTGATCGACGACATCGTTCGCAAGGGCGCGAGGCGGATGCTGGCCGCAGCCCTGGAAGCTGAAGTCAACGCCTATATAGCAGAGTTGGCCGATCAGCGTGACGAGCAGGGGCGCCGTCTGGTAGTCCGTAACGGCTATCACCAGGCGAGGAAGGTCACGACCGCGGCCGGGGAGGTCGAGGTGAAGGCCCCGCGGGTGAAAGACAAGCGCAGCGGTTTTCCTCGGCGATCCTGCCGCCGTGGTGCCGCAAGTCCCCGAAGATCAGCGAGGTGCTGCCACTGCTCTACCTCCACGGGCTGTCCTCCGGCGGATTCGCGGTAGCCGTCAGCCATGGCGATCAGCTCTTTGGCGCCGTCTGTGCGCACCCCCATCAGTACCAGAACGCACGACTTCGCCTCCCGCAGGCGGATGCGCAGATGGATGCCGTCGGCCCAGATGTAGACGTAGTCGCTGCCCGACAGAGGGCTCTCGCAGGCGACCGTGACGCGGCTGACGGCCCAGTGGCAGGCCGATCACCAGGCATTCGGCGAGCGCGATCGCTGCGGACCACGAATCCGATCGAGTCGACCTTCGCCACCGTCCGGCTACGTACCAAGGTCACCCGGGGCGCCGGCAGCTCGGTCGCCGCCCTTGCCATGGTCTTCAAGCTCGTCGAGTCCGCCCAGGCCCGCTGGCGGGCCGTGAACGCACCCCACCTCGTCGCCCTGGTCAGAGCCGGAGCCCGCTTCGAACGAGGTCAGCTTGTTGAACGCCCTGGGACCTTTGCGGCGTGAACAACCCCAACCGATCCGCGTCTTGGCTTTACTCCCTTGCTCTGCCGCAAGCCTCCACAGCAGAACTGAATTCAATTATGGTTCGGTTGGTATCGTTGACGAGGAGGTCAATCATGGCGTTCGTTCTCATCCATGGGGCAAGCTTCGGCGCGAACTGTTGGGACGAGCTGATCCCCCACCTAAGTGCGGAAGCGTTGGCGGTCGACCTTCCGGGACGCGGGACCAGGGCCGAAGTCGACCTGGGCACGGTCACACTCGCGGACTGCGCCGATGCGGTCCGCGAGGACGTCGAAGTGAAGGATCTGCGCGACGTAATACTGGTCGGTCACTCCTTCGCGGGCGTCACGATCCCGCGTGTCCTGGACCTCATACCTGACCGGATCCGCCACGTCGTCCTCGTGTCGGCCGTGGTGCCGGCGGACAGATCCCGGGTGCTTGACCAGATCGATCCCGGAGTGCGGGGTCTGGTGGAGCAGTCCATCACCGACGGCGTCTACCACCAGACCCGCGAGGGCGCCGCCGCAATGCTGTGCAACGACATGGGCCAGGCGACCGCCGCGTCCACCCTGGACCGGCTGGCCGACGACTCGGCCGCCCTGCTGAGCGAGGCCGTGAACCTGAGCGGCTACAGACGCGAGATCCCCCGGACGTACGTGCACCTCACGCGCGACCAGTGCTACGTCGAGGAACTCCAGCAGCGATCCATTGCGCTGCTTCGGCCCGACGTCATCGATCTCGACACCGGCCACATGGCCATGATCAGTGCGCCCGAAAAGCTTGCCGCCGTCCTCAACGCCATCCACGGCTGATCGCCGGCTCGGCCTACGGCTGGCGGACCATGAACGCACCCACCTCGTGGCCCTGGTCAGAGCCGGAGCCCGCTTCGAACGAGGTCAGCTCGTCGAACGCCCCGAGACCCTTGCGGCGTGAACAACCCCAACCGATCCACAAGATTTGATGCGATGAAGGGGCGGGGCCTCCGCCCCTTCATCGCATCAGTGTCGAGCCGATCTGCCGCGTGCTGACCATGCACGACTGCAGCATCGCCCCCTCCACCTACTACGCCCACAAACAGCGTCAGGCCACCCCGTCCGCCCGACAGGTCCGCGACGAGGAACTCAAGGCACTGATCCAGGAGGTCTTCGATACCAACTACCGTGTCTACCGGGCCAGAAAGATCTGGCGTGAGCTGAACCGGCAGGGGCATGCGGTGGCCCGCTGCACTGTCGAACGGCTCATGCGTGAACTGGGCATCGTCGCAGCGGTCCGCGGCAAGCGCGTGATCACGACCATCGCGGACCCGGCCGCCGAGCGGGCGCCGGACCGGCTGGAGCGGAACTTCGTCGCCGCCGCACCGAACCGCACCTGGGTCGCCGACTTCACACACGTCGCGGCCTGGGCCGGCACCGTCTACGTCGCCTTCGTCGTCACCTTCTCCCGCCGCATCGTCGGCTGGTCCGCAGCCACCACCAAGCACACCGAACTCGTCCTGGCCGCACTGGAGATGGCGCTGTGGCAGCGCAACCGGACCGGCACCCGGCCGGTAGCGGGTGAGCTGATCCACCACTCGGACGCGGGTTCGAAGCGGTGCCCCTTGGCACCGGCCCCGACCGACAGCTTCTGCCAGGCCCGCTTGGGCACCTTCGCGGCCAGGGCATCCGCGCGGAACTTCCCCGCGCCGGTGGTGGCTTCATGTGAGCAGGCGACGGCGAGCACGTAGCCGACCTGGCGCTCTTCCAGCGCGGAGCACAGCTTTGGGTTGCCGCCGTAGACCTCGTCTGCCGCGACCCAGCCGGCGCGGTGCCCGGCATCGAGAAATCGGCCGATCATGCGGGCGGCCAGCTCCGGCTTGGGCGCGAAGACGGTGTCCTCGTCCAGGCCCGCGGCTCGGCAGCGATCTGGGTCGCGCGTCCAGGAGTGCGGTATGTACAGCTCCCGGTCCACCGCCGCGTGCCCGCGCAGTCCCGCGTAGACGAGGTAGACAGCGACTTGCGCGTTTTCGATCCTCCCGGCGGTGCCGGTGTACTGGCGCTGGACGCCGACGGTGTGCGTGCCCTTCTTCACGTCCCCGGTCTCGTCGACCACCAGCACTGCGCCCTCGTCGTGTAGATGCTCCAGGACGTACTCGCGCACGTCATCGCGCACGGCGTCGGCATCCCATCAGGCCCGGCCGAGCAGGTGCTGCATGCCGTCCGGGGTGGCCTCTCCGGCCCACTCGGCGATGCTCCAACAGTTTTTGCGTGGCAGGTCCGACAGCAGCCCCAGCGTCAGATCCCGTACCCGACGCCGGGGTTCAACCCAGGCGAACCGGCCGGCTATCCGGCTCATCAGGCCCTCGAACGTTTCCTGCCAGCGAGCAGGGTCCACGCTGTGACCTGCGGCCATCGCAAGATCGTTAGTCTTCGCACACCGATGATCAGCGGTGGCCGCAGCCTACCCGCAGCCGACCCACGAGCAAGATCAAGGTCTATGGCTGGAGGTCGCGCTGGTACCAAGTGCCTGACTTGCCGCCGAGATCGGCCGGGGTGGCAGGGCCAATCGAGACGAACCCGGCCTTGGCCAAGACTTTCTGGGACGCGGCGTTGTCGTGGGAGGTGGCCGCCCGCAGTGTGCGCAGGCCGTGCATCGCTGTCGCCATCCGGCACAGCTCCCGGACGGTCGCGGTCGCCACGCCGCGGCCGGCGACCCGCTCCGCGACCCGGTAGCCGAGTCTGGCAGTGCCATCCTCCAAGTCGTACAGGTTGAACCTGCCGAGTACCGAGCCATCCTCGGCGACGAGCACGTAGAAGGCGCAGATGCCGGCCTCCTGCTCGGCCAGCGAGGCGTTGTACCGGTCGGTGAACTGGTCGAAGAAGTCGTCGCCGCGGTCGGAGATCGAGGCAGCGAAGTAGGTGCGGTTCGCCAGCTCGAAGGCCAGGACCGCCGGGGCGTGGCCGGCAAGCAGCCGCTTCAGCTCGGGCATTGCCCGACTCTACCCAGATCGCGCGCTGAGGCCACCTGAGTTTCCGCCAGTGGCAGACAGCCCCAAGACCAGGGCACATAACGATCTACGGCTGGAGTACCAGCTGTAGATCGTGATCTCGGCGGCGGCTGAATCGTTTTCCGTGCAAGACGATGACGGCCACCGCGACAGCACCGTCACCGAAATCCGATCCGGCTCCTGTGGTCGCGTAGCTGGCCTTGGGTGCTCTCGTCACACCGTATGCTCGGCCTGGCGGTGGCGGACTGCTTGGAGACGGGCGAAGCGCTCAGCCTCAATGAGCTGTTTCGGCCGATGCGTCTGCGACGCTCTGTCTGTCCTGGGCATGATCGGGTTCAATGTTGTGCGATCAGGCCGCGTCTGAAGGGGGCAGAGCGTGAGTGGACCGTCGCCGGGAATACCGCCGGTACCTGGGAACCCGCCGGGCCCGGTACCAGGTCCACCGGTTCCGCCGGTGCCGGGCCCGCACCAGACCCAGTGCCGGATCCGTCGCCTCGCGGACGCAGGCTGGGCGACGTTGCGGCGCTGATCTCGGCGTTCGCGGCCGTGGTCGGTCTGCTGCTCGGCTTCTTCGGTCTGCCGACTGTGGTCAACTCGCCCACAGCGCAGACGGTGACGGCCACCGCGACGGCAACGGTCACGGTGACCGCGCCCGCCCCGACCCCGTCCGGTTCCAACGACGAAGCCTCGGCGAACCCGTCGAGCCTGGCACCCCTGCCCACAGGCACGGTGCCGCTGACCGACCTTTCCCCTGTGCATGGCAGTGGCTCGTTCAACCTTCGGTCGGTGACCATGGGGTCGAGGCAATACGAGCAGGCTATGACATTGACCTACCCCTGTAGCATGGCGACGGGAATCGAATACAGCATCAATGAGAGATACAGCTCGCTCACTTTGATCCTCGGACTGGACGACAACAGCACGGCCGAGCTGATCAAGGTGACGGTCAAGGGCGACGGCCGTGCGCTGAAGACCGTGGGTGCAGAGATCAACCGGCCGCAGAACGTGACCGTGGACGTGACAGGTGTCGTCAAACTCGTCATCACATCCACTGGCGAGTGCAGTGACAGCGACAGAATCCTGCTCGCGCTGGCCGACGCCACGCTCCACTCGTGATCTGGGGATGTGGGGCTCGTAAAGTCATCGCTGCTGGTGGGAGCCCGTGTGCAAGGCCCTCGGTGGTGGCTGGGATGCTGCACCCCGTGATCATCTCGATCCTGTACCGGGCCACCCGGGCGTTGCTGTCCGTGCCTGCGGTCCTGCTGCGCCAGGACCGCCAAGGACGCTGAACTGCTGGTGCTGCGGCACGAGAACGCGGTGCTGCGACGACACCTCAGCGGTCCGGTCCGCTACGAGCCCGCAGACCGGTTCTGGCTGGCCGCGCTGTCCTCGCTGACACCGCGCCGCCGCTGGAGCTGCGTCTTCCCGGTCACGCCGGGAACGCTACTGGCCTGGCACCGCAGGCTGATCGCCACGAAGTGGGACTACTCCGACCGACGCCGACGCACCGGGCGCCCGCCCACGACCGCCGCGCTCAAGAAGCTGGTTCTGCGTCTGGCAAAGGAGAACCCGCGGTGGGGCCACCGGCGGATCCAGGGTGAACTGGCCCGGCTGGAGCCGCCAATCGCGCCGTCCACGGTGTGGGAGATCCTGCACGCGGCCGGCATCGGCCCGGCCCCGCGCCGTACCGGCCCGAACTGGCACGAGTCCCTCTCCACCCAGCCCGAGGGGATCACCGCGGCGGATTTCTTCCACGTGGACACCGTGACCGGCAGGCGGCTGTACGCGCTGGCGTTCCTTGAGCACGGCACCCGCAGGCTCCACGTCACCGGCGTCACCGCCCACCCCACCGCGCAGCGGGCGACCCAGCAGGCCCGCAATCTCGCCGCCGACCTCGGCACCCGCGTCGAGTCGCTGCACTTCGTTCTCCGCAACCGCGACAGGAAGTACACCGACTCCTTCGACGCCGTCTTCGAAGCCGAGGACACCGAGGTACTGCTCAGCGCACCTCGGGCGCCGCGCGTGAATGCCCACTGCGAGCGAGTAATCGGCACGATCCGGCGCGAAGCCCTCGACCATATTCTGATCATGAACGAGGCCCACGCCCGACAGGTCCTCGCCGAGTATCAGGAGCACTACAACTGCCACCGGCCACACCGATCACGAGACCAACGACCACCCGAAGCCCCGGGACAGCCAGCGGTGTTGCACGATCGCGTGCCCCGCAGGCTCCTGCGCACCCACGTCCTCGGCGGGCTCATCAACGAGTACCGATACGCGGCTTGAGCTGCAGCGATGACTTTTCGAGCCCCGCAAGGTCAAGGATGAACTCGGCTGGGCCGATTTCCAGGTCCGCTCCGAGCGTGCCATCCGCCGCCACCAGACCCTGGTCAACTGCGCCTTCTCCTTCTGCTGGGACCAGTGGTTCGCTCCACCCGGACCGCTGGATGCCACCGCGCCCGATCCGTGCCCCGACGACGGGCCAGGGAGGGGGCCCCGCCATACCCCACCAGCCCCAATCGCCCTGCTGGCCCAGGGCCTTACGCGCCATCCGTTCCTGGCTCACCCCCGCCGTAACCCTCGACCGGTGGCGAGCCTGGACGGACAAGGACCCACCCTCCGAGCTCCAGGCCCTGATCGACGCGGTCACCACCGGACACGGCATTGACCTCTACTGCCGAATTTAACGAACTACCGGTAACACTAACGGTAAGTGACACACCCACATACGACGTGTCCTGTGATGCCGTTGTGGATCTCTGGGACCGGTACGGTATCTCGTCGCTCCTGGTGGTCAACGGCAGAACACAGGTCGTGGCCTGGCGGGCGTGCAGCAGTTGAGGGAAGGGTCAGCGGGCGGTGGCCCCCTGCTGGGCGTACTTCTCGGAAGCGGCGTTGATCGCCGCCATCGTCTTGCTCTTCCATTCGTTGTCGCGAACCCAAGCGTTGTGCTCGCGGATGGAGTGCAGCTGGCCCCGGAACTCCGGGATGACGTACTCGGCCCAGAGCTCGACCGCGCGCTTTTGCTTGTCGAAGGTGGTGAAGTCGGTCAGCGTCATCACGAAGCTGCCGAAGCCGCCGGTCTGGTCCGCCAGCTTTCGGATGAGCTCGATGGCCGTGTCCGGCGTCCCGATCAGGACCGACCCGGACTCGATTGCCTCGTCGATCATTCCCTCGATGTCCGGCTTTTCCGAGGCCGGCAACGGCGAGATGTGGGCAAGGTAGTTCCAGATCTCTTCGAACCCGTAGGTGCAGTCCTTGCGGGCCTGCTCCTCGGTCTCGGCGATGTGGGTTATGGCGGAGAGACGCCAGTTCTTGCGGTCGATGGTCCGGCCGTGGGCCGCGGCCTCCTTTTCCGCGATACTCCAGTGCGTTCGGAGCGCCTCGAAGGCCGCCGGCGAACTCGCGGAGAGGTTGATCATGCCGATGCCGAGCCTGCCGGCGGTGACCGGACCCGAGGGCGAGGTGACCGCGGCGACGACCACGTCCAGCTCAGGGACGGTGTAGGGGCGCAGCTGCAGCTTCGCCTCGTGCAGGTCGTACCAGTCGGTCTTCTCTGTGACGGTCTCGCCGCGCAGAAGTCGCATGATGACGTCGGCCGCCTCGAGCATCCGGTCGCGCTGGGTGGCCGGATCAATGCCCAACATGTAGGCGTCCGAGATCAGTTGCCCCGGGCCGAAGCCCATGATCGCGCGTCCGTGGGTGAGGTGGTCGAGCGTCACCAGCCGCTCGGCGAGTAGGAACGGGTTGTGGTAGGGCAGCGAATTCACCGCCGTGCCGAGCTTGATGTTGCGTGTGGTCCGCGAGACTGCGGCGAGCATCAGCTCTGGGGATCCGATCGGCTCGTGGCCTCCGGAGTGGTGCTCACCCAGCCAG
This sequence comes from Streptomyces sp. NPDC002088, assembly GCF_040296605.1. Classification (NCBI taxonomy): domain Bacteria; kingdom Bacillati; phylum Actinomycetota; class Actinomycetes; order Kitasatosporales; family Streptomycetaceae; genus Streptomyces; species Streptomyces sp. NPDC002088. The sequence continues at coordinate 81,356 of NZ_JBEOXO010000015.1, read as the reverse complement.
GCCTCCTGGAAGCCGAGCCGGTCGGCCATCTCGATGATGGCCAGGTCCCGCTCGAAGAGAACGGTCGGGCTGACGCCGATCTTGTGGAAGGGAGCCATGAAGACGCCGAAGTTGGTCGGGTAGTGCGATGTGGACATGATGATGAGCCTCTCGTTGGCGAGCGTTCGCAGGCAGAGGGGATGGGGGCAGAGTGTGCGCGCGCCTCAGAGCGATGGCGGCGTCACATTGCCGCCGAAGGCGACGACCAGCGGGATCGGGTCGTAGTACTCCAGGAAGTGGGCGATCTTGCCGTTCCGGATGGTGAAGCGGGTGATGTACTCGTTCTTGTACTCGACCGGCTGCACCATCTTCATGTCGCTCTTGTAGAAGGCGACAACCTGGCCGGGGTCGGAGTGCAGGGTCTCGACGCGAATGTCGTACAGACCCTCGGTGACGATGGACTCAGGTAGCGGAGCGAGGAACTCCATGACGGCCTCCACGCCGTCGATGCGGCGCGGGAACCCCTCCGGCGCCCACCGCATCTCGAAGACCACGTCGGGCGCGAGCAGTTCGCGCTTGACGTCGAAGTCCCAGTCGTTGATCGCCTGGAGATACCGCTTGGCGATCGCCGTGTTCGTCTGCCGCAGTGCGTCTTGTTCCACAGGATGCCCTCACTGAGTTTGGTTGATCTGCACAGGGAATCTGAGCGGCCTTTCATGGGGAGCGCTCCGGTCGGACGTTGCTACGCCGCCGGATGCTCTGAACCGACCGAGCGCTCCCAGGCAGCGATGCTGTCCCACAGAAGGCGCCGGTTCAGCGGGACATTGCTGCAGTGCGCGGCGCCGTGAGTGTCTTCCAGACGTCGGTGGCCGGCACGACCGCCACTGGTCACTCGGCGGGTCGCAGTTCACAGCACGTACTGACGGCGGTGGGACCGGGATGCGTCACATCCGCGCACACGATCGCCGAGGACCTCCCCATCGCGGATGTCCTGAGACGGTCCACGCGAAACGGTCTCACCCCCGGCCGGCCACCAGCCCCGATACCCTCGCCTCGGCGACCATCGGTGAGTGCTCGGTGAAGCCGCCGTCGACCCTGATCACCTGACCAGTGATGTAGCGGGCCGCGTCGGAGGCAAGGAAAGCCACCACGTTGGCGGTGTCTTCGGGTTGGCCAACGTACGGTGTGTCGCAGTGGCGGGTGTACTGCGCGATCAGGTCCTCGCCGATCTTCAGTCCGGGGGAGCTGAGGATCAGCCCCGGGGCGACGGCGTTGCAGCGGATCCCTTGTTTGCCGTACTGGGCGGACACCGCACGGACGAGCTGGTTGATGCCCGCCTTGGCGACCCCGTAGACGGTCAGGTTGAGCTCTCCCATCTCGCCGGAGATGGAGGAGGTGCAGGTGATGCTCCCGCCGCCGGTTTCAAGCATCACCGGGATCGCGTGCTTGCAACCAAGCATCGGGCCGAGGAGCACTGTCTCGAGCTGCGCGTGCCAATTCTCGACCGTCATCTCGGTGATCGCCGGGTCTCCCGGATCCCATTGGCGCGACAGGTCGGCCGCGTTGTTGTGCAGGATGTCGAGACGGCCGAAGTTCTCCACGGCCGTATCCACCATGCGCTGGACGTCCTCTTCGACGCGGACGTCGGCCTCGAGGGCGACCGCGACGCCCCCTTGGGTCCGGATCGCCTCGGCACGCTCCTCGGCGACGGCACCGTTGATGTCCGCCAGCACGACAGCGGCGCCGAGGCGAGCGAGCGTGCTGGACGTGGCTGCTCCTTGTCCGACCCGGTACGGGTCGTCGTCGCCGTGGTATGAGGCGGCACCGGTGACAATGGCGACTTTGCCATGAAGGTCGATCACGGAAACTCCTTGTGGTGAGAAATTTGGAGCTCGTGGGCAACAGCTTTTGGGGCCGGTGGTGAGCACCGTCCCGCTTCGCGTCGAAGTCCGGCGATTGATGGCATGGGAGCGGCACAGCAGGTCGGCGCCGTCAGGGTGGGGTGCGGTTGTGTCATCGATGTTCGTGCGTCATGCGTCATGCGTCATGCCGTCCAGGAGCCGACGGAGGACAGGCCTACTGCCCCGGCTTCCGGCCCACGAGTTCGTCGTCCAGTCGTCCCATCCGGCCACGGAAGTAAGCCAGCGGGGATCCTTCGCGAGAGCGAGCCCGGTCGACCTCTGCGAGAAAGACGGAATGAGTGCCGCCGCTCACTTCCCGCACCACCCGGCATTCGAGGATGGCGAGGGACCCGTCCAACAGTGGCGGCCCGTCAGGATCCCCCGAGAAGGTCACGTCGGCGAACTTGTCGCCGCCCTTGCGGGCGAACCGCTCAGCTGTGGCGACCTGGTCCTCGCTGAGGATGTTCACGGCGAAGGTGCGCGAGACGGTGATCGCCTGTGCGGTCACAGACTGCCTGTTCATGCAGACCAGAATCATCGGGGGTTCGAGCGACAGTGAACTGACTGCGCTGACGGTCGTGCCGCACGGTCTGCCGTCATGGCGCGCAGAGACGACAGTGATGCCGCTCGCGAAGTGCCCGATGACATACCGGAAATCATCGGAAGACGGCGTCTCCCAGGTCGTCACGGACGGCTGCGTCATCGCGGGCCTCCCTGCTGCGACTCGAGGTGTGCACGGAGCGACGGGCCGGCCGCGAGCCATCCTCTGGCCCGGGCGTAGTCCATCATCGCGTCGAAGCCGGCCAGCCACTCGGGGTCAGCGGCGCGTTCGCCGCTGAGCCGCCGCAGGGCTTCCACCAGCAGGCAGGCATGCCCGTCAGCGTCGACCGTCCCCACGCCTGCAAGCGCCTCTGCCAAGCCTCCCGTGTTGCCGTCATCGCTCAGGACAACGACTTTGAGGGACCGGAAGTCGTCCGCTTCCAGGAGCGCGGTGGATGCGGCTGCTGATCGGAGATCAACCTGAACGTACATGATGTGACGTTTCTCCCTGATCGAAGGTCGCCCGGCGGCCTGAGATCGGCATGCCCGGTCGTCCCGCGAGTACCGACAGGTGCTGACGGTTCGTTGCGAGCAGGAGCCTGAATCGAAGTCAGGTTGATTGAAGGACGTACTCCGCGATCCAGTCAATAGGCGTGCCGAACCTCGCCCGCACGTTGACTGCGGCCGAGCGTCGGGCTAGCTTCCTGAAAATGAAGTTAATTCGCTTCACCTAGGATCTCGATATCAAGTAGCGCCAGGTCTCAACGAAGAGAGTGAGTGACAGTGGTCGACTGGATGCGCTTCGGCGTCTTCCTCACTCCGTTCCACTCCTCGCCCACCCAGAACCTGACCTGGGCCCTCCGGGGGACGTCGAGCTGGTCAAGCCCTACGGCATGCTCGGCGGTCCGGCCCGCCGCCCGCCCCGCGCTTCGTCTGCCTTGCGGGAAGTCGTCGGCCTGCCGGGCGGTGCCGCTCCGTGCGCCGTCGGCCGGGCGTCCGTGTCCTCACGGGAGCCCGGCGAACAGTCCTCTCACTGTCCCGTCTGGACGCCCAGCCACCGCATTCCCACCCGCCTGGGCCGCACCGGCACCTGGCCACCGCATCGTTCGCCACCGGCCCGGAGGCCTGTTGGAGGCTGCCGGGCCGGCTGCGCCCGCACAGTGAAATCCTCGCAGTGGACACCAAGCGCACCGGGGCCGACGGTGCGGTGGCGGCCTGCTTCCCACTCGTCAGGGGTGTGATGGCGGTCGACCTGGAGGGTCCGGCAACGGACCGCGGCGGAGTGGGAAGCGGCTGGCCGCGTCGACGCGCGCGCAGCCGAACGCGCGGAGCCGGCCATAGCCGGGACCGGTGTTCCGGCGTGATCGAGGCGGCGCGTGGCGAGTTACGCCCGAGCGACGAGATGCCGGGCACGACCGTGGGAGTAGGGACGGAAGACCGATGAGCAAACAAGCCACATCCGAGACGACCCTCGCGAAGAGCCTGGACCGCCACCGGCGGGAGCGACCGCACTATCGCGCCATCACGACGCCGGCGGGCACGCGCACCTACGCCGCGCTTGCGCGCGACGTCGCCCGTATCGCCTGCAGGCTGAAGGAAGAGCACGCCGCTCGCGGATCCCGGATCGCGGTGATCGCGAGAAACGGGCTGCCGTACGTGCAGCTCGTGTATGCCGCCTCCTGGGCGGGAGCGCAACTCGTGTGCGTGAACTGGCGTCTCGAACCCGAGGAGAGCCAGGCCATCCTCAGCGACAGCGCGCCAGTCCTGGTATTCGCGGAGCGAGAGTTCGCCCATCTGGTCGGCCCGCATCGGCACGTCGTATGGCTCGACCGGTCCGAGCACGACCCGGCCGACTTCGAGGACTGGTACGCCACGGGCGACCCGCACACGCCGATCGACCCAGGACAAGGCGCGGAGTCGGTGGCCCTCCTGCTCTACACCACCGGAACCACCGGCCAGCCGAAGGGTGTCCAGCTGGTCGAACGGAACTTCAGCCACATGTGCGAGCAGGCCACGAAGGCCTGGCGCATGCACCCCGAGATGAGGTTCATGGCATGCCTGCCGATGTTCCACGTCAGCGGCATGAGTTCAGTCATGTGTCGTGTGCACATGGGCGGCGAGCTCGTCGTGCCAGCCGGCACCTCTGTCGCCGAGCTGGGCAGGGCCGTCGAGGAGCGTGGTGTCTCCCACACCGTCCTGGTTCCGACCGTGCTGACCCGGCTGGTGGCGGAGAAGGCGGCACAGACCTACGACCTCAGCTCCCTCGAAGTGGTCATCTACGGCTCCGCACCGTCAGGCAGCACGCTCATCGAGAGGGCCATGGAGATGCTGCCTCACACCGGATTCTCGCAAGGCTACGGGCTCACCGAGACCTGTGCCGGCGTCGCCATCGCGCCCATCTGCAAGCACGGGGACGTCGACCGGCATCCCGGCTCGGTCGGGACGGTCCTGGACAACTGCGAGTGCCGCATAGTCGCCCCACTGACAGGCGAGGATGTCGCGTCCGGCGCAGACGGCGAGATCTGGCTGCGCACGCCTCAACTCATGGCCGGCTACCTGAACAAGCCGGAGGAGACTGCTGCGGCGATCTCGCCCGACGGGTGGTTCCGCACCGGTGACATCGGCTGCCGGGACGAGCAGGGGTTCCTCTACATCCGAGACCGCCTCAAGGACGTGATCATCTCGGGAGGAGAGAACATCTACTCGGTCGAGGTCGAGAACGCCATCGCGGCTCATCCAGCCGTCCTCGAGGCGGCGGTTGTCGGCGTACCCGACCCTGCGTGGGGCGAGACCGTCAAGGCCGTCGTGGCGTTGCGCAAGGGCCAGACACTCGACGGCTCAGCACTGCGGGCATGGCTCGACGGACGTCTCGCTCGCTACAAGAGACCGCGGATCATCGAGTTCGTCGACGACCTGCCGAAGACGGGCAGCGGCAAGATTCTGAAGGGTGCGCTGAGAAGCCATCCGCATACCGCTCATGGGGTGGGTGTGGTCGCACAGGGCTCCTGATCGACGATCGCGTGGGCCGCATGACCGCAAGGCCTCATGTCATCTCCGGGCTCAGACGGCGGATCGGCTCCACCAGCTCACCTCCCTCGCGCGTGCCGTCGGGATGGAACGCCTCATACGGGTCGTCGCGCTTGTGGTAGCCCACGCGGCCGGAGAGCAGCGCCCCGTATCCGGCGGGGCGGGCGGGGACATCGAGGGTGCGCAGCAGATGCCACAGCAGTGCCTGGTTGCTGGCCACCACCGGCAGGCCGAGCAGGTCCTCGATCCGTTCCAGCTCCCCGGCCACGCGGATTCCGGCGCAGCTGAGCAGCACCCCGTCGACCGCCGACGGGTCGAGCGTGGCGGCTAGTTCGGTCCAGCGGTCCGGCTCGATCGCGGCCTGCTCGACGGGGGTCGCGCGCGGAATGCTCCGGTGGACGGCGACCTCGATGCCCCGCGTGCTCAGGAACTCCCGTTCCGCCGCGACGACTTCGTCCGGGTACGGCGTCAGCAGCGCGGGGCGGCGGATGCCCGAGGCGGTGAGAGCGGCGAGCACTGCCTCGATGGTGGTGACGGAGCGGATGCCGGTAGCCCGGGTGACCCGCTCGTTGATCCTGTCCGGTCCCACCAGGAGGGTCGCGGCGGTGCAGTTGACCGCGATGGCGCTCACCTCGGCGTCGGCGAGCAGCCGGGCGTGCCGCTCGATGTCCTCGGTCAGCGCCAGGTCGTCGGCGAGGCCGGTGCGGCGGAACGGGAGTCGGGTCGTGACGAACTGGACGCCGTCGGGTGCCATGAGCTGGATCTCGTAGTCGCACAGGCCGCCCGACGGGTAGAGGTGGCCGATCCGGGCGAGGGTGCCGTATCCGAGACTCATCCGGTGCTCGCCCGTCCGGCGGGCACTGCCGTGGCCGTCCCGTCCAGGTGGCCGGTGACCAGGGCTGCGAACCGGTCGGCCTGGTCGACCATCGGGGAGTGCCCGGCACCCGGCATCTCCACCGAGGCAGCGGTGGGGATACCGGCGACGAGCTGGGCCGAGTGCTCGGCGCTGCGTGCGCTGTCCTCGCTGCCCCGCACCACCAGGGTCGGCGCGGTGATCCGGCCGAGGCGCCCGGTGAGGTCGAGGCGCCGTGCGCCGCCGAGGACCGCCGCCAGGTATGCCGGGTCGGTGCGCAGTACGGCCTGGACGTACGTCTCCCAGGTCGCGGCGTCGGGCCGGCCGGTGAACAGCATGCCGACCGTCTCCTCCACGGCGGCCCGGGAAGCGGCCCCGCCGTCGCGGGCCGCCTCGATCCACCGGTCCACGGCGCCCGCGAATCCGGGCAGCGCGCCCGCGGTGCTCGCGCCGGTGCCGACGAGGACGAGGCGTCGTACCCGCTTGGGCAGGGTGGAGGCGATGACCTGGGCGACGATTCCGCCGACCGAGTTGCCGACGACGTCGGCTCGGTTGAGGCCCTCGGCGTCCATCATCGCGGCGACGGCGTCGGCGAGGTACTCGGGTCCGACTGTTGCGGGCCACTGCCCGGCGGCCGGGGAGTAGAAGTCGACGGCGTAGCAGGGGCGGCCGGTGAGTTGCCGGATGGTGGAGGTCCAGAACTGCCAGCAGCCGAACCACGGGTGCAGGAACACCACCGGGGTGCCCGGCGCGGTCTCTCGCGCCACGTGGTAGGTCAGCGAGGTGCCGGGCAGGGGGACGACGCGGGTCGTGGTGGACGGGGCTTGTTCGTGCACCGTGGGTTGCTCCTCGGTCTGTGGATATTCGTGTGCCGTGGGTTGCGTCGCGGTGTGCGGAAGGTGTGCGCAGGGGCCCGGCGTCAGAGGGTCTGCAGGAAGGCCCGCAGCTGGGCGGCGAACAGGTCGGGTCGGTGGTCCACCGCAGGGACGCCGGTGCCGGGCAGGACGGCCGAGCGGGCCCCCGGGATCGCCTCGGTGATTTTGGGGAGGTCGGGGAGGGAGAAGGTGTCGAGTGCGCCGCACAGTGCCAGAGTCGGCGCCTTGACCAGCCCGATGCGGTCCTCCATGCGGTAGCGGTTGACGGCGAGGTGGCCCTCCTCCGCCCGGTCGAGCACGCCCAGCGCGTCCCGCACCAGGCGCTCCAGGAGGTCGGGCCTGTCGGGCGGGTAGTACGGGGCCCGGTTGGCCCACAGGGCACGTAGGTGGGAGCCGTCCGGGGCGGGGTCTACGTGGTCGATGGGCGGGCGGTCCTCGGCGACGGTCTTGCGGCGGGCGGCGTCGACGTAGGGCATCCCGGAGAGCACCAGTGCGTGGACGAGGTCCGGGGCGCGGGCGGCGGTTTCCAGGGCGATGACGGCGCCGGTGTGGTGGCCGACCAGGACGGGCTTTTCCAGGGCCAGGGCGGCGCAGAGGTCGAGGACGGCGTCGGCGAACAGTTCGATGCTGAAGGGCTGCTGGGGCCGGGCGGACGCCCCGAATCCCAGGGTGTCCATGGCGATGGCCCGGAACTCGTCGCCGAGCAGCGGGAGTACGTCGCGGTACTCGTCCCAGGAGCGTGGGGTCTGGTGCAGCAGGAGGACGGGCCGGCCGCTGCCGTACTCGGCGTAGTGGATCTGTCCGTGGCGGGTGTCGGCGTATGCGTGGCGCGGGCTGTGGGGTCGGGCCGTCGGGGGCATGGTCAGACCTCGGTGGTGAGTGCGGTGGCCGGGGACGGTGCCGCACCGGATGCCCGGTCCGGCGGCGTCGCCCCGGCTTCGCGCAGCAGGCATCCCGCCACGACCGACAGCAGGGACACGCCCGCCATGTAGAGGGCTATGGTCGTCCAGCTGCCGGTCGCGTCCATGATCGACGTGGCGACGGCGGGGGCGATGGCGTTGGAGGCGATGAGCCCGATCGTGAACCCGAGGGACATCCCGGTGAAGCGGACGGCCGGCGGGAAGGCCTGCGAGAAGAAGGCGGGCACGGTCGCGTAGTTGGCGGCGTAGCCCACCAGGATCAGCACGTGCCCGATGAGCATCGGCAAGTAGCTGCGGGTGTCGAGCAGCGGGAACCAGACGAACGGCAGCACCATCAGCGAGAGAGCGCCCGCCAGGAACACCCGGCGCACCCCGAGCCGGTCGGCGAGCCGACCGAACAGCGGCAGCGCGACGAGGACGATGGCGATGGCGGGCAGGAGCAGGGTGAGTGTCTCGTCGCGGCCCAGGCCGAGGTGCGTCTTCTCGTACGTCAGGGAATAGACGGAGACCATCGTGAAGGCGGTGCCGGAGGCGAGGATGCCGAAGGCGACGAGGAGGACGGAGCCCAGGTGGCCCTGGAGCACGTCGACGATGGGCCGCCGGCGTACGGCGCCGTCCTCGCGCGCCTCCGCGAAGTCGGGGGTCTCCTCGAGGGCGAGGCGGGCGATCAGCCCGACGACCACGAGTACGCCGCTGAGCAGGAACGGAATCCGCCAGCCCCACGCCTGCATCTGGTCGTCGGGCAGTTGCAGGACCAGCAGGAACACCGCGTTGGCCAGCAGCAGTCCGGCCGTGGCGCCGGTGTTGACCAGGGAGCCGAGCAGTCCGCGTCGGTGCTGCCCCGAGTGTTCCACCGTCATCAGGACGGCACCGCCGTACTCGCCGCCGACCGAGAACCCCTGGAGGAGGCGGGCGACGACCAGCAGGACGGGGGCGGCCACGCCGATCGTGCCGTAGTCCGGCAGCAGCCCGATGAGGAAGGTCGCCGCTCCCATCAGGACCAGGGTGACCACGAGGGTGGTCTTGCGTCCGACGCGGTCGCCGAAGTGGCCGAAGACGATCGCGCCGAGGGGGCGGGCCACGTAGCCGATGGCGAAGCTGCTCAGCGACAGCAGGGTGCCGATGACCGGGTTGGTGGCGGGGAAGAACAGATCGGCGAAGACCAGCGAGGCGGCCAGTCCGTACACCGCGAAGTCGTAGTACTCGATCGTGGTGCCGATCCAGCTCGCGAAAACGGCCTTGGCGGTGCCGCGCGCCGCGGGCGGCCTGGGGGTGTGGGTCATGCGCGTCCTCGGGAAGTGCGGCCGACACGGGTGGTCGGCCGGGGCGAACAGGGACGTCAGCTGATGCGGGGCCAATCGTCTGATGCGGGGACCGATCGTCGTCGAGGTCCCCGGTAAGCGAGACAGCCGGTGTGCCGGACCCTTTCCCGCAAGGCGGGGCTGGGCCGGACGGTGCACGGTCACGCCGTTCGGCCGAGCAACGTGACCGTGCAATGCCCCGTACTTTGTACGGAACACTGCACGCCCGTCAAGAGTCCCTGAACGCCGCGAGGCCGACCGGAACACCGGTCGGCCTCTCGTCACGAACTTTGGACGGGGGTCAGGAACCGCCGCGCGGCAGCAGGCGCAGTGTGCTGTCGATGTACGCCTCAAGACCCGCGCTGAACTCCTCGTTGCTGGACAGAGCAGCGACCTTGTCGGCGTACTCCACCATCACCGGGAACTCGTCCCTGGGGAGCCCCGCGTAGTAGTGGGTGCGCTGCCGGTGGTGCTCGGAGCCCTCGATGTCCGTCATCCGCCCCCAGGGGCGCGGCCGCTGATAGCTGGCGAACCCGATGGCGTAGGTGATGAGGAAGCCGTAGCAGCGCACGGCCAGCGGACCGGGGATGCCCGCGTCGACGAACCGCTGCAGGACCGCCTCCATGGCGCCTTTCAGGGCCGCGGGACTGTCGGTGATGCGCGTGCCGAACAGGCGCGCCACGCTGGGGTGGTCGCGCATCATCTCCAGGAAGGCGTGCCCTACCGCGCGCAGCGTCTCGGCCGGTCCGGCGTCCGGTTCTTCCGGCAGCCGCATGCGCCCCAGCACATGGTCGGCCATCGCGTCGAGGATCTCATCCTTGCCGCGGAAGTAGCCGTACAGCGTCATGGTGCCGATGCCCAGGTCGGCGGCGAGCCGTCGGACGGTGAGCCCGTCCAGGTCGCCCTCGCCATCGGCGATACGGAGAGCGGCCGCGATGATCCGCTCGGCGGTGAGCGGTTCGTCGCGGCGCCGGGACTGCTTCTGCGGGCGCGCCATGGGACTCCTCGGAAAGTGCGCTGCGGGCCTGCGCGTGGCAGCCGGAATCAACGGCCCAGGGCCCCGGCGCCAGCGGCCAGAACACCGTACCGGACAGCGTCCGGATCAGAGCCCGTCGCCGAAAAGGGGGGTTCCCAAGATCTCACGTATCTCGTACCGTACTAAGTACGAACCCGCGGAGGTGACCATGCCCGACAGTGAGAACGGCGTGCTGGAACTGGAGGTCGTCGCACTGCGGCGAGAATCCGACTGCGTCCTGTCCGTCGAACTCGCCGACCCCGAACGGCGCCTGCTGCCCCCCTGGGAGCCAGGCGCCCACATCGACCTCGGCCTGCCGGACCAGGTGCGTCAGTACTCGCTGTGCGGCGACCCGGCACAGCGCCGGCACTACCGCATCGCGGTACTGCGCGAGCCCGCGTCCTCGGGCGGCTCGGCCTACGTCCACGACCGGCTGCGCCCCGGTGAGCTCGTCGAGGTCGGCGGACCCCGCAACCTCTTCCCGCTCACCGACGACGCGAAGTGCCATGTGTTCGTCGCCGGCGGCATCGGCATCACACCCCTGCTGCCGATGATCCGCACGCTGGAGGCCGACGGCCGCGACTGGCGACTGCTGTACGGCGGGCGCTCGCGGCGCTCGATGGCGTTCCTGGCGGAACTCGCGGCGTACGGCGACAAGGTGGAGGTACGGCCGTTCGACGAGAGCGGCCACCTCGACCTCCAGGCCGGTCTCGGTGAGAGCGCCGAGAAGGTCGCGGTGTACTGCTGCGGGCCCGAGCCGCTCATCGCCGCCGCCGAAGAACACTGCTCCACCTGGCCCGACGACGCCCTGCACGTCGAGCGGTTCGCCGCGCCCGCCCGCGCGGACGAGGGTGACCTCGCGGCCTTCGACCTGGTCCTGGAACGGTCGGGGCAGCGGCTCGCGGTGCCCGCCGACTGCTCGGCCCTCGACGTCCTCGACGCGGCCGGGATCGCCGTGCCGAACGCCTGCCGCGACGGCATCTGCGGCTCGTGCGAGACCAAGGTCCTCGGCGGACTCCCGCTCCACCGCGATCTGTTGAGCGATCCCGACCGCACGGACGCCTTCCTGCCGTGTGTGTCCCGGGCACGCGGCGGCGAACTCGTCGTCGACCTGTGAGCCGTACCCCCACTCGTTTCCTGACGCTCCGTCACCACTCTTACTCCCGCCCCCTGGAGGCAGCGTGAGCTCGAGCACCCTTCCGTCCCCCGACGCCGCCCCCCGCCGGGCCCCGCGCGCCCGCGGTGCCGCCGCGGCCAAGGCGTCCGCCCCGGCCGTGCCCGGTCCTCCCGTGCAGGACGGCGCCGACTGGTCGGCGTGGCCGGCCTACGACTCGGCCGAACTGGGCTTCCGCGACTACTGGTACCCGACGATCTGGGCGCACCAGGTCGCCGACAAGCCCGTCCCGATCACCCTGGCCGGCGAGCGGATCGTGCTGGTGCGCGACGGCGACACGGTGCGCGCCCTGCACGACCGGTGTCCCCACCGCGGGGTGCCGCTCTCCCACGGCCGCCGCCAGTACCCCGGCACCATCAGCTGCGCGTACCACGGCTGGACGTTCGGCACCGACGACGGCAAGCTCAAGGCCGTCCTCACCGACGGCCCCGACAGCCCCATCTGCGGCAAGCTGTCGGTGGCGACGTACCCGGTCGAGGTGCGCCTCGGCCTGGTGTGGGTCTACATCGGCGACGTCCCCGAGGGCGAGCAGCCGCCGCCGGTCGAGCGGGAGATCCCCGCCGAGCTGGCCGAGAACACGCTGGCGCTCGGCGGGCGCACCGAAGTCCGCCCGGGCAACTGGCGGTTCGCCGCCGAGAACGGCTTCGACGAGGGCCATGCCAAGTACCTGCACAACACGGCCCTGTGGCGGCTGTTCAAGGTGATGCCCGCCTGGAACGAGACCCGGATCGTCGAGCGCGACGGCTGGCTGATCCGCGTCCAGGACGAGGTGCACTGGGAGGCGGACTTCCCCGGCGTCGGAAAGTTCACCAACAAGCGCTGGTGGAAGCGGATGCCACTGCCCGACCACCCCGGCAAGAACGGCGACGCCGACCCGGTCATCGCCGCCCTCGACATCCCCGGATTCGTCTCGGTGCGGCTGCCCGGACTGCTGCGCGTCGCCTACCCGAAGTTCATCCACTACGAGTGGTACGTCCCCGTCGACGCCGACCATGTGCGCTACGTCCAGTTGATGGTCCGCTTCCGTACGGGTCTTGCCGCGGCGGCGTTCAAGGCCAAGTACCTGGCTGCCTTCCGGTGGCTGTTCCACGGCCAGTTCACCCGGCAGGACGCCTGGATGGTCGACGTGACCGACGCCCCGCCGGAGCGCCTGTACCGGCCGGATCTGTCGATCACCGCCTGGCGCCGGCACGTCGAGCGGAGCAAGCCGGTCGTCCAGCCCACCGAGCGCCGTGTCGGGCACTGACGCCCCGGCAGCCCCGCCCCTGGCGCACGGGTGGGCGGGCGCCACGTCGGGTCCGGTGACCGTCGTGCTGCACGGCGGCGGCCCCGGCTGCCATGCCACCTCCGACTTCGGCGCGGTGCTGGCGGCCCTGCCGCAGCGCCGCTGGCTGTGGGCGGATCTGCCGGGGTACGGCGCCTCGCCCGCGCCCCGCCCCGCACCTGGGGGTGCCGAGGGGGCGGCTGACGCGCTCGCCTTGCTCCTCGACGGGCTCGGGAAGCCTCAAGTCGACGTACTGGCCCAGTCGTTCGGCGGGACGGTCGCACTGCGGCTCGCCGCCGCGCGGCCGGAGCTGATCCGCCGGATCGTGCTCATCGGCAGCCAGCCGTCCGCCGCGCCGGGCGGCACGAGTGGGCTGCGCACCGACCCGCACCTGGCATCCCGGGCACGCGCCGCCTACTACGGGGGCACGGGCCCCACCCCGGCCAAGATGCGGACCCTGCTGGCCGAGCTGGAGTGGTACGACGCCGACGCCATCCCCGAGCCGACCGTACGGGCCCGCTTCGCGGCGAGCACCACGGCCGACGCACTCGCCCGCGCCCACGTCACCGCGCCCACCGCCGACCTGGGCCCGCAGCTCGGCTCCGTCGAGGCTCCGGTGCTGGTGCTGTGGGGCCGCCACGACCCGTTCGCCGGACCCGACTACGCGGCGGCCCTTGCCGATGCGCTGCCCCGCGGCGACCTGACCGTCGTGGGCCGTGCCGCGCACCACCCGCAGGCCGAGCGGCCCGCGCTCGTCGCGGCACTGGCCAACGCGTTCCTCGGCGCCACCCCGTCTCCTCTCATCTCCCCTTCCTCCTCCAGGAGTTGACGCCTCATGGCCTCCCGAACCCGCAGCCGCGCCGCCGTCGTACTCGCCGCCGGTGCCGCTGCCGTCCTCCTCGCCCAGCGCGCGGGCCTCATCGCCCGCCTCGGGCGCGGCACCACCGTCCGCACCGTCCGGCCGGGCGCCCGATGAGCCCCCTCAGCGCACAGCAGCGGGCCTGGGTCGACGCCGCCTGGAAACTCATCGAGCCGCAGCGGCTCACCGAACTCGTCGTCGGCATGGTCAACATCCCCAGCCCCACCGGCGAGGAGGCGGACCTCGCCCGCTGGCTCACCGGTGTCCTCGCCGAGTCCGGGCTCGACGCCCGCTACCAGCCCATCGACGACCGCCAGGGCAACGCCACCGCCCGCCTGCGCGGCGACGGCACCGGCGAGGACCTTCTCCTCTACGCGCCGATCGACACGCTCACCGTCGGCGACGCCGACGAGGACGTGCCCTGGGTCGGCCCCGACCTGCGGGCCGACATGCGCCCACACGCCGAGGTCCACGGTCACCACGTGCTCGGCCTCGGCGCCAGCAACCCCAAGGGGCACGGCGCGGCCGTCGTCGCCGCGGCGGAGGTGATCGCGCGGGCCGGGATTCCGCTGCGCGGTGATCTGCTGCTCGGGCTCGGTGCGGGCGGCATGCCGACCAACGGGCGCACCACGCGCGGCCTGAACAGGCTCAACACCGGTCAGGGCGTGGGCTGTTCGTTCATGCTGGAGCAGGGCTGGTGGGCCGACCACGCACTGATCGCCAAACCGGGCTGGTCGGTGGCCTGGGAGGAGGTCGGCCTGTGCTGGTTCGAGGTGCGGGTGCGCGGCACGTACACGTACGTCGGCAGCCGGCACCGGATGCCGTACCGCAACGCCATCGCGGGCGCCGCCACCGTCATCGAGGCGCTGGAGCGCTGGTTCCCCCAGTACGCCGAGCGGCACACCGGCGGACTCGTCGCACCGCAAGGCGTGGTGTCGTCGGTGGAGGGCGGCTGGCCGCGGATGGCGGCGGTCACGCCCGCCCTGTGCCGGATCCGCGTCGACCTGCGCACCAGCCCCCGCTCCACCCCGGCCGACGTACGCCGGGAGTTCGCCGCCGCGCTCGACGCGATCCGCGCCGAACACCCTGACCTCGACCTCGACTGGGACATGGTCCTGGCGATCCCCGGCACCCACACCCCCGAGGACGCGCCCGTGGTGGCCGCCGCGAAGGACGCCTGGGAGGAGATCGAGGGGCGCCCGCACGAGGTGATCGTCGCCAACAGCGGTGCCACGGACGCCAACATCCTGCGCTCGCGCGGCCTGCCCGCCGCCCGCATCGGCATGGACCGGATCGGCCCGGACGCGCCGCTGCCGCTGGACTTCCCCTCCGGGATGAACGTCGTCGACATCCGGGAGGCAGTCCGCCTGACCCGGGCCATCGTGCACACCGCCGTCGCCCTGTGCACCCGGGAACGGAGCCGTCGATGAGCGAGATCGTCCTGGGGATCGGGGCCTCCCACTCCACCCTCATGAACACCCACTGGGCCGAGGTCGACCACCTGCCCGCCGCGCACAGCTTCCGCGACGGGCTCGGCGCGGCGCGCGAGGCACTGGCCGCCGCCCGACCGGACGCCGTCGTGGTGATCGGCTCGAACCACTTCCGCGGCATGTTCCTCGACCTGATGCCCGCGTTCACGGTGGGCGTCGGCGAGGTGCACGGCGCCGGGGAGGCGGGCACCCCCGGCGGGCCGCTGCCGGCCGACACGGACCTGGCGCGCGTGGTCGTGGACGGTCTCGTCGGCGACGGCTTCGACCCGGCGTTCTCGCTGCGGCTCACCGTCGACCACGGCATCACGCACTCCTTGCAGCACCTGCTGCCCGCGCTCGACGTACCCGTCGTACCGATCGTGGTCAACATGTTCGCGCCGCCGCTGCCGTCGCTGCGCCGCTGCCATGCGCTCGGCGGCGCGATCGGCGCGGCGATCCGCGGTGACGGCCAGGACGGCAAACGGGTCGCGGTGATCGCCTCCGGCGGGCTCTCGCACCGGCTGCCGTGGCCCAAGTGGTTCGCGGCGCTCTCCGACGACGACCGGTTCCTGGTGGAGGCGTGGCTCAACGGCCGTGATTCCTGGACGACGTACGAGGTGCGCCGGCGGCAGATCATCCGCGCCGCGCGGCCGGACATCAACGAGGAGTTCGACCGCTGGTTCCTCCAGCTCCTCGAAAGCGGCGACCTCACCCCCCTCCTCGACCACACCGACGCCGATCTGGAGAAGGCGGCCGGCAACGGGGCGCAGGAGCTGCGCTCCTGGATCGCCATGACCGCAGCCCTCACCACCCCCGGCGGCCAACCGCCGACCGGCCGCACCCTCGCCTACGGCGCCGTACCCGACTGGCTGACCGGCATGGGCGTCAGCCTCCTCACCCCGCACACCGAAGCCCCGCACACCAACAGCAAGGATCAGGAGACCGCACGATGAGCCTGTGGACACAACTGACCGGCACCAACTACTCCATCTCCCACGACCCGGTGAACGGCGCCCTCACCCGCGTCCTGCGCGCGGGCGAGGCTCCCTCCGGCTCCGGACGCGAGGCGGTGATCCTGCTGCACGGCACCAGCGGCCACCTGGAGGCGTTCGTCCGCAACGTGCCGGTGCTCGCCGAGCGGTACGAGGTGCACGCCCTGGACATGCTGGGCCACGGCTATACCGAGAACCCCGGCGGCGACCTGCGCATCCCCCGCTACGTCCAGCACGTCATCGACTACCTCGACGCTCGCGGCATCCAGCGCGCCCACTTCATCGGCGAGTCACTCGGCGGCTGGGTGTCCGGGCGGCTCGCCGCTGACCACCCCGGCCGGGTCGGCCGGCTGATCCTCGTCGCCCCCGGCGGCACGGTCGCCAACCCGGAGGTCATGGACCGCATCCGCACCAGCACCCGGGCCGCCGTCACCAGCGACGACCGCGCCCTGACCCGGCGCCGCCTCGAACTGCTCATGCACGACCCCTCGAACGTCTCCGACGAACTCGTCGACGTACGCCACGCCATCTACCACCGGCCCGAGTTCGTCGCCGGCATCGACGCCCTGCTGTGCCTGCAGCAGATGGAGAACCGCACCGAGGACCTGCTCACGCCCGAGCAGATGGCCCGCATCCAGGCGCGCACCCTCATCGTCTGGGGCGCGCAGAACCCGTTCGGCGACGTACCCGAGGCACACCGCATGCAGCAGTCGATCCCCGGCTCGGCGCTGGAGATCTTCCCCGAGTGCGGGCACTGGCCGCAGCATGAGCACGCCGAGAAGTTCAACAAGCTGGCACTGGAGTTCCTGGCATGAGGGTCGGGCTGCGGATCCCGCCGTGCGCTCCGGCGGGACGGATCGCCGAGGCGGCCCGGGAGGCCGAGCGGGCGGGCTTCGACGAGGTGTGGTTCCCGGACTCGCAGCTGCTGTGGCGCGACGTGTTCGCCGTCGCCACGGCGGCGGCCGCCGCCACCTCGCACGTCGGCCTCGGCACCGCGGTCACCAACTTCGTGACCCGGCATCCCGCCGTCGTCGCCTCGGCGGCCCGTACGGTCGCCGAGGTCGCGGACGGCCGGTTCGTGCTCGGCGTCGGGGTGGGCGACAGCTCCGTCGGCCCGGTGGGGCTGCGCCCGTCGACGGCGGCCGAACTGCGGGCCCGGCTGACCGTCGTTCGGGCTCTGCTGGCGGGCCGGGCGGTGGATTTCGACGGGGTCACCTCGCGGCTGCGCGACCCGGTCGAGATGCCGGTCAGGCTCGCGGCCAGCGGTCCGCGCAACCTGCGCCTGGCCGGTGAACTGGCCGACGGCGCCATCCTGTTGTCCGGGGTGGCACCGGGCCCGCTGGCCGCCGCCACCGCCAAGGTCCAGGAGGGCGCGGCCGCCGCGGGCCGCGGCCGGGTGCCGATGACCGTGTCGGCGTTCTGCCGGGTCACCGACGACGTGCCGCGCGCCGCACGCGAGCTGAAGCCGATCTGCGCACGGATCGCCCAGAACGGCGGCGCGTCGTTCCTCGCCCTCGCCGGTGTGCACGTCGACGTGCCCGAGCGGCTGACCGGGGTGTACCCGGACCTGGTGCACGCCGAGGACTGGGCGGCGGCAGTGCGGGTGTGCGACCCGTATGTGAGCGACGAGGCCGCCGCCGCGTTCGCTCGGGGGTTCTGTCTGTACGGGACGGCGGCCGACATCGTCGCCCGGCTCGCCGAGGTGCGCGCGGCGGGCGCCGACGCGGTATTCCTGCAGCACGTCGGCTCCTACGACCTGCCGGAGCAGCTCATGGCCGACGTGTCGGGGCAGGTGCTGCCACTGCTGCGCGCCACCGCGGACAGCACACCGGGTGCCGCATGAGCGTGCTCGCCGAGATCGCGGCCCGCTCCCGCGCCGCCGCACAGGACGCCGACGCGCAGGTACTGGCCCTCGCGGGACGGCAGGTCCTGGACACCATGGCCTGCGTGGCGCTCGGCGCCACACATCCGCTACCGGGCCGCTGGCTCGGGCTCCTCGAGCCCGGGCCGCCGGCCAGCGCGCGGGCGGTGGGCGTAGCAGGCCGGTGGAGCCAGGTGACTGCGGTGGAGATCGAGTCGACGCTCGCGCACCTCGACGAGTTCGACCCGCTGCACGGCCCGGCGGCTGTCGCCCCCGGCGCCGCCGTCGTCCCCGCCGCGCTGCTCACCGGCGCGGCCCGGCACGCCTCCGGCGCCGATGTCGCGCGCGCCGTGGTCGCCGGGTACGAGGCCGTCGTCGAGGCCGCCCTGCGCTGCGGCGGGCCCGACCTGTACGCGCGCGGCTGGTGGCCGACGGCCCTGTTCGGCGCCCTCGGGTCGGCCGCCGCGAGCGCACTCCTGCTCGGGCTCGACGAGGCCGACACCACCACGGCCCTGGCGCTGGCCACGGCGCCGCTCGGCGGGCTGCTCAGCGGTGACGACCTCGGCGACGGCCACTACCTGCTGTGCGGGCGAGCCGCCGCCCACGGCGCCTGGTCGGCGCGGGCCGCGCTGGCCGGACTGACCGCGAGCGACACACTCCTCGACGGGCCGGCGGCCGCCGCGTTCGGCCGTACGACCGCACCACCCAGCCCGCAGGGCGCCCCGCACCTGGCCGCGACGACGCTCAAGAGCTGGCCGTGCGCCCGCCCGCTGCACACGGTGCTCGCCGCGCTCGACGATCTCGCAGCCGACGGCGTACACCCCGCACCGGGCGGCACGGTCGAGATCGCTCTGCCGTCGGCGGCACTGCGCTTCGTCACCGACACACGCCGCCCGGCGAGCCCGGTCGACGCCGCCGCCAGCGCCGCGGTGGCCGTCGCGGGTGCCGTCGCGGGCCGCGCGCGCGACCCGCGCTGGTATCGCGCGGCCGGCAGCGGAGGCATCGCCCTGCCGGACATCGCGGTACGGCTGTGCGCGAGCCAGAACCTGGACGGGTTGTTCCCCGCCCGCTGGGGCGCAGACGTCACCGTACGGGCGCCGCACGGCACGCTCAGCGGCCGACGCCGCAGGCTGACCGCACCCGGCGACCCGGCCGCTCCTCTCACCGACGAGGCCGTCCTGGCCAAGGCCGCCACGGTTGCCGGACTGCCGACCGGGGCACCGGTGCTGGAGCGGCTGCTAAACCTCGCCGACGAGCCGGACAGCGCGGTGGTACGGGCCGCGCTGGTCGGCTCGTTGAACGGGCGGACTGCCTGGACTCTGCGCCATCTGGAGCCGACAGCGGCACAACATCTGCCACTGGCTCAGGGGGCAGATGAGCTTGATCCTTAACGTCTGGCTTGGTCTCGTTCGTGGAGGGTGCTCGGGCGATTGACGGTTTTACCCACGTCGTGACGGGTAGCGGAGTGCCGGTTCTTGGAAACCTGCCGATACTTCAGCAGCACACCGGATCCAGGGTCTTCGCTGAGCTGAAGGCCGCCGGGATGAACGGCATGCACTTGAGCGACCAGGCTCTGCATCAAGCCGCGCTGCTGGTCTCTGCCTTGCTCATCACCCGGCTGTGAACTTGGGCGAATCCGTTGAGGTGTCAGCCCTCCGCGTTTTCATGAGTGAACGCGTAGGTGCGGACCGGGTCGAGGTGCAGTTCGTAGGGCCCGAAGCAGTCCGCGGCAAGTGTGACGACTCGGGCTCCGCAGGGGCAGGCCCGGTTGGGGCCCTCGGTTCAGTTCGGTCCACAGCATCCGGTGGTGTTCTCCCAGTTCGGGAGGGGCCGCAGCGCGGGCGCGTCATCGGGGTGGACCACGATCGTGTTGCGGACCCCGGCCGAGACGACGAAACCCTCCTCAGTGGCCATGAGAGTCCCGCGGGCTGCGACGGCACAGTAGAAGGCCGTCATGGGTCCGTTGTAGCCGTAGATCTTCCCGTCCTGCACCTCACTTATGTCCGGCTCTCACAGGCATGGGCAACGCGCTGGGAAAGCAGCAGCGAGATGGCGACGACTCGGTCAGTGGTTCAACTGAGCCATCAACTCCCGGT
Source organism: Streptomyces sp. NPDC002088 (assembly GCF_040296605.1). Classification (NCBI taxonomy): domain Bacteria; kingdom Bacillati; phylum Actinomycetota; class Actinomycetes; order Kitasatosporales; family Streptomycetaceae; genus Streptomyces; species Streptomyces sp. NPDC002088. The sequence goes on along the minus strand of NZ_JBEOXO010000015.1, from coordinate 61,230 downwards.
TCGCGGCATGTGCGGCGGCGAGGTCTTCGTAGCGCTCAGCGAGTTCGGTCCGGAGGCCGAGGATCTGCTGCTCCGGGTCGCCGATCCAGCGGGTGAGCGTTTCGACGTCGGCTGGGGCGCCCCGGCTACAGCGGAGTCCAGGAGAACCGCTGCCCCATCGGTCTCCCAGACCCCCACAGTCTTCCCAGTCGGTTGCAGGGTCCTCCATGACGGCCTTGGCAGCTTCAAGGAGCTCGACATCAGAGTCGGCTGCAAGCCATCGCAGGAAGATGTTCTGCTCAGGGAGGTAGCAGGTCGTGGCGGGCTCGTCGGCCAGCACCAACCCGGATCCCTCGGTGCCGACCTCGACGATCCCAGCCCAGCCCTCCACGTCACATGCACGGTCGTAGTCATCGGGAACGTCGGTGCCGCCGACGATCACTCCGTCTTCCGTGCACCCGCCCCACTGGTCCAGCGCAGAGACCGGGATAATGATCAATGGGCCACCCATCGACTGCACCCAAGCAAGATCGGCATGGACGTGACGAGAGACGTTGCGAGATGCGGTCATGTGATCAGTCTGCCCTGGTCGACTGACAACGCCTGAGGCGCTATTCCGCACCGACGAGCGCGTGTGACTGGTCGAGATGGTTGTCACTTGGCCGCGATATCTGTCACCCGCGTCAGCTCGGCGGGCTGCCATCATGCTCAGATGGCCCACGACATAGTGTTCTTCCTCGCCCCCGACGACGAGACCGCCGCTGCGACGCGCCTGCGGGGACCTGGTGAGGCCTTTGAGTCTGTGACCTGCCGTTTTATTGAGCCGGACAGTGCCATCGCCGAGTGGGACATGTACTTCGAGGAGCCTTCGGCCGAGGTCCCGACGGTTGAGCAGCTCCTTGGGTGGGCGTGGCCGGAGTGGGTCACCGCCCCCTTGAACGATGGCGTTGAGGTGTTCGCTCTGCCGAGGCGGCTGACCCGAGCGCTGGCCAACGCGAGCTGCGCCGAACTCGAAGAGCTCGCAGGTCGCTGGACCACGCGGCTCTGGTCTGAGGACGGGGACGACATGACCGACGATGATCTACTGGCGGTCCTGCAGGGAGTTGCCCGGCTCGCGGTGTCTGCGGTGAACACGGGTGGGTGCCTCTACAGCTGGAGCTTCTGACCATCCTCCTGCGAAGGTGGCTCGCGTTCGACGCCACTGCACGCCAAGAGCTCGGTCCCGGTGGCGTTGAAGTACAGCGTGAAGTGCCACGACTGGTCTGCTGCGTCGATGATGCCGGTGCGCAACTGCTCGTCGCAGTGCTGAGCCAGGATCTCAACGGTCTCGTCGAGGCCGAGGGTCGTCGGGCCGATTTTCAACGACCGTCTCAGCCTCGTCGCAGCGATGCCAGCAACCATCCACTAGGGCACCTCGGTGTCCCAGACCACTACCTTGCCGTCAGCGGCGATGGCGTCGCGTGCCTTGCAGGCGCGGATCTGGTCGGTGAGCATCGCGGCGATGTCGGGCTGACTTGGGTTCTCGTCCTCGGTGGCCATGCGGTGACTGCAGGGAGCGAACGCGAGCGTTGCTACAGGATTCGGCGTGGCCTGCGCGGGGCGCTGGGCCACTCTGCGCCTCCCGCGGTCCAGTCGAGCTGAACCGGCTGCCCCGCCCGCCTATTCCGCACGAATGCGATTGATCTCCCCGCCGATCAGGCGGCCTTCGGTGCGGCCGGCACGCCAGCACTCCCACGTCGGGGTGGCCGGCAGCGCACCGATCGGCTCCGTACCGGTCAGCAGCCTCGAGTAGAGCTTTTCAAGTTCCGCTCTGCGTGCCGTGGGCGCGGCCTGCCAGTGTCCGCCGAGTCCAGGGGTGGCCAGGTCGGCATGGAAGCCGACCAGACCCGTGCGCGCGTAGAGAACCAGATGCAGCAGGGAGATGTATGGCGTGTACGGCAGCGGCACAGGCCCCAGTGCGGAGCCCGTGCCGCTGCACGGTGGCGGGCAGTGCCCACAGGCGCGTCAGGCGACGGTCTCGACACCCTCCACCTGGGCGTTCGCCGCCCGGCGCGGCAGGGTCAGCACGGCCACGAAGCCGAGGACCGCGACCACGGCGAAGAAGTAGAAGCCCCACGGGTGGCCGATTCCGGCGGTGACCAGGGCGCCGGTGATCGTCGGGCCGACGATCGAGCCGATCCGTCCGATGCCGGAGGCCGAGCCGAGAGCGGTGCCGCGAATGGCGGCCGGGTAGTAGTTCGTCACGTAGGCGTAGACGAGCACCTGGGCCGAGAAGACGAACACGCCGGTGAAGAAGACGACGACGTCGAGCAGGATGGTGCTCTCCATCTTGATGCTCAGGCACGCCAGCATGACTACCGAGACGGCGAACCAGCCGAGCGCGGTGCCCTTGATGCCCCGCCGGTCGGCGATGAGGCCGCCGACGACCAGGCCGACGACGCCGCCGACGTTGAGCACGAGAAGCTGGGTGACGGCCGTGGGGACGGGGTAGCCGGCCTCGTTCATGAGCTTGGGCAGCCAGGTGTTGAGGCCGTAGACCAGCAGCAGTCCCATGAAGGAGGCGAGCCAGATCCCGATGCCCGCGCGGAGGTACGCCGGCTTGAGCAGCTCGGTGAACGGAACGCGCTGGGACTCGGTCGCCTGCTTGGCGTGGACGAAGGCCTCAGACTCGGGCAGGTAGAACCACTGGATACCGGCAACGACGAAACCGACGATGCCGAGGACATAGAAGAGGATCTTCCAGTTGTCGGTCACCTGCAGCGCCAGCAGCGAGGTGATCACGGCACCGGTGTGGTAGCCGGTCATCGTCAGCGTGCTGGCGCGCGCCCGCCGGCTGGCCGGCATGTGCTCGGACATCATGGTGAGCGAGACGGGCATGCAGGCACCGAGGCCCAGGCCGGCGATGAGGCGGAGCGCGGCGAACATCGCGACGGAGTCGGCCAGCGGCACCAGGATGGTGAAGATCGAGAACAGCACCACCGACCCGATGAGCAGGTGGCGCCGCCCCAGCCGGTCGGCCAGCGGGCCGACGCAGACCGCGCCGATGGCCACGCCGACGAGCGAGAGCGTCGCGATGGTGGTCGCGTCACCCGCGGTCATGCCGAGGTGATGGGTCTTGAGCAGCGTCGGGATGATGGCGCCGAGGACCACGAGGTCGTAGCCCTCGAGCATGACGGTGATCCAGCAAAGGATCACCGTCCAGGCGCTGCGTCTGTCGGTGCCGGTCTGTGCCGGCGCGTGGGACGAGATGACGGATGGCATGGTGGGAATTCCCCCCTGGGGCGGCTGCGGGAGATGGAGCGGATACGGGGGTGGGGCGGCTGCGGGAGAGCCGGGATCAGAACGGGTAGTCGGCGATGTCCGGGCGGACCGTGACCCACTGGGTCTCGGTGAAGGCCTCGATGTTGGCCGCGGCACCGCCGAAGCGGGATCCGGTGCCGGAGGCCTTGACCCCGCCGAAGGGGGCGCCCGGCTCGTCGCTGACGGTCTGCTCGTTGATGTGGATCTTGCCGGAGTCGATCCGGTCCGCGAGCTTCATCGCCGTGCCGACGTCCCCGAGGATGCCGACGGACAGCCCGTACTCGCAGTCGTTGACGATCCGCGCGGCTTCCTCGAGCGTCGAGAAGCCGATGACGGGTGCGACGGGGCCGAAGATCTCCTCGCGCCACGCGGGCATGTCGGTCGTCAGGTCGGTCAGTACGGTGGCGCGATAGCCGGCACCGACGATCTCGCCTCCCGCGGCGACGGTCGCGCCCGCCGCGACGCTCTCGGTGACGATGCCGTGCACCCGCTCCAGCTGGCGGCGGTCGATGATCGGACCGAGCGCCACGTCCTCGCGGGCGGGGTCACCGACCGGGAGCGCTTCGGCCTTCGCGGCGAGCGCGGCGGTGTACTCCTCGAGCAGCGACTCGTGGACGATGTGGCGGCCGGTCGTCATGCAGATCTGGCCCTGGTGCAGGTAGGAGCCGAACGCGCCGGCGGAGGCCGCCTTCTGCACGTCGGCGCCGGGCAGCACGACCAGGGCGTTGTTCCCGCCCAGCTCGAGGTGGGCCCGCTTGAGGAGGCGGCCGGCCTGCTCGCCGATCGCCCGCCCGACCGGCGTGGAGCCGGTGAAGGAGACGACCCGGACCTCGTCGGCCTCGACGACCGCCTGGCCGACCGAGCCGTCGCCCGGCAGCAGGTGGAGTACGCCGGCGGGCAGCCCTGCCTCCTCGAAGATGCGCGCGATGACGACGCCGCCGCTCACCGCGGTGCGCGGGTCCGGCTTGAGCAGCACCGCGTTGCCCAGGGCGAGCGCGGGCGCCACCGAGCGCAGGCCGAGGATGAGCGGGAAGTTGAAGGGCGCGATCACGCTCACGACGCCGGCGGGGCGGCGGCGGGCGAGCGACCAGCGGGCTTCCTCGGAGGTGAGCACCTCGCCCTGCGGGTGCGTCGGCAGCGCCGCGCACTCGAAGCACTCGCCCACCGCGAGCTGCACCTCGAAGCCCGCCTTGGCCCGCACGGAGCCGGCCTCACGCACCAGCCAGTCCTCGATCTCGGCGGCGTGCTCGGTGAAGAGCTCACCCGCGCGGCGCAGAACGGCGGCCCGCTGCTGCGGGGAGGTCGCCGCCCACTCACGCTGGGCCTCGGCGGCGCGGGCGGCGGCGTGCCGTACGTCCTCGGCCGTGGCCAGGCCTGTCGCGCCGAGCTGCTCCCCAGTCGCCGGCTCGAGAACCGGGTGCGCGGAGGTGGAGTCCTTCCAGCCGTCGCTGAAGAACCTCTTACCCCAGACGTCGTTGTCCAGGAGTTTCATCCGTCTCTTCTTTCTCTACGGGGGCTCTACGGGGGCTCTACGGGGGTGGTCGTTACGAGGGGGTGGTGAGGGCCGTGTCCACCTGGACGAGCCGGGGGCCGTCCGGGCGCTCGGAGAGGGCTGCACGCAGCTCCTCGACGCCGGTGACGTGCTGGGAGCGGACGCCGTAGCCCTCCGCGATGCGGGTGAAGTCCAGGCCTGGGATGTCCAGGCCCGGTGCGTCCGGCACGCCGAGGAGGCCGCCGAACCACCGCAGCGCGCCGTACGTCCCGTTGCGCAGCAGCACGATGGTCAGGGGGACGCGGTGCTGGGCAGCCGTCCACAGAGCGGTGATGCCGTAGTTGGCCGAGCCGTCCCCGATCACGCCGACGACAGGCCGGTCGGGCTGGGCCATCGCGACCCCGACGGCGCCGGGCAGCCCGAAACCGAGCCCGCCGGCGGCCGGGAAATAGTAGGAGCCGGGTCGGCGCAGGTCCATCTGGCGCCACCACGAGGAGTTCGTCGAGGTCGACTCGACCACGTACGCGGTGTCCTCGGGCTGTTCGTCGCGCAGCGCGGCGAAGACCTCCTCGGGGTGCAGGCGCGGCCCCTCGACGGTGAGCGGCTCGGGCGCGGGCCGGTACGCGCCTGTGGGCGTGGCTGGGGCGTCCAGCGCCTTCACCAGCAGGTCGATGACTGCTCCGGGGTCGGCGACCAGCGCCTCGCCCATCGGCGCCCGCGCGGCAGCGGAGGCGTCGTCGGTCACCTGGATGAGCCGGGTGCCCTCCGGCAGGTACCGGCCCGGGAGGTACTCGTGGTAGCGGAACACCGGAGCTCCGAGCACGAGCACGAGGTCGTGGCCCTCGAACGCCTGCGAGATGGGCGCGATCCCGGCGGGCAGCACGCCGCGGAACAGCGGGTGGCGGTTGGGGAAGGGCAGCCGGAACTGCGACGGAGCCGCCCACACCGGACCGCCGAGGCGCTCGGCCAGCCGGACGGCGTCGTCGAAGAGGCCGGCCGAGTCGATGTCGCCGCCCAGCACGAGCGCGGGCCGCTGGGCGGAGGTGACCTGCTCGACGAGCCGGCGGCCCTGCTCGGCGCCGGGCACGGAGGCCCGCTGGACCCGCCGGTCGAGCACCGCAAGGGAGTTGTCGTCGGCGTCGGCCGCCCAGTCGTCGTACGGGACGGAGAGGTACGTCGGTCGCCGCTGCAGCTGTGCTTCGAAGACGGCCTGGGCGAGCGCGCGCGGCACGTCCTGGGCGCACGCCGGCTCCGCGGCCCAGCCGACGAGCGGCTTCATCAGCGCCGGGGCGTCGACGTTGGCGAGGTTGGCCTCCGGGCCGATGGCGGACCGCACCTGCTGGCCGGCGACGACCACGAGCGGTGTACGGGAGGCCACGGCGTTCGTCAGCGCGCCCATCGCGTTGCCCGAGCCGGAGGCGGCATGCAGGTTGACCAGGACGGGCCGACCGGTCGCCTGGGCGTAGCCGTCGGCCATGCCGACGACGGCGCCCTCGTGGAGGCCGAGGACATAGCGGAAGCCGTCGGGCAGGTCGGCGAGGAAGGGCAGCTCGTTGGAGCCGGGGTTGCCGAAGACGGTGGTGAGTCCCTGGCACTCCAGGAGCTCGTGGGAGACACGACGCACGGATGGCACAGACATTCCTTTCGGATGAGCGCTCGACACGCTAGGCAACGCCGTGACATGGACACCAATAGATGTTGCGCCGCTCCGATATAGACTTCTTCGATATGGGGAGCTTCGACCTCAACCTGACCCGCGTCTTCGTGCTGCTGTACGAGACCGGCAGCGTCACGGCCACCGCCGAGACCCTCCACGTCACCCAGCCCACCGTCAGCTACAGCCTGGGGAAGCTCCGCCGGCACTTCGACGACGAGCTGTTCCGGCGTACCGGGCGCGGGCTGACGCCGACGGCCGGCGCCCGCCGGCTGTACGAGCCGCTCCAGCGCGCACTGGCAGAGATCGACGGGGCAGCGACCCGCCAGACCGACGACTTCGACCCCCGGACCATGTCGGGCCGCTTCACACTCGCCCTCTCCGACCTCGGCGAGGTGACCCTCCTGCCTCGCCTCCTGGCGGCGGCACGCGAACGCGCGCCGCAGGTGTCGTTCACCATCCGTCCGCTGGACGTGGACCACGCCGAGGGCCAGCTGCGCCGCGGCGAACTCGACGCGTTCGTGGCCACCCCGGTGCTGACCTCCCACCGGACCGTGCGGATCCCGCTCTTCCGCGAGCGCTACGTCGGCATGGTCGCCGCCGACCACCCCCGCATCCGGGGCGACTCGGTCACCCTGACGGACCTCACGGCCGAGCACCACGTGACGGTCTCCGGCCCCAGCGGGCACGTCGCGCCGCGAGCCCTGCTGGCCGCGCATGGACTCCTGGACCGCGTGGCCGTGGACGCCACCCGGTTCTCGATGCTTCCCTACCTGATGGAGCAGACCGACCTGATCGCCATCGTCCCCGAGTATGTCGGGGAGGTCTTCACCGCGTCCCAGCGCGTGCGCCTGGTGCGCCTGCCGTTCGAGACCGAGCCGATCGAGGTGGCCCTCTACGCACGGCACGAGTCCTCACGCAGCCCCTCGCAGCGGTGGCTGGTCTCGTTCATGGCCGAGGTGCTGGGCGAACAGGTGAGCCCGGCCCAGCTGCCGCCCTACGGCACCGCGTAGCCGCGCGCGGAGACGAAGCCCTCGACGAGCCTGGCGGCGACGTTCGGGGCGCCGCCGGTGGGCGGGACAGGTCGCGCTGCTCGGGTCGTCGATGGCTTCGGCGAGGCCCGGCTGCGCTCGGCCTGGGAGGGCCGGTTGCGCCGGTCGATGTGATGACACCAGGAGCATTCCTGGCTGGTGTAGGCCGGATCGACGTACACCACCGGCACCCCGGCCCGCTTCGCCTTGTAGGCGATGAACGCGCCGAGCTGGTGAAAGGACCAGGAGTGCAGCGTGACGCGTTGGGGCTTCCTGAGCCGTGCCCGCTCGCGGATGCCCGAAAGGTCTTCCAGGGCGATCCCGCGACCGGTGCGTTGAGCCTCCGCCACGATGCGCTTGCTGATCTTGTGGTTGATGTCCTTGGCCCGGCGGGCTTCCTTGCCCGCGTGCCTCTTCGCCCGCCGCTTGGCCGACTTGGTGTTTTCCACCACGGCCTGCGCGGGGAGCGTCTCGATCACGGCCGTCACGATGGGGCGGACCGCGCTGCGGCCCGCCCCAGATTTCCGTGCTCGTCTTCGTCGTCCGCGTCGTGCCGGTTTCCCCGCCCGGTTCGGCTAGATGTGCCCTTCGCCGAATCGCCGCCCACTGCTAGCGTCGGGGCGAACCGGGAGACGGGGGGCAGGCGCGATGGCGGCAGCCGACGTGATCGATCTGGTGGCGATGGGCGAGGACTTCGTCCGCGATCCGTATCCGGTTTACGCGGCGCTGCGCGAGCGCGGCCCCGTGCACAAGGTGCGGATTCCGGAGGGTGCGGAGGCCTGGCTTGTCGTCGGGTACGAGGCCGGCCGGGCCGCGCTCGTAGATCCGCGGTTGTCCAAGCAGTGGAAGAACGCCTCGCCCTCCTTTCCGATCCCCAGTCCATCTGCGGGGCGGCACATGCTCAACTCCGACCCGCCGGACCATGAGCGGCTGCGCAAGCTGGTCGTCCGTGAGTTCACCCCGCGCCGGATCGAGCAGCTCGCGCCGCGCGTGCGGCAGATCACCGACGAGTTACTCGACGCGATGGTGACGCTTCCGGACGGGCGGGCAGACCTGGTCGAGGCGCTCTCGTTCCCGCTGCCGATCTCCGTGATCTGCGAGCTGCTCGGCGTGCCGATGCTGGACCGGGCCGCGTTCCGCGCCTGGACCGCCACGATCCTCACCGACCCCGACCCGGGGGCGCGGCTGGCCGCGACGGGTGAGGTGGCCACGTATCTCGCCGAGTTACTGGAGCGCAAGCGACTGGCCCCGGGCGAGGACCTGATGAGCGCCCTGATCCGCACCACCGACGAGGACGGCGACCGGCTCTCTGCGGACGAACTGCGCGGTACCGCCTGGCTGCTGCTGGTCGCGGGGCATGAGACCACGGTCAATCTGATCTCCAACGGCGTGTTGGCTCTGCTGACCCATCCCGGCCAACTCACCGCACTGCGCGAGGACATGACACTCATGGACAACGCGGTAGAGGAGATGCTGCGCTACGAGGGGCCGGTGGAGACGCCGACGTTCAGGTTCACCACCGAGCCGATCGAGATCGGCGCTACGGTCATCCCCGGCGGTGGTGAGATGGTCCTCGTGGCCCTGGCGGACGCAAACCACGACCCGGCACGCTTCCCCGACCCCGGCCACTTCGACGTCCGGCGGGCCGCGGGCGGTCATGTCGCCTTCGGCCACGGCATCCACTACTGCCTCGGCGCGCCGCTCGCCCGCATGGAGGCTCGGATCGCAATCCGTGCCCTGCTGGAGCGCTGCCCTGACCTCGCCCTCGACGCCCACCCGGCCGCCCTGACCTGGCGCCACGGCATGCTCATCCGCGGCCCGCATCAGCTGCCGGTCCGGTGGAAGTCCTGACCTTGCGCTTGCCGAATACCCCATCCGTGCTGGTAGGCGGCATGCGTGTGCTCGTCGAGGATGCCGCCGCATCGCGTGCATCTACGTACGTTGAGGTGCGCAATCGTGCCCGGATCTTCGATCGGAGCGGGTAGCGGATGGAGAGGGGGGAGCCCGCGATGCTGCGCCTGCCGAGAATGCCATCCGTGCAGGCCAGGGCGCTTGCGTGACGATTGCGGCAGCTCGATCACTCGTGTTGCCTCGTCTCGCGTACGTGACTGTCACCAACGCCTTCGCTGCCGTGCCGCTGCTGCCGATGAGCGACCGAGACAAGGATGCGGAGATTCTCGTTCTGCACCACCAGGTCATGGTCCTCGAGAGGCGGCTCGATGCGGAGAGGGTGGAGTTCGACTCGGAGGACCGCGCACCAGGGCTGCGGCTACAAACGCGCGCCGCATGGGCACCGACAGCGCCTCTGCGATCATTGCCGATCATGAGTGTGGAAAGACCCGCGACGGGCGCGGACAACCAGCGGAGTGGGTCCGGCTGGCCGGACCGGCCGGGAGACACCGCCCTGACGATCAGGGTGCCCGAGGCCCATCCGCTGGTGCGCTCGGCTACCCCAGCGCACATAACCGTTCTGTACCCTTTCGTACCGGTGACACGCATCGCCACCGGCGTCGGCCGCGAACTGGCTGAACTCCTCAGCCGTCACGACGCGTTCGAGCTGACGTTCGCACGGTTCCGACGTTACCCGGGCGTCCTGTACCTCGACCCGCAGCCACACCAGCCGCTGACGGCCCTGACAGCCGACGTGCGTCGGCGCTGGCCCGAAGCGGTGCCGTACCGAGGGATCTTCGGCGACGAAGGCCTCGACCCGCACCTGACAGTCGCCAACGATGAGGGCCCCGACACCTGGGAGTCGGCGTATGACGCACTGGAAGCCGAACTCACCCCCCGACTGCCGCTGACCGCGACGGTGCGCGAGGTACTGCTGATCGTCTGGGACGGCACCGCCTGGTGTGATCACGCGGCCTTCCCGCTGCGGCCCACGCCTCCCCCCGGCACCGCCACGGCACAGACCCCGCCACCGCCCCGGGCGGTACACGAGCACTCAGCCGCTCGCAGCTCCCGCTATAAAGGCGCTGCCGGCGGAAGGCCGTAGGCGGCCTTGTCACCTGCGCCAGCCGGTTGCCGCCTCTGGGCGCGTGTTCGCCGTGGATCGAGGTCCCCGACGACTTCGTCGTCGGGGCGTGGCCGACGTAGGAGGCCAGGTGAGCGGCGCTGAAGTGGCGGGGACTGGAAACAGAGCATCAGCCACCGCGCCAGTCCCCGACCCTACTTACCGGCACCCCGCCTTGGTCTGCGGCTGCCTTCTCTGGAGCAGCCGCAGACGAAGACGCCGACGTCATGGAGCGTCAGCAGGGCACCGAGCTGCCGCCGTCGCTCAGCAGAGTGTCGCGGACCCACCCGTAGACGTCCGGGTTCTTGCTGTCGTTGCGCAGGTAGGTCCAGGTGTAGCCGTTGGTCAGCGGTGGTCGTGGCCCCAGCGGTCACGGTGATCCCGGTTGTCCCAGCGATGGTCGTCACGGCGGTCGTCCCAGCGGCGGTCATCCCCACGGCGGTCGTCCCAGCGGCGGTTGTCCCGGTGGTGGTCGTCCCAGCGGCGGTTGTCCCGGTGGTGGTCGTCCCAGCGGCGGTTGTCCCGGTGGTGGTCGTCCCAGCGGCCGTCGCGGTCGCCGTGCCAGCGGTCGTGGCCTCGGTCGTGCGTGGCATGAGATACCACCGAGGGCGCATTGGTTGCGGCGCCAGCGCCAGTGGCGCCGCCCAGCAGGGCGGCGGCCGCGACGCCCAGCGCGGCGACAAGACGGGAAATCCGCATTCCGTGCTCCTTTCACGGCAGGTGCCTGATGCGCCTGCCTGGTCGGACAAGTCAATGTTTACAGCCGGAGTGCACCATTACGTCCCAATTCTCACCAAAGGCAACTTATGTGATGAAGTATGTTGAGTCGGGAACCGGCGCCCGGCGTGTCGGCGTCACGCGCGCGCACGCGAACCGGGGGCCCGCACCCCCGGTCCACCAGGGTGAACTGGCATCACACGAACTTGTCGAACCTGCGCTCCCCACCCCCTACTTGTCCGCGATCACCTGCAACAGCAGCAGCCCCGCCCCAACTCGTCCCGTAGTCCGGTCCGGCACATACGGGCAGGTATCAGCGCCCGTGGACTATCCGTGGACAGGCAGCCGTCGAGTACGCATAAGCAGCCCTGTGACCACCAGCGACGCCCAAGTGGCCTCACAAGCCGTGCCACTCTCGCGCCAGAACGGACGGGTCACGTCCGGTGGAGTGGTGTATCGACGGCCACTCGGCGATCTCAGGCCATGGCGGGGCGCAGTCGCGGTGCTCTCGGAGACCGCCCTCGTGACCTGCTGCTTCTTCCGTTGCCTCACGGCGTGTCGGACATCGGAGCCTCAGCTTCGTGTCGCTTTCTCGGCGGTCTGCCCTGATCAGAGCAGACCGCCGGGCTTGTGACCTGGGCTGTCGCGCACCTTCCGAGTCAGCAGCCCGCAGGTCTCCCACCTGTGCGGTTGCCAGGTGGTTTGGGGACGAGCGCGGTGTCGGGTCGGAAGTGCGGGCACGCGTCGACGCCGCCGGCGCGGGCCTGGACGCGGGCTGCCGGAGCGGAACTCGCGTGGACAGGCCTCCGGGTGTGTGACCCGCTCGATCGCGCCGTGCGGTCGATGCGCTTTCCCGGTCGGTCGGACGGGCGGATCAGCGCAGTCCGGCGAAGAGATCGTTCTCGGGTATGGCCGCGCCGGTGGCGTCCTGGACACGTACGAAGGTCTCCATGCCCATCAACTCGCCGAACCTCTCCTTGCCCATCTTGAGGAAGAAGATGTTCTCGCCCTGACTGGCGTGCGCGGCCAACGCGTCGAACTTCTGACCGCTGAACGCGGTGGTGTCCACCCACGTGGTGATCTCATCGTCGGGGAGGCCGATCTCTGCCATCGCGGCGGCCTCGGCAGGATCCGGCTCCGGCATGTCCTCATGAAACTCTCGCATGATCTCGCCGAACCGCTGCATCATCGAGTGGGGCATCGTGGTCCAGTACACCTTCGGTGTCAGCGCGGTCATCTCCAGCGCCGCCATCGTGATGCGGTGGGCCTGGATGTGGTCGGGGTGGCCGTAGAAGCCGTTCTCGTCGTAGGTGACGACCACATCAGGTCGGTAGTGCCGCATGAGTTCCGCGAGTCGGGCCGCGCCTTCCTGCACGGGGGTCTGCCAGAAGGATCCGGGGGCGTCGTTGCTCGGCCAGCCCGACATCCCGGAGTCGGCATAGCCCAGCATCTCCAGATCGCTGACCTTCAGGACGTCACAGCTCGCCTCAAGTTCTTGACGGCGCATCAAGGCGACCGCCGCCGGATCGTGCCCGGGATCGCCCGGCTTGACACCCCCCGGTCCGTCACCGCAACCGCCGTCGGTACACGTCACGAGAACCGTGCGGATGCCTTCCGCCGCGTACCGCGCGAGGACCCCTCCGGTTCCGGTGGCCTCGTCGTCGGGGTGGGCGTGTACTGCCATGAGCGTCAAGGGCCGGTCAGTCATGAAACAGTCCTCCTGCAGAAATACGTCTTGGTCCGAGTGCGCGGCGGGCGTACCGCGGTCTTGGGGCCCGGATCCTGGTGGGGCGGACGACCTTGTGGTCTCCGTGTTCCCCGCCCGTGCGGCGCCGGTCCCTCCGTCGATGCAACCGTGCCGGCCTCACCGGCTGTTCCCGGCGCGGCCGCTTGGCCTTCCAGACGTCGGCGTTTCAAAGCGAACGAGGTACAGGCGCGACCTGCTGTCCTGTCGAAGCGCAGCTGGCAGATAGCTGCTCGATGACCTGCGGAGGTACCAGGTGGTTTGAGAATCCTGGTGGTCGGCGTTCTCAAACCGCCTGGCTTTCGCGGAAATCGATGCTGCGACCGAGGCGCTGGTAGCTCGGGCCACTTCGTGGCGCGGGTGAAGATCTTCTCGGAGAGGATCCGGGTGACGTCCGTCCCGGCCAGCCGCCGGTGAGGTGTCAGCGCTCCCACTCGATGGGGTCACTGGGCCGGCTCGGGGGGATGGCGGTCTGGACCTCGTGGAGCGCCCCCCGCGCCTCGTTCCACGTCGAGTACAGCCCCCAGGACATCGCCTCGGGGTCCCCGTTCACGATCTGGTCCCGGTAGTGCAGCATCTGGTCCCGGGGCAGATGGGCGATCCACTCGACATACTCGCGGTAGCTCATGCCGCGCTCGCGGGCGCCCTGTTCGAGGACCGGCACCACCTCGTCGGCGACGATGCCGCCTATGTTCTCGATCCAGTCCATACGGACCCGCCAGCGACAGAGTATGCCTCCGGAGTTGGGGATCGTCTCGTGTACCCAGCCAGCGCCATCGTCTTCCCGGCGGCTTCGGAACATCGACTCTCCTCAGGTCGGTTGACTAACGGTAGTTGTCCTACTGGCTTTCGCGGACGTCTCGATCGCGATAAAGGCAGAACCGCCGGTAGAGAGGGTCCTGGGTCCCGAGGGTGGTGTAGATCCGGGCGAATCGTCGGCTCAGTTCGGTGGTCGTGGCCAGGTAAAGCTCTTTCGGATCGATGGCGGTTGTCGGCGGGTTGAGGATCAGTGTGGCCAGCACCGCGATCTCGGGGAAGGCAGCGAGGTGGTGGCGGTCCTCGACGGAAACCTTCTTGCTGGCGGAATGCGCTTCGATGCGGTCGAGGCGATCGGTCCACTCTTTTCCGAGGTCAATCGGCATGCCGGAAGCGGACCACTCGTCGACGATTTTCCGGGCAAGGTCGAGGGCCTGGCGAATCTTCCGATGGCGGCGGGCGAGCTGGTCGAGTCGCCGCTGGGCTTGAAAGACTTCCGGCAGGCACGTGAGCGGGATGTCCTGCGTGGAACGGGTCCAGAGCCGATGCCGCAGGCAGAGGTGCTGATGGGCGGGCGAGAGAGTGATCACCACGGAAGCCGCGGGGCTACGGCGGGCCGTGCAGCAGCGGCAGGGACGGCCGAGTATCTGGTCCGTTCGGGGACCCGGGCGGTTGGGGCTGAGGAAGTCGGCGAGTGCGGGCAGAGCTCTGGCGAGCTTGTCCGTTGGGCGTCCCGCGAGTGCGGCCAGGCGGTCTGGTGAGTCGGGGGTCCAGCTGGCTGTGCTGTTGCTGAGCGGGGAGAACTCCGGCGGCAGGGGTCCCAGGAGCCGGGCGAGGGCGCCGGCGGGGCGGTTGTTGGCGACGGCCAGGCGGTGGAGATAGGAGCCGAGGGTCTCGTTGTGAATGGGGCCGGGCGCGATGGGCAGCGGGCGGAGGCGGTCAGGCTGCGTCGGCATCCGGCCTCCGGCGGCGGGGTCGACGCGTCCGGCGGCGTTCGTCGTGGGACGTCTCGGCGGTCTGGTCGACCTCGATGGTGTCCAGGGTCTTGCGGGTGATGGCTTCACTGCCGTTGATGATCGCCTCAAGAGCGGCGCTGCGGACCAGCTGGGAGAGGCTGCCGATGGCGCCGTCGGTGCGCTCGTGAAGGTAGCCGTCGAGTTTGACCAGGTTGCCGGACTTGTGATGATGCAGGCGCAGAGCGCCTTCGAGAGAGGCGACCAGACTCCGCCAGTTCTGCCGCTGTGCACTGGTGCCGTAGGCGAACGGTTCGGTGTCGGTGGCGGTGTAGCGTCCTGCGATCTGCTGTCCCCGGATGCCGCTGAACAGGCCGCTGGCGGCGACGTCGATGCCGGCCAGTACGAAGGTGGCGGGGATGCGCTCGGACAGGTATTTGAGCTGGTCGGAGGCTTCGGCCCCGGCCTGCGTCGCGAGGTTGAGGTTGTGGATCTCGTCCACCAGAGCCAGCTCGACCCACAGTTTGATCAACAGGTCGCAGACGGCGTTGGTGATGGATGCCTGGGTCTCTTGCCTGTGGACCGGGAGGCCAAGGAACCGGGCGAACTCGATGGCGAGCATCTTCGGAGTGGCCCGGGGCGGGACAGTGACGTAGACGACCGGTAGGCGTCCATCGGTGGCAGGGCCCAGCCGTTTGCGGACCAGGAGCTCGCGGTTGCGGCCGAGATGGGCGATGGCGGTGGTCTTGCCGGTTCCGGCCTGGCCGGTAACGATCAGCCCACGGCGGCCTGAGATCTGGTGCCGGTTGAGCAGCACCAGCCGTCGTCCTGTGGTGAACACGTTGCGGATGGTGGGAGTGGCCACGACCACGAGGCGCGAGTGGTGGTCCAGCCGGGGCTCGTTGCAGGCGAGCCGGTCTTCTTCGCTCAGGGCCCTGAAGGCCCGCAGCGGGAGCATCTTCGGGCAGGTCGGAGTGTCGTCGACGAACTGCCTCCAACCGTCCTTGGTGGTCAGCGGGTTGTGCTCGTCGTCGGGGACAGCGGGTGGGGTCACCACAGCGGTTTCCCTTCCTCTTCCAGGGGATTGAAGACGCCGAACGGGGTGACCGGCACTTCCTCGTCCTCGCTGTCACGGTCCTCCGCGTCCGCGGACGTGGCTGGAGGGAGCGCGGGCCGCGAGAGCGCTTCGATGGCGGCCCGGGTGCGGGCCAGGACCTGCTCGGATCCGGCAGGCGCTTTCCCGGACCGGCGAAGGAGTTTCGCCAGGACCTGGGCAACTGCGGTCTCGCTGGTGTCGTCTTTCCCCTGGTCGGCGAGGAGCTGACGTGCATGGCGCCAGGTGAAGCCAGCGAACGGGGCCCGGACCATGGGCAGATGCGTCCAGGGCGCCTCGATCCACCGGCGGCTGTCACTTCGCCGTACCCAGACGCGAGAGACGTCATAGGGGTCGTAGTGGACCTCCCACAGGTCCTGCTTGGCCGTCATGCCGGACGGTTGCCGCCGTAGCCGGTTGAATTCGGGGCTGTCGTAGGTGCGGTAGTTGACCTTGATGCCGCCCTGGAGGTATTCGGCTCCTACTACGGGCAGGTCACCGAGCCGGTCGCCCGCAAGGCCGTCAAATACCTGCACGGCGAGGGCAAGACGTCCAGCACCGGCGTCGGCGAGAAGCGGACCCGCGAGCTAGTCGTGCGGCCTCCCGCACCCAGCTGACACCTGGTCGCCTCGAGCGGCGGCCGACCATGTCGGGCGGCCGCCCTCGGTCCGTACTACACGGCGGCGGCCTGCGGCATGTCGTCCCAGGTGCGGCCGTCCAGCTCGCGGCCGCCGGCCTTCGGCGTGCGGCCGCCCCACTGCTTGAAGAAGAAGGCCGCCCCCGCCTCTTGGCAGGTGTCCCGGATCTGCTCCACCCACGCCGCATCCAGCGGCCGGTGCCTCGTCCCCGACTCGCCGCCGGCGATGACCCAGTCGATCCCGGTCAGCTCCAGCCCGTCCAGCGGTCCCAGCAACGGCTCGCACGACAGGAACCTCACCGCAGCCGGAACCTGCCGCAGGTCATCGACGCGCGGCAGTTCCTTCGCGCTCTCCACGGACACGCCCATCCACAGATTCGCCGGCCACTCCAACCGGTCGGCGACCTGCCGAAGCCGCCGCGCCCGCTTGGTGAGCACCTGGTAAGTGTGCTGCGGCGTCTCCGCGATCACGTCGAAGACACGGCGCACGTAGTCCAGCGGCACCCGGGCGTGGAACAGGTCGCTCATGGAGTTCACGAACACCGTCCGCGGGCTCTTCCACCCGTACGGCACCGTCAGCGCGTCTGGATGCACCGTCATCCCGAACCCGGGCCCGGACGTTCGCGGGTCACCGTCGGCCTGGTACTTCGGCGATCCCATGGCCTTCAGCCGCTTCGCCAGCGTCAGCGCGTAGCAGTTGTCGCACCCCTCGGAGACGCGGTCGCATCCCGTGGTCGGGTTCCATGTCGCCTCGGTCCACTCGATCGCACTGCGGTCACTCACCGGCCGGCCCTCCATCCCCTCGAACCGAGCCCTGTCCCCAACGGCGCAACCGCGGCCTGCTGTAAGCCCAACGACCCGCCGCACGACCGGGTACTGGCATCCAACCATCCGACGTCCGCACCGTACTCACCACCCCAAAAAATGAAACACATGTTCCCTTTCTTGTGGTGGTCTGCGTGCTGAAAACCGGCCGTCCCCTGGGCTCCCCCACGGGGACGTGGGCTGTGGCTTTCAGTAGCCGATGGTGAAGCGGCGCTGCACGAAGCGCGGCAGCTCCGCCTCATCGATCAAGGCGATGGCCGCGTCCTCCACCGAGATGCGGCTGCGGCCGTCAGCGTCCAGGACCGGCTGGTCGCCGCCGATCCGGAAGCGGCCGGTGCGCTCGCCGGGGCCGATCTCCTCCGCCGGGCTGAAGTAGGTCCACAGCCGGTTCGAGGTCCGCAGGACGGCCAGGGCGTCGCGGTGGCCGCGTACCGCTGCGGCGTATTCGCGGGGCAGCCCAAGCTGGTCGAGGGCGGCGTGCAGCAGCTCGTCGGAGTCTGCTCGCACCACTCCCGGTTCGATTTCGAGGCTGCCGGCGCCGCCGATCACGATGAGCCGGGTCCGTGGGCGGCTCTCCAGGGCCTTCAGCAGGGCCCGCGCCGCCGTCGCATAGACGGTCGGGTCGGCGATCGAGCGCCGGACGGTGTCCGCGAAGTCCTTGGCGGCATTGCCCGGCTGGAATCCGCTGATCAGGACGTCGAGTCCGGGCAGGACGCCGGCGATGCTCTTCGGGTCCAGGACGTCGACGCTCGTCCAGGTGATGTTGTCCCGACGTTCCTCGCCCTGTGCCTGAACGGCGTCCCGACTGAACGCCTTGACGTTGTGGCCGCGGTCGAGGGCCTCGGTGACGACCCGGCTGCCGATGGTGCCCGTGGCTCCGATGACTCCGATGTGCATGGTTCTCCCCTGTGCATGCAGAAGTGGGACGCCACTAGTGGTGACGCCATGCAAAAACTATACGCCGTGAAGTTTCTATACAGAGCTAAGTAAGTCGACGCTGTAGAGTGCCTGTTGTGACAGTCACGGGAAGCAGGGGAAGGCGCGAGCGGCTACGGGCCGAGACCACGGCCGAAATCAAGAAGGTGGCACTGGCGTTGATGGCCTCGGGCGGGCCGGACGCCATCACCCTGCGGGCCATCGCCCGCGAGATGGGCATGACCGCCAACGCCATCTACGGGTATTTCCCGACCAGGGACGACCTGGTCACCACGCTGATCAACGACGTGTACACCGCTTTGGCCGACGCTGTGGACACGGCCTGGGAAGCCACGCCCTCCGCCGATGCCGCCGTCCGGATCAAGGCATGGGCCAACGCGTTCCGGACCTGGGCCCTGGTCAACCCCCAGGGGTTCCGCCTCATCTACGGCGACCCCGTGCCCGGCTACCAGGCCCCCGAGGGAGGCCCCGCCCCGGATGCCGCACGCCGGGTCTGCACCGGGCTCACCGCCCTCGCGGCAGCCGCCTGGCCCCACGCCCGGCACCTCTACCAGGACAGCACCTTCGACTGGTCCGACTTCGACCCTGGGCTCCTCGAGAAGGTGCGTCCTGCCTTCCCCGACTTGCCGCCCGCAGCCGTCGCCCTCGCCCTGCGCATCTGGGGGCACCTGCATGGACTGGTGTCACTGGAGGTCTACGGCCACATGCGTACCCAGACCACCAGCCCGGAGAAGCTCTTCCGGGAGGAACTCGCCCAGCTCATACAGACGCTGGGCATCCCGCGTCGGTGCTGAACGTCCCAAGCGCCGGCAGGGTCTTTGAACTGCGGAATTGGGCATGCCCAACGTGTGAGATGGAGACGTTCACAGATCTCTTACCCCCCAATCGGCGGGTCACGGTGCGTCAGGTGAACGGATCCGTCAGACGGGTTCGGTGTTGAGGGCGCGCCCTGCGGGATGGCGAGTGTGAGCCCACGCCGGCAGGGCGGTCAGCGCTCCGACTGCCGTCAGGATGACGAGTGCGGTGGTGAGCAGCCACGACGCCGGGGGCGTGACCGTGTCGCCGAACAGCCAGTACAGGCAGAGCCCGGCCGGGATACCCGCCGCCAATCCGGGCACGGCGGACAGCAGTTGTGCGACGCAGAGCGCCGAGACGACCTGGCCGGGAGTGGCGCCGAGGGCACGCGTGATGGTCAGGGCGCGCCGGGCCTGCACGGCGGTGCTCCAGCCGAGAAGCGCGGTGTTGAGCGTGGACAGTGCACCTAGCGCGAGCGTGACGGCGAGCAGCACCTGGCCGGTCTGGTCGGTCCGCACTTCGATGGGACCGAACCGCACAAAGTCGGGGGCCGCGTTCAACTCGGTGTGCCAGGTGAGCACCGCGGTGACCATGATGGTGGTGGCGGCCGTGCCGGCGGAGGCCAGGGCGGCGCGGCCGGGCCGACGGGCGAGCAGCCGTACGCCGAGCAGCAGCGACGTGGGCAGGTAGGCCGTCATGGCGTTCAACCGCGGGCGGTGCGTGAGCGGGTGCGCCGGGTCGGCCAGGGCATGGACGGTGCTGGCACGGGCGGCGCGCAGGACGGGGCCGAGCGTACCGGCGAGGGCGACCACGACGGCGAGGAAGACCGTGCCGACGACGGTGTCGGTGCCCGGGGGACTGACGGTGTTGAGCAGCCCGGCACTGGGATCGGCCAGTTCGGGTGCCGCCACCGTCCCGGCGGCCAGTCCGAGCGCGGTGGCCAGGACGGTCAGCAGCAGGTACTGCGTCAGCAGTACGGCGGTGACGGTGCCGGGGCCCGCGCCGACGGCCTTGAACAGTCCGGCACGCCGCTGGTCGCGGGCGGCGCGTAGGGCGGTGAGTGCGGCGAGGGTGACGATGGCGGCGACGGCGAGCAGCCAGCCGCCGATGACCAGAGTGGGCCGGGTGAACCGGATCATGGCCATGTCCGTGTGGAGGACGTCCTGCCAGTAGTGGTAGCTGAGCCGGCCGTCGGCCCCGATGGCCTGGACGGCCGCGGAGCTGCCGAAGGCGTCGGTCGCTGCAGGGTCGGACAGCTTCAGGTGGATCAGGTGGACCACGGGCGCGTCGCCCGCCGCCGCGTGGGCGTCGGTGGTGGTGAGCCAGACCATGCCGCCGGCATCGGACGGCCCGACCTGCGCTGGGTCGCCCCAGGGATACACCGAGGTGGCAGCGCTGACCGCGGTCCCGACGACCGGGTAGCCGCGCCCGCCGACGGTGATGCTGTCACCGACACGCACGCCGAGTGCCTGCGCGAAGCCGCGCTCGATCACCGCACCGCCGGGGCGCACCCAGCTGCCGGCGGTCACCAGCGGTCGGTCCACGGCGGACCGTGAGCCGCCGCGCCCCTCGACCGCGGAGTGCGCGGAACGGCCGTTCGCCCGGATGGTGGTGTCGAACGCGAAGAACGGGCCACCGAGCGCGGTCACGCCGGGTGCCTGGGCGAGGCGCGCAGCGATGCCGGAGGGGTCCGGGTCCGTCGTCGAGACCATCACGTCGGGGCCGGCGGTGGCCGTGCGGGTCTTCGCGTAGGCGGTGGCCACGGTGTTGTCGGTCGCCAGACCCATGGCCAGGGCGGCGGTGGCGGCGGTGACGGCGATCAGGAACATGGCGGCCTCGCCGGGACGGCGGCGCAAGTCGCGCACGATCAGGCGCCATATCAGCAGCAGGCGTCCCACGGTCACTGCTCCCAGCTCAGCAGCGCACCGAGCCGTGTGGTGTCGCCGTGGCCGCCGTCGCTGTCCAGGCGGGTGTCGTCGGCCAACGCCCCGTCGCGCAGGGAGACGACACGGTCCGCGGTGGCGGCGACGCGCTCGTCATGGGTGACCACGACGAGGGTCTGGCCGACGGCGCGCAGTTCGCCGAAGAGGCGGAGGACGTCGTGCGTCGCGGCGCTGTCGAGGTTTCCGGTGGGTTCGTCCGCGAGGACAACCAGTGGCTCGTTGACCAGGGCACGGGCGATGGCGACCCGCTGCCGCTGCCCGCCGGAGAGCTCCGAGGGCAGATGCCGGGCCCGGTCGGCGAGCCCGACCCGGTCCAGGAGCCCGGCGGCACAGTGGCGGGCGGTGCGCGGTGAGGCGCCGGTGAGCAGCGCGGGCAGCTCGACGTTCTCCGCCGCGGTCAGCTCGTCCATCAGGTGAAAATCCTGGAAGACGAAGCCGACGACCCGGCGCCGCAGCCTGGCCAGCGCCCGCTCGCCGAGGTGGTCGATGCGCTGCCCGCCGAGCCACACCTCGCCGTCGCTGGGCCGGTCAAGACCGCCGAGGAGCTGCAGCAACGTCGACTTGCCGCAGCCGCTGGGCCCGGTCACCGCGAGCGTCTGCCCGGCCGGTACGTCGAGGTCGACCCCGTCGACGGCCCGTACCAGGCTCTCGTCCTCCCCATACACCCGCGACAGGCCGACCGCCCGCAGCAGCGGCCCGTCCGCAGCACCGGGGTGGCGGCCGACCGGCCCGGCGCCCGGGTTGTCGTCCGTACCCCTCCGCCGTGACCGGCCCCTGACCCGCGGCACGTCCCTCGTCATCCGATCCTTCCGCCTCTCCCACGCGGGGCGGGGGCGGACCAGGTCCGCTCGCACGCCTCCAGCCAGCGCAGATCGGCCTGCAACCGGAGCGCGATGCCCTCCAGGAGCAGTCCGGCCTCCGAGTTCGTGTCGTGAGCGAGGGCGGCGTGCTGGGCCTCGGCGAGGTTGCGCATCAGCTCCCGCCGTCGCGTGTCCGCGAGTACGAGCGGATCGGCCAGACCCGACTCGGCGGCGGCCACCAGCTTCAGGTGGAACTCCACCACGTCCGCTCTGGGCCCGGCGCTCTCGGCCATCCACGCGGCCACCCGTTCCTGCCCGGCCGCGGTCGGCGCGTACACCTTGCGCCGCGGGCCGCGCACCGGCGCGTCCTCACGCTCCAGGACGACCAACCCCGCCTTCTCCAGCCGGGTGAGCGTGACGTAGATCTGACCCGCGTTCAGCGTCTCCCCCAGCGGTCCGAGTGCCGCCGCCAACCGCATGCGCAGGTCGTACCCGTGCGACGGCTCCTTGACCAGCAGCGCCAGCACCACGTCCTGCAACAGACCGTCCTCCTCTGCGACCCACATATAGATAGCGGTTAGCTAATAGGAACGTCAATCCGGCCCTGAACCCCATCCGCGGTTGGGAGGGCGCACCGCCTCCCCGCCGCTGCAGCACGTCACATGGTGGCTCTCGGTCCCGAGACGAGACCGTGGCCCAGTACGACGCACGCGTGTCGGCCACCATCTGACCGCGCTCGGACCTTCAAGGAACCTTCGTCTTCTGAAGATTGCACGCCCAGGTTTCGACCGGCAGCCAGAAGCTGGAACGGCAGATCGACGTCCTCGCCGCAGCCGACTGGCGGACTGGCTGTTCCTGCACCTGCACCGCCGGCCGGTGACCTCCGTGTACGAGTAACGAAGGCGTCCCGAGATCGGCCACCCGGCGGCCCAACTCCGCAGTTACGGATAGCCGGGATCACCAGTACTGCGGATGGCCTTGGAGCGCGCGTCACGGGTCGCGGTCGTCCGGTACGCGTGGCACGGCCGTGAGCGGCTCGGTCTGCTCCGGGTCCGCGGAGAGGTGATCGCCTTGCACGGGCTGCTGTGGCCAGATGAAATCCGCGACCCCGCTGCAGCGTTCCCCGCGCCGGTCCAGCTGGACGAGGACGAGATCGAGGAGGCCCTGGCCCTGATCGAGGCCAGGACGCTCGACAGCCTCGAAGGCCCCCAGTTCGCCGACCACTACACCGACGCCCTGCACGCGGTGATCAAGGCCAAGCAGGAAGACCGCCAGCTGCCGCAGGTCCTGGAGCCGACGGCCCGGCCGGGCCAGCTGGTGGACCTGATGGCCGCGCTGCAGCAGTCCGTCGACCAGGCCCACGCGGCACGCGGCGAGACGGGCCACGCAGACATGCACGCGGCGCCGACCAACCCTGCGAGGAAGGCCGCGGCACGAAAGACGGCGAAGAAGGCACCCACCCAGACAGCTTCCTCAAGGAACGCCGGGCGCGGCGATCGGCGAGGTACGCCAGCACGCTGACCTGTCGTGGTCGGGATCATGGTCGGGGTGTCCGCCCCCTGGTCGGGCCTGTCGTCATGAAGACGGCGCTGCATGGGGTGTTGGTGACAGGTCTGTCGGGCGGTCGGGGTGGGTGGGCGTCTGGGACTGCCCCGATGCGCCCGCCGGCGGACCGGAGCAAGACCTGTTCGAGGCGCTCGACGTGCTGCGCTCAACGGCCGAGACAGTCGCCTGCAAAGAGTGCGCGGCGGCCGTACTCGGGCTATTCCTGGACCCAACGTAACCCGTCGCCATGGCCACTCCCCCGCCGCGCAAAGTCGATCTCGTCGAGCTCGAAGCGGTCGTGATCGTCGTCCATGACCGTCGCAACGCGTCCCGCGACGACACGTCACGCACCAGCCCCAAAACGCATGCGGCCCCGGACGGCACGAGTGCCGCAACCGGGGCCACAGACGAAAAACGTGGTCGCGAAGGGCAGTCGCCTACGCGGCGGAAGGCACTGCAGGGCTTCAGCCGAACGATCGTCCCTGCAGGCAATAGGTGAGGCCCGGGGACACTGTCCCCTTCACAACCACGCCTGCATCAACCATCCGGACCCCGAAACCATTCCCCGTGCGGCCACCCCGGGCGGGCGGACCTCCGCGCCGGCTCGGGGGGAATCTCGGAACGGAGGCCCGCACCTCCATCTGCCCTCCAAGCGCGGCTTCGGGCCGCCTAGGCGGTGCGATGGGGCTTCCTGGCGGCCACCTTCTTCGCAGTCGCTCTCCTGGCGGTGGTCTTCTCGGCGGTGGTCTTTTCCGCTGCCGCCCTCTTGGCCAGCTACTTCTTCGCGTTTTTTGCAGGCGGCAGCTCGTGGACGTCCGCCTTGCCGGTCTCCCCGCACGAAGCCCTCGCCCGGGACACTGCCGACCCCTGGCCGTGGGCTGGCTGGGTCAGCGTTTGACGCGGTTACGGACCGCCAGGACCGCCAAGCCCAGAAGGACGGGCTCGGTGACGCGGGACGCCATCTCGATGTAGGTGCCAGCGGTGGTCAGGTCCTGTCCGGAAGAGCGGAACACCACCGAGTTGAGCGTGACGTTCAGGGTCTTCTCGAAGCGCTCGCCGGTGGACCTGTCCCCGGTGGGGTTCTGGGGATCAGCCTTGTCGATCTCGAAGGTGACCTTGCCGCCGCCGGGCGGCACGGTGCCGGTCGCTTCCTGCTTCGGGGAGTCCTTCGGGAGCCCGAAGCCCATCAGCAGCACGATGGTGACGAGCATGGCGGCAGCAAGCCAGCCCAGAGTCCTGGAGGCGCGCAGGCCATAGCCGGACAGCAGCCAGTAGCCGTGGAGCAGCCCGCGTTCGGCGCGGGTGGTGCCGGTGCGGTCGTGGCGGCGCATCTCCATCTCGCCGTAGTAGAAATCCGCCGCCCCGGCTCGTTCTTGCCGTCCTCGAACGCCTTGCGCAGCGCCCGGTACACGGGCGCCAGCTGCACTGGCCCGACGTATCCGATGCCGAACACCGCCACGTTCCAGCCCAGGACTGCTGTCGGCTGGTTCGCACGCCAGTGGTGTTCTTCGGCAAGGGTGCGGCGTTGAGTGAACCGGGGAGCGATTCCTGGAGCCGCCGGCAGCCTGTTCCTCCTCGGCGAAGCCGCGAAACAGTGGAGTTTTCGCAGGTCAAGCAGAAGAGACCTCCAGAGACTCAAGTGCGTCCAAATCCGTCTTGGACAGTCTCAAGTTTCGCTTCTAGTCTCGAACACACAAGGCCGACGGGTTGCATATTTCATTGCATATCCGGCACGCACGGTCATCGCAATCAACACTGCAAGGAACTCCGCCATGAGCATCAAGTCTCTGCTGCCCGGACGTCTTGGCTTCGGTACGGCACCGCTGGGCAACATGTTCCGTGACATACCGGAGGAGGAGGCGGCCGCGACCGTCGCCGCTGCCTGGGACCACGGCATCCGCTACTTCGACAGCGCCCCGTTCTACGGGGCCGGGCTCGCCGAGATCCGCCTGGGTGAGGTGCTCGCCCAGCACCCTCGCGACGAGTACGTGCTGAGCACCAAGGTCGGCCGGGTCATCTACGACGAGATCGAAGACCCCGCCACACGCGACCTCGGCGAGAAGGGCGGGCTGTTCGAGTTCGGCCGCCCCAACAAGATGGTCGACGTCTACACGGCCGACGCCACCCTGCGCTCGATCGAGGACAGCCTCGAGCGGCTCAAGACAGACCGGCTGGACATCGTGTGGGTCCATGATGTCGCGAAGGACTTCCACGGCGACGAGTGGCTGTCCGTCTACGAGTCCGCACGCACGGGAGCGTTCCGCGTTCTGACCAAACTGCGCGAAGAAGGCGTCATCAAGGCCTGGGGCCTTGGCGTCAACCGCGTGGAGCCCATCGAGCTGACTCTCGATCTGGACGAGCCCCAGCCCGACGCCTTCCTCCTCGCGGGCCGGTACACCCTCCTCGACCACGAGCACGCTCTCCAGCGGCTCCTGCCCACGGCCGTCCAGCAGGGCGTGGACATGGTGGTCGGCGGACCCTACAGCTCGGGCGTTCTGGCCGGCGGCCAGCACTTCGAGTACCAGAAGGCAGCGCCGGAAATCATCGCCAAGGTCGAACGCATCAAGAAGCTCGCCCAGCAGCACGGCATCAGCATCAAGTCCGCCGCACTGCAGTTCGCCCTGTCACACCCCGCGTCCGCCGCGGTCATACCCGGCGCCACCAAGCCGAGCCGCATCTCCGAAGATGTCGCTGCCCTCGACGAGAAGATCCCCGCCGCGTTCTGGACCGCCCTGCGTGAAGAGAAGCTCATCTCCCCCACCGCACCCCTGCCCACCGCCTGACCAACTGCCTGCCCGGCACCGCACCACCCAGGAGAGGACAATGGCCACCACCGCCGCTCACATTGACGTTCCGGTCTCCCCCGCCCGTGTATGGCAGCTCATCGGCGGCTTCGACTCGCTGCCCGACTGGCTCCCCTATATCCCCGTCAGCAAGCTCAGCGAGGGCGGCCGCGTCCGCAGCCTCGCCAACGACGACGGCGGCGTCATCGTCGAACGCCTCGAAGCCTTCGACAACAAGGCCCGCTCCTACACCTACTCCATCCTGAGCGCCCCCTTCCCGGTCACTGACTATCTCTCCACCCTCACCGTGCACGGGGTGCCTGGAGAAAGCGGGTCCCAAGTGGAGTGGTCCGGCTCATTCACCCCGGTCGGCGTCGCCGACGACGAGGCCGTGGCACTGTTCCAGGGCATCTACGCGGACGGTCTCGACGCACTGAAGCAGGCACTCAGCGCCTGAGGCCCTTCGGGCGCCTGTCCATTGGCCGCCCAAGCCGGATGAGACACACTCACTGTCCGGCACTGGGATTCCCCGGCGCGGGGCTGCCCCGTGCACTGCGCCTCAAGGCATGGGTTCGCCCGGTAGGGCGGCCCACTCGTGCTTCGGCAGGTCCAGGAGGCGCGCGACGCGGGCGTCATCCGGCAGGGGTCCGCGGTCGCCCGTCACCTTGAGGGCCGACGTGGCCGTGATGTGTCCGAGTCGGAGCGTACGCTCGATGTCCTCGCCGCGCAGCAGGCCGGCCAGGAACCCGGCGGCGAAGGCGTCGCCCGCGCCGACCGGCTCCACCACGTCGGTGCGCAGCGCGGGCACGGTCCGGCTGTCCTCGTCCCCGAAGTCGCCGAAGGCGGTGGCCGTACGACTGCCGTCCTTGACCACCAGGAGGCGCGGGTGCGGCAACAAAGCGCGTACGTCGGCCGGTTCGAGGTCCGCGCCCCACAGTTCCTGCGCCTCGTCGAGGCCGACGAAGGTGGTGTCGGCGCGGTCGGCCAGGTCTCTCAGCACGGGGGCGGCCGCCCCGGGCGGCCACAGTGCCGGGCGGTGGTTCACGTCGAAGCTGATGGCATACGGACGTTCGCCGGGCGGGGTGGTGAGCGCCGCGACGGTCAGGCTGCGGCAGGACGGGGACAATGCCGGGGTCACGCCCGTGATGTGCACCAGGGAGGCCGCCCGCAGTCGCGCGTCGTCCAGTACGTCGGGCCCCATGGCCGAGGCCGCAGAGTTGCCGCGGTAGTAGTGGACGCGGGTACGGCTCCCGGTGGGCTCCTTCACGAGCAGGCCCGTGGGCCGCAGGGGGTCCTGGCGCACGCCGCCGACGTCGACTCCGGCCGCGCTGACCGCGGTGAGCACTCTGCGCCCCAACGCGTCGTCGCCCAGCGCCGAGAGCCAGGACACGGGGACGCCCAGGTCCGCGAGGTACATCGCCACGTTGGACTCAGCCCCGGCCACCGAAACCCGCAGGTCATCCGCGGTCTCCAGCGACCGGGACGGAGCGGGGGCCAGGGCGGCCATGGTCTCCCCGATGCAGACCACCGTTCCCTCGCGGGGACGCCAGATGTCCGTCATGACGCATCCCCCGCACCCGGAACCGGTGCCCGGTGGCGGTAGGCGGCCGCCGGGCGGCCCGGCACGTCGACCCGAGCGGTGAACACGGCGCCGTCGCGAGGGCCGGGTACGGTGAGTCCCACCCGGGCGGTCGTGATGTGCAGGAGGTTCCCCTCCAGGCACACGCCGGCGGGCTGCCGTGCGGGGATGCGGAGCGTGCGGTCGAGGCTGCCGTCGGGCAGATAGCGGCGTACGGTTCCTGTGCCCCACACCGCGACCCACAGGGCACCTTCAACGTCCACCACCATGCCGTCGGGGCTGCCGTCGTCGACGGTGACGAACACCTCCGGGGTCCCGAGGCCGCCGGTGACCGGGTCGACGGGGTGGCGCCGGACGACTCCCAGGACGCTGTCGGCCAGGTACAAGGTGTCTCCGTCGGCGGTGAACGCGGGCCCGTTCGGCACGGTGATGCCGTCGAGGACGCGGGTCACCGTGCCGTCGTGGTCCACCCGGTAGAGGGAGCCAGCGCCCTCCTCGGCGTCGTAGGCCATGCTGCCCGCCCAGAAGCGGCCGAGCGGATCGGCGCTCGCGTCGTTCATGCGCATGGGCCGTGCGGCGTCCGCCTCGGGCCGGCCCAGCCACCTCGTCGCCCCGTCGGGGCCGAGCAGGCAGATCCCGGTGCCCGCGGCGGCGATCCAGGTGCCGGGAGCTCCGGCCACGGGGGCCACCGCGCCAAGCGGCACGGGCAGTTGGGCCAGTTGTCGGAGCGGGTCGGTGGGTTCGCCGGCGGCGGCGAGCAGACGTCCCGCGAGGATGTCCACGAGCACGATGCCGTGCTCCGTCCAGCGGATGCCCTCGCCGAGTTCGAGACGGTCGGGGCGGAGGGCTTCGACTTGGGGCGCTCCCGCGGCGTCATCCACGGCTTTGGCCTCCACTCCCTGTTCGGCATGGGCTGCGCCCTCGGCACGCCCGGCTGGTTCGGTCACGGCGTGTCCTTCCGGCAAGCGGTGAGGAAGGCACGGGCGCGGTCACGCAACGCGGTCAGGCTGCCGCCGTCGGCGGCGTCGCCGACCAGGGGCGAGCCGACTCCGACCGCGCTCGCGCCGGCGGCCAGATATGCCCGGGCGGCCGCCTCGTCCACGCCGCCCACCGGTATGAAGAGCTCCTGCGGGAACGGTCCGCGCAGGGCCTTGAGATAGCCGGGGCCTCCGGCCTGGGCGGCCGGGAAGATCTTCAGCGCGGTGGCGCCGGCGGTCCGTGCGGCCACGATCTCGGTCGGGGTCATGACCCCCGCCAGGACCGGCAGGCCCAGTTCGCGGGCCGTGTCGACGCCGTCGCCGAGCGCCGGGGTGACGATGAAGTCCGCGCCGGCCCGCTGGGCGGCCCGCGCGTCGTCGGCGGTCAGGACCGTACCGGCGCCCAGAGGACGGTCGGGACCGAGCGCCGTACGCGCCCGCTCGATGACGGCCAGGGTGTCCTTGCCGCTCAAGGACACCTCGATCAGCTCGACGCCTTCGTCGGCCAGGGCCAGTACGGTGCGCACCGCGGCCTCGGGATCGGTGCCGCGGACGATCGCGAGCAGGCGGTGGGCGGCCAGGGCCGCTCGGAGATCCATGGGCGAAAAGCTCCTTGTCACACAGGTCGGTTCAGGGGCAGTGGCAGTTCGCGGTCAGCGTCAGCCGCCACCGCACCTCGCCCGAGGCAGGTACCCGCGCGGCGTCGCCGGGCTCTGCCTCGTTCAGGTCGAAGACGCGGCCGAGCATCGGCTCGACGCCCGTGCTGCGGTAGGGGCGTCCGTCGGGAAAGCCGCCCAGGTTGCGCCACAGCGCGACGGACAGGGGCTGCCCGTCGGCTTCGACAGCCAGGGACAGTCGGTCCGCGTCGTCGTGAACGCAGCAGCGGGAGGCGTCCACGACGGCCCCGACCGCGGTGCCGTCGTCCGGACCCAGGTGGTCCAGGCGCAGTCCGCAGGGGGCGGGCCAGCCGCCCTCCACCCACGGGGCACCCGCCGGCCACTCCCGCTCGAGCAGCGGGGCGGCCTCGGGGAAGAGACGGGTGCGCGCCCGGTCGCGCAGGTGCAGCGTCGCGCGGTCGGAGAGATCCAGCAGGGCGTGCGCGGCCCACACGAAGCGGAATCCCGTGTCGGCTGTCAGCACGTAGTCGGCCTCGGCTCCGTCGGCGGTGCCGCGGATCGTGCGCGTCAGGGTGAAGCGCTCGCAGTGGACGACGTCCGCGTCCCCGTCCCGCGTCCAGGGCCGGGACCAGGCGTCGCCGTGGTCGGGCAGACCGCGGACCGTGGGAACGCACTCCTCCAGCCCGCCCGCGTCCACGAAAGGGACGCCGGGTGACACGCCCTCCCGCTCGGGTGCCTCGCGCCGCCACATTCGCGCCCCGCCGTGCGCAGTGAGGTCCAACGGCCGCCGTGGGCAAGGTCGGTGACGATGTCCAGGGGCACGCTCACCACTCCGCGAAGGAGCCGTCGGCGTGCCGCCACACGGGGTTGCGCCAGCTGTGTCCGGTGCGGTCGGCGGCTCGTACGGCGTCCTCGTCGATGGTGATGCCGAGGCCCGGGGCGTCGCGGCGAGCGGCGTGCCCGTCGACGAACCGGAACGGCTCGGGGTCGACCAGGTAGGACAGCAGATCGATGTCTTTGTTGTAGTGGATGCCCCGGCTCTGCTCCTGGATCAGGAAGTTCGGCGTGGCGAACGCGACCTGCAAGCTGGCGGCGAGCGCGATCGGGCCCAGCGGACAGTGCGGGGCGAGCTGGGCGCCGTAGGCCTCGGCGAGCGAGGCGATGCGGTGCACCTCCGAGATGCCGCCGGCGTGGGACAGGTCCGGCTGGGCGACCGCGATGCCCGCGGCGAGTGCGGGCAGGAACTCGGCACGGCTGTAGAGGCGTTCACCGGTGGCGAGGGGAACCGGGCTCGCGGCGACCAGGCCGGCCAGCAGGTGGCCCTGCTCGGGCACGACGGGTTCCTCCACGAACAGCGGGTGCAGCGGGGCGAGTTCGGCCAGGACACGGCGTGCGGCGGCGGCACTGAAGCGGCCGTGGAAGTCGACGGCGACGTCCCTGTCGGGGCCGAGGGCCTCCCGGGCGGCTGCCACGCGGGCGACGACCGCGGCGGTCTCGGCGGCCGTGGGGACCGGCGAGGTGACTCCGGCCGCGTTCATCTTGACCGCGGTGAAGCCTGCCTCGACCTGGGCGGCTATCTGCTCCGTCAGCTCGGCGGGTTCGTCGCCGCCGACCCAGGCGTAGACCCGGACGCGGTCGCGCACCGGACCGCCCAGCAGGGCGTGCACGGGAGCGCCGTAGGTCTTCCCGGCTATGTCCCACAGGGCCTGGTCGAGGCCGGCGACGGCGCTGGAGAGGACCGGGCCGCCCCGGTAGAAGCCGCCCTTGGTGAGTACCTGCCAGTGGTCCTGGATGCGCAGGGGATCCTGGCCGACGAGGTACTCGGCCAGGACCTCGACGGCGGCGCGGACGACCTCGGCGCGCCCTTCGACGACCGGTTCGCCCCAGCCGACCACGCCCTCGTCGGTCTCGACGCGGCAGAACAGCCAGCGGGGCGGGACCAGGAAGGTTTCGATACGGGTGAGCTTCACTGAGACCGGGGGCCTTCCGTTTCATCGGAGGTGTCGACGCGGTCCAGATCGCGTCCGGCCTGGTCGAGCAGGGCCCGCATGGCGGCCTCGGCGGCCTGCGGATCCCGGTCGCGTACGGCGTCCAGGACGGCGCGGTGGGCCGGGACCGGGTCCTCGCTGTGGGGGGAGCTGTGCACGATGCGATCGCGGTGGGCCAGCCCGGACTCGATCACCATCTCCATGCGTTCGAGGAGTTCGTTGTGGGTGGCGTTGAGCAGGGCACGGTGGAACTGGAGGTCGGCCTCGACGGCGTGGGCGGCGTCGGTGTCCTGCTCCCCCATCGCCACCAGGGCGTCCTCCAGGGCGGCCAGGTCGGCGTCGGTGCGGCGTTCGGCGGCCAGCCGCACGGCGGCCGGTTCGATGATGGCGCGCACCTCGGCGAGGTTGTGCAGCAGCGCCCGGTCGGCCTCGGTGGTGCGGCCGCCCTCGAACTGCCAGCGCAGCACGTCGGCGTCGAGCAGGTTCCACTCGGCGCGGGAGCGCACGAAGGTGCCGCGCCGCTGGCGGGCGTCGACCATCCCCTTGGCGGCGAGGACCTTGAGCGACTCGCGCAGGGCGGTCAGACTCACGTCCAGTTCGCTCTGCAGCGCCACCAGGTCCAGCGTGGCCCCCTCGGGGATCTCACCGCCCAGAATGCGGCGGGCGAGGAGTTCCACGGTCTGGCCGTGTACGCCGCGACGGGCGTAGGGCGTCATGTCGTACAGCCTTTCTGATGAGTGGGGAGCGTGGTCATGCGGAGGCCTTGACGACGCTCCAGCCTCCGTCCACGACGAGACTCGTCCCGGTGATGTAGGAGGCTTCGTCGGCGCTGAGGAACGCGATGGCAGCGGCCACCTCCTCGGGGGACCCGAAGCGGCGCATCGCCGTTTCGGCGACGCTGCGCTCCCGGTCCTCGGGCGGGACCCGGTCCCACGCGGCGGTCAGGATGGGTCCTGGCAGGACGGCGTTGACGCGGACCTCGGGCCCGTACTCGACGGCGAGTTGACTGCACAGGGACAGCAAGGCGCCCTTGGACGCGGCATAGGCGGGATGGCCGGGGATGCCCTTGTGGGCGTGGACGGACGAGGTCAGCACCAGCGCGCCCCGGCGGTCCCGCAGATCGGGCAGGACCGTCCGGAAGCCGAGGAAGCTGCCGGTGAGGTTGACGGCGAGCTGCCGCTGCCACGAGGCGAGGGACGTCTCGTGGGCCGGTGCCACCTCGACGGTGTAGGCGTTGCTGACGAGGACGTCCACAGGTCCGAAGTCGTGGGCGGTGGCCATGATCCGTGTCCAGTCGTCCTCCGCCGCGACGTCGGCTCTCACGAACCGGGCGAGGCCGCCGGCCTCGGCGATCCGTGTGGCGACCGCCTCGCCCTGTTCCTCGACGACGTCGGCGATCACGACGGCGGCTCCCTCCTGGGCGAGACGGACCGCCGTGGCGGCTCCGATGCCGGAGGCCGCTCCGGTGACCACGGCCGTGCGTCCCGTGAAGCGGGCGCCGGGCCGTCGTGCGGACTGCTCCATCGTGGGGGTTCGACTCCTCT
The DNA here is from genome assembly GCF_040296605.1 of Streptomyces sp. NPDC002088. Taxonomy (NCBI): domain Bacteria; kingdom Bacillati; phylum Actinomycetota; class Actinomycetes; order Kitasatosporales; family Streptomycetaceae; genus Streptomyces; species Streptomyces sp. NPDC002088. Next base: position 28,529 of record NZ_JBEOXO010000015.1, on the reverse strand, counting down.
GTGGGCGGGGGACGGCTGATCGGCCGTCCTGAAAACATATGCCGACCGGTTCACTGCCATGTCAGCACCACGAGTTCGGCGTCGTGGTCGGCGCTCCAGGCGAAGGGCAGCCCATAGTGGAGCAGATGCGCTCCGCTGTACGTGCGTCCCGACTCCGCATCGCGATAGCGGGCCTCGGGCGCGAGGCCACGCAGCCGGAGCCGGGCGGGGCGCCCGGGCACCAGTGGGGCGCCGTCGAGCCGCCCCGTGCTGAGGGCCGCGACGACGGTGCGCCCTGACTGCGGATCGTCGTACTGCACACCGAAGGTGACGTCCTGCGGGGTGCCGAGGACCCGGGCGTCCCCCCGGTGGACGACGTCCCGGACGTCCTTGTAGCGGGCGATCCAGTGGGCGGCCTCGGCACGCTGCTCGGGCGTCCAGGCGCGCAGGTCCGCGCCGATGCCCAGGACCCCGCACATGGCGTTGACGAAGCGGAAGGCAAGGCTGCGCGGGCGCGGGTCGAAGATGCCGGGGGCGTCGGTGACCCAGGAGCTCATGACGTGCGGGGCGTGGGCGTGCAGAAAGCCGTACTGGATGGACAGCCTGTCCAGTGGGGCGGTGTTGTCACTGGGCCAGACGACATCGGTGCGGGCGATGGTCGCGTGCTCGATACGGGCACCGCCGCCCGCGCAGCCCTCGATCGTGACGGCGGGGTGGGCCGCGCGCAGATGGTCCAGGACGCGCAGGTAGCCGTCGACGTGCCGGGCATCCAGGTCGAGGTGGTCGGGGCGCTCGTCGCCGGGGCGGCCGCGCTCGGTGGGCGGCCGGTTCATGTCCCACTTCAGGTAGCTGATGTCGTGCTCGGTGAGCAGCCGGTCCAGGGTGCCTATGACGAAGTCCTGGACGTCCGTGCGGCCCAGGTCGAGCAGCAGCTGGTTGCGGACCAGGCGGCCGGGGCGGCCGTCGATCCGGTAGACCCACTCGGGGTGTTCGGCGTACAGGCGACTTGCCGGGCTGACGGCTTCGGGCTCGACCCACAGGCCGAAGTCCAGCCCGAGTGCCCGGACGTCCTCGACGAAGCGGTCGAAGCCCTGCGGGAACGCCGCCGGGTCCGGGTGCCAGTCACCCAGTCCCCCGGTGTCGTCGGCACGGCCGGTGAACCATCCGTCGTCCACGACGAACAGCTCGGCCCCGATGTCGGCGGCCACCTTGGCCAGCTCCAGTTGCCCGGCCGCTTCGACGTCGAAGCCAGTGGCCTCCCAGGAGTTGTAGAGCACCTTGCGGGGGCGGCTCAGCCGCTCGCCGGTGAGGTGGCGTTCGTAGCGGTGCCAGACGCGGGAGAGTCCGTCGAGGCCGTCCGGACTGAAGGCGCACGCGAGGCGTGGGGTGGTGAGGGTCTCGCCGGGGGCCAGGACCACGACGCCTTCGTGCGGGACGCGCCCGGCGCGGACGCGCAGGATGCCGCCCGGCTCGGCCTGCGCGGTGATGTGCCAGTTACCCGACCATTCGAGGGCGATGCCGTAAGCCGCCTGGCCGTCCCCGTCCTGCACGGCGAGCCAGGGGGCGTACGCGTGCCCGGGCGCGCCCTGGAGACTGCCCATGGTGAACGTGCCCCTGGGCAGGTCGAGTTGGATGCGCTGGAACTCCTGCGACCACTGGCCGGCGAGGTACGTCAGCCGGGCCGGGCCGGTGACGGGGACGTTCACGGCGGCCGAGTCGAGGCGCTCCAGGCGAAGTTCTTCCGTGGAGGTCAGTTCGGTCCAGCGGAGGATCACGTCCGTGCCCGGCACCGTCGCGTAGCACAGGACCGTACGCAGGCCCAGGACGTCGTCGGCGAACGCGAGCCGCAGGCTCCCCTCCCCCTCCTCCGCACCGGCGAAGTCCCACCACACGCCCCGCTCCTGACCGGGGCGCGACGCCATCAGCTCGGATCCCGTGAACGGCCGCAGCCCGTACGGCAGGTACTCGGCGGGCGCCGCGTCCGCAGGCGTGATGAAGTGGGTGCGACGGGACCAGTCGAGGGCGGAGGGTCCGTCCTCGACGCCGAGCGGGCCCCAGGCGTCGAGTTCGGCCCACGGGCCGTCCGGGGACAGCCGGACGGTGTAGCTGGTGTGCTCGGTGCGCAGGGTCCAGCGCCGGTCGGAGGTCACTTCACCGCTCCCAGGTTGAGGCCGGCCACGAAGTGCCGCTGGAACCGGAGGAAGACGGCCACGGTGGGTGCGGCGGCGATGACGGAGCCGGCGGCGATCACGTTCCACATCGACACGTACTGTCCTTGCAGTCCGATGAGCGCCGCGGTGATCGGCATCTTGGTGTCGCTGCGCAGCACGGTGATCGCCCACAGCAGGTCGTTGAAGATCCAGGTGAAGGACAGCGCGCTGAGGGCCGCCAGGGCGGGGCGGGCCAGGGGCAGGATGATCCGCCAGAAGATCTGCCACGGTCCGGCGCCGTCGACGACCGCCGCCTGCTGGATCTCCACGGGGATGGCGCGCATGAAGCCGTGCAGGACGAAGACGTAGAAGCCGACGCCGAAGCCGATCTGCACACCGATGAGTGCGGGCAGGGTGTCGTAGACGCCCATCATCTCGCTCAGCTTGGAGACGGGGATGAGCAGGATCTGCGGCGGGAGCAGGTTGCCGCCCAGCATGAGCAGCAACAAGGAGCGGCGGAAGGGGAGTTCGTAGCGGCTGAGCGCGAACGCGGCCATCGAGGCCAGTGCGAGCGTCACCAGGACGCACGGCACGGTGACCAGCAGGCTGTTGATCAGGGCGCGCTGCTGACCGCCGTCGCTCCAGGCCTGGCCGAAGTTGGCGAGGGTGAAGGAGTGTGGCCAACTGCCCAGTCCGTGCGCGGCGATGTCGTCGAAGGTGCGCAGACTGGTCACCAGGACCAGGGCGATGGGCAGCAGCCACAGGACGGCCAGGGCCCCGGCGCCGAGGTGGAATCCCGCGGTGGCGGCCCGCCTGCGGCGCAGCGCCGTGGAGGTGGTGGCCATCAGTCGGCCTCCCGGAACGCGCGGACGAGGTAGGAGGCGATGACGCCGAACGCGAGGACGAAGATGACGACGGCCAGGGCGGATCCGTAGCCCAGTCGCAGGGACTGGAAGGCGGTGGAGTACATGTAGGTGCTCAGCAACTCCGACGAGTGGTAGGGGCCGCCGCGGGTCAGCGACCACACGACGTCGAAGGAACGCAGCGAGTCGATGACGATGACGGACAGGACGACCGCGTTGACGCTGCGCAGCTGGGGCAGTGTGACGTGGCGGAAGCGCTGCCAGGCGCCGGCGCCGTCGACCTTGGCCGCCTCGTACAGGGCCGGGTCAATGCCCTTGAGACCGGCGAGGTAGAGGACCATGACGTAACCGATCTGCCGCCACAGCGCGGGCACGATCACGGCGTACAGGGCGGTGTCCTGGTCGGCGAGCCAGGCGTGGCGCAGGCTGCCGAGGCCGACCGACTCCAGGAGTTGGTTGAGAACACCGTCGGGCTGGTAGATCGCCTGCCAGACGAGAGCGGTGGCGACCAGGGAGAACACGACCGGCAGGAACAGGGCCGCCCGGTAGAAGCCGACGCCGCGCCGCTCCTGCTGGAGCAGCAGCGCGGCGGCCAGACCGAGCAGGGCGGACAGGCCGCCGAAGAGCACGAGCCACAGCACGGTGTTGCCGGCCGCGCCGCGGAAGACCTCGTCGTGGGCCATCTCCCGGAAGTTGTCCAGGCCCACGAACCGCGGTGCGGAGACGCCGTCCCAACGGGTGAGGGAGAGGTAGAAGCCCTGCAGGGCGGGCCAGAAGACCCATACCGCTTCGGCGAGCAGCGGAACGAGGACGAAGGCAAGCACCATCGGGGATGTGCGGCGCGGTCCGCCGGTCCGCCTGCCGCGGGGCGACGGCGGAGCCGGGGACTTCCGTACGGGTGCGGTCAGAACGGCCACGTCAGGCGTTCCAGATCTTCTCGGCTTCGCGCTGCCAGTCGGTCAGGATGCCGCCGATGGACTTCGGCTTGGCCAGGAACTTGGTCAGTGCGGTGTCCGCGGTGGGCTGGAGGGCGTCGCTGGAGTCCCGGTTGAAGAACTGGGTGATCTCGACGGCTTCCTCGATGTGCGCGCGGCCCTTCTTCACCAGGGCGGTGCCGGAGTCCTTCGCGTCCGGGTTGCAGGGCAGGACGGTGCCCGAGGAACCCTTGATGTAGCTCTCCTGGGACTCGGCGGTGGCGAGGTAGCGCAGCAGGTCGACGACCTGGTCATGACGGCCGGTGCGGGCGCTGGCGAAGTAGCCGTCGGTGGGGGCTTCCTCGGCGAGCGGGATCTTCGTGTCGATGACGGGGAAGCGGAAGAAGTCGATGTCGTCCAGGGCGTCCTTGGGCGCGGCGTCGGCGAAGAAGGTGCCGATGAGCATCATGCCGCTGCGGCCGTTGAGCAGGGCGGTCGTGGCGTCCTGGAAGGGGACGGCGGCGCCGTTCGGGTCGAAGTACGGCAGCACCTCCTGCCAGCGGTCGAAGACCTTGCGCACCTCGGGGTCGTCGAACCGGTGCTTGCCGGCGAGGAGTTCGCGGTGGTACTGAGCGCCGTTGATGCGGATGTCGAGGTAGTCGAACCAGGCCGAGGCCACCCAGGCGGTGTTGCCGCCCGCGCCGAGCCCGATCGGGGCGACGCCCTTGCTCTTGAGCTTGTCGCACAGGTCGAGGAAGTCGTCCCAGCTCTTGGGCTCGCTCACGCCCCACTTGGCGAAGTTGGACTTCCGGTAGAACATGCCCCACCAGTAGTAGGTGGCGGGAACGAAGACCTTCTTGCCGGAGGTCGCGGTGCACAGCGACTGCAGCGCCTTGGAGTACTTCTTCAGATCGGGCGAGGCCCAGACCTCGTCGAGGTCGAGCAGCAGGTTCTTCTTGGCGTAGGCGTCGGCCACCGAGCCGGGGTACCAGGTGTACACGTCCGGCGGGTTGGCGGAGGTGAGGTACGTCGGCAGCTGGGTGCGGAAGGTCTCCGCGGCGACGGTGTTGAGACTGGCGCTTCCCGATCCCTTCTTGGCGTAGGCGGCGACGACGTCCTCCATCGCGGCCTTGGCCTGGGGGGCGGAGAGGTTGGACTGGAGGGTCACCGCGCCCTTGGAAGAGCTCTTGCCCGAGGAGGTGGAGGTGACACAGCCGCTGAGCAGCGCGGCCGTCCCAGCGGCGCCGAGTCCGGCGAGGAACCGGCGACGATTGGGCTGATGGTTCGTCATGGAGTGCTCCCTGCGGATCCGCGCGAGCGGGGTGGGCCTTGCTGGAGGCCGGGCCCGCTCGCGCGGATCCAGGTTCGCGTGGCGCTCACACCACGTCAAGAATAATTACTAATTTATTTGAACTGGATCCGGTGGACGTAGCCGTCGACGCCGCGGAACACCGCGTCGACCGTGCCGCCCGGTCCGCCCACCGCTCCGATCGCGCCGTCAAAGGCCCCGCTGGGGAACTCCTGCCGCTTGCTCCAGCCCTGCCAGGCGCCGTTCTCGTACCGCTGCTGCCAGAGCGTGTAGTCGCCCGCCCGCGCGTACAGCAGCACGGCGTCCCCTACGACGACCAGCGTCGGACTGCCGCTGACGGTCCCGCCGACCGACGTCCACGGCGACCACTCCCCCGACGCCGGCCGGGACCGGGTCCAGACGTCGTCCGCGGCCGTGCGGATCGCCACCTGAGTCCGCCCCTGGGCGTCGACGACGGCGGACGGCCGCCCGTACACCTGCCGGCCGTCGGGGGCGCCCAGCGAGGACCACTCGGACGACGACGCCTCGCGCTGCACGACCTGCCCCTCGGTCCCGCGGGCGAACAGCGTCCAGTGCTCCGGGTCGGTGAAGGCCACCGACGGCGCGTCGGTCACCCGGCCGCCCAGGCTCCGCCAGGCACCCCAGCGTCCGTCGCTGAAGACCTTCCGGTACACCCGGGAGTCGGTGCCGCGTACGAAGACGTCGATGCGGCCGCCGGCCGACGCGTACGCCGCGGGCTGGCCCAGGATCCCGCCCGTCGTCGGACCACCCAGGTCACGCGTCACGCGCCTGCCCCCGGCGTCGCCGGACGTCGTGTGCTGGACGAGCGATCCGTGCGGTCCGCGCAGGAAGGTCGCGAGCGTGTCGCCGTCGCGCACCACCGCCGGGCTCGCCGTGGCCCGTTGACCGAGGCTGCTGCCGGGCAGCGCGTCCGCACCGGTCAGCTTCAGGAACGCGGTGCCGTGCGCGGGGACCGTGACGGTGTACTCGTCAGTGTGGTCACCCCGGTCGGTCCGCTCCCGCAGGTCACGGACGCGTACCGCGCCGCCGAGCCCGACGTCGGAGAACCGGACGGTGCGTTCGGCCGGCTGGTCGGAGCGGTTGAGCAGCACGACCGCGCGGCTGCCCCGACCGGAGAGGACCTTGCTGTAGACGTCGCCGACGGAGTCGGTGGCCACCCGTACGCCCTGGACGGCGAGGGGGTCCTGGTCGACGGCGATGATCTCCGGGTTGCTCAGCGTCTTGATCATCGAGTCCGACAGGGTGCGCGGGTCGGAGCCGAGGACGAGCGGTGAACCCATCTCGGCCCACATCACGAACTGGGTGGTGGACTCCTCCTGCGTCAGCTCCAGGGAGCCGTCGCCCATGCGCCGCATGGGGATGAGGTAGTCGGGGTCGTTGTAGTGGCCGGGGCCCTGCGCCTCCGGGTGCCAGGCGTTCGCGTCCATGTTGCGCAGCACGTTGGGCCACTGGCCGGGGCTCGGGGTGCCCCACGCGATGTCCGTACCGGTGCGCCAGGAGTCGGCGATCGTCGGAGCGTAGACGTACGAGTTGTGGGCGTCCTGTTCCGGTGTGTGCGGCAGGCCCCAGTCGTCGGTGAGCGGGTTGCACAGGTTCAGCAGCATCTTCCGGCCCGACTTGGCCACCGCGTCGCTGAACTCCTTGAACGCCGGGCCCGGATCGAGCTTGGCGCCGATCCCGCACAGGAAGTCGACCTTGACCGCGTCGATCTTCCAGCCGGCGAACTGCCGCGCGTCCTGCTCGTAGTGGCCCCGGCTGCCGAGGCCACAGCTCTTGCCTCCGTCGTAGGCGCCGGCGTCGGTGTAGATGCCCGCCTTCAGGCCACGCTTGTGGAGGTAGGAGACCAGCGCCGGGATGCCGGAGGGGAAGCGGTCCGGATGGGCGACCAGCCTTCCCTGCGCGTCCCGCGGGTTGTCCGCCTGCCATCCGCCGTCGAGCCACACGATGCCGTAACCGCTGTCACGCAGACCGCTGCTGACCAGCTTGTCCGCGACGGAGCGCACCTGCTGTTCGGTGGGTGCGCCCAGCCCGTAGTAGGTGTTCCAGCCCATGTAGGGCGTCGGTGCGAGACCGCTGTCGTAGTACTCGGGCGCGCCCTGGTCGACGGCGGGCTGCGCCGAGGCCACCGGGGCCGCGGTCACCGCGAGCACGGTGGCGATCGCGGCCGTGGTCGCACGGCGCGTCAGTCTCAGTGCCGCGGGTGTGCGGACCTGCGGGTGTGAAGTCACTTGCCTCTCCCGAGGATTGGGAAGCACGAGGACGTGACGCGGGCCGCACTGCGACAGGGGCCTACGACGTCACGGCGAAGACTGTGGCGCGTGACCGAAACCCTGTCAACATTAATTCCTAATTTAATAGAAAGACACTCCCTCCCGCCTCAGGGGTTGACGGAACCCTCCCCGCGCTCAAGCGTTTGGCAACGTTGTCATCCCGTTGGCGTCACGCGCTCCGTGTCATCTCCGGCCGCACCGCTGTCTTTTGATGGGACACCACCACTCATGACAGAGCGGGAATATGACCGCCTCGGAGGCACGAACCTGGTGATCACATGAGTTTCCAGGTCCCCGGAACGCCGAGCGAGCCCGTGGCTGCCCCGCAGCATCTCCCATGCCCGCCGCCTTGGTGCAACTCGCCTGTGCCGAGGCGGTGGCCCCGGTCAGCGATGCCGCCTGTCTGCGTGTCTCCCCGACCGTGTGCCCGATCCGAGGGAGCGCCGGGCCATCCGTGCCGCTGACCGCGCCGTGCCCACAGCAGCGACAAGCATGCCGGCTGAGCCTGCTCCCTGAGGGCGATCGGCAAGTGGATCGCGGACGCCCGGCGCAGCAACCGGGCGACATCACCACGGGGCGGACGTTGCCTGATGCGGCACTGGGACCTGCTGTACTGCCGCAGCTGCGCCTTGCAAGTCAGCACCGAACCAGCACGGTGCCCGGCCCTGCTGACTGATGACATGCGAGCCAGGCCACCCCAGCTCTGGGAGGCTGCGTTTCAGGACCAGCCACTTTCACTCACTGTGATGGGCAACAGGCTGCCCGCACCGGCGTCGGCAAACCTCCTGACCACGCCCCTGGTGAACGGGCAGGACCCGCCGTTCGGCTCCGACGCTCGCCCATGCAGCGCGGGTGCCGGACCTCCGGGACGCCGGTCAGGACTTCGGCTCCTGGCTGAGCTGGCGCTGAAGGCTGCGTGTGAGGTGCTCCGCCATGGCTTCCGCGGCACGGTCGGGCTTACGGCGCAGGATCGCGCGTACGACACGTTCGTGTTCCGCCAGCGTTGGGTCGTCAGCGCTCCTGACACTTCTGAGTCGAAAGACATGCAGATGGGAGTGGAGCCGCTCCACCGCATCGGCGAGCAACGGACGTTGCGAGGCCACTGCGATCGCGTCGTGAAAGCGCTGGTCGAGAGCGGCGAAGTCGCGGTAGTCCGCGTACCGCCCCGTCGGCCCCGGATGAGTCTGCATCTCCTCCACAAGCCGCTCGATGGCGTCGAGTTGCTCCTCGCCGGCGTTGACGGCGGCGAGCGCCGCTGCTCTCGGTTCCAGGAGGAGCCGCATTTCGAAGAGCTCCTCGAGGCCCTCGCGGGTCAGCAACTCGGTCGCCCGGTACCCGGAGAGCGACCTCTTCACCACAAGTCCGTCCGCCTCGAGCCTGGCCAGCGCCTCACGGACGGGCGTAGGCGAGACACCGAGAGCACGCGACAGTGCCTCGATCCCCACACGTGCACCAGGAGCGATCTCATGGTCCATGACCATGGCCTTGATCTGCTCGTAGACGCTGTCCGAAAGAACCTGGCGACCAGAACCGGTCGATTGGCTTGTTCCTTCGGACGCCGGGGCCCTGGCAGAGGAACTGTCATGCGGTGGCATCCGTTCTCCTGCTCCTGCTGCTCCGGGGTTGTCGGGACGAGAGCAGTTTACCGAGGTGAGAGCATTGCCAGGCGCTGCCTCGGTCGCGCGGCCGCGCGGATGCCCGCAGTGGACGGCGGGCCCCAGGCGTCGGCGGCGTCACGGCACGCGCAGCCGGTAGGCGTTCGCGGCCGTGCCGCCGAAAACGGCACCCCGTTCGTCCACACTGAGCCCGGCCGTCAGAGCACGGGCCGCATCGAGCACCTCCGCGTAGTCGGCGGCCAGCGTGCACACGGGCCAGTCTGAGCCATACATGACCCGGTCCGGTCCGAAGGCGCCGAGGACCGTCTCAGCGAAGGGACGCAGGTCGTCGACTGTCCAACCACGCCAGTCGGCCTCGGTGACGAGGCCGGACAGCTTGCAGAAGGTGTTGGGTTCGGCCGCCAGGTCCCGCAGTTCCGAAGCCCACGGTTCGAGCACACCCGCCACGATGCCGGGTTTGCCGATGTGATCCAGGACGAACCTGAGGCCCGGCAGACGACGGGCCGCGGCGGTGGCCGCGGGCAGTTGGTGCGGGAGGATGACGAGGTCGTAGGCCAGGCCCACGCCAGCCACCGCGGACAGGCCCCGCAGGACATCGTCCCGCACCAGCCACCACGGGTCGGGTTCCGACTGCACCTGGTGGCGGATGCCCACCAGCCGGCCGCCACCCGGCAGTTCACACAGCCGGGCCAGCGTGTCCGCCACATCGGGAGCTGTCAGGTCGGTCCATCCGACCACCCCGGCGACCAGCGGGTCGGAGGCCGCCTGCGCCAGCATCTCGGGTGTCTCCTCCGGGACCGTCATGGTCTGTACCATCACGGTCGCGCCGACTCCGGCTCGCTCGGCCGGCGGACGCAGGTCCGCCAGCGAGAAGGTACGGCGCAAAGGCGCGAGTTCGGCACCGGTGATCCATTCCTGGTCCCGCACGGCCAGATCCCACACATGGTGGTGGGCATCGACGAGCAGCGTGTCGCTCATGCGGTTTCCTCCTTCCTTCTCCGGTCTCACCATGTGCCCTGCACCGGCTGGGGCACGTCGCGATGCGACTCGCGGTACTTCTCCAACTGCTCGGGACGGACCCGGATCACCTGTGCCAGGCGTTTCATCCCGCGTCCTTCTCCGCAGTCACCGCCGAGAGCGCACGGTCGTGGATGATGCGGATGATCCGGCCGCTCATCCGTTCGTAATCGCGGTCGTTGTCGACCTCGCCGCGGATGCGGTGGTCGGCCATGACGAGGACACGGTCCGCCAGCGTGATCATCTCGGTGAGGTCGCTGCTGATCAGCAGGATCGGCAGACCGCCGCGGGCCAGCTCCCAGAGGAGTTCGTGGAAGCCGTGCTTGGTGCGCACGTCGACGCCCACGGTCGGCTCGTCGACGATCAGCAGCCGGGTGTCGGCTGCGAGCCATTTCGCCAGACTCACCTTCTGCTGATTGCCGCCGGACAGTTCACCGGCGTTCTGCTCGAGCCCCGAGACACGGATGCCGAGGCGGTCGACCAGGTTCTGCGCCACGTTCCGCTCTTCGGCGGCGGAGACAAACCCGAGGACTTTGGCCAGCTTCTTCCACACAGTGACGGTGATGTTCCGGTGGATGGGCTGCTCCAGGAAGACGCCCTCTTCCTTGCGGTTCTCGGTCAGGTAGCCGATGCCGTACTCGTGCAGCGCCTGGCGGGGGGAAGCGATCCGGGCCGGCTCGCCGTGCACCCTGATCTCGCCGCCGGTGACCCGGCCGAGGCCCAGAACGGCCTTGACCAGCTCGCTGCGCCCGGCGCCGACGAGGCCGTAGAGACCGACGATCTCACCGGGCCGCACCTGCAGGGAGATGTCCTGGTGGCCGTCGGCGGTGGAGATCCCGTCGAACGCGAGGACTGGGGCGGCCGTCCGGTCCGGGGTGCGCGGCCGCATCTCGGTCGCCGTGTGGGCGCGGCCCACCATCAGGTTCACTACGTCGTCGTGCGTGTGGTCCGCGAGCGGTGAGGACTCCAGCACTGACCTGCCGTCGCGCAGCACGGTGACGGTGTCGCAGTTCGCGAAGACCTCTTCCAGCTTGTGGCTCACGAAGACGACGCACGTGCCACGGGCCGTCAGCCGCCGGACGACGTCGAAGAGGCGCTCGGCCTCCCGCGAAGACAAGGAGGCGGTCGGCTCGTCGAGGAGCAGCACCTCGCTCTCGGTGTGGAGTGCCTTCGCGATCTCCACCAACTGCTGCTGGGCCACGGACAGTTCACGGACCGGGCGGTGCGGGTCGAGGTCCAGACCGAGCTCTCCCAGGCAGCGCAGGGCGGGCGCGTTCATGGCCTCCCGGTCGACGAGCCCACGGCGCGAGGGCGGACTCTGCAGCGTGATGTTCTCCGCCACCGAGAAGTCGGGTATGAGGTTGCGTTCCTGATGGACGACGCCGATGCCGGTCCGGGCGGCCTCCAGGGGCGAGCGCAGGTGGACCTCTTGACCACGCCAGGTGAGTCGGCCGCCGTCGGGCGTGTGGACACCGGTCAGGACCTTGATGAGGGTGGACTTCCCCGCGCCGTTCTCACCCAGCAGCGCGTGCACGGTTCCGGCCGTCAGGCGCAGTCCGACGCCGTCCAGGGCCCGTACTCCGGGGAAGACCTTGACGATCTCCCGGCCTTCGAGAAGGACGTCGCTCATCGCGCACCTCCCGCGTTCGGCAGGGCGGGGTCGGCCGTCGGGCCCCGGTCGACGGGTGCCGACGGGGTACGTCCTTGTGCCTTGCCCTTCTTCTCCAGCTGTGTTTGGTGGATGTGGCCGCCGGCCACCGTGCCGAGCACGACCAGGCCGATGAGGAAGTTCACCCAGCTCGCATCGAGCGAGAACTGGGCGCGCGCGGCGTCGATGAGCCGCATGACGAACGCCGCCAGCACCGTGCCGAACACGGCGACGGAGCCGCCGTTCAGCGCGACACCTCCGATGATCGGAGCGGCGAAGCTCGGCAGCAGCCAGTCTCCGCCGACACTGCTGTTGACACCGGGCAGCGAGGCCGTCGCAGTCACGGCGGCGACGCCGACCAGGAGACCGGACAGGGTGTGGGCGAGCACGATCTGCCGGTCGGTGGAGATGCCCGACAGTCTCGCCGCCAGCGGGTTGCCGCCCGCCGCGAGGAGTCGCCGGCCCGCGGTCGCGCGGTACATGAACGCGGCCAGCAGGGCCGCCGCGGCGAGCGCGGCGAGGAACACCAGCGGGAGGTTCAACGGAGCCGCCCGGCCGAGGTCCTTGAGAGTCGGTGAGTAGCCGTCGATGGTGCGCGTGCCGGCCAGCCGGTACTGGGCCCCCAGCAGTAGCGGCGGTCACGGTACTCAAGGGCGAGTTCCGTCGTTCCGGGCGCCGGCTCGCTGATCCGGTAGCCCAGGTGCGCCACCCGAAGGACCGGGTGCCGTCGACGAACCGCACCCGGAGGGACGGCGCTCCGTACCGGACCCACCGTCGACCGGCAACTCCTCTCCGGCCGGGGAACGGCCCTCGAAGCTGCTGACCTCCCCCGCCGGGAGAGGCACGAGCTGACCGGCCGCCGCGACGGACAGCCGAGGTCCCCAGGCGAGGTGGCAGGGCGCTCCCGTGTCCTCGATCCACATCGCGTACGACGTGTGCGCAGTGGAGAGCAGCCAGACGCCGGAGGTGGAGTCGAAGGAGAGGGCAGACATGGGTCCTCACGTTCGGAGAATGCCGCGCAGGAGCTGTACGCAGCCAACCCTCCCTTCGATCTCGCGTCAACACCCGCCTTGAGTCTCTGATTTACAGGTCCGCTGTGGTCAACTCATGCTCTTATAAAAGACCGGGCCTTCTTCATTGACAGCGAAAAATAACCTCCCTAAGTTTCCGGCCATGCGCTCGACCCCCTCCCACGAGGCGGCCCCGGCGATGACGCCGGCCGCTTCCCTGGTCTTCACCACCCTGCTCTCCCACGGTCCGCTCACCCGGGCCGAGGTGGGACGGCGGACCAGGCTCTCCCCGGCCGCCGTCACCAAGGCGGTCCGTCCGCTGATGGAACTCGGCTATCTGGTCGAGGGCGTGGACGAAGAGGCGCGGCCGGCAGTGGGACGTCCGGCCAGCCTGGTCTGGGTGGACGGGGGCAGGGCGCTGTTCATCGGAATCAAGGTGACCGGCGACGAGATCATCGCCGTACTGGCCGACCTGTGCTGCCGTATCCGGATCTCCCGGCACGTACCCCTCACGGGCCGCGAGCCGGAGGCGGTGCTCCCCGCCATCGCCGCTCTGGTACAGGAGTTGTTCACGGAGGCCGACGGATTCGGTGTGCGGGTGCGGGGGCTGGGTATCGCGATCTCGGGGGACGTGGACCGCGCGGACGGTGTGGTCCGCTACTCGCCCTTCCTGGAGTGGCGGAACGTACCGCTCGCCGAGCTCGCCGGGACCACGACCGGGCTGCCGGTCACGGTCGACAACGACGTGCGGGCGCTCACGGTCGCCGAGCACTGGTTCGGGGCCGGAGTCGGACTCTCGGACTTCGCCCTGGTGACCGTGGGCGCCGGCATCGGCTGCGGCCTGGTGGTACACGGGCAGGTGGTGTCCGGCGCGCACGGTGTGGCCGGCGAGATCGGGCATCTGTCCCTCGACCCGTTCGGCCCGCTCTGCCACTGTGGCAACAGGGGCTGCGTGGAGGCGATCGCAGCGGACCCCGCGATACTCCGCGCAGTGCGCGCGGCAACGGGCAAGCAGGTGAGCGACGCAGCCGAGGCGCTGGACCTGGCCCACGGCGCAGCCCCCGGTGTCCGTGCGGTCTACGCACGGGCTGGTGAAGCAATCGGCAAGGCCATCGGGTCCCTGGTGAACATCTTCGGTCCCGAGCGGGTGATCATCTCGGGTGAGGGCCTGGCCGCCTACGACCTCTTCGCCGAGGGCGTCCAGGACGCGTTCGCCGCGTCCGCCTTCGGTACGGCTTCGCAGTGTGACGTGATCACACGTCCCCTGCCCTTCGAGGAGTGGGCGCGCGGGGCCGCGGCCACCGCGATCCAGTCCTTCATGGCGTCAGACACGTACGAGGAGTCGCGATGACGCTGCAGAGCCGCAGCCCATAGACCGCCACAGGAGCCGGCCGCCGAACGGTGCTCCAGCTGCTGTTCGGTATCGGCGCCGCTTCCCCGGCAGTGCCCGCTCTCCCCGCCCGCAACGCAGGGAGCGGTCCGACCGGAAGACCGTGCCCCATCCCCACCTCATCGCGGCAGGTGCTCTCATGACCGCGATTCCCATGCTCCTGGTGCACTTCACGCTGCAGCGACAATTCATCAGCGCGCTCACCATCAGCTCGGGCAACGGCTGAGCCGCCGACCCGACGCCGTGGCGGCCGGACACCGGACCGCTTCGCCCCGGCGTCCTGCCCGGTACCCAGCCGTCCCCTGCCCGGAGCAACGCCCGGCCCCCGCCGGGTGCCACCGCACGACCCCGCACACCCCAGCACAGGAGGCGACCCATGCGGTCATCCCCGTACAGAGCCCGGCGCGGAGCCCTCCCCGGCTTCCCGCGCCGCACCGTCAGAGCGACGCTGGTCCTGGCCGTCACGGCCGGACTCGCCACAGCGGTCCCGGCCACCGCCGCCCAAGCCGCCACGTCCAGCTCCACGAGCACGACCGCCACCTCGGCGGACGCCACCTCCGGCCTGGCGGCCAAGCCGTACATGGGCTGGTCCAGCTGGAGTATGCAGTCCTCCCAGTACCCGGGCCTGAACCCGGACGGCAACTACAGCTACCTCACCGAGGCGAACATCCTGAAGCAGACGGACGCCCTCGCCTCGAAGTTGAAGAAGTACGGCTACGACCATGTCAACATCGACGCCGGCTGGTGGATGGACCGCAACTGGACGTCCGAGTTCGACCAGTACGGCCGGCAGACGCCCGACCCGGTCCGATTTCCCCACGGCATGAAGTCGGTCGCCGACCACATCCACTCCAAGGGCCTCAAGGCCGGCATCTACCTGCCCGTCGGCCTGGAGAAGGGGGCCTACGGCGGCGGCAAGGTTTCGATCTGGAACGCTCCCGGCTGTACCACCGCGGACATCGTCTACCCGGACCTGCGCACCACCAACGGCTGGGACAGCGCGTACAAGCTGAACTTCGACAACCCCTGCGCGCAGAAGTACATCGACTCGCAGGCGCAGACGTTCGCTGACTGGGGCTACGACTTCCTGAAGTTGGACGGGGTGGGTCCGGGCTCGTTCAAGTCCGGTGACAACTACAACAACGTCGCGGACGTCGCCGCCTGGCAGAAAGCCATCGCCGCCACCGGGCGCCCGATCCACCTCGAGCTGTCCTGGTCGCTCGACATCGGTCACGCCGCCGACTGGAAGAAATACTCCAACGGCTGGCGCATCGAAACCGACGTCGAATGCTACTGCGACACGCTGGTCACCTGGGAGAACTCGGTCAACGACCGGTGGAACGACGCCCCCGCGTGGAGCCACAAGGCGGGCCCGGGCGGCTGGAACGACCTCGACTCGCTCGACGTCGGCAACGGGGCGATGGACGGCCTCACCAAGGCCGAGCGGCAGAGCTACATGACCCTGTGGGCCATCAACAAGTCGCCTCTGTACACCGGTGACGACCTCACCCAGTTGGACAGCTACGGACTCTCCCTGCTGACCAACGAGGAAGTCATCGCCGTCGACCAGAACACCTCGCCCGTCGCACGCCCCGTCACCCCGATGGGCGACGAGCAGGTCTGGGGGACCAAGAACTCCGACGGCAGCTACACGGTCGCCCTGTTCAACCTCGGTGACTCTCCGGCCTCCGTCACCGCCGACTGGGCCTCCTTCGGCTTCACCGGCGCGGCCGCCGTACGCGATCTGTGGAACCACCGGAACCTCGGCACGTACAAGAACGAGATCACCGCGGCGCTGCCCGCACACGGATCCCGGCTGTTCACCGTCAAGCCCGACGGCGCTCCGCTGGCGACCACCGGTTACGAGGCCGAGTCCGCGAACAACACCCTGACCGGAAACGCCTCCGTCGCCACATGCGACGCCTGCTCCGGCGGCAAGAAGGCCGGCAACCTCTACCTCGACAGCAAGCTGCAGTTCAACGACGTCAAGGTGAAGAAGGACGGGATCTACACCGTCAAGGTTGCCTACGTCAGTGGCGATCCCCGCTCGGTGACGGTCTACTCCAACGACGGCAACGGCACCACGCTGAAGTTCCCCTCCACGGGAGACTGGAGCACGGTCGACACCGTCAGCGTCCAGTTGGCCCTGAAGGCGGGCTCCAACACCATCACCTTCGACAGCGGCTGGGACTACTCACCCGACATCGACAGGATCGACGTACCCAAGTCCGCCTGACCCCTCCTACGGGTCCCGGGGCCGACACGCCCCGGGTCCCGCGCCCGGGACCGCCCCCCGCCCCCTCCACACACACGGTCCCGCAGCGCGCGGGCGTGGCAACGCCCGCCGTACTCACCTCCCGCAGCGCCCGGGCGTGCCCGCGCCCGGCGTACTCGCCCGACGCGAACTTCCGACGACCCGCCCCCGTCATTCCCGCCCCCGCCATTCCCGCATGCGCCGTTCCCCGGACATGGAGTGCACAACGTGGACACCCAGTACACCGAATCGCGCGACAACCACCCGAGCCGCAGGGGATTCCTCGCCCTCGCCGCCACGGCCGGCACGGCCGGCACGGCCGCCGCCCTCGGCGGTCTGCCCGCCTTCACCGCCTCGGCGGCCCCCCTGCGCCCCACCGAGTCGCCCATGCTGTCCGCGGCGGAGGCCGCGAAAAACCAGTTGTGGTGGCAGGCTCCCGGCGACTCCAACTCGATGATCCGGCAGGGCCTGCCGGTCGGGAACGGGCGCCTCGGGGCGCTCGCGAGCAACGACCCCTCCAGCGAACTGCTGACGATCACCGACGCGACCCTGTGGACCGGTGGTCGCAACGACACCCTGCAGAGCGACGGCCAGTTCCCCTACGGCCGCGACGACTTCGGCTCCCTGACCCTGCTGGCCAGGCTCACCGTCGACATCCCCGATCACGACCTGGGCTCCGTCGACAACTACCGTCGCACCCTGGACCTGGCCCAGGGCCTCGTCAGCGCCTCGTACGACCTGTCCGGCGTGACCTACCGGCGGCAAGTCTTCGCCAGCCGCCCCGACGACGTCATCGTCCTGTACTTCTCCCAGCAGGGCGGCGGCACCTACACCGGCACCGTCTCCCTCGCCGGCACTCACGGCGAGTCCATCACGGCCAACAGCGCCGGCCGGTACGCGTCGTTCGGTGCCTCGTTCGCCAACGGCCTGAAGTACGGCGCCGCCGTCACCGCGTACAGCGGCACCGGCAAAGTCGCCGTCAAGGGTACGACGATCTCGTTCAGCGGCTGCAAGGATCTCAGCGTCGTGGTCAGCGGCGGCACCAACTACGCGCCCGACGCGGCCGCCGACTTCCGCGACCTGTCCCTGGACCCGGAGCGCCTGGCACGGACCAAGGTGCTGAACGCGGCCGGCCACTCCACGAGCACGCTGCTGCACACCCATGTCGCCGACTTCCGCCCGGTGTTCGAGCAGCTGGACATCACCCTCGGCACGTCGTCCGCCGCACAGCGCAAGCTGGACACCTGGCAACGGGTGCGGGCCCGCTACCGGGACGACGTTCCCGACCCGGAGCTTGAGTCGGCCTACCTGCAGTTCGGCCGCTACCTGATGATCTCCGGGTCGCGGGGCAGCCTGCCGATGGGCCTGCAGGGCCCGTGGCTCGACGGCAACGACCCGGACTGGATGGGCGACTACCACACCGACATCAACGTCCAGATGAACTACTGGATGGCCGACCGGGCGGGCCTGTCCGACTGCTTCGACGCATTCGCGAACTACTGCCTCGCACAGCTGCCCTCCTGGAGGGACGTCACCCGGCGACTGTTCAACACCTCGACCAACAGGTATCGCAACTCCAGCGAGAAGGTGGCCGGATGGGCCGTGGCCTTCTCCACCAACCCCTACGGCGGCAGCGGCTGGTGGTGGCATCCGGCCGCCAACGCCTGGCTCTGCCAGAGCCTGTTCGAGCACTACGAGTACACCCAGGACCGTGCCTACCTCGCAAGGATCTACCCCCTCATCAAGGGCGCCGTGGAGTTCTGGGAGGCCCGCCTCGTCACCACGACCGTCACCGACGGCTCCGGAGCCTCGCGCGAGGTTCTCGTCGACGACAGCGACTGGTCCCCCGAGCACGGTCCGCAGGACGCCAAGGGCATCACCTACGCCCAGGAACTGGTGTGGAACCTCTTCGGCAACTACCACACCGCGACCCGCGTTCTGGGCAAGGACATCTCCTACAGCGCGACCATCGACGGCCTGCGTGAGCGCCTGTACCTGCCCGTGGTCAGCCCCAAGACCGGCTGGCTGGAGGAGTGGATGTCGCCCGACAACCTCGGCGAGACCACGCACCGGCACCTCTCCCCGCTCATCGGGCTCTTCCCCGGCGACCGGATCCGCCCGGACGACTCCACCCCGAAGGACATCCTCGCCGGCGCGACGGCCCTCCTGACCGCCCGCGGCATGGACAGCTACGGCTGGTCCAACGCCTGGCGCAGCCTGTGCTGGTCACGGCTGAAGAACGCGGAGAATGCCTACCAGCTCGTCGTCAACAACCTCAAGCCGTCGGCGGGCGGTAGCAACGGCACGGCGCCGAACCTCTTCGACATCATGGACACGGGGGAAGGCCGCGGCATCTTCCAGATCGACGCGAACTTCGGCACCCCCGCCGCGATCATCGAGATGCTGGTCTACTCGCGTCCGGGTCACGTCGAGTTGCTGCCTGCCCTGCCCGCCGCGTGGGCGGCATCCGGCTCGGTATCCGGCGTAGGCGTCCGCGGCGGCTTCGTCGCCGACATCGGCTGGAAGAACGGCAAGGTCACCCAGGTGACGCTGAAGAGCGTCGGCGGCCGCGACACGACCGTCGTCGCGGGCAGTGCCTCGCGGAAGATCAGCCTCAAGCCCGGTGAGTCCGTCACGCTGCGCAACCTCGGCTGAGGCCGGTTCGGCACACGTGACCGGACGGCCAGTGCGGCCCGACCGGTCAGTCGATGGATGTCCTCAAATCCCCCCGCCGAGACGGGAATCCATGGTGTCCGCGGCGTGCAGCGCGTCTTTGCCGGGTGCACATGGGGACGATGCCACCCCTAGCGCTCCAGAGCACCTCAGCCAGAGCCGGTGAGCCGAGCCCGCCGCGGACGAAGAGAAGGGTGGAGATCGACGATGTCCCCCGGCAAGGGAAGCGTGGCGGCGGGTCGCCGGCCGCGTCGCAGGTCCTTGCTGACCGTGGTAGGCGCGCTGACCGGCATGGCCCTGACGGTCGTTCCATTGAGCACGGCGAACGTGGCGGGCGCCGTCACGTCTTCGTCGCAGGGCAAGGGCGCCAGGGTCAGTGCGTGGTCGCCCAGCATGACGACCGGCGGCCCGTCCTTCAGCAACCAGACCATCCGGATGGTGGTGCACAGCAGCGTCGCGGGCTCGGGCGCACGCATCACCCTGTCCAACCGGTACAGCACCACCCCGCTCGATGTCAGCGAGGTGGACGTGGCCGTCCAGGCGAGCGGTGGAGAGGCGACGCGCGGCACCACGCGGAACGTCACCTTCGGCACCTCCCGCCACGTCACGATCCCCGCTGGCGAAGAGGCCGTCAGCGACGTCGTCCCGATCTCGGTCAGCGCCGGGGAGAACCTGCTCGTCAGCCTCTACCTCCCCGGCACGACGGGAATGTCGACCTGGCACTCCGCCTGCGACACCACCTGCATAGCCTCCGGCAACCACACCGGTGACGACGGCGCCGCCGCGTTCGGCACCACCACGACCTCGTGGTACTACCTGGCAGGGCTGGACGTCCTGTCGCCGAACGTGAGGGGCACCGTCGTCGCCTTCGGCGACTCCATCACGGTGTCATCGACTTCGACCAGGCCATGCGTGACCCCGCGAACCCGGCCGCCCTCAACCCGGCCTACGACTCAGGCGACCACATCCACTCCAACGACGAGGGCATGAAGGCAATGGCCGACGCGATCGACCTGCGACTCCTGCGCACCTGACGCACGCGGGCAGCGGTCCTTTCAGGAGCGGAGCCCACGCGCCGGAACGGCTCGCGGGCGCCGCCGATCCGTTGCGAGCGCCGCCGCCGACGCGCGACATCGCCGTTCCTGGGCCTCTGCGCGGGCACCTACGACGCAGGAAGGCAGGGTCGAAGTCACCGTGGTCACCCCGCCGTTCTCGCTGATCAGCCGGTCGGAAAGGGCAGCGCGGCCACGACCGCGACTCCGGCGATCGCAAGAAGCCAGTCGGTGGCGCGTCCGGTCATGCCCCGGGCCCCCTTTCCCCGCGGCTCACCCATGACTCAACGGTGTGCTGATCAAAGAGGCGGTTACGCTCCGGTCGCACAACTCCACTGCGACTCTGCGCTGTCGACCGTACAGACGTACTGCTGCGTTGGCGTGAACAGCGTGTGGCAGCGCTCCCCTGACGGCCCGGCCCCTGCCCATCAAGGCCAGAAGCACGAGGGCGAGCAGCGGATGGCGAGCAGCAGGATGTCCGATCGCCCGGCCCTCTCACTGTCGATCACGGACAACCCGCGAGGAGGAGGCGATGAGTTCGGCCGCAACGAGGAACAAATGCTTGACGTGACCACGCATCTCTTGATTGTCTTCCGATATGTATCCGGGAGCATTCCTGACGGCGCGGCGCCATGTCGACTTTGTTCGGCTTTCCGCCAGCCTGTGTAGGCCCTTGGTGGCCCGCGTACGCACGTCATACACCCGGATCTGACGACGCACTCGCAGGTGAGCACATGCGCCTCACCTCCGGCAGGGTCGCCCGAGATTCATGACGCGACCGTTGGCGCCCTCTCCCGGCACATGACGATCGACGCGGCAGCCGACAAATAGGCGGCGCCCCCGGTGTTTCCGCTTTCGCCACGCTGAATTGCAGGGCGGAACCTGTCGGGCATGTGCCCGCTTTTCCATTCTGCCGAACCGTGACACCCGGCCAATCGATTTTCCACCAGCCCGTACTGCTGCCTGCCCATCCGGGCCGACACAACCCGAGGGCTTGTCCCGACCCCAGGAGACCTGTATGCCTTCCGCCGACCCCGGCCGTTCACGGCCGAGACGACTGCTCGTCACGGCCCTCACCGCGGCGGTGATCGCCGCCGCGGCAGCAGCCCCGGCGAGCGCCACCGGCTCGGTGTTCACCCCGGTGCCGCCACACAATCCGTACGCCGGCCCCGACGGCACGGCCACCATGCACGGGGACACCGGTTCGTCGGACACGACGCCTCTGCCCGGGCCGGGGACCGGCACCCTCACCTCGAAGCGGGTGGCACTCGCGTCGGCCTGCCCGACGGTGCTGGTCGGGTCCGACGGCTATCCGGTGGCGCTGTGCACACCCATCTTCGGGCAGGTCCCCACAGTCCATCTGCTGGACCCGGACGACGGCAGCTCGATCACCGAACTCACCCTGACCAAGGGGTCGTTGCTCGGCGGGGTGTACGCCTACATCGATCAGGACGACCGGCTGGTCGTGATCGACGGCAGCAGATCACTGCTGCGGATCGGCCATCACCAGGACGCGAACGGCGACTGGACCCTGACGATCGACAAGAGTCTGTCGCTGACCGCAGCGATACCCGAGGACGACGCCGTGACCGGACTCTCGCCGGACTGGCAGGGACGGGTGTGGTTCGCGACCGGCAACGGGCTGGTGGGCACCGCCGACGACCGCACCGGCACGGTCCGCACCCTGCAACTCCCCGACGGCGAGAAGGTGGCGAACAGTATCTCCACCGCGCCCCAGGGCACCCTCGTCACCACGACCCAGGCGACCTACCTGCTGACCGCCGACGCTGACGGCACCCCACGTATCTCCTGGCGGCAGGCGTACGACCGCGGTTCGACGCGCAAGCCGGGCCAGCTCAGCTGGGGCAGCGGCTCCACACCCACCTTCTTCGGGCCCCGTGACGGGACGGACTACGTGGCCATCGTGGACAACGCGGACACCCAGGTGAAGCTCCAGGTGTACGAGACGTCGACCGGCCGACGGATCTGCTCCACACCGGTGCTGCTGGCCGGTGGGGCGGGCAGCGAGAACTCCCCGATCGGCGCGGGCCGCAGCGTCTTCGTGGCCAGCACCTACGGCTACCCGTACCCGGCGGTGCCGGACGGCGCCGGGGACAGCGTGCCCGCATCCGCTGACTTCACCGGCGGCCTCACCCGGGTGGATGTTCGGGCCGACGGCTCGGGCTGCGATCTCGTGTGGGACAACACACTGCGGTCGGCGGCCGTGCCCAAGCTGTCGCTGGCGGACGGCAAGCTGCACACGGTGCTGCGCGACCCGCTGATCCCGGGCACGTCCGGCACCAGTCTCCTCGACCCGTACCGCTATGCGGAGATCGATCCGGACACCGGAAAGGTCACCCGCAGCTCCCAGGTCGGCATCGGCTCCCTCTACGACACCCTCCAGATGGCCGGCACGGCGGCACCGGGTGGGGTCTACTACCAGGGGACGGTTACGGGTGTCCTGCGGATCACCGCCGGGTGACGCACACCGTCCGGTGATCGACACCGCCGTGTGACGGGCACCGTGAGGATCTCGGGAGGCCCCCGTCGAGGGCGTCCCGAGACCTTCGCCGTCCGTCGTCCGAGCAGGTCCCCGGCGCACACCTCCGCCGTGGGAGGCATGCCCCCGAACGTCCGTCGCGGTGAGCGCCCACCGCGCCACGTTCCTGGAGGAGACCTACGCCGGGAACGTCTCCCGGTGGCACCGCCTCACCCGCGACAACATCGAGGTGGTGCGCTCCCAGCTGACACCTCGCGCGCAGCTGGCGGTCTGGCCGGACCTGCTCACCGACGTCGCCGCGGCCGTGACCTCTCTGCCCGACGAGGGCCTGGTAGAAATGAATCGCCCCGGGTCGAATGGAGGCTCGATTCTCCGAGAGGATTGAGTCATGCCACGTCCCTCCCCCTACCCCGCTGAGCTGCGCAAGCGCGCTGTCCGCATGGTCGCCGAGGTGCGGCTACTTTCTCCCGCCGCATCGTCGGCTGGTCCGCCGCCACGACCAAGCACACCGACCTCGTCCTGGTCGCCCCACAACACACCTCTCTGATCAGGGGTGTTGCAACGACTGGTTGAACCTGCGCAGTACACCTCATCCACGGTCGCCGAACACCTGGACCGCGAGGGCATCGCGGCCTCCATCGGCTCGGTCGGTGACGCGCTCGGCAACGCGCTGATGGATTCGGCGATCGGCCTGTACAAGACCGAGCTGGTCAAACCGCAGCGGCCTTGGAAGTACCTGGCCGAGGTCGAGTTGGCCACCGCCGAGTGGGTCGACTGGTACAACCATCGTCGCGGGTAGGGCGACGGGCGTCCCGGCCCGCCGCCCAGCACGGTCTGCACTGCCTCCCCGCCAACCGCTCTCGCGCCGCTTTCCGCAGTGCCACGCCCCGACACCCACTCAGCTCCAGCGCAGACCAGCATCTCTCGTTCCCCCCTCTCCGTGCGCCTGTCCAGTGGCAGTTCATAGCCGCTTGGGCTCTCCCACCGTCAGGGTTCACTATTGGGTGGACCGCTCCAAATAGATGGAGGTGAACACGGCGACCTTGGCGCGCAGGGCCCAGGGGTCGAAGGGCTTGCTGATGTAGTCAACGGCGCCGGCCGCGTATCCGCGGGCGGAGTGTTCCGAGTCCACGCCCATGGCGGTCAGGAAGATGATGGGGACATCTCGGGTGCGGGGGCGGCGCTTGATATGGGCGCAGGTCTCGTAGCCGTCCATCTCTGGCATCTGCACGTCCATGATGATGACCGCGAAGTCGTCGTGGTCGAGGAGCGCTTTGAGTGCTTCCCGCCCGGAGGTCACGGTGACGAGCTCTTGATCGAGCGTCGCGAGAACCGCGGTCATCGCGAGTAGGTTGTCTGGTTGGTCATCGACGATCAGGATCTTGGGCATGCCGTGTGGTGCGGCTGACAGCGGAGGCGTGGGCTTCTCAACGGCCTCCAACTGGCGTTCGAGCAGATTGCAGCGGTCCTCTGCTGCGGCACGCTGAGCTCGCGCCTGTCTGAGGTCCTCTCCGAGCCGCTCCACTTCCAGCTGTAGCGCGTTGCGCTCCTGGAGGAGGCCGGAGATGTCGGGGTTGGCTGCGGCGAGCGCGTCCGCTCGTCTCTGCTCTGCGCTCCGATCGGCCTCCAACTGGTTGAGCCGCGTCTCCAGATCGGCAATGCGTTGCGTCCGGTCCAAGAGCGCGTCTCCCAGGACGTCGCCGCGGACGCTAGATCGCCTGGAGGCTCGGTCGGCGTCGGCCAGCTGCTGTTCCAGGAGTTCCATCGCATGTTTGG
Source organism: Streptomyces sp. NPDC002088 (assembly GCF_040296605.1). Lineage (NCBI taxonomy): Bacteria > Bacillati > Actinomycetota > Actinomycetes > Kitasatosporales > Streptomycetaceae > Streptomyces > Streptomyces sp. NPDC002088. The sequence continues at coordinate 4,087 of NZ_JBEOXO010000015.1, read as the reverse complement.
GAGAGGACGCGGCGTCCACGGCCGATCCGTACAGCTCCCGTACGAACTCGATGGCCTCGGTGGTAACTGCGGTTCCGCGGTGTTCGGCGAGATCCGCGAAGAGATCGGTGATCACCTGCCATGGAGGTAAGCGAGTGCCGTTCAAGTAACGCGAGAACGTTCCGGGGTCACGCTGGCGCCGCGCCGCATACCGGCGGACGGATACCTGCATGCCTTCGAACAGCTCTCGAAGGGCCATGGCAAGGGCACGGGAGGCGTCGTTGAGGTCGTCCCCCAGAGGCCGCAGCTCACCCATTGCTCTCCCCCTCTACAGCGCTGGCGCCAGCGGGACCCTGCGGCTGGACTCCGGTGTCCTCAGTGTCGATGACGCGGTTGAAGAATGGCACCGCCAGCCCCACGGCGGCGAGGCCCGCAAGCAGACTGCGCGGTGTTCCTTCCCCCGCAAGTGCCGTCAGCCCACCCGCGGCCGTGCCTGCGAGCAGTGCGAGCAGAAACACGAGAGTCGATCTCATCGACAGTAAGGGCCGGTCCACCAAGGTCTCCATTCGTCTGCCTCGTCCCAGGAAGGCGGGACTTCTCGCCCATCCGGCGGATTGCCGAAGGGGAATTACAGAATGGATGAACCCGGAGCCGTTGCGATCCATGTCGGGGGAACAGAAGCAACAACGGCTTTCGTTGCGCCCGTCCGCCCGCCCGTTCGTGGGCGATTCTGGCTGGTCAATGCTCCCTGGTCCGGATCGTTGCCAGGGCGTTGCTCTGCAACACTGCCATTCTCCGGCAACGCTGCACCAGGCACCCCGCGTGACCTCGGCCCAGTTTGCGGCCCTCCACAGTGTCGAACATCGGTCGTTGCACGGCGGCACCCCGACGTCGATGCGCCGGGCCAGACCCCTGCTTCCGGTGTTCAACAAGGGTGTTCAGCGCCGAGGCGGGGCAACAATGCCGCAGTCCAGTCGGGCTCCGCACCGAAATCACCGAAGAGTGATCAAAACCGGGTTTTGGGTCCGGCCGGGGTGGCCGTCCGGTAGGACGGTGGTGTGACGCGCGCGCAACTGACAGACGAGGAGTGGGAGTTCCTCCAGCCGTTTCTTCCGATCGGCAGATTCGGCCCTTGACTTGCTCCTCGGGCTGAAGCCCGAGGATTCTGGCCTTCCGGTCCGGTGCTGTGCCGCTACGCGGCACGGGCTCCGGTTCGGATTCCATGACTTCCTGCTTCACCGCGCGGTGCCAGAACATGTTCCGGTCTTACCTGCACTCCACAGGCTGTCACCGCCAGTCCGGCGGCCTTGATGTTCTTCGCGGCGTTGTGGTCCCGGTCGTGGACCGTCCCGCACGTGCAGGGGCTTGGGCCCGTCCTTGGTCCCGCAAGCGGAGCACACCTGGCTGGTGGGCTCGAACCGGCCGACCTTGACAAACGTCCGGCCGTAACGTGCCGCTTTGTATCCGAGCATGGCCACGAACGCGGACCAGCCCGCGTCGTGCACACTCTTGCCCAGCCTGGTACGCGCCAGCGCCTTGACCGCCAGGTCCTCCACCACGACCGCTTGATTTTCACGGATCAGCCTGGTGGAGAGCTGGTGGTGGAACTCGCGGGGCGCGTCAGCCACTTTGGCGTGCGCGCGGGCCACCTTCAACCGGGCCTTCTGGCGGTTCTTCGATCCCTTCTGTTTGCGGGACAGCTCCCGCTGGGCCTTCTTCAGCTTCTTCTCCTCTTATCATGCGCTCCGGCCGTCTCCGGTGTCCCGCCGCCTTCTTGACGGCGGGACACCAGAGATGTTGTTCATCTACATGAACATCGGGACGGGATTTCACGGCGCGAGGGAAGGCACGATCTCCCACGGCATCGTTGTGATCTTGCAGCGCGACCCAAGGTGATGAGGCCGCGACAAGAATCAGCTAGCCGATCGGTGTTCACATCCTTGTCAGCGCGACTGCGATCGCCCTATCCTCACGTAGAGAAAGCGCTTTCCCGGTGCACGCGGACCGTGCCGGAGAAAGCGGCCCGCGGTATCAGCCGTGGAGCAGCCCACAAGCCGCAACCGATCCGGCGCGGGGCTGACCGCCGGCTGACCGCACCGAGGTGCCGACGCGCCAGGAGTCCGGGATGCACTCCGGGTCGCGAACGCATCGCGCCGCCCGTCGCCGTGGCCACGGTGACCGGCACCCGCACCAGGGGTCGGCCGGGAGGCCTTCCGCCCCACTCTCCCGGTCGTCGCACCTTCGGCGGCGTCCACACCTCCGCCGCCGCGGCATGCGCACACCCCGGGTCCTGCACCCGACCGCGCCACCCGCATGACGGACGCACCACCGTTCCCTCTCGCCCCCTGGCACCCGCACCGGGCCGGCAGTGGCCCACTTCCGTCGTGCACATGACATGCACATGGCAGATTCGTATTTCGACGACCCGTCGACCCGGGCACGGACGTGCGCGGCAGTCCTGACACGCGATGACGAAAGACGAGGCGAGGATGAGAAAGCCAGTCGCACTGCGACTCTCCGCAGCACTCGGCACGCTGGCCCTGGCGGCGGCGACAGGCGTGGTCCTGTCGATGCCCACCGCGTCGGCGGCGACCTCCGACGCGACCGGGTTCGCCACCCAGAACGGCGGCACCACCGGCGGCGCCGGCGGGACGACGGTCAAGGCCACCACGGGCACCCAAGTCCATGAGGCGCTGTGCAGCCGGGCCAGCAGCAGTACCCCGATCATCATCCAGGTCGAGGGGACCATAACCGTCGGCAACACCGCGAAGGTGTCGGGCGACAGTTGCAACACCGCCGCCGGTGTGATCGAGCTGAAGGAGATCAGCAACGTCACCCTCGTCGGTGTCGGCAGTGGGGCCGTGTTCGACCAGATCGGCATCCACATCCGCGAGTCCAGCAACATCATCGTCCAGAACGTAACCGTCCAGAACGTGAAGAAGTCGGGCTCGCCCACCTCCAACGGCGGTGACGCCATCGGCATGGAGAGCAACGTACACAACGTCTGGGTCGACCACGCCACGCTGATCGCCTCGGGTGGTGAGTCGGAGGGCTTCGACGCCCTGTTCGACATGAAGAACAACACCCAATACGTGACCCTGTCCTACAGCATCCTGCGCAACTCCGGCCGCGGCGGCCTCGTCGGCTCCAGCGACAGCGACCTCGCCAACGGGCCGGTCACCTTCCACCACAACCTGTACGAGAACATCGACTCCCGTACGCCCCTGCTGCGCGGCGCCACCGCCCACATTTACGACAACTACTACGTCAGCCTGAACGAGTCGGGCATCAACCCCCGGGCCGGCGGCAAGGCCAAGGTCGACAACAACTACTTCAAGGACTCCAAGGACGTCCTCGGCACCTTCTACACCGACCTGCCCGGCTACTGGCAGGTCAGCGGGAACATCTTCGACAACGTGACCTGGTCGGAGCCGGGCGAGGACAACAACCCCGCCGGTCCGAACCCGACGTCGAACACGACCGTCAGCATCCCCTACTCCTACAGCCTCGACGCCGCGTCCTGCGTGCCGTCGATCGTGACCGCGACGGCGGGCGCCAACAACGGCCTGAAGGTGTCGGACGGCAACTGCACGGCGACGACACCCACCGCGACCGCCACCTCGACTCCCACGCCGACCGCCACCGCCACGCCGACAGCCACCGCGACGTCGACGCCCACCGGGACCAACCTGAGCATCGGCGCCGACTCCGACGGTTCCAGCAAGGCAGCCGGCACCAGCTACGGCAACGTCCGCGACGGCGACATGAGCACCTCCTGGTCGCCGACCGGCTCGACCGGCTCCATCTCGATCAAATGGGGCTCGGCGACCACCATCTCCAAGATCAACATCCGGGAGGCCTCCGACGCCACCGGCAACATCGGCTCCTGGCGGGTACTCAACGCCGACACCGGGGTCGTACTGACCTCGGGCAGCGGAGCGGGTGCCATCTCCTTCGCGTCCACCTCGCTGAAGAAGGTCACCTTCGAGATCACGAGCTCGAGCGCCACCCCGAAGGTGGCCGAGCGCGCCCACCGACGACTCCGCCGACAGCATGACCGCGTCCGCGCCGTCCAGGATCGCGTTGGCGACGTCGGAGGCCTCGGCGC
>NZ_JBEOXO010000014.1:0-232244 GCF_040296605.1 Streptomyces sp. NPDC002088 | reverse complement strand
CAACATCACCATCGACGACGGCCCCGACCCTGTGTGGACCCCGCAAGTGCTCGACGTGCTGCGGGAGTACGGGGTGAAGGCCACGTTCTGCATGGCGGGGACACAGGCGCAGGCCCACCCGGACCTCGTGAAGAAGGTGGTCGCGGCCGGGCACCGGCTGTGCGACCACACGGTGTCGCACGACACCACCATGGACACCAAGTCCCAGGCCTACCAGTCACAGCAGCTACTCGACGCCGAACGCATGATCACCGAGGCGTCCGGGGGCGTACGGCCGATGTACTACCGGGCGCCCGGCGGGGCTTTCACCCCCTACAGCCGCACCCTGGCCGCCTCCCGGGGCATGCGCCCGCTGGGCTGGAACGTGGACTCCAAGGACTTCGAGCGGCCGGGCACGGACGCCATCGTCGCCACCGTCGAACGGGAGCTCCCCAACGGGCCGACACTCCTCTTCCACGACGCGGGCGGCGACCGCTCCCAGACCGTCGAGGCCCTGCGCCAAATCCTCTCCTGGCTCAAGGAGCAGGGCTACTCCTTCGGCTTCCCGGTGCGCTGAGCCCCGGCCCTGGCCGGTCACGGCGTTCGCGGTCCCGGCCCCGGCGCCAGGTACACCAGCAGCTTGCCGGTCGCGATCGGCACCGACGCACTCGTCTCCCCCTCCACCGGCCCCAGCCCGCTGGACCTCCTGCCGTACACGCCCGAGGGCAAGCCCGCGCCGGGCACGTTCCGGCGCGGGGTCTCGCCGGGGATGGTCAAGCACCAGGGCACCCAGACCGTGCTGTGGGCCGAAGCGCAGTTCGAGGAAGCCTGCGGCGTGTTCAATATCGCCAACCTCATCAAGAACGACCCGACCGCCGGAGAAGGGGATTAGCCGACCACGGCCGACTCGCTCGGGGACAGCCTGGACCAGGCGCTGGAGGGGGCGTTCACCCGCCCGCCCCCAAGTCCGCGCAGGCCCAGATGAGGTACCTGGTCAAGCAACCAAGACCACCAAGGCCGCTGCCGAAGTCCTCGGGGTGTCCCGGCGCACCGTGGAGCGGTACGTCGCGGGCCCGCCGTGTCGAACCGTCCCATCGGCAGGGTCCGGGGGCTTCATTCCCCGGAAGTCGCAGTGGCTCCGCGCGATGCTGGCTGAGCGATGTCGGCCCACTCGTGGTCGAGCATGGCGTGGACGACGGAGTCACGCCACTGCCCGGCCTTGAGGATGTGTTCACGAATGGTGCCTTCTTCGACCATGCCCGCGGCCGCCATGGTCTTCGCCGACGCTTCGTTCAACGGGGAACGAGCTCCCCACACGCGGTGAAGGTCCAGATCCTCGAATCCGAGGCCGAGCAGGAGGCATACGGTCTCGAGTCCGTAGCCGACTCCCCAGACGTCCGGGCGCAGCGCGAAGCCGAACGTGGCTGCGCGCTGCTGGTGTGGGTCGATGGCGATCCGACCGAACCCGATCACTTCGCTCGTGTCTCGCTCCACGACGGCGAGCGCATACTCGTTGCGCGGTTCCGCCGTGGCTGAGGCGATGGACCGGGCCACGATCTGGCCGACCTGGTCGCGGGTGCGCGGCTCGAACGAAAGGTGCTCCGTCGCCTCGGAGCTGCCGTAGATGGCAAGCACCGCGTCGACGTCCTCGAGAGCAAGTTCACGGAGGGCGAGCCGTGGACTCGAGCGTGTGACCGGATGCATGCTGGGGACCCTACCCGCGCGGCAGAGCCGGCCGATGGCTGAACGATCTCCGCGGTGCGACTTCCCTCATCGGTAGGACTGTTTGCGCCGACAGCCGTCACGCGGGCGCCCCGGACACGGCGCCACTCCCCGCCGCCTTCCCGGCCGACAGGCTCCCGGACCATTAGCGTGCGGTCATGGCACTCGGCCTGCTCCTGGCACTCTGCGCCTCCGTCCTGATGGGAACGGCGACCGTCTTTCAGGCGCTCGGCGCGCGAGCGGTGGCCGCCGGGGGGCCGGGAGCGGCGGTGCGGGCCACATGGCAGTGGCCGTTCCTCGTCGGGATCGCCCTCGACACGCTGGGCTTCGTGTGCCAACTGGTCTCTCTGCGCTTGGTCCCGCTCTTCCTGGTGGAAGCGGCGGTCGCCGGGTCCCTGGCGGTGACCGCGGTCGTCGCGGCGGGCCTGCTGCGCGTCCGGCTGCGGCGGATGGAGTGGGCGGCGGTGGGCGCAGTGTGCTGCGGGCTCGCGCTGATGGCGATCGCGGCGGGCCGTGAGACGGGCGGGGACGGCGACGACACGATGCGGCTCGTCGTGCTGGCAGGCTCGGTCGGGCTCGCGGTGCTGGGCTGGGCGGTGAGCACCCGCTTCGTCGGCGTGCGCCAGCATGCCGCCGTGCTGGGCGGTATGGCGGGGGTCAGTTTCGGTCTGGTGGCCGTCGCGGCCCGGTTGCTGCCGGGCCTGACCGTGCCGGGCATCTTCGCCGAGCCGGTGGCGTATGCCGTGGTCCTCTCCGGGCTCTGCGGCTATCTGCTGCTGATCGGGGCCCTCCAGTCGGGTGCGGTCACCGCCGCCACCGCGGCGATGGTCATCGGCCAGACCGTCGGGCCCGCGGTCTTCGGCATCGTCTGGCTGGGCGACACCACCCGGCACGGACTCGCGCCACTCGCGGCAGCCGGGTTCGCGCTCTCGATCGCGGGTGCACTCGCGCTGGCCCGCTTCGGCGAGGCGGAGCAGTACACAGCGTAGGCACTACGGACACGATCTTGACGAAGGTCGCGAGCAGGGCATGGCGGGCAGGACGTCGCCGCCCTGTTCCAGGTACTCGGGTGGACCAGCGGTGCGCTTGCCGCTGCGCTGGCTGGGCTTTCTGGCGGAGCACCGAGGTGACGGCGGCATCCGGTGGTGGGCGCTCTACCACCGCGCGCAGTGGCAACTCGCCCTGGTCTACGGCCTGGCACTGACCGCGCTGGCGGCGGGCCCCTCCGTGCTCTCGCAGGCTGCGGGGACCGCAGTGCTGGCGGGCGCGCTGTGGGGGACGGCGTGCGGTGAGGTGACCCCCGGAGTGTGGACACAGGGTTCATTCTGCGAGTGAGAGTCTCGTGCTGTGACCGGCAACGTTCACCGGGTTAACCGTTGGATGTAGTCCCTGACCGTCTTGTAGGTTCCCGGCGTGAGTGACGACGGCAAGACTCAGATCCGATTCGCGGCGGAGGCGGACGCAGCCGTGATCGCGCGTATCCACATGACCTCTCGGTCGGCGTCTATGCCCTATCTGCCGGCGCAGAAGCGCAATCACGAGCAGGTGACCCGATGGGTCCGGGACGTCCTACTCAAGCAATGTCGCACCTGGGTCGCAGTGCGTGATGCGGAGATCACCGGCTATGCCGCCCTTGACGGCGACATGCTCGAACACCTCTATCTGCACCCCGACGTCCGCCGGCAGGGAATCGGCACGCTACTCCTCAACGAGGTCAGGCGGCACAGCCCGGACGGGGTGTCACTGCACGTCTTTCAGCAGAACAACGATGCCCGGGCGTTCTACGAGCGCCACGGTTTCACCGTCCTCGACACCAGCGACGGCGATCGCAACATGGAGAACCTGCCCGACATGACCCTTCGCTGGACACCCGACCACGCCCGGTGAACCGTGCCGCCAGAACGAGCCGCATGGCATGACTGGTCCGGTTACGACGCGTTGAGGCCACAGCTTGACGAGTTAGGACCCTGAGGCGTCTATGCGGTCAGAACACTAGCTGTCCCGTGGTGCTGCTGTTCGAACTCCCCGGCCGGGGTGAGCAGGCCGAGTCCGGTGTTGGCAACGGGCGCTGTCATGAGGACGTCACCGCTTCCGTGCGCAGGGCGTCGACGTGGTCGACGACCTCGGCGACGGTCGTGCCGCGGGCGGCGTACTCCTTGTCGATCTTCACGCCGAAGCGTTCGTGGAGGATGAGCACAAACTCCGCCAGGGCCAGGGAGTCCAGTTCGAGCCGCTCCAAAGTCGTCTGGGGGTGGAGTTCGTCCTCCGGTACGCGGAAGGTACTGGTCAGGACGGAACGGATGACGTCGTAGGTTTCCGGCACGGTGATTCCTTGCTGTCGTCCAGGGCGGGCGGTGCGGTCCGGGTCAGCTCGTCCAGGCCGTCGTCGAACCCGATCGGCGGCTCGAACTGCAGGTGGTGGCGGGCTGCGGTGAGGTCGAAGTGGTGCGGGTGCAGCAGTTCCGCGACCAGGAGCCGGCTCAGGGCGTGGGTGCGGGGGCTGCGGGTCATGCGCAGGTATGCCTCGCTGGCGGCCGCGGCGGCCGTCGCCAGGCGGGGCGGGACGGTGCACCAGCGGGCGCTGATGCCGGCGGCGTGCAGGAAGCGGAGGGCGATCTCGCGCAAGGAACGTGGGTCGCCCTGGCCGATGAAGTAGGCACGGCCGCCTGCCTGTTGGGGCTGCTGGAGGCGGTCCAGGGCGAGGAGGTGGGCGTGGGCGGCGGTGCGGACGTGGGTGGTGTCGATGAGGTTGCCGCCCTCGCCGGGCATCAGCAGACGGCCGGCGCGGACGGCGCGGGCGAGGGCGGGGACGAAGTGGGGGTCCCCGGGGCCCCAGATGATGTGCGGGCGCAGCGAGACGGTGGCCAGTTCGGGGCTGTGTGCGGCCAGGACGAGTGCCTCGGCATGGGCTTTGGTGTGGGTGTAGGCGGCCAGGTGACGGCGTGGGTAGGGAAGGTCTTCGTTGGCGCCTTCCAGGCCGCCGGGTTGGAAGACGACGCTGGCGGTCGAGGTGTAGATGAGGGTGTGGACCTGGTGGGCGCGGCACTGCTCGATGACGTGGTGGGTGCCGACGACATTGGTGGCCCAGTAGGGCTGCGGCGGGCCGCTGACGCCGGCGAGAGCGGCGTTGTGGATGACGGCATCACAGGCCGCGACGGCGCGGGACACCGCGGCCGGGTCGGTGAGGTCGCCCAGGTGCTGTTGGACTCCCAACCGTTTCAGGGCGGGGCTGGGGCGGCGGCTGAGGGAGGAGGTGCGCATGCCGCGGTCGGTCAGCTGGCGACAGATCTCCTGGCCGAGGAAGCCGCTTCCACCGGTGACCAGTACGTTCACCGGGTCCTCCCGGGCAGGCGCTTGGCGGCCCAGACTGCCAGCCGAGGGCGGTCGATCTTGGAGTTGTGTCGGGGATCGGTGGGGAAGCCGGGATGGAGCAGCAGAGCACCGATGCGGTGGCCTTCTGGATGGCCGCGCAGAGCGGTGCGTACGGCGTCCAGGGCAGTGGCGCGGGGAACGGACGGAAGGGGCTCCACGCACAGGACCGGTTCCTGGCATCCGGCCGGGCCGACACCGACCAGGGCGGTGCGCCTGACGCCGGGTGCGGTGTCGGCCGTCGTCTCGATGTCCTCGGTGGTCAGAGTGAAGGCGGAACCGGTCACGAGGTGGGTTTTGCGGCCGAGGAACCACAGCCGGCCCTGGTCGTCCAACCGGCCCAGGTCTCCGGTGCGATGCAGCAGACCACGGCTGGTGACGATCTTGGCGGTGGCGTTGGTGTCGGGGCGGCCGTGGTAGGCGGGGCTCACGGTGGGCCCGGATACAGCGATTTCACCGAGCCCGGTGACGTCGGCGTCCAGGATGCGGGGCTGGACGCCGGGCAGAGGGTGGCCGAGGCAGGTGCCGGTCTGCCCGGCGGGCGGCTGGAAGGCCGCGTTCCGCAGGTCGTGGTCGGTGATCGCGGAGACGGGCAGGCATTCGGTGGCGCCGTAGACGCTGAGGATCTCGGCGTTGTCCGGCAGTGCCTTGCGCAGGGCATCGGCGAGTTGGGTGCGCAGGGGTGCGCCGAAGGACAGGACCCGGTGGACGGACGGCAGGCGCACGCCGTGGCGGGCGCAGTGCTCGGCGATGAGTCCGAGGACGGCGGGCGAGGCGAGGATCGCGGTGACCTGGTGCCGGAGGATGGGGTCGACCAGTTCCCTCGGTGGTGTGCGTGCCGGGGCGAGGTGGTTCACGGCCGGGGCGACGGTGGTCAGGCCCAGGAGCGGGCCGAGCAGCGCCACCGGCAGGAACCCTGCGAGGAGTACGTCACCGGGCTGGGGGGCGAGCAGCGTGGTCAGGGCGTCGAGTTGCCCGGCCAGGGTGGCGTAGCGGTACTCCGCGCCTTTGGGTCTTCCGGTGGAGCCGGAGGTGAAGGCGATCATGGCCAGGTCGTCGGCGGCGGGCTCCTCCTGGCGCCAGGGTGGTCCGTCACCGTCCGGCACGTGGATCGCCAGCCGCCGCCCGAGGGCGAGGCGCTGGCCGGGCAGCGAACGGCCTGTCACCAAAGGCATACGGACGTGGCCGCGGCCCCAGCCCAGAACACGGCGTCCCAGGTGCGCCAGAGGTTCGCCGATGAACAGGTCCGGGGCGATCTCCCGCAGGCAGCGGCCCACCTCGGCGCGCGGTTCGATCAGGGCGGGGACCGCGCCGAGCGAGCACAGGGCGTACGAGACGGCCGTGAGGTCGTAGGCGTCACGGGTCATGACGACGGCCTTGTGGCCGGGGCGGACACCGGCGCTCTGGAGAGCCGCCGCGGTAATCCGGCAGCCCTGCAGCAGTTCGCCACGCGTGATGATCCGCGTGGAACCGGCACGGCAGCTGATGAGCGCGGTGGCGTCGGGTTGTTCGGCCAGGCGCGCCAGACGGGCAGCGACGCCGGGGGCGGTCACGGTCATCGGGGTCCTCGCAGGAAGTCACGGATGTGGCCGCTGAGTTCATCGGCAGCGTCTTCCATCACGAAGTGGCCGGCGTCACGGAAGCGGTGGATGACGGCGTGCGGGAAACGGCGGGCCCACTCCTGAAGCACCATCGGGGTGAACACCGGGTCGCGCATGCCCCAGCCGATGAGCACGGGCAGGGCGGCCAGGTCGACGCCGGGCGTGGAGGGTTCGAGCAGTCGCCACACCGGGTCGGCGGTGTCCCTGGGGATGGCACGGACCGCATCGGTGATCGCCCTGCGGTCGGCACGGCGGGCGTAGGGTCGCAGGTAGGCGCGGCGTTCGGACGCGTGGAGCGGGTGGTGGACACCGGCGTGCACGGCACTGCGCGCGAAGGCATTGGTGAGGTGGACGAAGTCGGCCACGGGCCGCTGGTCGCGGATCCAGCGTAGGTAGAACGGCAGTTGGTAGCCGACGGGCCAGGGGAAGGCGAGGGTGTTACAGACGACCAGGCGGGCCACGACCCCCGGGTGTCGCAGGGCCCAGGCGATGCCGAGCGGGCCGCCCCAGTCGTGCACGACCAGCGTCCAGCCTTCCTTCGGTACTCCTGTGTCCTCCACCAGGTGGCGGTGGAGGGCATCGAGGTGGTCCAACTGGGCGTGGTAGGGGTCCGGGACTCCCTGCGCGGGCCTCAGATGGCGGGAGAGTCCGAAGCCGGGCAGGTCCGGTGCCAGGCAGCGGGCATGCGGGGAGAGCCGGATGAGCAGCTTGCGCCAGGCGTAGCTCCATGACGGGTTGCCGTGCAGGAACAACACCGGGTCACCGGTGCCGAGGTCGAGGTAGTGCTGGCCGGTGGCCGGTACGCGCCGCCAGTGCCGGGGGGCGGGGTAGCCGGGCAGCAGCCGTTCCAGAACCGCGTCTCGGGTCGGCCAGGTGGGGAGGGCCGGGGCACGGCTGGGGTCGGCGGTCACCATCGGACGAGAGCCAGGCCGAAGCTGAAGCCACTGGCCACGCCGAGCATCGCCACGGTGTCGCCGGGTTCGATGCGGTCGGCCTCCCTCGCCTTGACCAGTTGCAGGGGAAGCGAGGCTGCCGCGCAGTTGCCGTGCTCGGCCACAGCGGGCATGCACCGGCTCTCGGGCAGGGAGAACAGGTCGAGCATCTCGTGGTACTGCGGCATGGCGATCTGGTGGAAGGCGATGAAGGCTCCGGCACGTGCTGCCCGCAGTTCGCCCTCGGCGCCGGCCAGAATCCGCGGCAGGGCGTCGAGCGCGCCTTGGCGCAGATCTCCGTTCAGGCGCAGTGTGGTGTGGTCGTCGTGCACGGAGCGCTCGTGCATGGTTCCCCCGCCGGCCACTGTGCAGGCTTCCCACGCGGCGGAGTTGGCGACGAACTGCAGGGACAGGACGCCGGGATCGTCCTCGCCCGCAGGACCGGCGGTGAGCACCATCGCCGCGCCGGCGTCGGAGGCGGTGTAGCCGGGCAGGGCCCGAAGCAGGGCCTGGCGGTCGGGGGCGTGCCAGCGTGTGACCAGGGAGCCGACTTCCCCGCAGGCGATGAGGACTGTGCGGTAGCGGCCGGCGGCGATGAACGACGCGGCCACCTCCATGGCGTTGAGCACGCTGTTGCAGGCGTTCTTGACGTCGAACACCGGGCAGGAGGCGCCCAGTTTGGCGGCCGCCAGATGTGAAGTGGCGGGTTCGATCAGGTCCTGCGCGGTGGCGGCGAACAGCAGCAGGTCGACGTCGTCGATCTTCAGTCCGGCCTCGTCGAGCGCCTTGCGGGCGGCGGCCACGGCGAGATCGGAGGCGTTCTCGCCGTCCTCGCGCACGTGGACACCCCGGACCCCGGTGAGATCCTCCAGCAGTCCGGGCGGCGGGGCGTAGCCACCGGTCTCGGTGATCTTGGCACGGATCTCGTCCATGGTGCGGTAGTTGGGCGGCAGGTGAGCGGCAACGGCCGTGATGCGGGCACGCGGGGCTTGGAGCACCGCGCCACCGTAGCGGCGCCTCAGCCGCTACGGCCCGGGAAAATCGCCTGGTGAGGAGCGCTCCACCCCAACGAGTGATCCGCATTGGCTTTCCCCACCCGTGACCCTCTTCAATCTGCACCAAAGCCTCCAACTGGCGCGAAAAGGCGGGAACCTGACGATGCAGCGCGAACGATCCGTGGCAGTGGTGGGTGTCGGCTGTCGGCTGCCCGGCGGGATCACCGACCTGGACGGACTGTGGACCGTGCTGCGGGAGGGTCAGGACATGGTGGGCGAGATGCCCGCCGACCGGTTTCCCAGGGAGAGGATGGTCGACCCGGGGACCGTGCGCGCCGGCCGCAGTTACACGGCCGCCGGAGGCTTCCTCACCGACGTCGCCTCGTTCGACGCCGCCTACTTCGGCATCTCCCCCGCAGAGGCCCGGCACGTCGACCCGCAACAGCGCCTGCTGCTGGAGATGGCAGCCGAAGCGCTCGACGACGCCGCCATCCCCGTCGAGGCGCTGGCAGGCTCGGACACGTGTGTCTATGTGGGTGTCTCCGATCCTGCCTACGGCACGAACCTGACACTGATGGGGGACCATACAAGTCCTCACACCATGCCCGGTGCCACGTTGTCCATCACGGCGAACCGCATCTCGTACGCCTTCGACCTGCGCGGGCCGAGCATGGCCGTCGACACGGCCTGCTCGTCCGCGATGGTCGCTCTGGACCGCGCCTGCCGCACCCTGCGCGAGGGCTCCAGCCGCGTCGCTCTGGTCGGCGGTGTCAACGTGCTGGCGAGCCCCTACTCCTTCGCCGGATTCTCGTACGCGGGCATGCTGTCGCGGCGCGGACGCTGCGCGGCGTTCTCCGCCGACGCCGACGGCTTCGTACGTGCCGAAGGCGGCGCGGTGCTCGTCCTCAAGCGCCTGGCGGACGCGATGACCGACGGGGATCGCATCCACGCCGTGCTGGTCGCCACCGCCAACAACACCGACGGCCGCACCACCGGCCTGGTCCTGCCCAGCGCCCCCGCGCAGGAGGAGCTGTTGCGGACGGTCTACGCCGAGGCCGGGATCAGCGCGGACGACCTGGTGTACTTCGAGGCCCACGGCACCGGCACCCAGGCCGGGGACCCTGCGGAGGCCGAGGCCATCGGCCGGGCACTGGGCCAACGCCGCAGCAGCGGCCTGCTGCCGATCGGCTCGGTCAAGACGAACCTGGGCCACCTGGAACCCGCCTCAGGCATGGCGGGCCTGCTCAAGGCGATCCTGGTACTGCGCCACCGGCTGGCGCCGGCGTCCTTGCACGCCCTCCCGCTCAATCCCGCGATCGACTTCGACGGCCTGGGCCTGGCCCCGGCCGTCGCACCGGTCCGGCTGCCCGGCGCGGAACGGGCCGCGGTAGGGGTGAACTCCTTCGGCTTCGGCGGAGCCAACGCCCACGCCATCCTCACTCCGCCCCCCGCTCCTTCGCCGGCCGACCGCGCTGCGGAACCGCACGCACACCGCGTGCCCCTGGTCATCTCCGCCCGCTCGCCCAAGGCGCTGCAGCAGATGGTCACCCGCATGGCGCAGCGACTGCGGGACGCGCGACCCGCCGAGTTCTACGACCTGGCCTACACCAGCACCGTGCGCCGCAGCGCACACCAGCACCGGGCCGCCGTACTGGCCGTCGGCCCGGATGATGCCGTCCGGGAGCTGGAGCGGCTGGCGGCCGGGGAGCCCGCCCACGGAGCGACCGTGCGCAGGAGCGAGCGGGACGGGATCGCGTTCGTCTACTCCGGCAACGCCTCCCAGTGGCCGGGCATGGCTGCCGACCTGTTGGAGCACGAGCCGGTCTTCCGCGAGGCCGTCGAGGAGGCCGACGCGGCCCTGGCCCCGCATCTGGGGTGGTCGGTGGCCAAGGAACTGGCCTATCCGTCCGCACCTGCCTGGCAGCGCACGGAGGTGGCGCAGCCGGCGCTGTTCGCCGTGCAGGTGGGCCTGACCGCGCTACTGGCCTCGCACGGGCTGAGGCCGCGGGTGGTGGCCGGGCACAGCGTCGGCGAAGTGGCGGCGGCATACGCTGCGGGAGCTCTGACCCTGGAGCAGGCGGCGCTGGTCATCGCGGAACGCAGCCGCACCCAGGGCGCCACTGCCGGGCGTGGCCGCATGGCCGCCGTCGGCCTGCCGGTCGAGGAGGCCCGCGAGGAACTGCGCCGTTTCGACGGGGCGCTGGAGATCGCGGGGATCAACAGCGACCGCGATGTGACCGTCGCCGGGTCCGCCGAGGCACTGGCCGTCTGGGGCGCCGAGTTGGCCGGCCGCGGCGTCTTCTTCCGCGAACTGGACCTGGACTACGCCTTTCACAGCAGTGCCATGGACCCCATCGAGGAGCCCCTGTGCACCGCACTGTCCGGCCTGACCCCCGCCGCTGCCCGGGTTCCGTTCGTCTCCACCGTCACCGGCACCCCGCTGAGCGGGCAGGAGCTGGATGCACAGTACTGGTGGCGCAACGTCCGCGAGCCGGTGCGCTTCGCCGAAGCGGCAGCCCACATCGCGGCCGAGCACGCCGACACCGTGGTCGAGATCGGCCCGCACCCGGTGCTACGCCCCTACCTGCGCCGCACGGGCACCACCTGCATCCCCACCCTGCACCGCGACGGAGACGGCCCCCGCGAGACCGCAGCGGCGGTCGCCGCTCTGCTCGCCTCCCGTCCCACCACCGACTGGCGGCTCCACTTCCCCCGCCCGGGCCGCGTGGTCGACCTCCCCTCCTACCCATGGCAGCACGAGCGGTACTGGCACGGCACCCCGTACGGCCTGATCGCGCGCACCAGTGGCAGTGGCGAGCTGGACCACCCGCTGATGGGTGAGCGGATGCCCGCCCCGCACCCCGTATGGCACGGCACCGTCGAGCCTCAACTCGTGCCCTGGCTGGGCGACCATCGGATCGGGGACGACGTGCTGATGCCCGCGGCCGCCTACGTGGAGATGGCGCTGAGCGCGGGCCGACGGGCACTGGACCACCCGGTGGAGGTGCGACACCTGGAAATCGGCCGCATTCTGGCCCTGCAGTGGCCCGACCCCACACCGGTCGCCCTGCAGACCGCGGTCACGCCCGAGGACGGCGCCCTGGCCATCAGCGTCCGCGAGGAACACGGCGGCGAGTGCCAGCCTGTCGTGCGCGCCCAGGTACGCACCCTGCTCGGCGCCGCGCCCGCCCCGCTCGACGTCACCGCGCTCACAGCACGCTGCCGACGCTCCCTCGACGGCCCGGACTTCTACCAGATGTGCCACAGCATCAACCTGAACTGCGGACCGGCCTTCCAGCTCATCGACCACATCGACATCGGGGAAGAGGAACTGCTCCTCTCCTACCGACTCCAGCACGCCACCGACGCCTACACAGCTCACCCGGTGCTGCTGGACGCGCCGCTGCAGGCCACCGTCGCCCTGTCGGAACTGACGGCGGAATCCGCCGCGTTCCTGCCGTCCGTGTTCGGGGCCGTACGCGTGTGGCGCACCCCCGCGTCGACCGGCATTGCGCACCTGCGCCGCCGGCACCGCAGCGCCAACGAGATCTGCTGGGACATCACCTACGCCGACCACGACGGCACTGTCACCGTCGAGATCGACGGCTGCCGCACCCGCCGCAGCCACCTGTCCGAGCACACCCCACTGACCGTTCAGCGCACTGTTCTGCGAGCAGCCCCCCACCCAGTCCCTCCTGCTCCGCCCTCCCCGCTCCCCGCACCCGCCGAGGTGGCCCGAGCGGCAGAACCGCGCATCACCGCGGCCCGCACCGCCCTGGACGACACCGGCCACCACCGGTTCGTCCGCGCGGCCGAACAGGCCGGAGCACACTGCTGGGCCGCTGCGCTGCACGGCCTCCTCGCCGACTCAGCGGCCCCCTTCTCGATGCAGGTCCTCCTGGCCGGTGGCCTTCAGCCCCTGCACCGGCGCCTGGTGCGGCTGATGATGCCTTTGCTGGCCGAGCACGGCCTCGTCCAGCCTGTGGGAGACACCTGGCGGCTGACCGACATGGAGTTCCGCTCCGAGCAACTGCTGCGCGAACTACTGGAGAATCATCCCGGGTTCAGTGCCGAAGCACTCCTGCTCAACCGGCAGCTGCGCCATCTGCCCGCAGTTCTGCGAGGTCGCGTCGACCCACTCGAGCTCCTGTCGGCCGGCGACAGCGCGCACGAGCAACTACGCGAGACCGGTCCCGCGCACCGTTTCACCCACCGTGCCGTCCAGGCGCTGCTCAGCGACCTCGTCACCCGCTGGCCCGCCGACCGTCCGCTGCGCGTCCTCGAAGTGGGCGCGGACACCACCGCGCTGACGGCCGCCGTACTGCCCTTGTTGCCGGCCGAGCAGACCCACTACACCTGCACGGCTGCCACCAAGGCCGGCCTCGCCCGCGCCGAGCACCGCTTCGCCTCGTACGACTTCGTCGACTACCGCACCGTGGACCTGAACACCGATCCGGCCGATCAGGGGCTGCCCCGGACCGGCTTCGACCTCGTCCTCGCGGGCGACGCACTCCACGCCACCGCCGATCTGACCGCCACCCTGCGACACCTGCACGCCCTGCTGGCGCCCGGCGGATACCTGCTGGCCACCGAACCGCACCATGTGCCGCTCCAGGCACTGCTGTTCGGTGCTCTGGAAGACTTCTGGCAGCGCAGCGACCGTACCTTGCGCCCGGCCTTCCCCCTCCTGGCGCGCGATCAATGGGTACCTCTGCTGGAACGGTGCGGCTTCCCCCACGCGGTGCAAACCGATACCGAGGACCGTACCGTCCTGCTGGCGGCCCGCGACCACAGCCACTCCAGGCAGTGCGTCGTACCCCAGCCTGCCCCGGGTACCGCCTGGGTGATCGCCACCGAGAGCGACACGGAGGTACCCACGGCACAGGCACTGGCCGCTCTGCTCGGCGACGCCACCGTGGTCCCCGCATCCGACGAGGCCACCACCTGGACCGGGCTCCTGCCCACGAGCCGTCAGCCGCGTATCGCACTGCTGCTCGGCGAAAGCGGACCCGGCAGGCAGGAGACCGTCGACCTGACCACCCGCCGCGCCGCCGTCCTGCGCGCCTTGGCCACCGCCTGCGAGAGCCTTCAGGGAGGTGCGACGCCCCACGTGTGGCTGATCACCCGCCCCACCGGCCTGTTCCCGGCACCGGAGCTGCCCTCGCATCCGAACGACGCGGGCATCTGGGCGGCCTGCCGCACCCTCGCCCACGAGCGGCCCGATCTGCGCGTGTGCCGCATCTCCTGCCACCGCACCGGCGACACGACCACCGACGCGCAGCGCCTGGCCGGAGAACTCCTGGCCACAACCGGGGACGACGACAGCCGTCAGGAGGACGAGATCGTCCTCACCACACAGGGTCGCTTCGTGCCCCGGCAGATCCAGCACCCGGCGAACGAACCTCCCGTCGCCCCCGCCGGCACACCGTTCGTGCTGGAAGCCCGCGACCCGAGCCTGCGACGACGGTTGATCTGGCGCCAGACGGAGACCCCGAAACCCGGACCGGGCGAGGTGGCCATCGAGATGCGGGCCGTGGCCCTGAACTACCGCGACGCCATGCGGGCCAACGGCCTGCTGCCGCCTGAAGCCGTGGAGAACAGCCCCCTCAGCCGTGGACTGGGCACCGACGGCGCGGGCGTCGTCCTCGCCGTGGGACCGGGCGTGAACCACCTGAAGGCCGGCGATCGCGTCTGCGGCATCGTCCCAGCGGCCCTGGCCTCGCACGCCGTCACCCCGACCGGCGCCCTCCTGCGCGTCCCGGACGCAATGAGCTTCGCCGAGGCAGCGACCATTCCCGTCGCCTTCCTGACCGTCCACCACGCCCTGGTCGACCAGGCCCGCCTGGCCCCCGGGGAGACGGTGCTCGTCCACGGTGGAGCCGGAGCGGTGGGCCTGGCCGTGCTGCAGTGTGCCCGAGCCCAGGGCGCCCACGTCATCGCCACCGCCGGGACCGAAACCAAACGTGACCTGCTGCGCACCCTGGGTGCCTCCCATGTCCTCGACTCCCGCAGCCTGGACTTCGTTCCGCAAGTGCGAGAGCTGACCGGCGGGCAGGGCGTCGACGTCGTGGTCAACTCGCTCAGTGGAGAAGCGATCGCCCACAATCTGGACCTGCTGCGCCCCAACGGCCGGTTCATCGAGCTGGGCAAGCGGGACATCTTCCTCAACAACCCGGTGACGCTGCGCCCCTTCCACAACAGCCTGACCTTCACCGGCTTCAACCTCGACGCCGTGATCGGCGATCCCGTGCGCCGCCCTCGCCTGATGACCGACATCGCTGCAGAGATCGCCTGCGGCACCTACCAGCCGCTGCCCCATACGATCTACCCCGCCGCACGAGTCGACGAGGCTTTCCGTCTCCTGCAACACTCCCGGCACATCGGAAAGGTCGTCATCTCCTTCGACGCTCTGGACGAGCCCGTCCCCGTCGAACCGGCTCCTGGGACACTCGCCCTCGACCCCGACGGCACCTACCTGATCACCGGCGGACTGAGTGGGCTCGGCGGCGCCACCGCCCACTGGCTGGCCGACCACGGCGCCCGGCACCTGGCCCTGCTCTCCCGCCGCGGACCTCACGCGCCCGAAGCGCCGTCCCTTCTCGCCCACCTCACCGAGCGAGGTGTACACGCCACCGCCCATGCCGTGGATGTCACTGACCAGGCCGCGCTACGCCAGGTCATCGACACCGTCGATGCCACCGGGCACCCGCTGCGCGGCGTCGTCCACGCCGCGATGCACATGGACGACGCGCCGCTGTCGCAGCTCACCGACGACCGGTTCGCCGCCGTGCTGGCTCCCAAGGCAACGGGCGCGGCACTGCTGGACTACCTCACCGCGGACCGCGATCTGGATCTGTTCCTCACCTACTCCTCGGTCTCCGCCACCATCGGCAACCCCGGCCAGTCCGCCTACGCGGCGGCCAACGCCTACCTGGAGGCCCTCGCCCGCGCCCGGCGTGCCTCTGGGCTACCGGGTACGGCCCTGGCCTGGGGGCCGATCAGCGAGACCGGGTACGTCGCCCGCAACGCCATGGAATCCGCCATGACCGAACGCGGCCTCGAACTCCTGACCCCGGCAGAGGCCCTGAACACCGCCGGCCACTTGCTGGCCGCCCACACCGACGTCGCAGGCGCAGGCCGCTACCGCTGGGGCGCCGCACGCCAGCTGCTGCCGGCCCTGGCCACACCCCGCTTCTCCCTCGTGGCCCCGGCGTCCTCGGCGGCCTCCGCGGACGCCGGCGACGAACTCCGGCGGACGCTGGCCGACCTGCCCGCGGACGAGGCGCTGCACACGATCACCGACCGGCTCGCCCACCTCCTCGCAGGAGTCCTGCAGACCGATCCGGCCGACATGGATCCCACCCGCCCCGTCACCGACTTCGGACTCGACTCACTGCTCGGCACACAGTTCCTGGTCAACGCCCGCGACCTCTTCGCCGTCCGCCTCGCACCGGCCGACCTGGCCACCGGACGCACCCTGTCCCACTTCGCCCACCTGATCCAGCAACGGCTCAACCTCCGCACAGGCGACGCGGAGTAGGAAGGAGAAGAAGAAGGAGAAGAAGAGGGACGCCGTGCCCGGATGAGCGCACAACGGCGAGGCCGGGGCAGGGCTCGCGGGGTCGCCGTGACGTCACTCAACCCCAGTCCCGCGACACGATCCACGTCGTGCGCCCCTGAAAACAGGTCGGCCCTACCCGCCCGAAACCTGAGAAACCAGCAGTTCAGAGGATCTCTGTGGCGACCTCAAGAATTGCCACGCACTCCACAAGCGAGGTCATCGAGAAGACTTGCACCGAGAGTCCAAAGCGCCACTGGCCGGCGGGGACACGACCACTGCATGAGGAGTTCGGCCATGAAGGCTTCGGAGAGGTAGCGGCGCTCCTCCGGTCGAACTGCCCGTTCACCACGGAGCCTTGCGCGGCGGCTTGCCCCTTGTCCAGGGAGCACTCAATGCCTGCGTCTGATGCCGACATGCCAAGCGGGGGTGCCAGCCATACCTCCACCACCCGCACGGACGGAACGTGCGCAGAATGTATGGTCAGGCATGTGAAGAAGGCTCGCTGGGTGTCTGAGGGTGGTTCCTGGCTCTTCCACTGGGCCGTCGCGACGTTGGCATTCTGGCTGGTGGGAAAGGTGACCGGCGACGAGCCGGGTTGGATGACATGCGCGGTCTTCGCTTTGTTCGCCTTGGCATCCGGTGAGCTCTCCCGTCGATGGCATCGCTACCGTCGATCGAAGAAGCAGGCCCGCGTCCTCTCCGCGCCGTCCAACGAGCAGTGAAGCCAAGCACGTCAGAGCACGCGGCCAACTCGCCTAGGAGCAGGACGCCGGGCCGCGGTTGTGCCGCGGGTTCGGTGGTCCGTTGATGCCGTCGGCGAAGTCGACGGCGGATCACCGTGCGGATGAACGCCTCCGTCAAGGCCGCGATCGCCCGCATCGACGAGGGCGCCTGGACGCCGATCAAGTACCCCAAGGCGGTCTGGGACGAGGAAGGCCAGTGCTGGATCCCGGATGCCGAGATAGCCGAGGTCCCCTACACCGCGTTCACTTCCAAGCCGAAAAACAGCAGGTCACCGCCCGTCTGATCGTGCGCCGCGTCAAGCGCCTGGGCACTGCCACCGTTCCTGCCGGGCAGGGCACGCTCTTCGATACCTGGCGCTACCACGCCGCGTTCACCGACTCTCCGCTCTCCTTGAAGGACGCCGAGCGTGACCACTGTCGGCACGCCGTCGTGGAGCAGGTGATCGCGGATGTCAAGAACAGTGCCTTCGCTCACGCGCCGTCCGGCCATTTCCATGCCAATGCCGCGTGGCTCGCCCTGGCGGTGCTGGCGCACAACCTGAGCCGCGCCGCCGGCGCCCTGGCCGGAACGTTCCATGCCAGAGCGACCACCGCCACCATCCGTGACCACCTGATCAACGTGCCCGCCCGGCTGGCCCGCTCGGCCCGCCGCCTCACCCTGCACCTACCCGAACCGTGGCCCTGGAGCACGGACTTCACCCAGCTCTTCAGCACGGTGCATGGGCTACCAGCCTCCTGACGCTCCCCGACCGACCTGCCCGAAAGGGCCCGACACCTGTGGACAAGTGGAAAGCTGGACAGACCAGCGGCCACCCCATGCCCGAATCCGCGACTCAACCCCGGCACGGCCCGCACAACCCCGAAACGCCCACCCCGAAACCAGCCGGTGAATCCGGGCTGAGCTGTCGGCTGATGACCGCCGAACTCGCCTCGCGTTACGCGCACATGGAACACGCCGTGTTCGGTCGCTCCGGCCGGACGCCCGTAGCAGCCTCCTGACGGCCCCGACGCCGGTGCCGCACCCCGAGTGGCGACAGTCCTGACGAAGTCGTCACTGCCCCGGTGATTTCCGGGGACGTACCAATGTCTGAGAATTCACCGAAGAGCATTGCCTACAAAACGTGGTAACGCGTAATGTCATAGACATGGCAGCACGAGAGACTCTCGTCGGCCGCCGCCACGTCGACTTCGGTCGACTGGCCAGCGGTCTGTGTACAGCCGAGTCGGCGTGACAGCTTTGGCCGACTGCCGTCCGACCAGGCGGTAATCCGGCACCTGAACGCCACATCGCCACCGGATCTTCCGGCAGTCTCCTCTACCTTCATGCTGCCCTCGAACGCCTTCGCCTGCACACTGAGCGGCAGCCGACGCGAGCGGCGACGACCAGCTGCTGCTCGGGGGCAGCGCAGTGACGGTCCCAGGGCACACCTGATCCGGATCCTTCTCGAGAATTCCCGTCGATACTCCGTTTTTCGCATGCACAGTCTCGGAACAGGCATGCGCGAAATCGCCATCGAAGCCGGAGTATTTCGAATTCATGGCACCTCCTGCCTCCTCATGATGCGCGGGGCACCAAAACAGGAGTGAAACCGATGAGTGATACCAGCCAGCCCCAGGTCGGGCGACGTCGTTTCCTCACCAGTGCGGCCGCGGTGGCCGCTGCCGCGACTGTCCCCGGCGTCGCCGGGCTCGCGGCTGCCGGCAAGGCGGGCGCCGCGACCCGCCCGAACATCCTGCTGATCATCACCGACGACCAGCCCAAGCACACCGACTGGGCAACCCAGAAGACCGTCGACTGGCTCGGCGGGCAGGGCGTGACCTTCTCCCACGGGCACGTCACGACCCCGCTGTGCGCGCCTTCGCGGTCGTCCATCTTCTCCGGTCGCTACGCCCACAACCACGGTGTACGGAACAACGCGTCCGCGTACAGCCTGGATCAGAACACCACGGTGCAGCGCCACCTCAAGCAGGCGGGCTACCGCACCGGGCTGTTCGGGAAGTACCTCAACTCCTGGAATGTCGCCGACAACCCGCCGCACTTCGAGGAGTGGGCCATCGAGGTCCCGGTCGTCTACAACGACGGCCAGTACAACGTCAACGGCACGGTCCAGACGATCCCCGGCTACAGCACCACAGTCATCAAGGGCCAGACACTGGCCTTCCTGGACAAGGCCGCGACCGACTCCCGACCGTGGTTCGCGGTCGTCACGCCCAAGGCCTCGCACGAGCCGAACACGCCGGAGGACAAGTACGCCGACACCGCCGTACCGGCGTGGAACGGCCGCCCCTCGGTCCCCGAGGACGACAGGAGCGACAAACCGGTCTACGTGCAGAATGCGGCCAAGACCCTGGCCGACGGCCAGGCGGCGCGGGAACGGCAGCTGCGGACACTGCTGTCGGTCGACGACGCCGTCCAGGCGTTCAGGGACAAGCTGAGAGCCCTGCAGCAGCTGGACAACACCCTGGTCATCTACATCGGCGACAACGGCTTCCAGTGGGCCGACCACGGCCTCCTCGGGAAGGGCACGCCCTACTCCCCGGCCCACGAGGTGCCGTTCTACCTGTCCTGGCCGGCCGCCGGCCTTGCCGCCGGAACCACCGACAACCGCATCGTCGCCAACATCGACATCGCCCCCACCATCCTCGACGCCGCCGGGATCAACCCCACCACCCCGCAGGACGGCAAGTCCCTGCTGTCCCAGTTCAACCGCGACCACCTGCTCGTCGAGTGGTGGAAGCAGGGCACCGCGGGCGTCAAGCACACCTGGGCGTCCTACGTCGCCAAGGACAAGCAGTATGTCGAGCACTACCACCTGCACACCGACAAGAACGGCACCGTGTCCGGCGCCGGGGACGTGACGTTCCGGGAGTACTACGACCTCGTGGACGACAAGTACCAGCTCACCAACAAGCTCTACCAGGCGACCCCGGCCGACGAGCAGGACCTGAGCATCCCCGCACTGGCCGCCCAACTCGCCGCCGACCGCAGCAGTTAGCCTCGCACCGCCGCCGCCCGCCCGGACCTTTCCGGGCGGGCGGCCCGATCCTCCAGGGACATGCCATGCCTTCCTGCTGCACCCCCGGCCACACCCCGGTCACTCTCACGATCAGCCCGTCCCCGACCCCCGCCCGAAGCCGGGCCGCACTCCGGGCCGCCAGACAGCTCCTCAGCCTCCCAGGCGGCCGCTTCCTGATGGGAGCCGACGCCGCCGACGGCTTCCCGGCGGACGGCGAGGGGCCGGTACGTGAGGTGAGCATCAGCGCTTTCCGTATCGCGCCGACGACGGTGACCAACGCCCAGTTCTCCTCCTTCGTGAAGGACACAGGCCACGTCACCGACGCGGAGAAGTTCGGCTTCTCCTACGTCGTCGAAGCTCATCTGCCCGCCCGCGTCGCGAACATCTCCCCGGCCGTACCGGGAACTCCCTGGTGGCGCGCGGTCTCCGGCGCGAACTGGCGCCAACCGGAAGGCCCCGGCTCGTCGTTCGCGGACCGGCAGAACCATCCCGTGATTCACGTCGCCTGGAACGACGCGCAGGCATACTGCGCCTGGTCCGGAACCCGGCTGCCCACCGAGGCAGAGTGGGAGTACGCGGCCCGCGGCGGACTCGAGCAGCGCCGCTACCCGTGGGGTGACGAACTGACCCCCGGCGGACAGGACATGTGCAATATCTGGAAGGGCGACTTCCCCGTCCGCAACACCGGGCCCCATGCCCGCACCGGCACGGCCCCGGCCAAGTCGTACCGCCCCAACGGCCATGGGCTGTACAACACGGTGGGCAACGTCTGGGAATGGTGCACCGACTGGTTCAGTCCCGACTTCCACCGAACCGGCCCCCGCCAGGACCCGACCGGCCCGGCCACCGGCACCGCCCGCGTCATGCGCGGCGGCTCCCACATGTGCCACGACTCCTACTGCAACCGTTACCGGGTCGCCGCCCGCAGCTCCAACACCCCCGACAGCTCCACCGGCAACATCGGCTTCCGTGCGGCGGCAGACGCGACGGACCCCCCTCAGGGCTGAACCGGGTGTACGGCCGCGCTCGTGCGCATCGGCAGCGAAGAGAACCACGTGGGCTGTCACCTGACTACCAGGAGACAGCCGTGGACCGCAAGGCCGGTTCGGACGAGGTCGGGTCGCCGGTGGCCTCACCCCCGGCGACCCGACCAACCCATAGCTTGAGACCGCCGCAACCCGTGCCCGAGTGACCCACGCCCGGTGGTCAACGAGCGCGTTGCTTGCGCACCTGGCACTGTCCGCGGCTCGCTCCCACCTGGTCCACACCTCAGCAGCCGCCGCCGGCGCTCCGCCCATCGACGGCGTCACGACGTCAGTGAACGCCCCGGAGACGCTCAGCGCCGACACCCGGCACGCGCGCGAACTCGGGTTCACCGCGAAACTACTGATCCATCCGTCCCAAGTCAGCACGGTCGCCGAACACATGAGCCCGTCCACGGCGGAGATCCGGTGAGCGCGCGACCTGCTGGATTCCTCGGCCTTGAGCAGGAGCTCACCCACCAGGCTGGTGAGATCCGGGGCGTCCGGGTCGGTGCCGGCCACGGCGCGGAGCCGGGCCACACAGCCCCGGACCTGGTTGTCCCAGTCGGGGAAGAGAGTGGGCGCCGTGGGGTGGAGGAACAGGTAGCGGGCCAGGTTGCGCTGGGTGGCGGGCCAGTCGGCGAGGCCCGCGTAAAGGGCGAGGCAGCCGGGGTTCCAGGCGAGCAGGTTCATGCTGCGGCTGACGATGGAGGCCTGGCTCGGTCGCAGCGTCTGTGGACGACTGTTCTGCCCCTGCGAATATTGGGGTTTGATTCCCAGCCTGGTGACATAGATCAACGCTACGGTCACGCCCGTGAAGCTCGTTGTGCAGGTGAGGCTGATGCCAAAGGCCGAGCAGGCCGCCGCACTTGGCGCGACCCTGCGCGCGGTCAACGAGGCCGCGAACTGGGTGTCGGCGGTGGCGTTCGAGCAGGATGTGCCGCGCGAGTACGAGCTGCGCAAGCACACCTACGCGGAGTTGAAGTCGCGGGGGCTGGGAGCGCAAGCAGCCCAGCACACCATCAAGAAAGTCCGCGACGCCTACACGACACTCAAGGCCAACATCAAAGCCGGGAACCTCGGCGGACCGGGCTCGAAGCGGCGCCAGAAGGCCGAGTCCAAGCCCGTCGCCTTTTTTTCGGCCCGAGGCAGCCCAGCCCTACGACGACCGGTGCTTGTCCTGGCAGTACGACGCGCAGACGGTGTCCATCTGGACCACCGCCGGACGCATCCGGGGTGTGCGGTTCGTCTGCTCCGCCGACGGCCTGAAGATGCTCCAGCAGTACCGCAAGGGCGAATCGGATCTGATCGAACGCGACGGCGCGTTGTATCTGATCGCCACGTGCGAGGTGCCCGAGGCTGAAGAGTACGAGCCCGACGGGTTCATCGGCGTCGATCTCGGCATCGTCAACATCGCCACCACGTCCACCGGCTACCAGGCCGCCGGACGCGGCCTGAACCGGCGCCGCACACGCGAGCGTGACCTGCGCGGCAAGCTCCAGAGGAAGAACACCAAGTCTGCCAGAAGGCGGCTCAAGGCCCGTGCCCGCAAAGAGCAGCGGCATGTGAAGAACACCAATCACGTCATCGCGAAACGAATCGTGACCGAGGCTGAACGCACCTCGGCCGGAATCGCCCTGGAAGACCTGGGCGGCATCCGGCAGAGGGTACGGCTCCGCAAGCCCCAACGGGTCACGCTCCACTCCTGGTCCTTCGCCCAGCTCGGAGAGTTCATCGCGTACAAGGCACGCCGTGCGGGCGTGCCCGTGGTTCACGTCGATCCTGCCTTCACCTCGCAGACGTGCTGCGAGTGCGGGCACGTCGACCGGAAGAACCGGGTAGAGCAGGCCCTTTTCATCTGCCGGAACTGCGGGGTCGTTGCCCACGCGGACCGGAACGCTTCCCACAACATCGCCCAACGTGGCGCTGCGGTGTGGAATGCGGGGCGTGAGTCACGCGTCCCTGCCACCCCATAGGGGTGTCTGGACGGAGGAGTCCACCCAGCAGCCAACTGGACACTACCTCCAAGCCCGGCCCTTCAGGACCGGGTCAAGTTGACGAAACCACACAGGTGTCGCTTGTCACTCCCGGTCCTCTTGGCCGCGTCGAGGACATGGCACTGGTTGCACGCCAGGTCAATAGGTCACTCAAAGGGAGGGTTTTCGCGCTCCGTCTGAGTTTTCGCGCTCCGTCCGCGGAAGGCATGGTAGGACCACCCAACCTTCCAGGGGAATCACCGTACAAGCGGTGACATGTCTCTCGAGCAAGGAGGTACTGATAATGCTCGCCCAGGAAACCGTCCGTCTCGTCGCGACTCCGGCCGAGGTGTCGGCGATCGGCTCACTGATGGTGGAACCGGAAGCCGTCGTCAGCGGCGCGCCCCTCCCCTCACCGGAGGCGGGAGGATTGCTCCTATTGCAGCTTCTTTTGTCTCCCAAGGAGCCGAGGGAGCCCAAGGGCAAGTGAGTTCCCGGGCCGACTTCGCCACGGCTGCCGACGGTCTGGCGACCCGTGTCCTCGGTGCCCTTGGTGGAACTGGGGACACGGTGCTCGTCGCGCGGCATATCGACACTTCACCCGACGCGATGGCGGCTTTCGCCGCGGTCCGGTTGATCGGCGCGGACATCTTCACCCCGCACGTCCTGACCGGCACACTGTTCTGCCCTGAGGATGCGGCTGCTGTGGTCAAGTCCTTCGCCGCGTTCCCCTCGCCGGGGGCCGGGTTCACGGCGGGCTCGGACGGGCTGCTCACCATGGCCTGGCGCGACTGGGCGACCGCGCAGCTCCTGGCCCAGTACAGCACCGACGGCGCCCACCACGTGGCTGCCGCTCAGCCCGAGGAGGACAGCGCCCTCCGTGACACCGCCGACTGGCAGCGATGGTCCGTGACCATGGCCCAGCTCGCCCCGCTCGCCATCCCCGGTCTGGACAGTCCGGTCCACGAAGCGGCCCGCGGCGCAGCCCTGTCGCTCAGCCGAGGGGTCACCCGCTCGGTCCTGCGCCGTGATTTCCCCACCGCGGCACGGCTGACCCGATGGCTGGCATGGCTCCACCATGAGGGCATCGCGCTCCCTCTGGACCCGGTGCCCGTGGAGGAACACGTACGGCTGCTCGGCGGTGAAAGCCCGCGCGACTCACTCGACCTGGCCGTCGCGCGTCATCTACTCGAAGGGGATTTCCCCCAGGACGCGGAGGCGGCACGGACATGACGGTTCCCGAGCCCGTGGTGGTGGCGGCCCGGCGTATGGCCGACCGGGCCCTGTCCTGGCTCCATGCGAACCGTGCCCTTGGGGCCCTGCCGCCCGGCACCACCATGGAGATCGCCGACCCCAACAGCGTTTACAAACCGCTGGGCGAGACCGCGCTCGCCGCGTCCCTCATCCTGCGTGACGCCGTCGCCGGACCCGGGCAGCTGGCTGCTGCCCAGAGCCTGATGGAATTCACCTGGCAGCAGTTCCGCCAGGGCGACATGCTCTACGAGCGCCAGCTCCGGCACACGCTGATGACCGACCCGCTGGAGACGTACGCGCCCTTCGCCCGCTGCGGTTACCGCCATCCGCACCTGGACCGGCTGCTGGCCCACCACGCCCGGCTGCGTTCAGTGCACGGCATCGAGCACACGCCCAACCGCCGGCTCGCTGTCGCCAACGCCGCCCGCATCTGCGGCCTCAACCACGGCGACGACTGGGCCACGCTCACCCGTTCCACTTGGCTCGGCGCCAGCCCCGAACCCTGGGCGATCAACTGGATCACTGCTTACTCGATGACCCATACGGTCTTCCACCTCACCGACTGGGGTGGCTTCCCACAGGGCCTGCCAGCTGAACTCACCTCCTACGTGAGGACCTGGCTGCCGGTGTGGATCGACATCTGGCGCGAGGTCGAACAATGGGACCTGGTCGCGGAACTCCTCATCGTCGGCGCCTGCCTCGACGACCCCTACTGCGATCCTGCGGACTGGGAAACCATCGCCGCCCTCCAGCACGAGGACGGCCTACTCCCACGGGACAGCGACCCCGTCGACGACGATCCCGAGCAGCGGTTCAAGGACCACCAGCACACCGTCGTCGTCACCGCCGTCGCGGGCACCATCGCACTCGCCCGGGCAGCAGGGGAACCGTGAGTGGGCCGCCGCTGGACACCTGCATGCACCCGCTGCTGGAGGCAGCCAAGGGCACCGGCACGGCCGTAGCGGCCGTACGCGGTGACGAGCGCGTGGTACTGTGCCGCGGGCCCGTGGAGCCCAGCACCCGCTTCGAGACCGGCTCCCTCACCAAGACCTTCACCGCCCTGCTGCTCGCGGAACTCGCCGCCCGCGGCGAGGTGCGCTACGACGACCCGCTCACCCGATACCTGCCGCACAGCGTCCCCGGTCCGATCAGCCTGCTCCACCTGGCCACCCACACCTCCGGACTGCCCCGACTGCCGCCTGGAATGCTCTCCCGCGCGGCCCGCAGCGGTTGGTTCAGCAACCCCTACGCCGACTACTCACCCGACGACGCGCTCGCCGCGCTCCCCCGCACCCGGCTGCACCATCGCCCCGGTACCCATGTGCACTACTCCAACTACGGCGCCGGCCTGCTGGGGCACGCCCTCTCCCACGCCACCGGGACCGACTACCCCATCCTGCTCGCCGAGCGCGTCCTGGCCCCACTGGGCCTCGCGGACACCGACTGCGACCCCAACCACCCCCAGGCCAGCGGTCATTGGCGAGGCCGTGCCCGCCCTCCCTGGCGCATCCCCGGCCTGCCCGCCGCCGGAGCCCTGCGCTCCAGCGCCCGCGACCTGCTCAACACGCTGACGGCACTGCTCGCCCCGGAGACCGCCGGGCCCCTGAGCCTGCGGACCGCTCTCACCGAGGTGCAGCGCCCACGGCTGGCGCTGCCCCGAACCGGCAACCGCCTCTGCCTCATCTGGAACCTCCGCCCCCGTCAGGGCCGGCCCCTGCTCCACCACTCCGGCGCCACCCGCGGCTTCACCGCCTTCGCCGGCTTCCTCCCGCACTCCGGCACAGCCCTCGCAGCCCTCACCAACACGGCACCAACCCCGCTGGCGCCCTTCGTCCAGGCGTCATACGAAACACTGTGCCTCCTGGACGAACAACCTGCAGGCTCGTCACCTCCAACCCGGCCGCAGGGCTACTGACCCTTCCCGGCCAGCTTGTCATTGGCGACCGAAGTCGGCGACGACGCGAGTATCGCCCGCTGTCTCGAAAGGCTTGCGGCGGTGGCCCAGCGGCAGAACGACACCGACAGAGCCGGGCGCCTGCACAGGGCGGCGGAGAGACTGTTCAGGACAGCCGGCGGTGGCTGGCTGCAGGCGATCGGTGCCACCCCGCAACCGGATGTGCAGGCATAGGCGGGGAGTCACACCGTCTTGACCTGGCCGCCGTCGATGGTGAACTCGGCTCCTGTGATGTTGCCGGCGAGCGGCGAGGCGAGGAAGAGAGCCAGATCGGCGACTTCGCGGGCTTCGGTGACACGGCCGGTGGAGATGCCCATGCTCTGCGGCACGACGACGTCAATGGCTTCCTGCGCGGTGGTACCCGCCTGGGCCGCCGTGGCATCGGCGAAGCCGCCCGGCGCGGTCCAGAAGGGAGTGCGGACCGGTCCCGGGGCGATCGCGTTGACCCGGACACCTCGGGGTGCGAACTCTTCGGACAGTGACTTGGTCAGGCTGCTCAGGCCGGCCTTGGCTGCGGAGTAGTCCACGACTGCGGGGAATGGCAGGCGCGCGTTGATCGAGCTGATGTTGATGATGGACCCCCCGTCCGCGTCCAGCAGGTGGGGAAGCGCCGCGCGGCTGGCCCGGACCGCGCTGAACAGGGTCATGTTGAAGATGCGTAGCCACTCGGTGTCGTCGATGTCCAGGAAGCTCGGACGGGGTGTCGCGGCACCCAGGTTGTTGACCAGGACGTCGACCCTGCCGAACTCGTCCACCGCGAGCCGGACGATTGTGTCTGGTCCGTCTGCGGTGGACAGGTCGACGGGGACCGCGGTGGCGCCGTACTTCTCGTGGAGCGCTTCGAGCTCGGGAGTGATGCTCCGGCTCCCGGCGATGACGTGTACGCCTTCACGGGCGAACGCGGCGGCGATGGCGAGGCCGATGCCCTTGCTGGCCCCAGTGACGACGGCGACCTTGTTCTCGAGCTGGAGGTCCATGGCGCTCCTTCTGGATTGATCACCGCATATGTCGAGGGTAAGCGGAACCGGCGCCGCCGGCTCGGGCAGGCAGCCGGCTCCCATCTCCGGGCGATCCCGCATTCGTAGCCGCGCATGTGGACGCCGTACGGGAGCTGTTCCCGCACCTGCTGCTGCACTCGGAGGACTTCCCGGTCGTCCGGCTCGACCGCGTCGTGGCCGTCGGCGAGGCCGACGGACCGCGCGCCGGCCTGGCGGCGCTCGAGGCGCTGGACGACTCGCTGCCCCACCACGCCGCGATGGCGGCGTACCTCCACGAGCGCGACGGCGACCTGGCGACGGCGGCACGGCTGTACGCCGAGGCGGCCCAAAAGACACCCGACCTCGCCGAGCGCGACCACCTGACGCGCCAGGCCGCCGGGCTCAACGCCCACCGGCGTCGCTGACAGGTCGCGGTCACATCGACGGCCATGCCGATTTCACCCGATTGCACTGGATGAGCTGGCTCGGCGTCACCGACGCGTGAAGCTGTTGCCGCCGTAGGGTCTGAGGGCTGAGGGCCGCTGCTGAGGGAAGGCGAGAACAGAATGGCCGGCCGCCGGAGCAGCGTCAGCGGCATACGCGGAGTGCGCTCCGCATGCGAAACCGGTGACTGCGCTCCGCAGCCTGCGATACACGCTCCCATGTACTACTCGAGTGGTGTCCCTGTCCGGGACTCCTCCCCGATGGGCAGACCCATCGGCCGGCGGCCCTGCGGCTGTTGCGGCTCGGGGCGCGTGGGCGTCGGAGGCACCCGGCGGTCGACCGACGCGTCGGTGAGTACGGTCGTCGGCTCTCCGTGGTGCAGTACGACCAGCGGTTCTCCTTCTATCAGCTGGTACCGCGCATGGGTCTGGCCGATGTCCACCTTCAGTCTGCGTCCGCGGATCAGCACGGTGAACGCCACTCTGGACAGCGCTTCCGGCAAGCGCGGTGCGAACGCCAGCCGGTCCGACGTGCCGTCCTCGTCGACGTACCGGCGCATGCCCCCGAAGCCCGCGACCAGGGCGATCCAGGTCCCGGCGAGGGAGGCGATGTGCAGCCCGTCACGGGTGTTGTGCTCGAGATCGTCCAGGTCCATCAGCGCGGCCTCGCCGAGGTAGCTGTAGGCCAGCCGCATGTGCCCGGTCTCGGCGGCGAGCACCGCCTGGCAGGACGCCGACAGGGAGGAATCGCGCACGGTCAGCGCTTCGTAGTACGCGAAATTGCGGGCCTTCTGCTCGTCGGTGAAGGCGTTCGGGCACTCCATCATCGCCAGCACAAGGTCCGCCTGCTTCACCACCTGCTTGCGGTAGAGGTCGAAGTAGGGATAGTGCAGCAGCAGCGGGTAGTTGTCGGACGGGGTCGCGTCGAAGTCCCAGTGCTGGAAGGTCGTGAAACCGGCCGACTGTTCATGGACGCCGAGAGACTCGTTGTACGGCACCGCCATGCGGGCCGCGGCGTCCCGCCACACCGCGGCCTCCTCTTCGTCGACACCGAGTTCGGTGGCCCGGTCCGGATGACGCAGGGCCGCGTCCGCGGCAGCGAGCAAGTTCTGCCGGGCCACCAGGTTGGTGTACAGATTGTCCCGGGCGAAGGCGCTGTACTCGTCCGGTCCGGTGACCCCGTCGATGTGGAAGACGCCTTCCGCGTCGTGGTGACCGAGGGATCGCCACAACCGGGCGGTGTTCACCAGGAGGTCGAGGCCCTCGCCCCGTTCGAAATCCTTGTCTCCGGTCACCATGACGTACCGTACGACGGCCATGGCGATGTCGGCGTTCACATGGAAGGCGGCCGTCCCGGCGGGCCAGTAGGCGGAGCACTCGGCCCCGTCGATGGTTCGCCAGGGGAACGTCGCCCCCGACAGTCCGAGTTGACTGGCGCGTTCCCGCGCCGCCGGCAGCGTCCGATGCCGCCATCTCAGCGCCGACGCGACGGCCTCCGGCGCCGTGAACGTCAGCACCGGCAGCACGTAGGACTCAGTGTCCCAGAAGGAGTGCCCGTCGTACCCGGTTCCGGTCAGGCCCTTCGCGGGGATCGCCCGGTTCTCGCCGCGGGCCGCCGCCTGGAGGACATGAAAAAGCGCGAATCGCACCGCCTGCTGGATCTCCGCGTCGCCCTCCACCTCGACGTCCGCTCCTGCCCAGAAGCGGTCCAGGTACGTCCGTTGGGCGGCAACCAGTCCGTCCCAGCCGGTGCTGACCGCGGCCGCCACCGCCCCGTCCACCTGATCGTGCACGGCCGACAGCGAACGGTCGCCCGACCAGCCGTACGCCACGAACTTGACCAGCTGCAGTGGCTGACCGGGCGTCAGGTCCGCGGTCACGGTCAGACGGGCGACGTCGGGCTCGCTCTGCGCCGTCCAGCTCGTGCTCTCGGGCCCTTCGACGAGGTGGTCGGCCGCCGCCGCCACCCGCAGTGCGCTACGGGTGGTGCAGTGCACGAGCCGCAGCCGGGTCTCCTGCGCAAAGTGCTCCTCGGGCGCCAGCGGGGACTCGGTCGCCGCCGCGACGCGCGGGTCGCCCTCGAAGCGGGGCAGCTGTTCGTTGGCGACCAGCTCGGACTGTACGGCCACCGTGCTCGGTCCGTCGATCGGCTCCACCTCGTACACCACCGCGGCCACCGCTCGCTGGGTGAAGGACACGAGCCGGCGTGAGGTGATGCGGATGGTGCGGCCGCCGGGCGAGGTCCACCGCGCGGTCCGACTGAGCACACCGGAGCGGAAGTCCAGAACCCGCTCGTGCGCCAGCAGCCGGCCGTAGCGCAGATCGCACGGGTGGTCGTCGACGAGCAGCCGGATGATCTTGCCGTCGGTAATGTTGATCAGCGTCTGGCCGGACTCGGGATATCCGTAGCCCGCTTCCGCATAGGGCAGCGGATGCCGCTCGTAGACGCCGTTGAGGTACGCGCCGGGCAGTCCGTGCGGCTCGCCCTCGTCGAGGTTTCCGCGCCACCCGATGTGCCCGTTGGACAGCGCGAACACCGATTCGCTCTGAGCGAGCACGTCGAGGTTCAGCTCGGTCTCGCGCAGGCACCACGGCTCGACTGTGAAACTGGGATGAGTGATCACCGGGACTCCAGCAGGTCAGCCAGGTCCCGGACAACCACATCCGCCCCGTGCGCCCGCAACTGCTCCGCCTGGCCCACCCGGTCGACCCCCACGACCACGGCGAACCGGCCCGCCCGGCCCGCCTCGACGCCGGCCAGGGCGTCTTCGAACACGGCAGCCTCGACCGGGTCCGTTCCCAGACCGCGGGCCGCCTCCAGGTAGGTGTCCGGGGCGGGCTTGCCGCGCAGATGGCGCTCGTGGGCCACCACTCCGTCGATCCGCTCGTCGAACAGGCCCTCGATCCCGGCCGCCACCAGGACGTCCCGGCAGTTCGCGCTGGACGACACCACCGCGCACCGCAGGCCGGCTTCCCGCGCCGCGTGAACGAAGCGGACCGAGCCCTCGTAGGGTTCCACGCCGTCCTCCCGGATCTGCCGCAGCACCAGGTTGTTCTTCCGGTTGCCCAGCCCGTTCACGGTCTCCGCCTCCGGCGGGTCGTCCGGTGATCCCTCGGGCAGGTGCACCCCGCGCGCGGCGAGGAATGTGCGCACCCCGTCCTCACGGGGGCGCCCGTCCACGTACTCGTCGTAGTCGTCGACCGCGTCGAAAGGCACGAACGAGGTCCTCTCCCGGGTCGCGCGCTCGCGGAGAAAGCCGTCGAACATCTCCTTCCAGGCGACCGCGTGCACTTTCGCGGTCTGGGTGAGCACCCCGTCGAGATCGAACAAGCAGGCGCGGACGCGAGCAGGAAGCCCCAGCATGCGCCGAGGCTAGAAGGCGCGCGCGGCCGGCGGCGGCAAGATACCGCTCGGCACGCCGGAAGGCACCCGCTCGGTCGAGGCCCGAGCAGCAGCCAGGGGCGTCGCCGTTGCGTACCCCTCCAGCCAGGTCGCAGCGACATCGACGGGTCCTTTCCGTGCGGGCCGCTCCTCCTGGTCGAAGAGAAGCAGCTGCGCGGGCATCGAGGCCTGCTGGTGCGCGAAGACGTCGTACGGGTCACGGCCCATGCAGCGGGCGGTGCGCGGCCACGCCCTCAGCACGGCGGCAGCGACGGCGACACGGTCGTAGCGCAGCGGGTCACGGGGGATCGGCCACTCCCCCTCGTCCAGCGGAAGGTGCGGCGCGCCGGGACGACCGACGGCTTGCGGTCGTGGTCGGGAGTGGCCTCAACTGTGGGCCTGAGACGAGGCCCGCACCGCACCCCGAACCACCTGACCGCAGGCAAGAGCAACGGCCCCTCGTCGGAGCGCCTATGGGTAAGCCTCTGGCCTGGGCAGGGGGACCACGCAGGCGTCCGTGCCGGAGGCAGCCAGGGCTGCGTTTTCAAGGGCCAGAGGGTTGGCGGCTGCCGCGTAGCTCTGGAGGCGTTCTTCCAGTTCAGCGCAGTGTTTGATCAGCTTGGCGTGTTTGTCCTTCAGCTCGTCGAGCTCGCTGAGGCGCCTGGCGAATACTCGCGGTGTGGTTGCTGCAGTCTTCGCCCGCGCCTCGAAGAGCTCCTTGAGGTCGAGGTTGTCAGCCTCGTCGGCGCCGAGGCCAAGCTCGCCAGATCGATCAGCGAACCACCGTGATTCTCGGTTTGCCCGATCTCAGCCGAATCGCCGGGCGAATGGTCACTACCAACGGCCCGGAAGGGCCTGGCCAGCCCTCCGGACTGCAGTTCAGAGAAAGCCGCGAACAGCGACGACCACAATGAGGTTCGCCTTGGTCGTCCCATTGGATCGGAGAGAGATGCAGCTTGAACCGTATGAAGGGGCGGCCGACACCGCAGAGCTTCCGGCACGGCTGCGGCACGTTTTCTGGATTGGTGGCGGGAGCGGTGCAGGCAAGTCGACGATCGCCCGCCGACTCGCCGACCGCTACGGTTGGCGCCTCTACGGGACCGACGACGTGATGCGGGATCACGCCGGGCGGACCACCCCCGATGAGGCCCCCTTTCTGCACCAGTTCGTCGCCATGGACATGGACGAGCGATGGGTGAACCGGTCTCCGAAGGTCATGCTCGAGACGTTCCATTGGTTTCGAGGTGAGGGCTTCGGTCTGATCGTTGAAGACCTCCTTCGCCTGCCGCAGGAGCCGTGCGTCATCGTCGAGGGATTCCGGCTGCTGCCGCACCTCGTGAAGCCTCTACTTGCTGCTCCTGAGCACGCCGTCTGGCTTCTTCCCACACCCGATTTCCGCCAGGCCGCCATC
The DNA here is from genome assembly GCF_040296605.1 of Streptomyces sp. NPDC002088. Taxonomy (NCBI): domain Bacteria; kingdom Bacillati; phylum Actinomycetota; class Actinomycetes; order Kitasatosporales; family Streptomycetaceae; genus Streptomyces; species Streptomyces sp. NPDC002088. The sequence goes on along the minus strand of NZ_JBEOXO010000014.1, from coordinate 199,906 downwards.
CGGAGTCGGTCGGTACCAGGGGAAGGGTTCGTATGGAAGACCAGCGATCCAGTAAGGGCCGGCCGCAACATTGCCGAACGTGACGGCATGTTCACAACACGCCTCAAGAAGGAAACCGAGCGTCTCCAACTGCGCACCATCCAGGTCGACACCACGACGACGGAGAACGATCTCGCTGAGCAGGTGACGACGGCGTTCCAACTCTGACGTCGGCCGACACAACGAGGTGCAAGGCTTGGTTCAGAGATCCGAAACGCTAATCGCCTGGGCCGCCATCACCCTCATGACCCGGCACCTAGGGGGCGTCTCTTCGATCTTCGGCGGAGAGGCCCCCCCAGAGGCTGTAGTCGGGCTGCCCGATCACAGTGGCCTGGGTTCCACCGGTTTCACACCTGATTGCCCGCAAACCTGGCCGTGGTGGGAGGGGTCCCCGCGCAATAGCGGTGATGAGAAGGCCCGTCCGTCGAAGCCGAGGCCGTGCGGGGGTGGGTGGCGAAGTGCACGGATGGAAGGGGTCGTTCGGGTAGTGCGGACGATCTTTCACTGAGTAGTGTGAATCATCGGATAGTGGGCAGCCGTTCGCACGCTGCCCTCGTGACTCCGCGCTCGACCGCTGCCGCTTGCCATGCACGAAGACGTCTCTGCGGCTGGATGGTGCGCCGCAGGACGACGTCTCGTTCCTCGGCCGCGAGGTGGTTCGCGGCGTCGGGGAGAGCGACGCGCGTGCCGCCGACGCCGCAGAGGACCAGAAAGTGAGTGTAGACAGATGCAACCGACGTTCGTATTGGTTCACGGAGCTTTCGCGAACTCTTTCTCCTTCGCACCACTCCAGGCCGAACTCGGCCTCCTCGGACACCGTTCGGTCGCCGTCGATCTTCCGGGGCACGGGTTCGCCGCGACGTACCCGCGGGCCTATCAGGCGCCGCAGGATCTCGGAGGGCTCGCCACCGCGCCCGGGGCCATCAAGGGCGTCACGCTCGCCGACAACGCCGCGCACCTCATCGGGATACTGGAGCGGGCCAAGCGGAACGGGCCCGTCATCCTCGTCTCACACAGCCGCGGCGGCATGACGGCCACCGTCGCAGCCAACCAGCGGCCCGACCTGATCGACCGCATTGTCTATGTGTCCGCCTGGTGCCCCGTCGACCTCGATGTCAGCGCCTACTATGCCGAGCCCGAGATGGCCACGGTCGACGCCACAGGGCTGGCATCGGCGATGGTCGGGAACCCTGCCGAGCTCGGGCTGCTGCGCTCCAACTTCCGCACCGCCGACCCTGACATCCTCGCGGCCTTCAAGGCGGCTTTCCTCGCCGACGGGACGGACGAGGAGTTCATGGTTTTCCTCAACACCTTCCAGCCCGACGAGAACCTCGACGCCGGCACACCCGATGACCGGGCGCAGCCCGACAGCTGGGGGTGGATCCCCAAGACGTACGTCCGGCTGGCTGAGGACACCAGCCTGCCGCTCGCCATGCAGGACCGGATGATCCGCGAGGGCGACGCGCTGACGCCGGAGAACCCCTACGACGTCCGTACGCTCACCAGCAGCCACCTGAAGTGGCTGGTCGACCCGGCACCGGCGGCCCGAGTTCTGGGTGAAATCGCCGCACTCTTGCCTGCCGAATCATGATCGGAGCCAGCCGAGGAGAGCGGCGGCAGTGACCGTGCCGAGGTAGACGTACCCTCGCTTGTGATATCGGGTAGCGACGGCTCTGAACTGCTTGAGCTTGCCGATGGCTCCCTCCACCGTGTTGCGATCCTTGTACCGGTCCTTGTCTAAGCCCGGAGGCCGTCCGCCGCGTGAACCCCGGCGCAGGCGGGCGGCCTTATGGTCTTCTTCTCCGGGATGACGTGTCGGATGCCGCGTTTGCGGAGGCAGGTGCGGATCTTGCGGTTGCTGTACGCCGTGTCGGCGCCCACGCTGTCCGGAGTGCGGCGGGGACGTCCGAGCCCCATGCGGGGAACGCGGATCTTGTCCATCACCGGCTTGAACTGGGTCCAGTCCGCCCGCTGCCCCGGTGTGATGAGCGGGGTCAGCGGGCGGCAGCGGCCCTCCGCGACGACGTGGATCTTGGTGGTCAGTCCGCCGCGGGAACGGCCAAGGGCCTCGCCTGGCGCACCGCCTCCTCCAGCAGGGGCCGCAGGGTGATGTGCGCGCGCAGATGAACTGATCTTGGTGCCCCTTTTGAGGAGCTGCGTGGGGTAGGCGGCGGCTTGGAATGAGACAGGCGCACGTCACAACCCGCCCCAGATGTCACCCCAGCCGACTCCCACAACTCCCTCGCACCGAGAACCTCACCAGCACCGGCTACCTATGACTCATAATCCATGATATATAGGCGCAATCATGGTGAAAACAACCTCTGACAGAGTGTTTTTTGAACCAGCAGTGTTCCGCCGGTGTGTGGGCGAGCGATCGCGCCTCCATGGAGCGAAGCTGAGGGCGTGAGTATCAGAAGTGAACGTCCGGTGAGTGCTGAACAGATCCATGCAGCATTGGTCGCTCTAGGGGCTGAACCGGTGGCGGATCCGGAGGCGCGGGCCGAAAAACCGCAGGAAACGGACCGTCTGCGACTGCTGGGCAAGCTGCTGGCCAAAGCAGAGCTGGAGATCACCACCGCGACGCGTCTGAGTGAGGAGGGGGAGATCGAGGACGTCCTCGACACGATGCTCGGTTGGACAGACCAGCTAAGTCCTGACGCCGGCCTTGCGGTCAACGTCCTGACGAACAGGCTGCAGCGCACTGCCATGCAGGTCTCGGAATCCGAGGAAGAAGAACCGCCTCCGGGCCGGGAGGCATCCTTCGCTGCCTCGATGACGGCGTTGTACACCCTCAGCGCCCAACTGCATGCCGATCGAGGTGATGTGGAGGGAACCCGGCGGGCTCTGAGTGGGGCAGAGGAAGCCCTCATCGACATCATGCAGGGCATGCATGACCTACGCGTGGCCATCGGCGACGCGGCCGGGGAGGACGAGGGATCAGAGGGCTGACGGCAGTACCGCCGGCCCACCCCGCCAGACGCCACAACCCAGATCATCCAGGCGTACGGACGCCGCTTGACGTTCTGGCCCGGTCGAGAGCACTGCTCTGCGACGATCGGGCCGCCGACCTGCTGTACCGCGAGGCCATCGAGCGCCTCGAGCGCAGCCGGATCGCCGTCCACCTCGCTCGCACCCACCTGGTGTACGGCGAGTGGCTTCACCGCGAAAGCCGGCGCCTCGACGCGCGCGAGCAACTGCGCACCGCCCACGAAATGCTGCACGGTTTCGGAACCGCACACGGCCACGCCGCGCCCGAAAAGCCCGTAAACCACAGGCACACACAGAGTTCTAGAGACGCTATCTGCACGGCGAACGAGCCGACGCCCCCCGCCCCGCCCTGGATCAGGACATGCTGTCCGGCCTTCACAGAGGCATGGTCCACCAGCGCCTGCCGGGCGGTGAGCGCCGTCAGTGGAAGGGCCGCCACCTTGTCGTGTTCCAGCCCTGCGGGTTTGGCTGCCAGAACATCGACGGGCACGCTGACGTACTCGGCGGCCGCACCGTCACGTGTGAACGGGATGAGCCCGTAGACCTCGTCCCCCACGGCCACACCGGTGACACCGGGACCGAGCTCGGACACCTCATGCGAGGGGATGATGGGGGTTCGGTCTTTGCCTGTCCCGTCGAGGCGGTCGGTCCAGGTGGCGTCCCAGGTGAGCTCGTCCGAGGTGATGGAGGCCGCCCGAACGGCGACGAGCACCTCGCCCGGTGCAGGCCGCGGACGCGGCGCCACCTCGTACACGAGCTGCTCGGGTCCGCCACGGCTGTGGGCCCGTACGGCGTGCATGGTGTTCACGAGGTGATCACTCCAAGAAATCGAGCAACACCGAACCGGCGGTCCACAGGGACCCGCCCACAGCAACGGCATCGTGAGTTCGGCCGCTCGGGCGATGTCGTGGACTCGTTCGGCCGGTCAGCTCCAGGATCGGACGGCTGGCCTGGGCCCGCATCTTGTCTTCATGGTCGCTCACGGAACGTGCTCTCGACCCGATCAAGGCCGCGCGGCCAGGTTCAGCCTTCGGCCCGTTGGGTGATGGGGGCCTCTGTGCGATCCCCCAGGAACTCGTACCACCGGCGCTCCAGGCAGACGTATCGGGTGTCCGCTTCGACGAGGCTCAGGAAGGCCGCCACGGTTTCGGCGAGACGTTGCTGCAGCCCGGGGTCGGCAAGCGTCCCGTCCTCGGCGAAGGCCTCGTAGCAATTGGCAAGGCTGAACATGTCCGGATAGACGCGGGTGCCCAGGTGCTCCAGGGGAACCCTCAGCGTCCACAGCCCTCGGTTGCCGCCGACCATGGACGGCGAGGCGGAGACAAGCATCGCGTGCTTGGTCTTGAACGGCTGCGGCCGGACACGCGAGACCCAGTCGATCGCGTTCTTCAGCACCCCCGGCACGGAGCCGTTGTACTCGGGGGAGGAGATCACGAAGGCGTCGCACTGCTCCAGCCGCTCCCGCAGCGCGAGCGCGCCGTTCGGCAGCCCGTCGGCGGTCTCCACGTCGCCGTCGTACAGAGGCATGTCGAACTCGTGCATGGTGGCGAGGTCGACGGTGGCACCGGTGTCGGCGATCAGCCGGCTCACGAGAGAGGCGAGACGGGCGTTGCTTGAATCGGCCCGTAGCGCGGCGCCGAAGGCAAGCACCCGCAGTGGGCCGGGGGCGGCGGCATCCCTGGGCATGGGCACGTCCTTCCGTCGTACGGACTCGCGCCCTTGGGTAGGGCGCCACGCGATCAGTGTGGTCCCGGCAAGGTTGACGCGCGACAGGAGCCAGGCCTTTCCGACCAGCGCCCTTCGCCGGTCGGCGGCGTCTGGGGTCGTCGTCATGGCGGGCAACGTCAGCCAAACGTCCGGATGACGATCAATCCGTTTCTGCACTACAGCGCGTGATCACCCCGTACCAAGATCCACTTTCGATGCACGCCCTGGTCGATCCGGCTGCGTCCGCTGCCGCATGGCTTTCCACCGCGCCGGGAGGGGGCATACGCAATCTTCAGGACGGTCCCGTGGAGTGGACCAGGATCCGCCGCAGGGTGTGCACGGACCGTGTTTGCGGGGCCCGGCCATGACGTGGACGTCCTCCGGGACCCGAGTGGTGACCGCCGACCGGCGGTTTGCCGTTCGCTCAGTCGCCCTGCGGGGCGGCGAGCGGTGGCAGATCCAGGTGGTCGCGCAGGGTGCTGCCCCGGTACTCGGTGCGGTAGACGCCTCGGTTCTGGAGTTCCGGTACGAGCTTGTCGACGATGTCGGTGACCGACGACGGGAGCAGGTGGGGCACGATGTTGAATCCGTCGACGGCGCGGGTGGTGACGTAGCGGGTCCACTCGTCGGCGACGGCCGACGGCGTGCCGACGAACGCCGGGTGGCCCGGTGCCACCTCCAGCACCAACTGTCGTATCGACAGGCCGCGTTCGGTCGCCAGCTCGCGCCACTTGCGGATCAGGGCCGCTTTGCCGGTGCGGTGCGCGATCGCGATCGTGCCGCGTGAGGGGTCGAGTTCGTCCTCGCTGGGCTCGATGTCGGGCAGTGGTCCGTCCGGGTCGTAGGCGGACAGATCGGTGCCCCAGTACTGCTCCAGGAAGGCGATCGCCCGCGGCCCGTTGATCTGCTCGCCGCGCACCCAGCGGGCCTTCTCCTCCGCCTCCGCCGGGGTGTCGCCGAGGACGACGCTCGCGCCCGGCAGGATCCGCAGCGAGTCCGGGGACCGGCCGTGCCGGGCCAGCCGGTCGCGCAGGTCAGCCGCGTAGGCGACGGCCTTGCCGTACTCGGTGTTGGCGGAGAAGACGACGTCGGCGTGGCGGGCGGCGAGTTCGCGGCCGCCGTCGGAGTCTCCCGCCTGGAAGAGCACCGGCCTGCCCTGTGGGCTCACCGGTACGGTGGCGGTGGCCCGCAGCCGGACCAGGTCGGTGTCCCTCTCGACCAGGCGGGCAGGGCCCCGGCCGTCCCAGGACGACCACAGTTCCTTGGCCGTGTCGACGAACTGTCCCGCGCGGTCGTAACGGCGTTCGTGCTCCAGCCAGCCTCCCTGCCGGAAGTTGGCTCCGGTCCAGGCGTTGTCGGTGGTGACGATGTTCCATCCGGCCCGGCCTGCGGACAGCAGGTCGAGGCTTGCCAGGCGGCGCGCGAGATCGGCCGGGTAGTTGTAGGTGGTGTTCTGGGTGGCCACCAGGCCGATCCGCTCGGTGACGGCGGCCAGCGCGGACAGTTGGGTGATGGCGTCGGGGCGGCCGGCCACGTCGAGGTCGAAGATCCTTCCCCGGTTCTCGCGCACCCGCAGTCCCTCGCCGAGGAAGAAGGCGTCGAAGAGTCCCCGCTCCAACGTTTGCACGACGTCGACGAAGGTCTCGATCGCGGTGTGCGAGGGGGCGTCGGGGTCGGTCCAGATCAGCTGGGGTCCCACGCCCGTGAAGAAGAGGCCGAGGTGGAGCTGGGGACGGGAGGAGGGTTCGGTCATGTCGGTCACCTCAGGCGTTCGTGGTCGCGGCGGCGAATCGGTTGGCGGGGCGGGGCAGGCCGAGCGTGTTGCGCAGCGTGTCGCCGGGACGGGGCGGGTGGTGGAGTCCGGCGGCGGCCAGGGCGGGCAGCACCCGGTCGGCCAGGACGGGCAGGTCGTCGGCGAGGACGGCAGGGTGCAGCCGTACGCCGTCGACGGACCGGGCGAGTTCGGTGAGGAGTTCGGTCAGCGCTTCCGGGGAGCCGGTGTGGCGCAGCCGTCCGGTCTCGGGCCACGCGGCCGCGCCGTTCAGCTCGGCCAGCCGGTCGGCGGCCGGGACGGCGGTGTCGAGCACCACCTCCACCTCGGCGAAGACCAGGGGTGCGCCGCCCTCCCGGGCGGTGGCCGTGCGGGAGGCGATTTCGGCGATCGTGGGGCGGGCCACCAGGACCACGTCGGCGCGTTCGTCGATCTCCAGCGCGTCCGGGGCGAGGACGACGATCTGCCCCTGTGGCGGGCGGGGCGTGATCAGGGGACCCTTGACGGTGAAGGAGGCGCCTTCGAAGTCGATGTGGTGCACGCGGTCCGGGTCCAGGAAGCGGCCGGTGGCGACGTCCTTGATGATCGCGTCGTCCTCCCAGGAGTCCCACAGGGCGCGGGCGGTGTCGACGACGTCCGCGATCTCCCGGTGCAGGGCGTCGGCGGGGAGCAGGGATCGTCCGACGGTGGCGAGGTCGTCCGCGCCGGCCGCCGCTCCCACCAGCCAGGCTGCCCGGCCGTGCGATGCGTGGTCGAGGCCCGCCAGTTGGGTGGCGAGGTGGAAGGGCTCGGTGGTCGTGACGTGCAGCGTGGGCGCGAGCCCGATGCGGTCGGTGAGGCTCGAGACGTACGCCGCGCGGGTTCCGGCCTCCATACGGCCGACGGGCTCCGGGCCGGTGCCGGGCGGCCGCGGCGTGTCGGCGAAGGTGACGAGGGCGAAGCCGGCGTGCTCGGCGGCGACGGCCGCCTCCCGCACCGCCTGCGGGGTCGGGGCCGCTTGGGCGGCGGGGTGGGCACCGCCCCCGTCGGCCTCCAGGGCGAGGTGCAGACCGGGCAGCCCGGTGTGGCGGTCAGTCATGGGGAGTTCCTCCGGTGGACGGTTCGGATTCAGGTGTGCGGTCAGGAGCAGTGGGGCGACCGGTCGCCACGGACCGGGAGATCGGCGGCGCGGCCGGGGCGGGCGCCGAGGGGGACGCCCGTGCCAGCCACAGCGCCACGCCGACCGCCGCCAGGACGGCGGTCGCGGCGCCCGTGGCCAGTCCCCAGCGCACCCCCGCGTGCTGGGAGATCCAGCCGATGACGGGGGCGCCGACCGGGCTGCCGCCCATGGAGATCACTGTGTAGACCGCCATGACCCGGCCGCGCATGGCGTCGCTGACCTCCGACTGGACGAAGGCGCTCACCGCCGTGTTCAGCGTCATCAGCGTGAAACCGGCGGGCAGCAACAAGGCGAGGAAGGCGGGGTACGTGGGCATGACTGCCGCCAGTGCCTCGAAACCGCCGAACAGCAACGCGCCGACCACGACGGTCCGCACCCGGGGCGAGATACCGCGCGTGGCGGCGATAGTGCCGGCGACGGTGCCGATGGCCAGGGCCGTGTTCATGATGCCGAGCCCCCGGGAGCCGACGTCGAAGACCCGGCCGGCGAACAGGGTCAGCGTGGTCGGGAAGTTGACCGCGAAGGTGGCGACCAGGCCGAAGATCGTGAACACGCCGACGAGTTCGGGCCGCGCGGCCACATAGCGCAGCCCCTCCGCCCCCGCTCCCGTCCACGGGGGCCGGGAGACGGCGTGTGTCTCCGGCGCCCGTGGGCGGATCGACAGCAGACCCGCGAGGACGACGGTGAAGGACACGGCGTTGAGAGCGAACACCCACCCGGTACCGATCGCCCCGATCAGCACACCGGCGATCGCCGGGCCGATCAGGCGGGCGGCGTTCAGGGACAGGATGTTCAGGCCCGCCGCCTTCGGGATCAGTGCCCGGCCGACCAGTTCGGTGACGAAGGACAGGCGAGCGGGGTTCTCCACCGTGAACACGCAGCCCAGGGCGAAGGACAGGACGTACAGAAGCCACAGCGGGGCATGGCCGCAGAGCACCATCACCGTCAGAAGCAGGGCCTGCACGGCGTACAGCGTCTGGGTCCACAGCAGCAGGGTCCGCCGGTCGTACCGGTCGGCTATGACCCCGCCCCACAGACCGAACAGCAGCACTGGGGCGAACTGAAGGCCCACGACCCAGCCGAGCGCGGTCCCGCTGTGGGTGAGCGTCAGGACGTACCAGTCCAGCGCGACCCCCTGCATGGCGCTACCGACGTTGGACACCAGTCCCGTGCTCCAGTAGATCCGGTAGTCACGGACCCGCAGCGCGGCGAACACCCCTGCCGGGGCGGTGCTGTTGACGGCCATGCGTCTCTTTCCGATGGGTCGGCCAGGTGGTGCGCGCGACGGACGCGTCGCAGCGAGAGCCCCGGGGCGGCCGGGGCGGGCGTGAGAAGGGCCGCACGACATGTTCGCCGCGGAGGCGGCCGGCGATGCCGGTCCGGATCCGCGCGAAGGCACGGCGGTGCACGGGCGCAGAAAGGACTGAAGGGAGCGAGTGGTCAGCGACAGGTCTGGTCGAACTGATCGGCGCGGCGGCCCACCCAGAAGGGATCGAGCAGCACGGTGCGTGCCTGACCTGCGGTCTCCATGGCCGGATCAAAGCACACGGCGCGAGGAGCGTCCACCACGCGTCCCGGCACGTGAGACGGCCCCGCCTTCTCGAACAGGGCGCCCGATTCCGGCATTGACGTACGACGAGACCGCTCCGTAGCATCGCGACCGGCATTGAGTGTCAGCGTCAAGCCCTGGCTCGCTGACCGGCAACCCTCCCACGCGGTGGGGTGCTCCAGGTGAAAGCCCGGCGGGATCACGACGATTCCCGCAAGCGCGTGGCCCCGGGACCGGGGCCGGAGATGGGGAGGACCGGCATGCGGCACTGTGGTGGCCCAGCTGTCTCCTCCGCCGACGCCACGGCGTTCTCCCGGCTCTCGCGCCGACGCCACATCGATCTGAAGCGCTCGACCAGCTGCCTCTGTCAGGCCTGACGAGCTCGGCCGACGTCGGCTGACGTCCGCTACCCAGCCACGGCTCCTTCCTCCCTTTCCCCTTGCCACCGCTCTCGGTGTCATCCCCCCTGACCCCTGTCTGTACAGCGCTCCCCCGCTGCCGGTGCCGATCCGGCCGGGCCCGCACGCCCATGCACGGCCGTGCCTCGCACGGCACCCCGTGCCTGGTGAACACGAGTAGGAGAAACCCCTCCGTGACAGCACTCCCGGATTTCAGACTCTCCCGATGGGCGCCCCTGGCCGCCCTGCTGACCACCAGTGTTCTGCTGACCGCCTGCGGGTCGGGCGGTGACGACTCCGGCAGCGGAAGCGGCCAGGCGAAGTCCGGCGGCACCTTGACCTTCGCGGTGGGTTCCGACGCCGGCTGCGTGGACCCACAACAGTCCGGCAGCAACGAAAGCATCTACTCGGTGCGCCAGACCGTGGACTCCCTGACCGACCAGGACCCCGAGACCGGCAAGATCGTGCCGTGGCTGGCCAAGAGCTGGGACATCGACTCCGAGGCGACGACGTTCACCTTCCATCTGCGGTCGGGTGTCACCTTCAGCGACGGGTCCGAGCTGACCGCACAGGTGGTCAAGGACAACTTCGACGCGGTGCCCAAGCTCGGCGCCCTGGGGACCCTCGCCCAGGGCTATCTGAGCGGCGTCAAGAGCACCACCGTGGTGGACCCGCTCACCGTCAAGGTGACCTTCAAGGTGCCCAACGCCCAGTTTCTCCAGGCGACTTCGACCCATACGCTGGGCATCGAGTCGTCGGCGAGCGTGAAGAAGACCCCGCAGCAGAAGTGCAGCGACGGCGTGATCGGATCCGGGCCGTTCGTGCTGAAGCAGTATGTGCAGAACCAGTCGATCACCCTGGTCAAGCGCACCGGCTACGGCTGGGGCTCCTCGCTGTGGTCCCAGAAGGGCGAGGCCTACCTGGACAAGCTGGTGTTCAAGGTCGTGCCCGAGGCCGGTGTCCGGGCCGGCAGTCTCCAGTCCGGACAGGTGGACGCGATCAGCAGCGTCGGCAAGGCCAACGAGGCCGCGCTCAAGGGCGGCCAGGTCACTCTCCAGCGCCGGGCCAACCCCGGCGTGGTGTTCGGCCTGGGGCTCAACAACTCCCGGCCTGCCCTGAAGGACACGAAGGTGCGCCAGGCGATCCTGTCCGCCATCGACCGGCAGCAGATCGCCGACACCGTGTTCCCGACCGGCACCCAGCCGGCGACCAGCGTCCTGGCGCACACCACACCCGACTACACCAACCTCGCCTCAGACCTCGCCTTCGACGCGGCCAGGGCGAAGTCCCTGCTGGACGCGGCCGGTTGGAAGGCGGGCAGCGACGGCATCCGCACCAAGGACGGCAAGAAGCTGAGCCTGACCATCACCTGGTTCCCCAACTCCGCCACCAACCAGCCCGCACTGGAGCTGGTCCAGCAGCAGCTGAAGGCCGTCGGGGTCGACGTGGTGCTCAAGCAGCTCCAGGTCAGCCAGTTCTCCACCACGCTCCAGTCGGGTGACTTCGACGTGGTGTGGGGCAACGTGACCCGCTCCGACCCCGACATCCTGCGCAGCTCCTTCTCCACCCAGCTGGCCAACCTCTACCACCTGTCTGCCAGTTCACTGGACACGGCGCTGTCCGCGCAGGCCGCGACCACGGACACCGCGAAGCGCAAGCAGCTGGTGGGCGAGGCACAGAAGCTGCTCGTGCAGAACGCGTACTACGCGCCGGTGGTGGAGCTCCAGACCCAGCTGGGCGTGTCGAAGAAGGTGCACGACCTCGACTTCGACTCGGGCAGCCGGATCCAGCTGCACGACACCTGGATCGGCTAGCGCATGCGTCGCTATGTGTTCAAGCGGCTGGCGCAGGCGGTCGGGGTGCTGTGGGCGGCCTACACGGTGTCGTTCCTGGTACTGGACTTCCTGCCCGGTGACCCGGTGACCGCGATGGCCGGTGCCGGGATGGACTCGGGGCAGGTCGATCCGGCCCAACTCGCCGCGCTGCGGCACGAGTACGGCTTCGACAAGCCGGTGCTGGTGCAGTACGCCGAGTATCTCGGCCGGGCGGTGCGCGGCAACTTCGGCGACGCGGTCTCCACCGGCCGCCCGGTGACCTCCACCCTGGCCGACGCGCTGCCGCAGACAATCCAGTTGACCGGTGCCGCGCTGCTGCTCGCGGTGGTGCTCGGCGGCGGTCTCGCGGTGGTGGCGACGTACACCGGTCAGCGGTGGCTGCGGCAGCTGCTGCTGTCGCTGCCCCCGCTCGGGGTGTCGGTCCCGACGTTCTGGGTGGGGCTGCTGCTCGTCGAGGCGTTCTCCTTCCGGCTGCGCTGGTTCCCGGCATTCGGCAACGACGGGCTGCGAGGCCTGGTACTGCCGGCCCTGACGTTGGCGATCCCGACCGGCGCTCAGGTCGCGCAGGTACTGGCCAAGAGCCTGCTCACCGCCCTGGACCAAGCCTATGTGGAGACCGCGCGCGCCAAGGGCGCCGGCCGGTGGCGGGTGCATCTGCGGCACGCGCTGCGCAACGCGTCACTGCCCGCGCTGACGGTCGTCGGCCTGCTGGTCGGGCAGCTGATCGCCGGTTCGGTGGTCGTCGAGACGGTCTTCTCCCGCGACGGCCTGGGCCGGGTGACCGCGGCGGCGGTCACCTCCCAGGACATCCCGCTGGTCCAGGGGGTGGTGGTGTTCGGGGCGCTGATCTTCGTGGCGACGAACCTGGTCGTCGACCTCGTCTATCCCCTGCTGGACCCGCGGATCGTGGTGGCCTCGGACAGGAGGGCGAGCTTCGCATGAGTCAGAGCCTTGTCGACGATCAGGCCGAGGCCGCCCTCGGCCTCGCCCGGCCGGTCGAGGCGGGATCCCCTGCGCAACCGAGCCGCCGTGCCGACGTACGGCAGGTGCTGCGGTTCCTGCTGCGCCGCCCCGGTCTGCTGCTGTCGGCCGCCGTCCTCGCGCTGGTGGTCCTGGCCTCGTTCTGGCCTGATCTGCTCACCTCACAGGACCCGCTGAAGGGGGTGCCGTCCCAGAACTTCCGCGGCCCGAGCGGCAGTCACTGGTTCGGCACGGACGAACTGGGACGCGACGTGTTCTCCCGCGTGGTCCACGGCGCCCAACTGTCCCTCAAGGCCACACTGATCGCGGTCCTGGTCGCGTTCGTGGTCGGCGGTCTGCTCGGCGTGGTCGCCGGGTTCGTGGGCCGCTGGGTGGACGACGTGCTGATGCGCTTCATCGACGTCCTCCTCTCCATCCCCGCGCTGTTTTTGTCGCTGGCCCTCGTCACCGCGCTCGGGTACGGGACGGTGAAGGTGGCGGTCGCGGTCGGCATCGCCAGCGTCGCCTCCTTCGCCCGGGTGGCGCGCGCCGAGGTCCTGCGGGTACGGCAGGCGGTGTTCGTCGAGGCGTCCCGCTCCTGCGGTGCCCGCTGGTACTCGGTGCTGGGACGGCACGTCCTGCCCAACGCCGCCGGCCCGGTGATCGTCCTGGCCACACTGGACTTCGGCGCCTCGATCCTGGCCGTGTCGGCGCTGAGCTTCCTCGGCTACGGCGCGCCGCCGCCGGCCCCCGAATGGGGGACGTTGATCTCCGACGGCCGCAACTACCTGGCCAACGCCTGGTGGTTGACCGCGCTGCCCGGCCTGGCGATCGCCGCGACCGTACTGGCCACCAACCGCATCGCCAGGGCGCTGGACGGCGAATGGTCCCAGCAACGATGACCGACGAACGGGAGAACGGTGAGGACGTGACCACACCACTGCTGGAGATTCGCGGCCTGTCCGTGTCGTACCGCACCCGCAGCGGTCCGGTACCGGCGGTGCGGGGCGTGGACCTCGACGTATGGCCCGGGCAGGTGACCGCCGTGGTCGGCGAGTCCGGCTCCGGCAAGAGCACCACCGCGCACGCCGTCACCCGGCTGCTGGCGGCGAACGGCGCCGTCGACGCGGGTACGGTCCGCTTCGGCCGGCATGACCTCGCCACGCTGTCGGAGGCGGAGCTGCGCACCGTGCGCGGCGCGCAGATCGGGCTGGTCCCGCAGGATCCGACGGTCTCGCTCAACCCGGTCAAGCGGATCGGCGAGCAGGTCGCCGAGGTGCTGCGCATCCACGGTCTCGCGACCCGTCGTACGGCAGCTGCCGAGGCGGTCGCCGTGCTGGACCGGGCCGGGCTGCCCGACGCGGCCGTCCGCGCCCGGCAGTACCCGCACGAGTTGTCCGGCGGCATGCGGCAACGGGTACTGATCGCCATCGCCATCGCCGCGAAGCCCAGGCTGATCGTTGCCGACGAGCCGACCAGCGCGCTCGACGTCACTGTGCAGCGCGTCATCCTCGACCATCTCCAGCACCTCACCGAGGAGTCGGGCACCGCGATCCTGCTCGTGACCCATGACCTCGGGGTGGCCGCCGACCGGTCGCAGCGCCTGGTGGTCATGGAGCAGGGCAAGGTCGTCGAGGCGGGTGAGACCCGTGCCGTCCTGGCCGACCCCCGGCACGAGTACACCCGGCGGCTGCTGGCCAGCGCCCCGAGCCTGAACACGGCCCGGCCCCGTACCCCGGTCTCCGCCGTGCCGGCCGACGCGGCACCCCTGGTCGAAGTACGTAACCTGGTCAAGGAGTTCAGGCTGCCGCGCGCCGGGGGCGAGGCCCGCACCCTGCGAGCGGTCGACGACGTCAGCCTCACCCTGCGACGCGGGCAGACCCTCGCCCTGGTCGGGGAATCGGGCTCGGGCAAGTCCACCACCGCCCGCCTGGTGCTCCGCCTCACCGACGCGACCTCCGGACAGGTCCTCTTCGACGGCACCGACGTCACCGCCGCCAAGGGTGCCCAGGCCAGGCTGCTGCGCCGCCGCGCCCAGCTCGTCTACCAGAATCCGTACGCCTCGCTCGACCCGCGCTTCTCCATCGGCGAGGTGATCACCGAGCCGCTGCGGGCGTTCAAGGTCGGCGACCGCGCCTCCCGGCTCGCCCGTGCCCGCGAACTGCTCGACCGGGTCGCGCTGCCTGCCTCGACGCTGGAGCGCCGCCCGGCGGAGCTGTCGGGCGGACAGCGTCAGCGCGTGGCCATCGCCCGTGCCCTCGCCCTCTCACCCGACCTGGTGGTGTGCGACGAACCCGTCTCCGCGCTCGACGTGTCCGTCCAGGCCCAAGTCCTGGACCTGCTGGCCGAGTTGCAGGCGGCCACCGGCGTGGCGTACCTGTTCATCTCCCACGACCTGGCCGTCGTACGCCAGATCGCGCACCAGGTCGCCGTCATGCGGGCCGGACGTGTCGTCGAGACGGGTCCGCCCGAGGAACTGTTCACCGAACCCCGCCACGAGTACACCCGCGAACTGCTCGCGGCGATCCCCGGCGGCGATGTCCCCTCCCCCGTCGCGAAAACCACCACGAGCCGAGGACTGGCATGAGCACTCCCACCATCACCTCGCTGGCCTTCCTCACGCCAGGCAACTTCGCCGACGAGGACCCCTACCCGGGCCTGGAGGAAACCCTCCGCCTGTTCGAGCACGGCGAACAACTCGGCTACGACGGCGCCTGGATCAGACAGCGCCACCTCGAACACGGCGTCGGCTCGGCGGCCGTGTTCCTCGCCGCGGCCGGCCAGCGCACCGAGCGGATCGAGCTCGGTACCGCGGTCATCCCCATCGGCTACGAGAGCCCGTTCCGCCTGGCCGAGGACCTCGCGCTGGCCGACATACTGTCCCGGGGCCGGCTCCAGATCGGTTTCAGCACCGGGATGCCGCACGCCGACCTGCTCGGCGACCTGGTGTACGACGGGGACTGGCGCGGCTTCGACCTGTCGTACGGCAGGATCGCCCGGGTCGTCGAGAACCTGCGCGGCGACTACCTCGGCGCCCCGGACGCGGTCATACACTCGCCGGGCAACGTCCAGCGCCCCCGTCTGCAACCGCACAACCCCGGGCTGGCACGGCGGATCTGGTACGGCGGCGGGAGCCTGCGCTCGGTCCGCTGGGCCGCCGAGAACAGCCTCGGTCTGCTGTCCGGCAACATCGTCACCGGCGAGGGCACCGACGACTTCACCACGGCCCAGCTGAACCTGCTGTCCGAGTACCGGCGCACGCTGTCCGGGGACCGTCCGGCGCGCGTGGCCCTGGGCCGGGTGATCGTGCCGCTCGACAGCGCCGACGCGGCCACCCGGGCCCGCTATCGCGCCTACGCGGCAAGCCGCCACGAACGGACCCTCGCGCCCCAGGGCCTGAAGCGCACCCTGTTCGCCCCGGACGTCGTGGGGACCGCCGAGCAGATCCTGGAGCGGCTGACCACCGATCCTGTGGTCGCCGAGGTGTCCGAGCTGCGCCTGGAACTGCCGTACGAGTTCCACCGGGAGGAGTACGAGCAGATCCTGCACGACGTACGACACCTGATCGCACCCGAACTGGGCTGGCACCCCGCCTCCTCGGCGGTTCAGCAGGCGGCCCGATGAGTCCCCGTCCGGAGCCGGCCGTCCGGCTGGAGGTGCACACCCGCGAGCCGTTCGCCGAAGGCCACCGCTTCGCCGGCACCGGGGCGTACGAGGTGCCCGCAATGCGGGCGGCGTGGTGACCCAGGACGAGATCCGCTCGCTCGCCATCAGCCAACGGCTGCTCGGCACCGAGGAGATCATCCTCATCCACCACACCGACTGCGGCATGCTGACCTTCACCGACGACGGGTTCAAGGACACGGTCCAGAAGGACACCGGGATCCGTCCGCCCTGGGCGGCGGAGGCGTTTGCCGATCTGGACACCGACGTGCGGCAGTCGATCGCGCGCATCAAGGGGGACCCCTTCGTCGTGCACAAGGACGGCATCCGCGGCTTCGTCTTCGATGTGGCCACGGGCAGGCTCGACGAGGTCCGCTGACCGGACGCGGTCCGCCCGACGTCCGAGGCCGCGCGCGGCCGTTCAGTGTTCCTCGTGCCCCAGGACGTACAGGCGCGGAAGGTTGACGACGATCGCCTCCTGGGTGCTGCGGGCGATGACCACGACGGCCTCCTCGGTGGGATCCGGGTTCTCCTCGCGGTGCGGCACGAACGGGGGGACGAAGATGTAGTCGCCGGGAGAGGTGCGCAGCCGAATCTCCTGCGGAGTGCCGTCGGAGTCGTCGAGGAAGACGAACTCGGGGTGTCCGCTGACCACATGGATGGCGGTCTCGGACTCGCCGTGGTGATGGTCCGAGGAGGAGGTCGAAGGGGCGACGTGCGTCTGGCCCATCCACAGCTTCTCGGAACCGACCGTCTTTCCGCTGACGGCGGCGAACCTGCGCATGCCTCCGGTCTGGGCGGTGTCGCCGTCGAGTTCGTCGGCACGGATGTGGTGCAGCCGGGCGCGAAGGGGCGTCGTCGGGTGGCCGGCGCTGTCGCCGAGATGTGGATGGAAACCTTCGCCGGGGGTGGTCAGCGGCTCGCTCATGGGTCGGACGCTAAAGCGACCCGGAAAAGGATGTCAAGAGGTGTCCATTGCGCTTCACCTGCGGCAATGTTCCCGCAATGTAAGTGGGAGAAGGGTGGAAGCCCTGGCGGCGGCCCGCCCGTCGGGCATCATGTGGGCATGCATATCTCCGCGAAGGCGGACTACGCCGCGCGGGCCCTGTTGGAGCTCGCCCGCGAACCCGACCGCCCCCTGACCTGCGAGGCCATCGCCTCCTCGCAGCAGATCCCGTTCCGCTTCCTGAAGTCCGTGGTAGGCGAGCTGCGGAGGGCCGGTCTGGTGCGCAGCCAGCGCGGCTGCGAGGGCGGCTACTGGCTCGGCCGGCCCGCCGACGAGATCACCCTGCTGGATGTCGCGCGCGCCGTGGACGGTGAGTTGATCACGCTGCGGGGCGAGCCGCTGGACGGGCTCGACTACCCGGGTCCCGCCACCGGACTGCCCGGGGTGTGGCGCCGTATCGAGGCGGATGCCGCCGCCGTTCTGGGCGGGACCAAGCTGACCGCGCTGCTGCCCGAGAAGGTGGGCGAACCGCTGGACCGGAAGGGAGCCGCGTGACGGACGAAACGGGCCGCGCGCCGGTCGAGGTGGTGGAGTACACCGATCCGCTGTGCCCCTGGGCCTGGGGGTCGGAGCCCGTCTTCCGCGGGCTGCGTGCGGCACTCGCCGGCCGGGTCCACTGGCGACGCGTGTACTGCATCCTGTTCGACCACGACGACGACCCGGCACCCGATGCGGCCGCCGAGACCGCCTGGTACTCCCGCTACGTCGAGGACATCAGCGGGCACACCCACGCCCCCAGGGCGTTCAGGCTGAGCCGGGTGGCGGCGAGTTCATGGCCCGCCTCGCTGGTCGCCAAGGCCGCCGAACTGCAGGGCCCCGATGTGGCCGAGCGGGTACTGCGCCGACTGCGGGAGAGCGTCTTCGTCCTCGGTGAGCCTGCGGACACGCCCGCGCTCGCGTTGTCGGCGGCACGGGGGATACCGGGGCTGGACCACGAACGGCTGACGGCCGACGCGGCCTCGGCAGCCGTCCTCGAACGGGTGCGCGCCGACCACGCCGAGGCCCGTCGGCCGGTCCGCGAGGTGCTGTCCGTGCCGGACGGGTCCTCCCCGCATCCCGGCGCCGCCAAGGAGACCCCCGACGGCGGGCACCGGTACGCGCTGCCGACACTGCTCGTCCGTTCGCCCGCCGGTGTCCGCGCAATGCCCGGCTGGCGGCCCTACGAGGAATACACCTCGGCGGTCGACGGCCTGGAGCCGGGGCTGCCGGCGGCCCCGGTACGGCTGGATCCGGTCGAGGCGCTCGCGCGCTACCGGAGCCTCACCGAGCCTGAGCGCCGGCTGCTCACGGAGGGTCCATGGCCCCCGGCGGGCGCCGTGCGGGTGGAGACGGGCAACGGTCCCGTGTGGCTGCATTCCGAGGAGGCAGAGACGCACCCGGCCGTCGGGCGCAGCTCTCCTGCCGTGCCCTGACAGGGCTCTGATCAGCACTCAGAGGCCGTCCCACCGAATGAGACACCTTTTGGTGTCCATTGACAGCGGCTGACGGCTGACCCCAGGATGTGCAGCATGCTTACGACGCACCCCGGTGTGGTGTGCCGCTACGTGGACCTGCGGCGCACCTGCAGCGCCCTCTGTCGCTGACCGCCCGCCGCCCACGGCCCACAGGCGCCTGACCGCCGGCACCGGCCTCACGCCGCTTGGCCGCCCAGTGCTTGTCATGGCGCGCCCCTTCCTTCGCGCCTCGTCGCCTGCCTCCCTCTCACATCCCGGCTCTCCCCCGCGACTCCGCCGACTTCTCATGCCCTGAGATCGGCATGCCCCTGCGCGCACCGCAGCGCGTCGGCGTGCCCGTCCCGGCATGCGCCGACGTCCGATGCCGCGCCCACACCGCCCTCGTTCCCGAGCCCGCAGCCCTGACACGGCCGGAGCCCTCGAAGAAAGAATTGAGATGTTCGGACGACTCACGCCGCACCGCCCCAGACTGAACCTCCTCTCCCAGCACCGGGCCCGGCTGCGTGCAGCCGCCCTGGGGACCGCCCTCGCCACCGTGCTCGTCCCGGCACTCAGCGCCTGCGGCGGTGACACCGCGTCCGCGAGCGGCAACGCCGCCCTGAAGTGGACCTCCTCCTACTTCCCCACCCACTGGGACCCGGTGGTCGGCGGCAGCGGTGCCCAGTTCCGCGAACTCGCCCTGGTGTATGCCTCGTTGACCCGCACCGACGAGAACGGCAAGGCCGTGCCCGACCTGGCCAAGAGCTGGGAGTACAACGCGAAGGGCGACCAGATCACCTTCCATCTGCGCCCGGGCCTCAAGTTCAGCGACGGGGAGCCGCTCGACGCCGCCGCCGTGAAGGCGGCCATCGAACGCGCCAAGAACCAGAAGAACTCCGCACTCTTCGGTGACCTGACCTCCATCAAGTCGGTGGACGCCGAGGGACTCGACGCGGTCATCCATCTCAGCCAGGTCGACTACCAGATCCCCCAGCTTCTCGGGGAGCGCGTGCTGCAGATCGCCAGCCCGAAGGCGGCGAAGTCCCCGCAGAAGCTGGACCAGAACCCGGTCGGCGCGGGCCCGTTCGTCGTCACCCAGATCGTGCCGGGCACCAAGGCGGTCCTGAAGAAGAACCCGGACTACTGGGACGCCGAGAACATCCACATCGACAACGTCGAACTGACCTCGGCCCCCGACGCCTCCACGGTGGTCTCCGGCCTACAGACCGGCGTCTACAACTTCGCCGACATCGACCCCAGTCAGGCGGACGCCGCCAAGAAGGCCGGCCTGGACGTCTTCGTCCAGCCCGGGTTCAACGCCTCCAACATCAGCCTGAACATCAACAAGGCGCCGTTCGACAACGACAAGGTCGTCGACGCGGTCCGCTACGCCATCAACCGTCAGGAGTTCGTCGACAAGCTGACGTTCGGCTATGGCGAGGTGACCGACCAGCCCTTCCCCAAGGGATATGTGGCCTACGACCCCGAGTCCGCGAACGGCTACCCCTATGACCCGGCGAAGTCGAAGAAGCTCCTCGCCGAGGCGGGATACAAGTCCGGTGACATCAAGCTGAACCTGGTCATCCCGGCGGACGACCCCCAGGCGGAGATCGTCCAGTCGCAACTGGCGAAGGTCGGCATCACCGTCAACATCAAGATCGACAAGAACTGGGCGACGCCGTTCTTCGCCAAGGACCTGACGTTCTCGCTGTACAGCACCACGGGTCGGGACTCGGCGGTGCAGACCCTCACCGCGCACTTCGGCCCCAACGGCCCCCTCAACCTCAGCTCGCCCTACGAGCCCTCCGGCTTCGAGGCGGCCGTCGCCAAGGTCCGCCAGACCCCGCTGGACTCGCCCGACTACACGAAGGTTCTCCAGGCCGCGACCCGCGCCGGTCTGCAGAGCAAGGCGCTGGTGTTCACGTACTCCCAGCCCAACCTCATCGCCAAGAGCAAGTCCGTCTCCGACCTGCCGAAGAACCCGGCCCACATCGACTGGACCGGCGTGACCATCGGCGGCAACTGACCACCTTCGTCCACCACTGAGAGGGGGCACCCCATGACGACGACGGAAGCTCACGCCACACCCGACGTCCGTCGCACGGTCGCCGCGGCCAGGACGCGGCACACACTGGGCCGCGTTCTGGCCACCCTCGCCCGCTCGATCGCGATCTTCGTGCCCGTCTTCCTGGTCGCGACGTTCGTGACGTTCGCGCTGCGCTCGCTCAGCGGGCTCAGCCCGGCGCGGATCCAGCTGGGCGAGGAAGCGACACCCGAGGCGATCGCCAGGGTCGAGGCACAGTGGGGCCTGGACCGGCCCTTCCTGGTGCAGTACGGCGACTGGTTCAACGGCGTCCTGCACGGACAGCTCGGGGTGAGCTGGACCAACGGCGCCGACATCTCCACCCTGATCGGCCTCGGCCTCGGCGTGAGCCTGTCGGTGGCGACCTTCGCGCTGCTGATCGGCGTGGTCGTGGGCTTCGCCCTCGGCACGGTCGCGGCCCTGCGCCGCACGACCTGGATCGACCGCGCCATCACCGGCTTCGTCACGGCGATCTCGGTGATGCCGGCCTTCGTCGTGGGGATCGTGCTGGTCGCGGTCTTCGCCGTCCAACTGAAGCTGTTCCCCTCCGCCGGGTACATCCCGGCGGAGCAGGGACTGGGGCCGTGGCTCGCCCACATCACCCTGCCGGCCGTCGCGTTGAGCTTCGACGTCGTCGCCGACGTCGCCCGCCAACTGCGCTCCAGTCTCATCGCGGCCTACCGCGAGAACTACGTGACGGGCGCCGTCGTCAGGGGTCTCAGCCCACGCCGGGTCTTCTTCGGCCACGTGCTGCGCAACGGTCTCGGGCCGGCGCTCGCGACCCTCGGCCTGAAGTTCCCCTCCCTCGTCGGTGCCTCCGTCGTCACGGAGTGGATCTTCGGTCTCCAGGGGTTCGGCCGGTTCGCCAACGACTCCGCGCAGGCCGGCGACGTACCGGCCGTACAAGGCGTCCTCGTCGTGTCGATCGTGCTGGTCGTCGTGTTCAACCTGCTCGTCAACCTGGTGCTGGCGCGTGTGACGCCCGCATCGCAGCGGGGGGTGTGACCCATGGTGCGCCGTGTTCTGGCCCTGCCGTCCGGGCGGATCGCCGTGGCCGTTCTGGCCGTGATCGCCGTCCTCGCCGCGCTCGGCCCGCTGCTGGCTCCCCAGGATCCGCTGGCGACCAGTGACAACACCCTCGCCGCCGCTTCCGGCGCGCACTGGCTGGGGACCGACTACCTGGGCCGGGACGTGCTGAGCCGGCTCCTCGACGGTTCCCGTGTCAGCGTGCTCGGCTCACTGGAGGTCGCGCTCACCGCGCTGGTGGTCGGTGTGGTCCCCGGCATCCTGTCGGTCTACCTGGGCCGGGCCTTCGAATGGATCACCCTCAGGCTCGCCGACACCCTGGTCGCCCTCCCCTTCCTACTGTTCGCCGTCGCCGTCGTCGCGCTGCTCGGCAACGGCATCACCCAGGCGATGCTCGTCACCGGGGTGCTGGTCTCCCCGCTGTTCTACCGGGTCTCCCGCGCCGCCACGCTGGCCGTGGCCCGCTCCCAGTACGTGGAGGCCGCGCTCATCTCCGGCGCCTCACTCGGCTGGGTCGTGCGCCGCCACGTCTGGGTCAAGGTGCTGCCGCCCATCGCGGTCGCCCTCGCCCAGACCATAGGCGTCGGCTTCGTGATCGTGTCGAGCCTGACGTTCCTCGGCATCGGCGTGCAGCCACCCGCTCCCACCTGGGGCGGTCTGCTCGCCTCGGACCTCGGCTACCTCAGCCACCGCCCGTGGGCGCCGCTCACTCCGGCCCTGCTGATCGTGGTCACCGTCTGGGCCTGCAATCTCCTCGCAGACGCCATCCGCGACGTCTCCGGCGAGGCGGGCCGCGCACTGCTCAACAGCCGTAGGGCCCGCGCCAACCGGCTCGACAAGGCCGACCCCGCTCCCGCCGGAGGTGCGTGATGAGCACGCTGTCCGAGAAGCTCCAAGCGCCCGCCGAGGACACCGAAAAGCGGGCCCAGCCGTCGGCGCCCGTGCTGTCGGTGCGCGACGTGCACATCAGCGACCAGGTCGGCGGACGGGAGATCGTCCACGGGGTGAGCTTCGACCTCACCCCGGGCAGGACGGTCGGCATCGTCGGCGAGTCCGGCAGCGGAAAGACGCTCACCTGCCGGGCCGCCCTGGGCATCCTGCCCGCCCACTTCGAGGTCACCGGCGGCTCGATCGAGCTCGACGGCCACGACATCACCGGCTTCTCCCCCGCCGAGTGGACCTCCCTGCGCGGCTCGACGATCAGCGCGGTCTTCCAGGACCCGGCTTCCTACCTCAACCCCTCGATCCGCGTGGGCGCACAGGTCGCCGAGGTGATCCGGGTCAAGAAGAAGGTCAAGCGGCGCGAGGCACGCCGACGGACGATCGAGCTGCTGCGCGCCGTGCACCTGCGGGATCCGGAGCTGGTGTACGGCCAGTACACCTACGAGCTGTCAGGCGGCATGCTCCAGCGGGTGCTCATCGCCGCGGCGATCGCCGCCGACCCGCGCGTCCTGATCGCCGACGAAGCCACGACCGCGCTCGACGTCACTGTCCAGGCCGAGATCCTCGACCTGCTTGCCGACCTGCGCGAACGGACCGGTCTGGCCCTCGTCGTGGTCTCCCACGACCTGGCCGTCGTCGCCCAGCTGTGCGACGAGGTCCTCGTCCTGCGCCAGGGCGAGGTGGTCGAACAGGGCCCGACCCACGAGGTCCTCCACCATCCCCGCCACGAGTACACCCAGCTCCTGATCGCCGAGCACGAGCAGTACGGGCTGGACAGGTTTCTCGCCCCCAAGGAGGACGCGTGAGTATCGATCCGGCCCAGGAACCCGCCGCCCCGGTCCTGGCGGTCGAGGGGCTGGAGGTGCACTACGGACCGCGCCGCCGACGCCGCCGCGCCCTGCACGAGGTCTCCCTGAGCATCGCGCCGGGCGAGACGGTCGGCATCATCGGCGAGACAGGCTCGGGCAAGTCCACGCTCGCGCGTACCGTGCTCGGCCTCGTGCGCGCCTCCGCCGGCTCGATCGTCGTCGGCGGCGAGGAGGTCAGCGCGTACGGTCCCCGCCAGTGGCGCGCGCTGCGCCGCCGGGGCGTGATCCAGTACGTCTTCCAGGACCCCCTGCGCAGTCTCGACCCGGATGTCACCGTCGAGGACTCGTTGGCCGAACCGCTGCTCGTCCAGGGTGTGTCCCGCGCGGAGGCGGCCGGCCGGGTGCGGGCCTTCCTCTCCCGGGTCCGCCTCGCCGAGGACCTCCTCGACCGGCTGCCCGGCGAGCTCTCCGGCGGGCAGCGCCAACGCGTCGCGGTGGCAAGGGCCCTGGTCACCGAACCGCGCCTGGTCATCCTGGACGAGCCGGTCAGCGCCCTGGACTCCGCCAACCGCGTCCAGGTCCTGCAGATCCTCAAGGAACTCCGCGCCGACGGCGTGGCCCTCGTCTTCATCTCCCACGACCTCGGCTCCGTGGCCGGTGTCGCCGACCGCATCGCGGTGCTGTACCAGGGCGAACTGGTCGAGGTCGGCGCTGCCGGTGACGTCATCAGCACACCGCAACACCCCTACACACGCCTGCTCGTCAGGTCCGCTCCCACCCTGCACAGCGCGCCCGCCGGCCGGGCCGAACGCGAAGCGCTGCGTGCCCTGTTGCACGCCTGAGCCCACGACAGACAGGAACAGCCATGCCCCGCACCATCCACCTCGCCCTCCACCCCTACGGCGTCGGCGGCCCGGGCCAGCACGGCCTGTGGAAGGACCCGCGCGTCGCGAAGAACGCCAGCATCGACATCGACTACTACATCCGGTTGGCCCAGGCGGCCGAACACGCCCTGTTCGACGCCTTGTTCATCGTGGACAGCCAGTTCATCAACGCGACCTACCCGGCGCACTACCTCAACCGCCTGGAGCCGCTGACCCTGCTGTCCGCGGTCGCCACTCACACCCGGCACATCGGCCTGGTCGGCACCGCCAGCTCGACGTACAACTCGCCGTTCAACCTCGCCCGCCGGTTCGCCTCGCTCGACCACATCAGCGGCGGCCGCGCGGGCTGGAACGTCGTCACCAGCTTCGACACCGGCACCTCCCGCAACTACGGGCTGGACGAGCACCTGGACTACACCACCCGCTACGGCCGCGCCCTGGAGTTCGTCCAGGTCGCCCGCGGGCTGTGGGACTCCTACGAGGACGATGCCTTCCCCGCCGACGTCGAGCGGGGCGTCTTCCTGGACCCGTCCAAGCTGCACGAACTCGACCACGTGGGCGAGCACTTCAAGGTGGCCGGGCCGCTCAACCTCTCCCGTTCCCCGCAGGGCCAGCCGGTGATCTTCCAGGCCGGGGTGTCCGAGGAGGGCCGCGATCTCGCCGCTCAGGTCGCCGAGGGCATCTACGCGCCCGGCGGCACCCTGGAACAGGCGCAGGAGTACTACGCCGACATCAAGAAGCGCACCGCCGCCTACGGCCGCGACCCCGACCACATCAAGATCTTCATCCACGGCGGCCCGGTCGTCGCCGCGACCGACGAGGCGGCCCGCCGCCGCGAGCGGGAGATCTTCGAGGAGGACAACGACTTCGACCGCAACCTCGCCCTGCTGGGCCGTTCCTTCGGGGCCTACGACTTCAGCGTGCACGACCTGGACGCGCCCTTCCCGGATGTCACGCACCTCGCGGAGAAGGGCGGCCGCACCGGCGCGGCGAAACTTATCGAGCGGGCCCGCGCGGAGAACCTGACGCTGCGTCAAGTAGCCGAGTCGGTGAACCAGTTCCGTCAGTCGCCGTTCGTCGGGGACCCGCGCACCGTCGCCGACACCATCGAGCGGTGGTTCGACGCCGGGACCTTCGACGGCATCAATCTCGCCTTCCGCACCGAGGAGGAGCTGCACCTCTTTGTCGACGGTGTGGTGCCGATCCTCCAGAAGCGCGGCCTGTTCCGTACCGAGTACGCGGCCGACACCCTCCGCGGGAACCTCGGACTGCCGGTCCCGGTCAACCGGCACGCCCGCGAGCCGCAGCTCGTGCAGGACTGAGGCGGAGCTGTGAGCGACCTGTCGGTGACGGGGGGCCGTGACGTCCACACCGTCCGCTTCCCGTCCGCCACTCCGCCGTCGGCGGTCGACGTCCGCCCTGGCGGCGAATCCCAGCCCCCTGCCCTGCTTCGCAGGAGTTTCGTTTCCTCCCCCGGCTGAAGCCGGGGGTATCCACGAAAGGAATCCGATGACGAGCGAGAAACCTCGGCTCCGGCTGGGCTTTCTCACCCATGTCCAGGGCCGTGACGGCGGCTTCGCCCGCACCTATCGCAACGCCCAGGAACTGTTCACCGTCGCCGACGAACTCGGCTTCGACGTCGGCTGGGTCGCCCAGCACCACGTACCGCTCAGCGGCGGTGGACTGTCCTCCCCGTGGACCTTCCTCGCCCACGCGGCGGCGCGGACCACCCGTATCCGGCTCGGCACCGCGGTCACCGTCCTTCCGCTGGAGAATCCGGTCCGCCTCGCCGAGGACATCGCCACCGTCGACACCCTCAGCGGCGGGCGGGTCGAGATCGGCGTGGGCAGCGGGTCGAGCGATCTGGAATACGCCGCCTTCGGCCAGGACGTCGCCCGCAAACGCGAGTTGACCAGCCAGAACCTCGACGTCCTGCGCCAGGCCTTGGCCAACCGGGAGGTGGGCACGCCCGGATTCCGGATCCAGCCGGAGGCGGGCGACTTCACCGACCGCATCTGGCAAGGCGTGTTCAGCGCGCAGGGTGCCGCGTACGCCGCGGAGCGCGGTTCGAACCTGTTGCTCAACCGGGCGGCCTACGGCTTCGACGCTCCCACCGACGAGGTGCAGCGCCCCTGGGCCGACACCTATCTCGGCGCCTGGAACCGGCCGCGCCGCCCGCGCATCGGTCTCTCCCGTTTCGTGTTCCCGGCCAAGGACCGGCGCACGGCGCTGCGCCACATCGGTGACGACGTCCACCGCGCGGCACTGCGCATGGCGGAGCACGGCGCATTCCCCAAGGGCCTGGACGCGGCCGAGGCGCTGCGCCGTTTCCACTGCTTCTACGGCCACCCCGACGAGATCGTCGCGGCGCTGCGGCAGGAGAGGGTCCTGCCCGTCGCGACGGATCTGATCGCCCAGTTCAACCCCGCCGTTCCCGACCACGACGCGACCGTCCGCGCGCTCGAACTCATCGCGACCGAAGTGGCCCCCGCGGTGGGCTGGACACCCGCGCACCAGGCCGCATCCGCATCCGCATCCGCAGGAGTGTGACATGACCCAGTACAGCGACTACTACGGCCCCGAAGGCCTGCGCACCCGTGGCACCGTCATCGTGGTTCCCGGCCGGGGCGAGACACGCGCGACCTACGCTCGCTTCGGCAGGCGGCTCGCCGCGGACGCCTACCGCGTGCGTGTGATCGACGGCCCGGACCTCGCCGCCGAGGACCTGGGGGCCTCGTTGGACGGCTTCGCCGCCCAGGTCGCCGACGCCGTCGAGGGCACCGTGTCCGAGGGCGATGTGGTCCAGCCCGTCGTGCTCGTCGGAGCAGACTCGGGTGCCGCCGCGGTCGCCGCGCTCCTCGGCCGGGCCGGGGGGTCGGCCGCTCGGCAGCCCGACGCCCTCGTCCTCGCCGGCCTGCCCGGGCGGGCCGCGGGCGCTGCCGAGACCTGGGACGACGAACTCGCCATCCGGACCTCCTGCCCCGCCCACCGGGGCGTGCTCACCGAGGATCCCCAGGTGCGGCGGGGCGCGCTCGACGACGCCCTGCCGGATGCCCTGCTCACCGCCGTCCACGACGGCGACGTCGACGTTCCGGTCCTGCTCCTCGTCGGGGACACCGATCCCCTCGCCGACCACGAGGTGCTGGCGCGCACGGCGAAGTCACTGCCCCGCGCCCGCCTGTCGGTCGTGCACGGCGCCCATCACGACGTCCTCAACGACCTCCAGCACCGTTCGGCGGCGGCCGAGGTCGTCTCGTTCCTCGAAACGCTCCGCAACGAGCTGCGCCCTGTGGTCACGGTGCGGTCCAGCGCGTGGTGAGTAACCGCCGTACGAGTCGGCCTTGTTCGCACGTCTGAACCTCATTCCAGAAAGGTCCCCGCGTGGCTGCCATACTGTCCGTTTCCGGAAGCCCCTCCCCCACCTCCCGTACCACCCGGCTGTTGCGCCATCTGGACGACCGGCTGCGGCGGCAGGGGCACGAGGTGACCCCGCTGGAGGTGCGCACCCTGCCACCCGAGGCGCTGCTCGGCGCGGACTTCGCACATCCGGCGATCGTCGCCGCCACGGATCTGTTCGCACGGGCGGACGGGGTCGTGATCGGCACGCCTGTGTACAAGGCCGCCTACTCGGGCCTGTTGAAGTCGCTTCTCGACCTGCTCCCGCAGTACGCGCTGACCGGCAAGACCGTGCTGCCGCTGGCCACCGGTGGCAGCACGGCCCACGTCCTGGCCATCGACTACGCCCTGCGCCCGGTTCTGAGTTCCATGGGCGCGGCGCACATCGTGCCCGGCTGGTTCACACTCGACCAGGACATCGCCGCGGAAGGCGCCGCGTCGATCGTCGCGCCCGCTGCCGCCGAGGCATTGGAGCAGGTCACAGACCAGTTCTCCGCCGCGCTGGGCGGACGTACGGACACCCTCGCCGCCACGGGGTGACGCCATCGGAGGGCAAGTGCCTCGCCCAGTCGACCGGGGCCAACAGCCTCGCGATCCACAAGCTTCACCTGACTCTTGCGAGGAGGCCCCGGCGTTCACGCCGGGGAGGAATCGCGTCCTGCGGCAGCGACGCGGAGTGTCGCCGCATCCGGGCTCTCGGGCACGGAGCGCCCGTAACGGCCTGCCCGGCGAAGCCCGGGACGGCGAACGCGTGTGCCTGTGTTCGCCGTTCGAGGTGATCGTTGCGAGAAGGACGTGCGGCTGTGCGGATATCGTACGTACGCTCCCGCGGTGGGGTGGGAGTCGACCGGGACACGGGCGGGGGTGAGGGCATGACGCCAGAGGCAGAGACCGTCGCTCTGATCGAGCGCACCACCACCCAGTTCCAGAACCGCCACGGCCGTCCCATGCCCGACGACAACATCTGGCTCATCCAGCGCGCCGCCGAACGCGACGCGCTCACCCGGCTCCTCACTTCCATGCAGTCCGCCCCCGGCCGAGCCCTCCAAGGCGCCGGGAGCCCTACCAGCCCGACGCCCGTGTCCATCGACCTCACCCGCCACCGGCAGACACAACCGTGACCGACAACCGCCAGCGCCGCACCGAGACCCTCGCCCAAGCCGCCCGCCACAAATCCGAGGCAAAGACCAAGGCCGCCGAGGCTGCCATCCGCGCCCTGACCAAGCGCGGCGAACCGATCACTTTCCAGGCCGTCCAGCGCGAGGCCGGCGTCTCCCACTCCTTCCTCTACACGCACCCCACCCTGCGCGAACGCATCTCACGCCTCCGCCGCCAGAACCTGCCGACCCCCCGGCCCCAACCAGCGGACAACAGTGAGAGCAACCTCGTCCTGGCCCTCACGACCGAGGTCGCCCGCCTCAAAAAGCAGATCCGCCAAGAGACACAGGCCCTGCGGGACGCGCTCGCACAGGCCCACGGCGAGAACCTCGAACTCCGCCGCGAACTCGCACGTCGCGGCGGACCCGAGGCAACTCCTCAGTGACGGCCCATCCGGCCAGCCAACCATGCCGCGTGCTGACGGATACGCAACAGATCATCGGGAAAGCAGCTCTCCCAGCCCTCGTCCAAACGCGTCCATGCCACCGGCTGCCCGTCCTCCGCGACGAACGGGGTTGCCGCATCAACGACCGTCGCATACGACAACCCCAGAGTGACCGGATAGCCCGGGTGATACGAGCGAACCGCAACCGCCGCCGGGTCAGGCAGCAGTTCCGGCTGAAGACCCGTCTCTTCGAGCAGTTCCCGGCTCGCACCCTCGCGGGGCGTTTCTCCGGCTTCGACCTTCCCGCCCGGCGGAACCCACCCCCGCCAGCGGTGCTTCACCAACAACACCTGGGCAAGGGTCGTGTCGAATACCCAGACCTCGGCCCCAAGTGGCTCCATCGGCCCCTGCCGGGCAGCGGCGAGCCACTGGCGGGCCCCGTCGAACTCGGCCACCGCCCGTTGAGCATCCACGACCGCGGCCTCGACGGCACGCTTGTCGACCACGTTCCGAATCATCGAGCCAAGATACGGTCACCCACTGACATCGCCCACGTCCCATCGATCTCATCAACGTCACACGCTGCGGCAACATGCCAACCCTCATGGCAAACCGCCGATAACTGAAGGGAGGGGAGGATTCAATGGTGGAGTGGCCATCGGTACGGCCGTCCTGGCTCCAGCCCCAGGTCGTGGCGTACGGCCGCGACCTGGGCTGGCGTGGCAGCGGGCCTCGGCGTGGTCGACAAGGCTGAGCTGGAAGTCGTGCTTGGTGTAGACGGCGTCGAGCCAGGTCTGGAACTCCACCTGCCGGACGGTGAGTCGGATGCCGACCTGCCCCAGCTGGGAGGCGAGGTAGTCGCCGATCTCGGTCGGGTAGATGTTGGGAATCTTGACGGTGAGCTTCAGGCCGTCGCCGTAACCCGCCTGCTTCAGCAGCTTCTTGGCGCTGTCCGGGTCGTACGCGTCGATCGAGGTGAGGTCCTCGTAGCCGGGGTCGGTGGCCGGGACGGGTCCGCCGACCTGCTTGGCGGCGCCGCCGAGGGTCTTGATGAGACCGGCGTTGTCGATGGCCTGGCGGATGGCGCGGCGGACCCTTATGTCCTTCGTCGGGCCCGAGGTGTTGTTCAGCGCGAGCGTGAACTTGTCGGTGGTGTCGCCGCGCAGCACCGTG
Organism: Streptomyces sp. NPDC002088; assembly: GCF_040296605.1. Classification (NCBI taxonomy): domain Bacteria; kingdom Bacillati; phylum Actinomycetota; class Actinomycetes; order Kitasatosporales; family Streptomycetaceae; genus Streptomyces; species Streptomyces sp. NPDC002088. Next base: position 169,539 of record NZ_JBEOXO010000014.1, on the reverse strand, counting down.
TACTTGCTCTTGTCGGAGAATGGCTGGAGCAGGTCGGCCTGGGCCGCCGTCTCGACGTCGGTCTGTCCCGTCCGCTGCGCGTTGTTGGCAGCGTTGTCGTCCTTGATGTAGTGGAAGACGACCTTGGCGACCTTGGCCTTCTTCCCCCAGTAGGCGTCGTTGCGGACGAAGGTGATGGAGGAACCGCGCTTCCAGCCGCTGAGCTTGAAGGGCCCGGTGCCGTTCTCCTGGCCGGCGAGCGTGGAGAAGTCGGTGCCCTTCTTGAAGACGATGCCCGCTCTGCCGGTCAGGCCCCAAGTGAGGCCGGTGTCACGGTGTTTGAGCTTGACGACGACGGTGTGGTCGTCGGAGGCGGACACGCTCTTCACCGACGCGAGCGCCGCCGCGTCGGGGTTCTTCGAGCCGGCCTTCGTGACCTGCTGCAACGACCAGACGGCGTCGGCCGCGGTGACCTTGCTGCCGTCGTGGAAGGTGGCGTCCTTCGCGAGCTGGAAGGTGTAGGTAAGCCCGTCGGACGACTCCTCGTACTTGGTGGCGAGGCTCGGCTCGACCTTGTTGTCCTCGTCGCGGGTCAGCAGACCCTGGTAGATGTTGTCGAGCAGGATCTGGTCGAGCGCCGCGCCCGCTGTCGAGGCGATGTCGAGGCTCGTCGGCTCCAGCACGAGGCGTACGTCGACGGTGGCGCCGGTGTCGATCTCGGTCGGCTCGGCGGCCTGGCTGGTCTGTCCGGCGTTCGCCGGGTCGTCGGCCGAGCCGGTGCCGCAGGCGGTGGCGGCCAGGCCGACGAGTGCTGCGGTGGCGGCGAGCCGGGCGGCGGTGCTGCGGCGCATGGCGGATCGTGCTCCTTGGCTGTCGGCGGTGCGTGGATCGCAGAGGTTGTCGGTGCTCATGCGGCGGCCGCTCTCAGGCCGGTCTCGAGGTCGGCGATGAGGTCGTCGACGCCTTCGAGGCCTACGGAGAGCCGCACCAGGCCCGGGGTCACACCGGCCGCCGCCTGCTGACCGGCGTCGAGTTGGGCGTGGGTGGTGGAGGCGGGATGGATGACCAGGCTGCGTACGTCGCCGATGTTCGCGAGATGGCTGAACAGCCGTACGCCTTCGACGAAGCGGCGGCCGGCTTCCAGTCCGTCGGCGAGTTCGAAGGCGAGGACAGCTCCGGCGCCGCGCGGCAGGTACCGCTTGGCCTGGGTCACCCAGGGACTGGACGGCAGGCCCGCATAGTGGACTCGGCCGACCTGTGGCTGTACCTCCAGCCATGCGGCCAGTGTCTGTGCGTTCGCGACGTGCCGCTCGATGCGCAGGCTGAGTGTCTCCAGTCCCTGGAGGAGCAGAAAGCTGTTGAAGGGTGAGACGGCCGGTCCCAGATCCCGGACCAGCCGGGTGCGCAGGCGCAGCGCGTAGGCGAGTCCGAGGTCGGAGAAGGAGTCCCAGAAGGACAGCCCGTTGTACGTCGGGTCGGGGCGGGTCAGGCCCGGCCACCGGTCGGGGTCCGCCCCGAAGTCGAAGTGGCCGCTGTCGACGACGACCCCGCCGATGCCTGTGCCGTGTCCGGACAGGAACTTGGTGGTGGAGTGCACGACGATGTCGGCACCGTGCTCGAAGGGGCGCAGCAGGTAGGGCGTGAGCACGGTGTTGTCGATGACGAGCGGGACGCCTGCTTCGTGGGCGATGCGGGCGACGGCCTCGATGTCGAGGACGTTGCCGCGCGGGTTGCCGATGCTCTCGCCGAAGAAGGCCTGGGTGGTCGGGCGTACGGCGGAGTACCAGGCGCCCAGGTCGTCCGGGTCGTCGACGAAGGTGACATCGATGCCGAAGTCGGCGAACGTGTGTTCCAGAAGGGTGCGGGTACCGCCGTAGAGGGAGGACGAGGCGACGATGTGGTCGCCTGCGCGCGCCAGGTTCAGGAGGGCCAGGGCGGTCGCGGCCTGTCCGCTGGCCACCGCCACGGCCGCCGAACCGCCCTCCAGGGCCGCGATGCGCTCCTCGGCCACTGCGGTGGTCGGGTTCGACAGCCGGGTGTACGCGTGCGTGGTGAGGTCGGCGAGTTCGAAGGCCGCGGCGGCGTGCGCGGTGTCGCGGTAGACGTAACTGGTGGTCTGGTGGATCGGCACGGCGCGTGCGCCGGTGGTGGGGTCCGGTACGGCGCCCGCGTGGACCTGGCGTGTCTCGAAGGCCCAGTTGCTCATCGTCCCTCCCCCTTGGCCAGGACGTCGGCCCACCAGCGTTCGGCGACCCGCGGATGCGAGCGGAGCCAGCCGACCACGGCGTTCTCCCCGAAGGCCGCCAGGAGCGGGTTGTCCGGGTCGTCGGTGACACCACGGCTGCGTGCCGCCAGCTCCGGCGGCAGTTGGAGGGGCTTGACGACCGCGTCGAGGCGCGGGCCGAGGAAGAAGGGGATGGAGTAGCGGTCCACGCCCGGCTGCGGGCTGACAACCCGGTGTCGAGTGGCCTTCAGATAGCCCTGGGTGGCGATCTCCAGCATCTCGCCGATGTTGAACACGAAGGCGTCCGGGACGGGTACGGCGTCGATCCAGCCGCCGTCCTCGCGCTGGACCTGAAGCCCGCCGACCTCGTCCTGCTGCAACAGGGCGAGATAGCCGTAGTCCTTGTGGGCGCCCACTCCCTGGTCGGCGTCGGCCGCGGGGCGCGGCGGATAGTGCACGATCTTCACGTGCACGGCAGCCTCGTCGTCGAACCACTGGTCGAAGTAGCCCTGGTCCTGTCCGAGCGCGGCCGCCAGTGCCCTCAGCACCTCCCGGCTCACCCGCAGCGCTTCCGCCTGCCAGCGCAGCACGATGTCGCGCAACTCCGGTCGCATGGAGGGCCATTGGTTCGGCCCGACGAGCCGGAGGTAGTCGGGATCGCCCGGTCCGACGTCCACGGCAGCGCGCTCCGGACCGATGTCGATCTGCTCACGCCAGTCGGCACTGCCGGCCGTGTACTCGGTTCCGGTGCGCGTATATCCGCGGAACTGGGGCGAGTTGAGGTTCTCGATCTCCAGCCGCAGTTCTTCCGGAAGAGCGAAGAAGGCGCGGGCCGCGTGCAGGGCCTCGTCCCGTACGGACGCGGGAACGCCATGTCCGGTGACGTAGAAGAACCCCACTTCGTGGGCGGCGGCGCGGAGTTCGGCCAGGAAGGCGTCGCGATCGGTGCCGGGATCTCGGAAGCGGGAGATGTCGATGACGGGCAGGTGGGTGGGCTGTGCCATGGGTTTCCTTCGCGGCGGCGGCTGACCCGGACACGGCGGCGCGCGTGGCGACGGCCGTACGGGAACGGCCGATTGCCGACAGGGAAGAGGGGTGCGCCGAGAGCGGGTCGGGGAAGGCAGGGGCGAGACGCGAGCCGTTACACGGCGGTCAACGACAGATCTGGTCGAACTGGTCGGCGCGGCGGCTCACCCAGAACGGGTCGAGCAGCACCGTGTGTGCCTGGCCAGTGGTCTCCATGGCCGGATCAAAGCACACGCTCGCAGGTGCGTCCACAGGGTGTCCCGACGGGTGAGACGGCGACCGGGCGAGGCACCATCTTCCTCCGTGTCGTGCTGGTGCGACCTCACCAACTGTGGTTACCTGACCTCATGACCGTGCTTGTGACCCGCCGCCACGTTGACTACGTGCGTGTCACCACCACGCGTTGTTCCGCCGTGAGCTGACGCCCCCGCTCCGGCATCCGATCCCCCTCTTCACCACCGCGCCGCGGTGTCCTTCGCCCTGCCCTCTTCCGGTCGAGGACAGCACAACCGCGGTCCCTTCAGGCACCCCGCACGCCCCGTACAAGGGAGAACCATGAGCCAGCCGATCGACTCCGTCACCGCAGGCCACACCCCCGAGGACGAGCCAGCCGGCCCCGACACCTCGGCCTGGTCGTTCGAGACCAAGCAGATCCACGCCGGCGCCGCACCGGACCCGACGACCGGCGCACGGGCGACGCCGATCTACCAGACGACGTCGTTCGTCTTCCGCGACACCCAGCACGCCGCCGACCTGTTCTCGCTCGCCGAGCCGGGCAACATCTACACCCGTATCCACAACCCGACCCAGGACGTCTTCGAGCAGCGGATCGCCGCGCTCGAAGGCGGGATCGCGGCAGTGGCCCTGGCCTCCGGGCAGGCAGCGGAGACCCTCGCCATCCTGACGCTGGCGAGCGCGGGCGACCACATCGTCTCCAGCACGTCCCTGTACGGCGGCACGTACAACCTGTTCCGCCACACCCTGCCCAAGTTCGGCATCGAGGTGTCCTTCGTCGACGACCCGGACGACGTCGAAGCCTGGCGAGCGGCGATCCGGCGGAACACGAAGGCCCTGTTCGCCGAGACACTCGGCAATCCGCGCGGCAACGTGCTCGACGTACGGGCGGTGGCCGACGTCGCGCACGAGGCGGGTGTCCCGCTGATCGTGGACAACACCGTGCCGACCCCGTATCTGCTGCGGCCCATCGAGCACGGCGCCGACATCGTCGTCCACTCCGCGACCAAGTTCCTCGGCGGCCACGGCACCACCATCGCCGGCGTCGTCGTGGACGGCGGCACCTTCGACTTCGGCGCGCACGCCGAACGCTTCCCCGACTTCAGCGAGCCGGACCCCAGCTACCACGGCCTGCGGTACTGGCCCGCCCTCGGCCCGGGCGCCTTCGCCATCAAACTGCGCGTCCAGCTGCTCCGCGACATCGGGCCCGCCCTCTCCCCGCACTCGGCCTTCCTGCTGCTGCAAGGCGTGGAGACGCTCAGCCTGCGCATCGAACGGCACTCCGCCAACGCCCAGGCCCTGGCCGAATGGCTGGAAGGGCGCGACGAGGTCGCCGCCGTCCACTACCCGGGCCTCGAGTCCAACCGGTGGTACGAGGCAGGTCGGCGCTATCTGCCGCGTGGCGCCGGCGCGATCCTGGCCTTCGAACTGCGGGACGGGGTCGAGGCCGGCAAGCGGTTCGTCGATGCCGTCGAGCTGTTCAGCCATCTCGCCAACATCGGCGACGTACGCAGTCTCATCATCCATCCGGCGTCCACCACCCACAGCCAGCTGGACGACGCGCAGTTGGCGGCGACCGGCACCTCGCCCGGCCTGGTGCGCCTGTCGGTCGGCATCGAGAACCTCGCCGATCTCAAGGCCGACCTGGAGGCAGGCTTCCGCGCGGCGAAGGGCGCGTCCTGAACACCGTACCGACGACCTCCGAGGTCCCCCTCCCGCCGGCCTCCGGGGCCTGGCGGGAGGGGGACCCTCCGGGGCGCCGCCAATGGCACGTCCGGGAGAAACCGCTGCCGTTGGAGGCGGGAGGTGAACTGCCCGGCGTGCGGCTGGCGTTCGAGACCTGGGGGCGGCTCGCACCGGACCGTTCCAATGCCGTACTGGTGCTCCACGCGCTCACCGGCGACAGCCATGTCGCCGGACCGGCCGAACCCGGTCACCCCACCCCCGGCTGGTGGGACGGGCTCATCGGGCCTGCTCTGGCCTTGGACACGGACCGCTGGTTCGTCGTCGCTCCCAATGTGCTGGGCGGCTGTCAGGGCAGTACCGGACCGTCCTCGACGCGTCCCGACGGACGGTACTGGGGAGGCGCCTTCCCCGCTCTGACACAGCGCGACCAGGTCGCCGCGGAAGCCGGCCTGGCCGACGCACTCGGCATCGACCGCTGGGCCCTGGTGATCGGCGGCTCCATGGGCGGAATGCGCGCCGTGGAGTGGGCCGTGTCGTATCCGGACCGCACGAGCGCGCTCCTGTTGCTGGCCACCACGGCGGCGGCGAGCGCGGAGCAGATCGCCTGGGCAGGCATTCAGCTCCACGCCATCCGCAGCGACCCGCACTGGCGCGGCGGCGACTACCACGTCACGGGCCGGGGTCCGCACGCGGGACTCGGTCTGGCGCGCCGCCTCGCCCACGTCACCTACCGCAGCGAGCCGGAGTTGCAGGTCCGCTTCGGTCGTACGCCCCAGGGTACGGAGGACCCCTGGAACGGCGGTCGGTACCAGGTCGAGTCCTATCTCGACCACCACGCCGCCAAGCTGGTGCGCCGCTTCGACGCGGGCAGCTATGTCGTGCTGGCGGACGCCATGAACACGCACGACATCGGGCGCGGTCGCGGCGGTACACGCGCCGCCCTGCGCCGCGTGACCGCCAGAACGCTGGTCGCCGGAGTGAGCTCGGACCGCCTGTATCCCCTCACCCAGCAGGCGGAACTGGCTGCCGGGATCAACGCAGTGGATCACCTCCGGGTGATCGAATCGCCCTACGGTCACGACGGCTTCCTGATCGAAGTGGAGCAGGTCGCCGCGCTCGTGGGCGAACTCGTCGAGTGACGGCGGCCGTTGAGATATGGCTGTGCCGGTTGTCCGTCACACCACGCTCACCGGATGCCGGACCACCGCGTCGAACAGGTAGCCCTGTGTGTTGGGCACCGCGATGTCCGGCTGCGCACGGCCGGCCGTGTCCGTGGCGCGGGCCAGCAGGTGAGAGGCGCCGGGGGCGTCGGGCTGCCAGCCTAGGGACCAGCGGGTCCAGGTACCGGCACGGGGCCGGTCGTGCAGGCGGGCGGGCCGCCAGTTCGCCCCGCCGTCGGTGCTGACGTCGACCCGGGCGACGGCGCCCGCACCCGACCACGACCGTCCGTGCAGTACGTGCCTCTGCCCCGCCGTGAACGTGGCCCCGCTCGCCAGCTCGAACGCGCTCTTCGTGGCCTGCCGGGTGAGCGGCGCGCTGCCTCCCTCCGGGTAGGAGGGGCCGAACAGCCGGTAGAAGGTGGTGTTCCAGGGCGAGTAGAGCGGCTGCGCGGACACCTCGATGTCGCCGACCCACTTGATCGAAGCGATCCCCACCCAGGAGGGCACCAGCACCCGCACCGGATAGCCGTGGTCGTACGGAAGCGGCTCGCCGTTCATCTCGTACGCGAGCAGTACGTCGTCCAGCGCCTTGGCCAGCGGCAGCGGACGGCGTACCCGGCCCAGGTTCTCGCCGCCGCTGACGTACTCGGCGTCCAGGCCGCGCGGCTGCACGTCCACGGCGTACGGGGACAGCCCGGCCCTGCGCAGCACGTCGGCCAGGCGCACCCCGCGCCAGCGTGCGACGCCGATCGCTCCCAGGGTCCACGAGGTTCCGGTGACCGTCTCGCCCTGCTGTGTCGTGTAGTAGGAGCGGCCGTTTCCGGCGCACTCGACGAAGGCGGTACGGGTGACGGCCGGCAGGGCTCGCAGATCGTCGTAGCCGAACTCCACCGGCCGGTCCTCGCCGGGGGTGCCACGCAGCCCGCTCCCCCACAGCCGCAGCCGCCAGTCGTCGGCTTCCAGGACAGGGGTGGCGGTGTGGTTGCGCACGAAGAACAGCTCGTTGGGGGTGTGGTGGCCGGTTCCGCGCAGCGCCTCCCAGCGGGTCTCGGCGTTGGTGCCGCGCTCGATGAACCACTCGGGCGGCAGGGGCTTGACGATCGTCCCGACGGCGGCGTGGGCGGGCCGCGTGCCGCCCAGTGCGGTCCCGGCGGCGGTGGCGGCGAGCAGGGTGAGGAGCCGACGGCGGCTGACCCCGTCGGCCCTCGCCTCACCGGCGAGCCACTGGCGCAGTCTGCGGCGGTCGTAGTCGGTTTCGTAGCGGTGACCGGCGGGGGTGGGAGAAGGCATGGCGGGTCCTCGTCATGAGGGGCGAAAATTGCACGAGAAGGGCCGGTGCGGGCCCAAGCATCCGTCGGTGCGGTCGCCACCTACACAACTGGCGTGTTTGGCACGACGGTTGACAGAGAGATCAGGAAGCGCGTGATCAGCCGGTCGTCCGACACAGCGCGGCGGCCACGCGGACGAGGTCCACGGCGCGGCGGCGAGTCAGAGGCTTCGGCGACGGCATGGCGGGATGCAAGCACGTGGGGTGGAAGGTGTCAATGGAGCGCTCGCGTAGACACATTACAGCTCGGGGTCCCGCCAGTGATCGTCTCGGATGGTGGCTGTCCGTTGACGCCTCCGAGTCACCCATGCTTGCATCGCCGCATGCCGCGCCAGTCGCTGACCTGCCGCCGCTGCGTCGACCTGGTACGTGTCGCAGCCGCGCTCTGTTGCGCCACCACCCGCTGATCACCCGTCAGTCCTGGCGCTGAACGTCTCGCGCTTCACGCCGAGTTCCTCGACCCGGCCCCACCGGTGCGCCGCCGAAGACGTCCGCGCCCCGCATCCTCCTGTTGGCTGTACGAGGAGAAAGGGTTCAGGGCGGACCAGAGTTGCCGTTCCACGTCCGTCAGCGGTATGTGTGCGGCAGGGCACTCCGGGTGGCCGGGGCAGCCGGCGTCCCGCTCTCGCGTGCACCCAGGCTCCTCACCGCTGACAAAGGCCCGGGACGCCGGAAGCCCCCACAAGCAGCATCCGACCGCGAGGAGTCCCGGCGTCCACCGGGCGATGACGTCGGCCCATCGGCGTTCGCGTTTCACTGCGCGCTCACCGCAGGGGGGCCGTCGGCCACAGCGGCTCGGTCGCACGCAGTTCTGCCTCACGCAGGACGCGGAGCACGTTGCGGCCCGTCAACGCCTCCAGGTCGGCACGGGACCAGCCGCGGCCGGCGAGTTCACGCAGCAGGGCCGGGTAACCCGAAACGTCCATGAGGCCGGTGGGCTGGTGGTCGACGCCGTCGTAGTCGCCGCCGAGGCCGATGTGGTTCACGCCGGCCACCTCACGGGCGTGTTCGACGTGATCGGCGACCTGGGCCACCGACACCTCGGGGCGCGGGTGGGCCTCGGTCCAGCGCCGTAGCCGGTCGTCGACAGGCGCGGTGAATACCGCCGCGTGCTCCTCGGCGACCTGGGCGGGATCCTCGCCCGGCCTGGGTGCGCGCGGCCAGGTCCAGGGCCTCTCCGGCAGTCCGAGGCGTTCACGCTCGGCCTGGAGCCCCTGCGCCCACTCGGCGACCTCGGCGGAGATGAAGTACGGGACGAAGGTGAGCTGGATGACGCCGCCGTTCTCCCGCAGCAGCGCCAGGACTCCGTCGGTGACGTTGCGCGGATGGTCGTTGAGGGCGCGTACGGAGGAGTGGCTGAAGAGCACCGGAGCGGTGGAGGCGGCCAGCGCCGCCCGTTGAGTGGACTCGGCGACGTGGGAGAGGTCCACGAGCACGCCGGTGCGGTTGAGTTCGGCGACGATCGCACGACCGGTGTCGTTGAGGCCGCCGACGCGCGGCTTGTCGGTGGCCGAGTCCGCCCAGGAGGTGTTGTCGTTGTGAGTGAGGGTCACATAGCGGACGCCGAGCCTGGCGTACGACCGCAGCACGCCCGGGGATTCGGCGAGGCTGTGGCCGCCCTCGACGCCCAGCAGGGAGGCGATCCGCCCATCGGCAACCGCACGCTCGACGTCGGTTGCGGTGTAGGCGATCCGCAGCGTGTCGGGGTAACGGGCGACGAGCCGGTAGACGGCGTCGATCTGCTCCAGGGTCGCCACCACGGCCTCGGGCTCGGGCAGCTTCGAGGAGACGTACACCGACCAGAACTGTGCGCCGACCCCTCCGGCGCGCAAACGGGGTAGGTCGGTGTGGAGGTCCGGGCGGCCGTCGGCGAGGCCCTCGACGCTGTTGCCGGAGCGGGCGCGCAGCGCGACGGGTAGGTCGTTGTGGCCGTCGAAGACCGGCGTGCTGCCGAGCACTTCCTCGACCACGTCCGCCACGGTGTCGGTCATGGGCTTGCCACTCCTTCGTCGAGGGCGTCAAGGGTTCGTTCCTGGCGGCGGGCCTGCCGGACCGGGTCGGGGACGGGCAGGGCTGCGACCAGCCGCCGGGTGTAGTCGTCCTGCGGATCGCCCAGCACCTGGGCCGTGGAACCCGAGGCGGCGATCCGGCCCCGGTGCAGGACCACGACACGGTCGGCGACCTGCTCGACCACCGCGAGGTCGTGGCTGATGAAGAGCGCCGCGAAGCCCAGTTCCCGCTGGAGTTCGGTGAACAGGTCGAGCACCTTGGCCTGGACGGACACGTCGAGGGCCGACGTGGGTTCGTCGGCGATCAGCAGCGGGGGCCGCAGGGCGAGTGCGCGGGCCAGGGCGGCTCGCTGTCGCTGGCCGCCGCTGAGCTCGTGGGGGTAACGGTCGGCGTAGGAGCGGGGCAGATGGACGGACTCCAGCAGCGCCTCGGCCTCGGCCTGGATGGCTTTCGCCCCTGGTTCGCGCAGGTGGACGATCAGGGGTTCCGCGATGCTGTCGCCGATGGTCAGCAGCGGGTTGAAGCTGGCGGCGGGATCCTGGAAGACGTAGCCGATGTGGCCGGCCCGGCCGCGTGTGCGGCGTCGATCCGTCAACTGCTCGCCGAACACCTCGAGTCGACCGCCGGTCGCGGCGGTCAGTCCGGCGACGGCCCGGCCGATGGTGGTCTTACCGCTGCCGCTCTCCCCCACCAGCCCGAGCACCTCCCCCAGCCGGATATCGAAGCTGACGCCGTCGACCGCCCGGAAGCCCTTTCTCCCCAGCCGCCCGGGGTAATTCACCACCAGACCGGCGGCCCGTACGACGGGCTGCTCGTCCTGAGGCGCGGACGTCTGCGTGCGGTCGCCCTGGCCGAAGACCGGTACGGCGGCCAGCAGATCGCGGGTGTACGGATGCGAGGGCGCCGCGAACAGCTCGCGCACCGCGGCCTGTTCCACGATCTCGCCCTCACTCATCACCGCCACCCGGTCCGCGAGGTCGGCGACCACGCCCATGTTGTGGGTGATGAGCAGGACAGCGGTGTCGAAATCGGTGCGGACGTGGTGCAGGAGTTCCAGTATCTCCGCTTGGACGGTGACGTCCAGGGCGGTGGTGGGCTCGTCGGCCACGATGAGTCTGGTGCCGAGGGCCAGGGCCATGGCGATGACGGCGCGCTGTTTCTGGCCGCCGGAGAGCTGGTGCGGGTAGTGGTCGACGCGCGTGGCCGGGTCCGGGATGCCGACCTTGTCGAGCCATTCGACGGCCAGGGCCCGTCGTTCGGCCTTGCTGCCGCCATGGCCGTGGGCGCGCAGGCCCTCGGTGAGCTGCCAGCCGATGGTGAAGACCGGGTTCAGCGCGGTGGACGGCTCCTGGAACACCATCGCGGCGTGGGTGCCGCGCAGTTCGCGGAGCCTCGGGGGAAGCGCGGTGAGGATGTTCTCGGTCGGGTCGGCGGTGCCGTCGCCGAGCAGGACGCGGCCGCGGGCGGTCGCGGTGGCAGGCAGCAGGCCCAGGACCGACTTGGCGGTCACGGTCTTGCCGCTGCCGCTCTCCCCCACCAGGGCCAGCACCTCTCCCGGTGCGACGGACAGGTTCACTCCCTTCACGGCCGGGACGGTTCCGGTGTCCGTGGCGAAGGAGACGTGCAGGTCCTCGATGCGCAGGAGGTCAGTCATCGTGCGCGCCTCCTTCGGGGCCGGAGATGTCCGTACGGGCAATGGTCGAGGCGCCACGCCGCCGCAGCCGCGGGTCGGCCAGGTCGGTCAGGCTCTCGCCGAGCAGGGTGGTGCCGAGCACGGTGAGCACGATGGCCAGGCCGGGCGGGATCGCCGTCCACCACAGGCCCGAAGTGACGTCCGCGACCGAGCGGTTGAGGTCGTAGCCCCACTCGGCGGCCGAGTTGGGTTCGATGCCGAAGCCGAGGAAGCCGAGGCCGGCGAGGGTGAGGATGGCCTCCGAGGCGTTGATGGTGAAGATCAGCGGGAGGGTGCGCACCGAGTTGCGCAGCACGTGCCGGAACATGATCCGCCAGGTCCCGGTGCCGATCACCCGGGCCGCGTCCACGAAGGGCTCCGCCTTCACGCGGATCACCTCGGCCCGTACGACACGGAAGTACTGCGGCACGAAGGAGACGGCGACCGCGCAGGCCGCCGCGCCGAGGCCGCCGACCAGGCTCGACTGTCCGCCGCTGATCACGATCGACATGACGATGGCGAGCAGCAGCGGCGGGAACGCGTAGAGCGCGTCGGCCACGCCCACCAGGAGCCGGTCCAGGCGGCCGCCGAGATAGCCGGAGGCCAGACCGAGAACCGTGCCGGGGACCACCGAGAGCAGCAGCGCGGCGAGGATGATCTCCAGAGCGGTGCGGGCGCCCCACACCGTGCGGGACAGCACGTCGTAACCCGCGATGGTGGTGCCCAGCGGATGCCCCGCGCCCGGCGGCTGCTGCGAGCCGAACAGCCCGCCGGAGTCGTGGAGTTGCGCGTAGTCGTACGGCGCGACCAGCGGCCCGACCAGTGCGGTGAGCACGAACAGTCCCGTCAGGACCACCCCGGTAACCAGCATGGCCCGTTGTACGCCCGCACTCGCCCGCAGGGGCAGCGGCAGCCGTCGTAGAAGAACCTGCGCCACGGCTCAGTACCTCACTCGGGGGTCGATCAGGGCCGCGACGACGTCGACGAGGAAGTTCGTCACCGCCACGACGACGGCGCACAGGGCCACGATGCCCTGGACCGCGGGGAAATCACGGACCGTCAGGTAATAGGCGAGTTCGTAGCCGAGACCCTTCCATTCGAAGGTCTTCTCCGTCAGCACCGCTCCGCCGAGCAGCCCGGCGACCTGGAGGCCGAGGACAGTGACGACGGGGATCAGTGCGGGTCGGGTGGCATGTCGGGTGACCAGGCGGAAGGGGGCTACGCCGCGGGAGCGGGCGGCTTCGACGTAGTCGGCGTTCAGCGTGCCGATCAGGTTCGTGCGGACCAGGCGCAGGAGAATGCCCGCGACGAGCAACCCCAGCGCCAGGCCCGGCAGTACGGCGTGCTTCAGGACGTCGGCGACCGCCGCCCCACTGCCGCTGCGCAGGGCGTCGACGAGGTAGAGACCCGTCGTGCTGGTCTGGTTCTGGAGGAAGAGCTGGACGTCGGTACTCGCCCGGCCGGAGGCGGGAAGCCAGCCGAGCTGGATCGCGAAGACGAGCTTCAGCAACAGGCCGACGAAGAAGACGGGGGTGGCGTAGGTGAGGACGGCGAACAGCCGCAGGGCCGCGTCGGGGGCGCGGTCCCGGTAGGAGGCTGCCACCATGCCCAGCGGGACGCCCACGAGCAGTGCCACGAGCAGGGCGTAGAAGGCGAGTTCGGCGGTGGCGGCGCCGTAGGTGCCCAGCACGTGCGTCACCGGCTGGTTGTCGGTGACGGTGTGACCGAAGTCGCCGGTCGCCAGGGACTTCAGGTAGTCCAGGTACTGGGTGAGCAACGGCCGGTCGTAGCCGGCCTGGTGGAGCTTGGCCTGGAGCTGGTCCGGGGTGAGCCGGTCGCCGAAGGCAGCGCTGATCGGGTCGCCCGTGGCGCGCATCAGGAAGAAGACCAGGCTGACCAGGATGAACACGGTGGGGATGATGAGGAGGAAACGGATCACCAGGTAGCGGGCGAGTCCGTGCCCGGCGGCGGCGTCGGCGGGGCTGCCGACGACGCCGGGGGCCGTCTCCTGGGGCAGGGCGCTCACTTCTTCGAGAGCCCCGCCCAGCGGAACGTGTACGCGCTGGTCAGCGCGTCCGGCACCCCGCTGACGTCGGTACGGGTGACGATCGCTGTGGACCCCTGGAGCAGCGGCAGCAGCGGCACCTGCGCAGCGGCCTTGTCCTGCGCCTGCTTCAGCAGTTCGGTCCGCTTGGCAGCGTCGGTCTCCGTCTCCTCCTTCTTGATCAGCTCGCGTACGGCGGGGTCGGAGTAGTCGTTGGCGACCCAGCTGTTGGCCGAGTAGAAGGGCGAGAGGTAGTTGTCGGCGTCGAGGTAGTCGGCGTACCAGCCGAGTTGGTAGAGCGGGTACAGGTGCTTGATGCGGTCCTTGCCGTACTGGGTCCACTCGGTGGACTGCAGGTTCACCTTGAACAGGCCGGTGGCCTCCAGCTGGGTCTTGATCAGCGCGTACTCGTCCGCCGAGGACGAGCCGTAGTGGTCGCTGTTGTACTGCAGGTTGAGGGTGACCGGGGTGCTCACCTTCGCCGCCTTCAGCCTCGCCGCGGCCGCCGCCTTGTCGGGGCCGCCCTTCTTGTCGCCGTAGAGCGACTTGAAGGAGGGCGCGGCTCCGGTCAGGCCGTCGGGCACGGAGCTGTAGAGCGGCTGGTAGCTGTTCTTGTAGACCTGCTGGGCGAGTTGGGCCCGGTCGACGGAGTCGGCGACCGCCTGACGGACCGCCAGCGCCTTCGCCTTGTCGGCGTTCTTGGTCTTGGTGCCGTACGGCTGGGTCTGGAAGTCGAAGACGATGTAGCGGATGCCGTTGCCGGAGCCGGTGTGGACCTTGACGCCCTTCTTCTTGGCCAGGTCGTCGAGGTCGGCGGTCGCGAGCGTGCGGTAGACGGCGTCGATGGTGCCCTGCTGGACGTCGAGCTTCAGGTTGCTGGCGGTGGTGTAGTACTTGAGCTGGACGTTCTTGGTCTTCGGGGTGCCCTGTTGGCCCTGGTAGGCACTGTTGGCGGTGAAGGAGACCAGCGAGTTCTTGTCGTAACTGGTAACGCCGTAAGGGCCGTTCCAGGGCTTGCCCGCGACGATCGACTTGTCGTCGAGGATCTTGTCCGCCGGGTAGACCTGCTCGTCGACGACGTAGCCGGCCGCCGTGGACAACACCTGTGGGAACAGCGTGTCGTTGGCCGACTTGAGGGTGAAGACGACGGTGGTCGGCGTCGGGGCGGCGACCGAGGCAAGGTTGTACAGCAGAGACGACGGGCCGTTCTCGTCGGCGATCTTCAGCGTGCGGTCGAAGCTGAACTTGACGTCGGAGGACGTCAGTTGATGCCCGTTGGCGAACTTCAGACCCTTCTTGAGGGTGACCGTGTACTCCTTGGGCCCGGTCAGCCTGATCCCGGTGGCCAGGTCCGGGGAGGCCTCCGTGGAGCCGTTCTTCACGCTGAGCAGGGTCGAGTAGACCTCGCTCTCGATGGTGCCGGAGCCCGCGTCCCAGGCGCCTGCCGGGTCCAGGCTGGTCACCTGGTCCGTCGTGCCGATGGTGAGCGCCTCGGTGGGGGCCGCGTCACTGCCGTCCTTGGTGCTGGTGCAGCCGGTCAGGGCCACGAGGAACGCCGCGCTGAGGGAAAGGACGCCGAGGCCGGATCGGAGCGGTCTGGGCGTGATGTGTTGTGCCATGGCTGGTCTCTGCTTCCGCATGGGTGGGTACGCGAAGGAGCCGCGCCGGGCTGTATCTGCCGGACGGCGCGCGTCGTCGCGTGAAGGCGCAGGAAAAGGGAGTTGGTGAAGCGTCGGCGCGTTTGCCGCCGACGGCTCAGTCAGTTCTGACAGAGACAGCTGCAGACCAGCAGCAGATCCACATGACGTCGGGAGCACAGCACGAGGCCACGTGCCACGTCGTCCTCCTGGGAGTGTCGTCGGCCCTCGGGCCGAAGGAAACGCACTTGCAGAACAGGGAAATCCGCCGAGCTTTCACCTGGGGCACCCCACTGCGTCGAGGGTTGCCGTCCGGCCAGCCAGGGCTTGATCACCGGAACTCGTAGCTCGCGCTCACCGTAGATCGACAATTCTCTCGGCGTCAAGAGTTCCCTCTGGCGGGATGACCTGCGCAGGCCCGGTGGTTGCACGAAGAACGACCAGTGCTGCGAGAAGGAGCCGATATGACCGTCCAAGACGTCGACCGGGTGAGCTTCGTGCAGGAGTGGGAGGAGTGGCACCGGCAGAAGGAAGCGGTGCTGTCCGGCCCGCACGGGTTCCTCGCGATCACCAGCCTCCGCTGGCTGAGCGAGGAGCCCACCCGGTTCGAGGACGCGCCCGGAGCCTGGTCGAGCACCGCCGACGGGGTCGTGGTCGAACTCGACGAGGGCGAGGAGATCACCGTCGACGAGCAAGTGGTCCACGGCCGCCACGACTTCGGTGTCCTTGCCGAGCGCAGCAGTGTGTACATCGGCTGGGGCGACGCGGTGATCGAGGTTGCCAAGCGCGGCGGGCACGACATCGTGCGGCCCCGCCACCCTGGCAACCCGCTGCGTACGGCCTTCACAGGCACGCCGGCCTACGAGCCCGACCCGCGCTGGGTCCTCTCCGGCCGCTTCCTGCCCTTCGACTCCCCGCGCCCGGTGACCGTCGGTGCCGCCGTCGAGGGTCTGGAGCATGTCTACGACTCCCCCGGCCAGGTCGAGTTCGAACTGGACGGCACACCGCACCGGCTCACCGCCTTCAACGGCAGGACGCCCGGCGCCCTCATGGTGCTGTTCACCGACAAGACCTCCGGCGTGACCACTTACGCGGCGAACCGCTCCCTCCAGCTCCCAGCCCCCGACGCCGAGGGCAGGGTGACGATCGACTTCAACCGCGCCGCCAACCTGCCCTGCGCCTACACGGATCTGGCCACCTGCCCGCTTCCTCCGACCGAGAACCGGCTGCCGGTCGCGATCGAGACGGGCGAGAGGATCCCGCTGGAGCGCGGCGGACGACTCTGACGGGACGCGCGTCTCCTGGCCCCCGTCATCGCCGTCGTCCGTGGCCGTTGGCGGGGGCAGGATGCCGCCGTGGGCGCTGAGCCGGCCGTCGACCGGGACGGTCACTACTCCGGGGCCGCGAAGACAGCGAGCCGCCCAGCCGATGCGCCCGTGCGTGAGGTGGTCGGGCCGTCCCGGAAGACCTCCAGCGGTTCGAGCGCGTCGCTGTGAACGTCATGTGCGCTGTTGCTCCGAGAGCGTCCTGGTGAAGTGGGTGACGGGGCGCTCCACCCGTTCGCCGTCGAGGGTGATGTCGACCGTCTCGTTGTAGAAGGCGAGGAGCCCCTGGATGGCGCCGACCGCGGGCAGCGGGTCCGGGTAACTCCAGACGAGGTTGGGCGGGACGTCGGCCTCACCGCGCCACGACCAGTACTCGGCGGTGCCCTTGTACGGGCAGCCGGTGTGATGGTCGGTGGCTTCGAGCAGGTCGAGGCGGACGTCCTCGCGCGGGATGTAGTAGCGGGTGGGCAGGCCGGTCTCGAAGAGCAGGACCGGCCGGTGGGTGTCCGCGACGAGCGTGCCGTCGATCTGGATCACGAGGTGACGGCTGCTGGGGAGGGCGTCCACCCGCTTGTGCGGGTCACGGGGGTGGATGAAGATCTCTTCCTCCTCCTCGTACCAGTGGTCCAGGCCCCGCCCGACGCGCCGGAACCACTCGAAGGCGATGTGGCCGGCCAGGTCGTCGGCCGGGTAGGTCCAGGCGGCGTTCTCCAGCGACTCGCCGTCGACTTCGACGTCGTAGAAGATCTGCGAGCCGGTGTGCGTGCCGGTCGGTGGGTTCTTCGCGGGACGGAGGAGCTCCTCGCGTACCTCCGCACGCGGGAACGCGTACAGCGGTACGGGAACACCCGGCTCCCAGACGAGGACGGGGTGGCGGCTGTCGACGACCGTCACCTCACCCTTGCGGCCGCGTACCCAGCGCTCGCTCGGCTCCCACAGGAGCCCCTCGGGGGTGGTCCGCACGGCTTGCGCGGTGGGGAATGTGGTCATGAGCGGCTCTCCTTCGGCTGGTTCACGCGGTGACTTCGGCGACGTAGGGGCGGTTCTCCCGCCAGGCCTCGAGTTGCTCGGGGCGGCCGAACACCCGCAGGTACTCCTCGACGTTGCCGCTGGCCCGCTCCCACACCGAGACCGGTTCGAAGTCGGAGCCGTCCGGGTCGGCGAAGGCCGGCAACGGTTCCACGACCGTGTCCAGGCTCGGGTGGACGAACACCGCGGAGGAACGGCGCGTGACCGAGCCGCCGGCCACCACGCGGTGCCGTCCGGGGCGCAGCCGCCCTTCCGTCCAGTTGGTCAGCAGGGTGCCGGTGAACACCTGCAGGGCGTCCGGCCGGATCGGTACGGGGGTCCAGGTGCCGTCGGGACGCTGGCCCTGCAGCCCGGCGTAGTCGCCCTCCTGGTGGAGCACGGTGATCACGGAGCTGTCGGCGTGTTCCAGGAGGAGGAGCTTCTCCTCGTCCGAGGCGCCTTCGTGCGGCCACTTCGGGTAGTTGTTGACGACCAGCGTCGTGTAGGCGTCGTCGCCGAGCGGGAAGGTCTCCGCGGGCACGTCCAGCACGCGCGCGTACAGGCCGAGGACGCGGCGCGCGACGTCCACGAACGCGTCGTGGTAGCGGTGGGTCGCGGTACGCAGGCCGGGCTCCTGCGGCGGCCACACGTTGGCGTGTGCGTAGAGGGTGGCGTGCTCAGGGGAGAGCCCGGCGGCCTCGGCCGCGTCCGTGTCGTCGTACTGGGCGATGCTGAATCGTTCGAGTTCCAGGCGGCCGAAGTCGTCGGGCCACTGCCGCCAGCCGCGGTAGGGGTGTCCGGTGGGGCTGGCCAGCTGCTCCTTCTGCTCCCGGGGCAGGTCGAGGACGCGGCCGAAGCCGTCGTTGAACCCGGCGATCACCTCGGTGGGGACGCCGTGGTTGACGACCTGGATGATGCCGATGGTCTCGGCGGCGCGGCGCACGGTGCCCAGCAGGTCTTCGGGGGCGTCGTCGGCGAGGGCGGCGGCGAGGTCGATGACGGGGATGTCGTCCGACATGGCGGGTGCTCCTTCGGTCGTGGGTTCAGTGGGTCAGGGGGCGCAGGACGTCCGCGAGGGCCTGCGGATCCGTGTGGACGGTGACGATGTCGCCGTCGGGTGCCTGGGCTCGGAAGCGGTCGAGGGACACCGCGTCGAGCGGGCCGCCCTCGGTGCGGACGAGCAACGGGGCGGGGACGGTGGCGAGTTGCTCCCAGAGCGTTTCGTCATCGAGCGCGGTGGGCGCGTCGGCAGGCAGGCTGCCGAGGTGGTGGCGCCAGGACCAGGTACCGTCCGCCGCCTGCTCGGTCTCCAGTTCGGCCGTGCGGGCGGCGTCGGTCGCACCGCGCCCTTCCAGCCAGGCCGCCGCCGCGTCGCGGGTGGTGAACTCGGGGCTGGGCGTGGGCCACAGCCGCAGGCCCGGTGACAGTGTGCCGGGCAGTGCGTCGACGAGGACGAGGCGCCCGGCGCTGTGCGGGAACTTCGCCTTCAGGGCGATCGCGGCCAGCGCGCCGAACCCGACCCCTACGACAGGCACGCCTCCCGGCGCGAAGGAGCGGACGGTCTCCTCCAGCGTGGCGGCCAGTCGTCGGGGACGGTAGTCGCCCCGGCCGCGCCTGCTGGAGCGGCCGTGGCCGGGCAGGTCCAGGGCGACGGCGGGCCGGTCCAGGGCCAGCAGGACGTCGTCCCAGGCGCGGGCGCTGGAACCGGCGTCGTGGAGCAGGACGATGGCGGGTTTGTGCGTGTGCCAGAAGACGCCGCCGACGTGGCCGCCGGTGGCCACGGTCACCCAACGGCGCTGGATGACGGGGGCGTCCGGCAGGTCGGCGAACTCCTCGGCGGCGGTGCTCGTGGTTGTGGGCATGAGGGCTCCCGGTGCTCGGGCGGTTATCGGGTCACAAGGGGTCGGCCACGCTGAGCGCGGCAGTGGAAGGGATCCCGGCCGGCAGGTCGGAAGGGTCGAGATGGCAGCGCACGACGTGGCCCGTGCCCAGGTCGCGTTCCGGCGGCGGTACGTCCTCGCACAGCCCGGCGATCCGGCGGGTGCAGCGGTCGGCGAAGCGACAGCCGCTCGGTCGTGGCGGGGCGTTGTCCGGTGCTTCGGGCGGGCTCGTGGCCACCGGGCGCGAAGCGGCCTCGACGAGCAGGGCCGTGTACGGATGCGACGGACCGCCCAGCACGTCGGCCGCGGGCCCCTCCTCGACGATCACGCCCTGGTACATGACGGCGATCCGGTCGGAGAGATAGCCGACGACCGCGAGATCGTGTGAGATGAAGAGGTACGACGTCCCCGTACGGTCCCGCTGGTCGGCCAGCACCTCCAGCACCGCCGCCTGCACGCTGACGTCCAGGGCGGACACGGGTTCGTCGCAGATCACCAGGTCGGGGCGGCCCGCGAAGCTGCGGGCGATCGAGACGCGCTGTTTCTGCCCGCCGGACAGCTGGGTGGGGTGGCGATCGAGGAGGTCGACGTCGATGCGGGTGCGGTCCAGGAGAGCGTCGAGGGACGTACCCGAGGGATCTCCGAGGGTGGCGAGCGCTCTCCTCAGGACGGTGCGCACGGTGTGGCTGGGGTTGAGGGAGGCGTCCGGGTTCTGGAAGACCATCTGGATGCGCGGGCGCAGGAGCGCGTCGCGCCGGGCGAGGCGCGCGGGCAGTGGTTCGCCGCGCAGCCGTAGGGCTCCCTCGCCGTCAGGGGCGAGACCCGCAATGGCACGGGCGAGGGTGGTCTTGCCGCTGCCCGACTCCCCCACCAGGCCCAGGACTTCGCCCTCGCGGATGGTCAGATCGACGTGGTCGACCGCGACGGTGTGCCCGAACTGCCGTACAAGACCCTGCACTTCAACAAGGGCGGCAGGTGTTTCTCGCGACCGTTCGCTCCCTGCCGCCGCGCCAACCCCCACCGTGGCCTCCCCCGGGTGCAGGCAGCGCACCGTCCGGCCCGGCATGGCCTTCGCGTCCAGCGCGGGTTCGGCTGCCCGGCAGGCGTCCTCGGCCCGCACGCAGCGGGGTGCGAAGGCGCAGCCGGTCGTGGTCTCGCCCGGCAGCGGCAGCCGGCCGGGCAGGGGCCGCAGCGGGCGCTCGTGGCGCGCGACACCGAGCACCGGTACGGCCGCCAGAAGTCCGGCGGTGTATGGGTGGGCGGGGGCGGCCAGGACCTCACCGACCCGCCCGGTCTCGACGAGGCGTCCCGCATACAGCACGCCCACGCGATCGCACATGCGGCCGATCAGGCCGAGGTCGTGGCTGACGAAGACCACCGCGGCGTTCAGTCGGCCGCGCAACTCCTTGAGCAGGCCCAGTACTTCGTGCTCGACGGAGGCGTCGAGCCCCGTCGTCGGCTCGTCGAGGATCAGCAGGCGCGGCTGTACCGCGAGCGCGGCGGCGATCACGACGCGTTGCTGCTGCCCTCCGGACAACTGGTGCGGGTAGCGGTGCACGAGCCGCTCCGGGTCGGGCAGCCGCACCGTGCGCAGGAGTTCGACGGCGCGCTCGGCACTCTCACGGCGTGACAGACCGCGGCCGCGCAGCACTTCGGCCAGCTGCTTGCCGATCCGCATCGTCGGATCCAGGGAGCCCACGGCGTCCTGGTGCACAAAGGCGAGCCGGGAAGCCCGCCACTCCCGCAACCGCCTCCCGCTGAGGCCCAGTACGTCGGTGCCGTCCAGCCGCACACCGCCGCCGAGTACCCGCCCGCCCGGCGCGAAGTGGCGGGCCAGCGCGTACGCCAGGGTCGACTTGCCGCAGCCCGACTCGCCGACCAGGCCGAAGATCTCGCCGGGGGCGACGGTGAACGACACGTCGTACAGGACCTGGGCGGAGTCGTACGCGGTGCTCAACCCCTGGACGACGAGTCCCTGTTCAGTGGTGTTCATTCGGCCGCACCTCCAGCCGCCCGCCGTGAGGTGTCCGCGACCAAGGCCACCCCGACCACCAGGGAGACGATCGCCAGGGCGGGCGCGAGGACCGTCCAGGGCGCGTTGTTCAGCCACACCCGGTTGTCGGCGACGGCCGCACCCCACTCCGGTGAACCGGGTGGCTGGCCGAGGCCGAGGAAGGAAAGAGTCGCGGCGGCGAACACCGCGTCGCCGAGCCGGGAAGTCGCCTCCACATACACGGTGGAGCGGACGTTGGGCAGGATCTCGCGGCCGAGCAGCGACCACAGGGGCTCACCGCGGAGCCGGGCGGCCTCGACGTACGGCTTCTCCCGTTCGACGAGGGTCGCCGCCCGTACGCTTCGCGCGACCAGCGTGGTGAGAGCGGCCGCGACGACGAGCACGAGCACCGGCGTGGAGCGGCCCAGGAACGCCACGAACAGCACCGCCGCGATGATGGCCGGAAAGACCACGACAGCGTCGACGATCCGCATCACCACATCGTCCAGCCAGCCGCCCACCCCGCCCGTGACCAGCCCGATCACGGTGCCCGCCAGGACGGCCAGCGCGGTCGCGGCCGGTGCCACCTCCAGGACGGGGCGTGCCCCGGCGAGGGTGCGGGAGAACACGTCGCGGCCGAACTGGTCGGTGCCCAGCCAGTGTTCGCCGCTCGGCGACAGGAACCGGTCCTGGGGACGCTGCACGTCGGGTGCGTACGGCACCAGGTGCGGCCAGAACAGGGCGACCGCCGTCCACAGCACGATCACGGCGGCTCCGACGGCGGAGGCGACCGGCAGCCCGCCCAGTCGTCCCAGCGGCCGCAGGGCGATCGATACGGTACTCACGCCGCACCCCCGAGCCGTATGCGCGGATCCAGCAACCGGTGGACGAGGTCGGCGAGCAGCACGACCAGCATGTAGAGGGCGCCCAGCACCAGGGCGCTCGCCTGGAGCGTCGGCAGGTCCTTGTCCTGCGCCGACTGCAGCAACAGGGCTCCGGCTCCGGGGTAGTTGAAGAGCAGTTCGACCACGACGATGCCGCCGAGCATGTACTGCAGCTGGACGCCGAGGGCGCTGGTGGCCGGCACCGTGGCGTTGCGCAGCACGTGCCGCAGGACGATCCGTGCTGGGCCGGTGCCCCGCAGCCGGGCCGCACGGACGTAGGGACCCTCGACGACGGCAATGGTGCTGGCGCGCACGTGCCGGGCGACATAGCCGGTGCACACCAGCACCAGCGAAATGGCCGGCAACAGCAGGTGCCACAGGGTCTGTCCCAGGCCGTCGGCCCCCGGCTGGGTCTGCGCGGACGCGGGCAGCCAGCGCAACTGCACGGAGAACACCACCAGCAGGACGACCCCGGTCACGAACTCCGGTGTGGCGCCCAGCGCCAGGGTCGTGGAGGTGATCGTCCGGTCCAGCACCCGGCCGTGGTACAGCCCCGCGATCACGCCGAGGGTGAGCGCGACCGGAACCAGCAGCACGAACGCGAACACCGCCAGGAACAGCGAGTGCCCCAACCGCTCCAGGAGCAGCCCGCGCACGGACACATGCAGCGTGTACGACGTGCCCCAGTCGCCGGTGACGAAGTGCCCGAGCCAGCTCCCGTACTGCACGGCGAGCGGCCGATCCAGGCCGAGTTCGTGGTTGAGGGCGCGCACCGAACCGTCGGAGGCCTCCCGGCCCAGTACCGTACGGGCCACGTCGCCGGGCAGTACCTGGGTGGCGAGGAAAACCAGGAGGGAGACCGCCAGCAGGGTCAGCGGGACGGCGGCGAGGCGGCGAAGCAGAAATCGGGTCATGGCTCAGACCCGGGAGACGGTGGTGAAGTCGACGTACTGGCTGGGGTGGGCCTGGACGCCCCGGAACTTGCCGCTGTTGTAGGCGCGCGCCGCACCGCTCCAGTACGCGATGACGATCGGCACGTCCTCGTGCAGGGTCTTGGCGATGATCTCAGCCTGCTTGCGGCGCTCGGCGTCGCTGGTGGCGGCGTCGTAGGCCTCGGCGGCCGCGTCGAGGGCCTTGTTGGCGTACTTGGAGCCGTTCCAGACGCCGTTGCTCTTGACCATGGGGATGATGAACTGGCTCGGCACGGCCCGCCCGGCCCAGCCGACCAGGTTGGCGGTGGTGAAGAGCCACGGCGTGTCCTTGGCCTGGTCGCCGCCGTAGAACTCCTTCGAGGAGCGCTGGTCGAGGTCGACCGTGATGCCGACTTCCTTCAACTGGCTCTGGACGGTGACCGCGTAGTCCTTGTTGGGCGGGTCGAAGGTGAGGGTGAAGCGCAGGCTGTCCAGGCCGGCCGCCTTGAGGAGTTCGGTGACCTTCGCCTTGTCCTTGGCGCGCTGCGTGATGTCGGCGGGGGCGGCCGGGAACAACGGCGCGAACAGGTGGTCGTTGCCGAGGTCGCCGAGTCCGCTGCCGGCGGCCTGGCGTACGGCGGGCCGGTCGAGGCCGTAGGCGACGGCCTGGCGGACCTCCTTGCGGTTGAAGGGCGCCTTGTCGACGCGGAGGGTGAGGACCGTGACTCCGGTGCCCCTGACCTTGTCGACGGCGATGCCGCCGCTGTTCCCCAGCGGTTCGACGAGCGCGGGCCGGCTGAGGAACTGGGCGTCGATGTCACCGGACTGCAGGGCCACGAGGTCGGCCTGGTCGTCGGCGTAGAACTTCACGTCCACGCCGTCGAGGTAGGGCTTGGGGCTGTCCCAGTATGTGGGGTTACGGACGAAGGTGGCGCCCGTGGAGACGTCGTACGACTTGAGGGTGAAGGGGCCGGTGCCGATGCCGTGCTTGGTGAAGTCCCCGGCGTAGTCCTTCTTCAGGATCACCGCGTTGTAGTTGCCGGCCGAGACCAGGTACGGGAAGTCGGAGAAGGGCCGTTCAAGGGTGAAGACGACGGTCGAGTCGCCCTGGGTGCGAACGCCGCCGGCCTTGAGGACGGTGTCGAAGGCGGACAGGGCCGCGGATTTGTTCTTCGGGTCGAGCAGCCGGTCGAAGGACGCCTTGACGGTGGCGGCGTCGAGCTTCGTGCCGTCGGAGAAGGTGACGCCCTCGCGCAGGATGAAGGTCCACTTGCGGCCGGTCGCGTCCGAGGTCCACTTGGTGGCCAGCCGCGGCACCAGCTTGAAGTCCTTGTCCAGCCAGACCAGGTACTCGGCGACCAACTGGTAGAGGGCGATCGCGGTGCCGTCGTACGCCGTCACCGGGTCGACAGCGGTGGGCGGCGGCGGGGTACCCACGCGAAGTGTGCCGCCGCGCCTGGCCGGGCCCGAGGCCGAGGCCGTCGCCCCGGCCGACGCGTCATCCGTGGCGCTCGGGGCGCAGGCCGCGATCAGGGCGGCCAGGGTGCCGCCGCCGGCGAGGGTGAGAAAGCCGCGTCGGGAGGGTCCGGCGGGCAGGAGGTCCTGCCAGTGCTGGGGCAGCGCGCCGTCATCGGGTGCAGGCATGGGTTCTCCAGGGAATGACCGACGGCACGGCACAACCGTGGGGAGCTGTACGCGGGCGTGGGCGGAGCAGGCAGGAAGGCGGGGGGAAGGTGACGAGGGGCCGAGGGCCGTCAGACGGCCGGCGCGGTTCGCGCGGTCGGATGCCTCAGCGCTGCGGACAAGCACACGTGCCGACGCGCGCCAGATCCACGTGGATCCTCCGGGTCAGCAGCGTGTTCGCGGTCACGACTCATTGATAACAGTGGAAATCGGAGGCAGACAATGCGGGACGTGTTTCAAAATCGAGAAACTCTCCCGCAAAACTCCGCTCGTACACTTCCGGCATGACCGACTCCACGCGCTTCACGGCCGGCTGTCGCCGCCCCGGTTCCGACGACCACCGGCCGTCCCCGAGGCACGACACAGGAGTTGCACCCCATGCAGTCACCAGCACACATACGGCTCGAAGGTCCGCCGGACACTGACGCCAGGAACCGCGCCCCGTTCAGCCACCCGTCGATCGAGGACCTGCTGGCACGGGCCCGCACCCGCCTCGACCGGCTCACTCCCGAGGACGCGGGCCGCGAACTTGCCGAAGGCGCCCTGCTGGTGGACGTCCGCGCGGACATGGTGCGACGGGCAGAGGGAGAGATCCCCGGCTCCCTCGTCATGGACCGGAACGTGCTGGAGTGGCGGCTCGACCCCTGCAGCACGTGGCGCATCGAGGAGGCGGCCGACCACTCCCTGCGCGCCATCATCGTGTGCTCCCAGGGCTACATGTCGAGCATGGCCGCCGCCGGACTGCACGACCTCGGCCTGTTGCGGGCCACCGACATCATCGGCGGCTACGACGCCTGGCGCACCGCCGGCCTGCCGGTGGTGCCCGGCGGCACGATGCCCGGATCGTACGTGGCCACCACACCGTCCCCGATCAGCCTCGACCCGGGCGGGCAGCGCATGCTGGTCGACGGCGCTCCCGTCGCCCTCACCCCGCTGGAGTTCCGGCTCCTCACCGCGCTCCTGCGCGGCAACGGCCGCGTGATCCCCCGCGAGGACCTGCGCGCGGGCTTGGGCGAATGGGCCGGCAGCCGCAGCCGCTCCGTCGACCTGCACATCCACCGCATCCGCCGCAAACTCGGACCGCGCGCCGCAGCCTTGCTCACCACGGAGCGAGGCGTGGGCTTCCGCCTGCGCGCGACACCCGCACCGGTCAACAGCCTCTGATGGCACCGGCCACGACCGCCACCCGGCGCGGGCCCCGACGCACCACGGCTGCGCCATGTGAGTCGCTTCTCGCCGGGCGGAGCGGCTTCGCCAGACGCCCGGCCAGGGTGCGAGGCCCGGGCGGATCCGGGACGACAGGCGCATGGGATTCCTGCCTTGAGCTGCCCCGGAAGTCGCAGCATCTCGTCCACCCACGCCGTCAGCGGTCTTGGTCCAGGTGAACGGCCTAGGGTGATGCCGTGCCGCAGGTAGTCGTGGGTGCGCCGTTCGGGCATGCCCGGCACCATCGCCAGCACCGGCTGCAGCGCGAGTTCGCCCGCGGCCGTGCGCTGGCCGATGTGGTCGGGGTGGTTGCCCTTGGAGACGACCGGCTCGAAGCCCTCGTGCGCAACCGGCTCAAGCGCCTGCAGTACCGGCCCGGCACCCTGGACGGCTTCATAGCCGGAACCGGTCTGTCCTTCGACACATCAAGGTCAGCTTGACGAGCCGATGTCGTCAGTTTGGTCGGTAGTAGGCGTCGATGGGGACGCGCGCCTCCTCGAACAGGGCCGGGCCGTCCTGGGACACCGTCGGCCAGTCGCCCGACTGCGGGTTGAGTTCGACGAGTTGCTCGGTGGAGAGCGCGTAGACGACCCGGCCGATGCCGGAGCGGACGATGCCGCCGGCGCACATGGTGCAGGGCTGGCAGCTGGTGTACATGGTGGTGCGGGCGGCCGCGTCCGGGTCGAGTTCGCGGGCCGCCCAGCGGGCGAGCTTCAGTTCCGGGTGGGCGGTGATGTCGTTGTCGCGCCGTACCGTGTTGTGGACTTCGGCGAGGATCGCGCCGTCCGGGCCGGTCAGCAGGGAGCCGTACGGTGCGTCGCCCAGGGTGACCGCGTGGGCCGCGATGCCGATGGCGCGCCGTAGGAGGGTCTCGTCGGCAAGGGTGATCACGATGGGGTCCTCCAGTGTGTGGCCACGGCGGTGAGCGCCTGCCAGGCCGCGTGGGGCCGACGGGTCTCCTCCGGATCTCCGTGGTAGGGGTCGAGTACGACGGTGTCCGCGCCGAGCAGACGGAGCTGGTCGAGATCGTCGAGGATCTGCTCGATGGTGCCGACACCGGCGGGCCGCTCTCGGTCGTCGACCGGTGTGCCGGTCATCCGCAGGGCGATCCGGGGCGCGAACGCCGGTAGCGAGTGGTTCGTCAGGACCGAGCGCATCAGGGGGAGGGAGAGCCGCAGCGGGTGCCAGGCGTCGCCGAACCTGACCGTGCGTCGGATTGCCGCCTCGCTGTGGCCGCCGACCCAGACAGGTATCGGGACGGTGCCGTCCCCGATCTCCGTGTGCCAGGCATCCCGCAGGACACCCAGGTACTCGTCGGTCAGTCGGCCACGCGCGGTGAACGGCACGCCGAGCGCGTCGAACTCCTGACGCGCCCAGCCGATGCCCACTCCGAGAACGAGTCGGCCGCTGCTGAGTTGGTTGAGGTTGGCAGCCATCCGAGCTACCAGCAGCGGATGCCGATAGGGCAGGACGAGCACCGTCGTGCCCAACCGCAGCCTCGTGGTGAGGCCGGCCAGCCACGACAGCGTGGTGAACGGCTCGTAAAACGGCTCCGGGTACCGCTCGGCCACGTCCGGGGTGACGGCCACGTGGTCCGACACCATGAGGAGGTCGAAGCCGAGGCCCTCAGTGATCCGCGCCCATTCGCGCAGTACGCCGGGATCGGTTCCGGGCCCGAAGTTCGGTACGTTGACGCCGAGTTGCATGATCTGAGGCTATCCCGGTGATCACGGCATACGGAACCGAATCCTCCCGGCGACCGCGGCATTCCTCCGTGGTTCTCCCGGTAGAGTTGCGACATGGCCGCGAATCTTGACGACGTTGACTGGGCGATCATCGGGCAGCTGCAACGGGAGGCTCGCATCTCCCTCAGCGAGTTGGGGCGGCGCGTGAATCTCAGCCCGTCGGCCACCACGGAACGGGTGCGGAATCTGGAGTCCCTGGGCGTCATCACCGGCTACCACGCCGTGGTCGACCTGGCCAAGATCGGTTATCCCGTGCTCGCCGTCGTCCGGCTGAAGTACCCGGGCAACCGCCACCAGCCGTTGCGCCGACTGCTCGCCGAGCGGCGAGAGATCCTGGAGTGCCTGCGCACCACCGGCGACGACTGCTACACCCTGAAGGTGGCCGCGACCTCCATGGAGCATCTGGAGACGCTCGTGGACGAGCTGGCTGGCTTTGGCAGCACGACCACGAGCGTCGTCTACAGCCAAACGCTGCCCTATCGCGCACCGACCGGCCCTGACCAACGGCCGACCCACCACCGCATTCCCGCAGATCGGTAGTGGAGCGCCGGCGCGGTCCGGGCCCACCAGGCCCAACAACATTCGCCAAGCTCACACTGAAGCTGATCCTTTGGAGTGGACACCCTGACAATGGATCTTGATGGTCCAGGGAGGGATGTCCAGGTGGGACGCAAGTCTCCGTACCCGGAGGCGTTCAGGAGGGACGCGGTCGCGCTCTACCGCGCCGCGGGCGGCAAGCGCACATACGCGGCGGTGGCGGCGGACCTCGGCATCACCGCCGCATCCCTGCGGACGTGGGTCCGCAAGGAGAACGAGTCCCAGGCACTGCCCGAGCGCCGCGAGGCCGACGGGAGTCCGGCTGAAGAACTAGCCCGGTTGCGGGCGCAGAACGCCCGGATGCTGAAGGCAGAGAAGGAGTGGCAGCTGGAGCGCGGGATCCTGCACCGGGCAGCCGCGGGCCGCTGACCCCGGCCCCGCCGGCCAGCCACGACAACGGACCGGCTTCCACCACCTGCACGCCACCCCGGCCCACCCCTCACCCCGAGGATCGGACCACCGGACCGCAACCGCACACGGCCACGCCGCGCCCGAAAAGCCCGGACACCCCAGGCACACACAGAGTTCTAGAGACGCTTGCTCTACGCCTCCGCCGTGAAGTGGTTGACAGCTGTTCAGCCGGGGACTGGGACTCTGTGGTTGGGTCGAACGGCAGGCGCCCGAAAGCTTGCGCCGTCCCGACGCCCGCGGAGAGCCCTGAGCCGACCGGGGGCACGGCGGTCCCCCCGGTCGGCGTCGTGATGGGCGCAACAGGAGCCGCTGTGCTGGTCTCCCTCGTGGTCGCGCGCGGAGCCCTACCGCGCCGCGTCCGTCGCCGTGACCGTCGTGAACGGCAGCACAAGCCGGGAGGGGTGTGCGGCGTCGCGGTAGATCTTGTGGGTGACGGGGCGGCCCACCGGCAGGTGGAAGGCGTCCGGCGGCAGCAGCGCGTTGTGCTCGTCGGCCAGCGGCTCGTCGTTGGAGAGCTCCATGACCAGCTTGTGGCCCGGCAGGAACGTCGCCGCGAACGGGTAGACGCGCAGCACGTACTCCTCGATCTTCCCCGGCTCGACCGGCACCGCGCGGGTGTGCGGGTGGTGGGGGTCGCCCTCCGTGGTGCGCTCCTCGTCGAGCTCGCGGTGCGATGCCTTGAGGTAGGCCGTCGTGATGAGCTGACGCTTGCCGTTCGGGGCCTCGTCCCACATGCGCAGGATGAAGTTGGTGTCGGGCTGGTCGATCTCCGCGAAGAGGTGCGCCGCGCCCTGGCCGATCATCTCGGTGGGCTCGGTGAACGGGGCGGTGCTCCAGTTGAGGATCTCCACCTTGTCGGTCACCGTCAGCGGCGCCTGGTAGAAGCCGTCGGGGGCGGCGTACTCGGCGCCCATGAGCTCGGGCTCGAAGGAGAGCGCGCGGCGCGGGCGGAGGTAGAGCGACTTGTACTCCACGTCCTTCGGCGGCCACTGCGCGCCGGTGAGGGTCTCGCGCGAACCTTCGACGTGGACGGTGACGGCGGGCTCGTCCATGATCCCGTTGTCGATGCCCTTGATCCAGTACTCGTACCAGCGGAACATCTTGTCGTGCTCCTCGATGAAGGGGCGCGACTGCATCGGCGGGTAGGGGCCGATGTCGAGCTTCTTCGGGCCCTTCAGCGAGTTGTAGAGCTCGATGGTGCCGTCTATCGTCCAGCCGCGGCCCTGGTCGATCTGGAGCCAGACGGGGATGTCGATGTTGGGCGCGAGCGTGACCGGGTTGCGCTCCTCGTACCAGTCGCCGTAGACCTCGTTCATCACGATGTCGAACCAGGCCTCGTGGTTCTTCGGGTAGTTCAGCACGTGGACCAGGTTGGGCCAGGCGGCCACGTCCGGGTCCTGCAGGCGCTTGGCGACGCGCTCCTTGATCTCCTCGGGGGAGAAGGTCTCGAGCATGCGGGACTTGACGCCGTCGGTGAAGGCCCAGCCGGAGTCGCCACCGCGGCCCTCGCGGGCGGCGCGCGGCATGAACCACATGACGCCGCCGTGGTAGGTGGTCTCGTAGAAGTCGTAGTGGCCGCCGCTGACGAAGATCGCCTTGAGGCTCGGCGGCCGCTCGGCTGCCGCCAGCACCTGCATCGAGCCGAAGTAGGAGATGCCGATCATGCCGACGTTCCCGTCGCACCACGGCTGCGCCGCGACCCACTCGATGAAGTCGTACGCGTCCTGGCCGAGCGAGACTCCACCGGCGTTGTAGTTGCCGATGTGCTCGCCCTCGGCGGCGCCGGAGCCGCGCAGGTCGCCGATGACGTGGACGTAGTCCTCCGCGACGACGCGCGCGATGTCACCGGCCTCGATGCAGCCGTCCCACATCGGGCTGGGGCGCCGCTGCGGCGGCGTGGTGAGCGCGAGGGCCTGCAGCTCCTTGCCGTACGGGCTGAGCGCCACGAGCGCCGGACGCGGCTTGTCGTCGACGCCGCTGTAGGTGTCAGCGGCCAGCATGACACCGTCGCGCATCGGCACCCGGAGATCCTTGCGGACGGCGATCTTCTGCTCGCCCGCCTGGATCGTCTGAAAGTCAGTCATGAGTGCGAAGCTCCTGTGGGGGTCTGGGGGTCATCCCCGGGGACGGTGTAGTACGAGTTCTGGTCGAGGTGGGTGCGGTAGCCGTGCATCGAGGTGAAGAACGGCGAGGGCTCGAGCGCGGGGTCGCCTGTGTAGCCGAGCTCCTCTGCGGCCGGGGCGAACGGGGAGTACGGCGAGTCCGTCTCCTGCAGGCCGGCCTGCAGGCAGCCGCAGGCGGCCGCGCCGACACGGCCCTCTGCGGCGAGACTCTGGTCGAGTGCCTCCTGGGCCTGGGCGGCGTCGAGTTCGACGCCGTACGGTGTGCCGTCGGCGCGGCGGTACGGGTGCCCGAGGTACAGGTGGCGCGGACGGATCTCGTCACGCACGTACTCCAGGCTGGAGCGGTAGGCGACCGGGTCCACGTAGCCGGGGAAGCCGTTGGCGGCACCGTGCACCTGCACCGCGTCGCCGACGAACACCGAGCGCTGACCGTCGATGGCGTAGGCCACCGATCCGGGCGTGTGGCCCGGGATCGAGTGCACCGAGACGGTGACGTCGCCGCCGAGAGAGAGGGTCTCGCCGCCCTTGACGAGCAGGGAGGGCTCCATCTCACCGGAGATGACGGCATGCGTGGCGGCCGTCACCTTCGCCTCGCCCTCGGGGTCGCCCAGGTACTGGCCCCGTCCCGCGAGGTACTCCTCCACGTGGGCCCGCCGCGAGCGGAGCATCGGCGCGTCGGCCTCGTGGATCACGACCTTGGCGCGCCGGCCGGTGAGCTCCCACAGGGCGTGCGCCCCGCCGAGGTGGTCGATGTGACCGTGGGTCAGCAGGATCCAGCGCACGTCCTCGATCCGGCGTCCGATCGCCTCGAGCGCGGGAGCCATCCCTTCGGCGGGCGAGGAGGCGATCCCGGTGTCGACGATGGCCGGCTCGGGTGCGTCGATGAAGAAGCTGTAGAGACCGAACCGACCCCACGGCGAGACCAGGGGATGGACGTTGACTGCGTGCGTCATGGCTCTCTTTCTGAACTCGTACGCGGGGCCGGGCGGTTCAGTGCCGGTTGAGGAAGTCGCGTGTCTGGGCGAAGACCTTGTGGTACTCCGGGATCCAGGAGAAGTGCTGGACGAATCCGTGGCCCGCGCCCTCGTACCGGCTCACCGTCGCCTCCACGCCGGCCTCCTGCAGCTTCCGGCCGTAGAGCTCGCCCTCGTCGCGCAGCGGGTCGAGCTCGCCGGTGACGATGAGGGCCGGCGGCAGCCCGGTGAGGTCCGTCCGCTTGATCGGCGAGACGAGCGGGTCCGCGGGGTCGGCGCCGCTGTCGATGTAGAAGGCGTTGAAGGGCTTCAGTCCCGCCGTCTCCAGGCCGTAGCCCACGGCGTTCTCCCGCAGCGAGGCGTAGCGGTCGACGTCGAAGTCCAGGTCGAGCGAGGGGTAGTAGAGGACCTGGTGCGTGATTCGGTGGAAGCCGTCGTCGTGTGCCTTGGCCGCGACCGCGGCGACGAAGGTGCCGCCGGAGCTGTCGCCGGCGATGGCGAGGGTCGTGCCGTCCCAGGCGAGGTTCTCACCTTCCTCGGCGGCCCAGCGGACGACCGCGTAGCAGTCGTCGAGACCGGCCGGGAAGGCGGCCTCGGGCGCCAGGCGGTAGCCGACGGAGATGACCTTGAGCCCGGTCTCCTTTGCCAGGGAGCGCGCGACGTGGTCGTGCGTCTCCAGGCTGCCGAGGAAGAAGGCGCCGCCGTGGAAGTAGACCAGGACGCCGTAGGTGTCGGCCTCGACCGGCGTGTAGATCCGCACCGGTACCTCGCCCGACGCCGTCCGCGCGGTCACGTCCTCGACGGCGTGGAGCGGCAGGCGCTCTTCGAGGGGAGCGACGTGCGCCTCGTCCCCTGCGCGCAGGGCGACCGGGTCGAGCGGGCCTTCGGGCGGGGTCGGCAGGCTGGCGAGGACCTTGGCGATTTCAGGATGCAGTGGCATGGCGTTACTCCTGCGGGGCAGTGGCTGCGGGCTTCTGACCGGGGAAGACCTCATCGATCTCGTCCTCGGTCCACCCCTGACGGGAGATGCGCTGCAGCTCGTCGGTCACGGGCTTGCGGGTGGCCTGGAACAGGGCCAGCGCCTCCTTCACGGAGTCCGCCTGCCGCAGGGCGTCGGCGAGCGCTCCGGCGTCCTCGATGGCCGAGTTCGCGCCCTGACCCTGGTGGTGCAGCATCGAGTGGGCCGCGTCGCCCACGAGGACGACGGAGTCCGTGTGCCACGTGTCGATCGGGTCGATGTCGTAGACCGCGCGGATGTTCACGGTGTCCATGTCGAGGTCGCGCGTGATGTTCACGAGGCGCTCGTCGAAGCCCTCGACCGTCGCCAGGAGGTCGTCCTTGGTGACCTGCGGTGCCCAGGTGCTGTCCGGGCACAGGGCGGTGATGTCGAACGACACCTGGCCCCGGTGGCGCAGCGGCAGCAGGTAGATCTTCGTGCCCCGGCCGATGTACATCCGCAGCTGGTCGTCGGTGACCATCCCGTAAGCGTCGTCGACGGAGATCACCGTGCGGTAGGCGTGCTCACCGGAGAACACCGGGCCCTTGTCGCTGAACAGCTCTCGGCGCACCACCGACTTGATGCCGTCACCACCGACGACCAAGTCGGCCTCGACGGTCTTGCCGCCCGCGAAGGTGAGGACGGCGCTGTCGCCCTTGTCCTGGACGGTCTCCAGCTTGTGACCGAGGTGCACCATGCCCTCGGGGAGTACGCCCAGGAGCGCGTCGATGAAGTCACCGCGGTGGATGAGGTGGGTGTGGGTCTGCTCTCCGGCGGCCGGCCACGCCTCCTTCATCATGTGTTCACCGGTGGCCGTGAGGATCTCGAAGTAGTCGCTGGGCGAGCTCACTTTCGCGATCGCGTCGAAGATCCCCCACTGGCGGAACCGGTTCATGGTGGAGGGACGCAGGCCGATGCCGGCGCCGACCTCGCCGATCTGGCTCGCCTGCTCGTAGACGTTGACGTCGGCGCCGAGCAGGCTCAGGGCCTTGGCCGCCGCCGCGCCGCCGTACCCCGCGCCGACGATGGCGATCTTGAGGTTCTTCAGGTCTGAGAGCTGCATGGTGGTTCTCTCTACTTCTGGATGGTCAGGAAGTCAGCGGGGTTGTCGACGAAGATCGTCTTGATCGCGGCCTCGTCGAGGCCGGCGGCGCGGAGGTCCGGGATGAGGTCGTCGAAGATGTAGTTGACGGTGTGGCCCTTCACGCCCGGCCAGCCCAGCGGGCTGCAGTTGGCGTCGGCGGAGGCGAGGACCTGCTTCAGCCGGCCTTCGCCGATGAAGCGGAGGAAGTGGTCAAGGCGTTCCTTGCGGGGGCGGGCCCAGAACGGCGGGTCCGGCAGCTCGGTCTCGTAGCCGAAGGTGTCGAAGCCGATGCGACCGCCCTGCTCCGCGATCCAGATGTCGCGCGTCTTGTCGGCGTTCACGCCGTCGTCGACGTGCCCGAAGAGAACGCGGTCCAGGGGAAGGCCCTCTTCGTTGAAGATCGCGATCGCGTTCTCGGCGTCGATCGCGAGGTGGGTCAGGATCGGTACGCCCGTGGTGAGCGAGGCTCGGGCCGCGGCGCGGTAGATGCGCTTGTCCAGTTCCGTCATACGGCCACCGCGGCTCACCCCGACCTTGATGACACCGGCGAGGCTGCCGGTGTTGCCGATGCCGACGGTGATCTCGTGGACGAACTGCCGGGTCAGGTAGTCCACGTCGGCCTGGGCGAAGTGCGCCAGGGCGGTGTCGCCGCCGACGAAGCCGGTGCAGGCGACGATGTGGACGCCGGTCTTCGCGGACAGCGATTTGTAGTAGTCGACGTCACGGCCGTTGCAGATCCCGGTCGCGTCGACGAAGGTGCCGCCGCCGTGCTCGTGGAACGTGCGCAGTTTCGGGACGGTTTCCTCGTACCGCTGCTCGGGGGCCTTCCACCACTTCGTGTCCAGCTCGGAGCCGGGCATGCCGTAGCCGATGTGCTCGTGGATGGCCACGAGACCCAGCTCCTCGGTCGGGATCGGCCCCAGGACGGTATTCACTCGCGACACAGAACTCACCTTTGAGAAAAGGAACTTGATGGGCGTTCGCGTCGGCGCGCTCAGCGCACCGACAGCAGGTCGCGCGGGTTCTCCACGAGAATCCGCTGCACGTCCTCGTCGCTGAGGCCCTGTGCCTTCAGGAGCGGGACGAAGGTGGTCAGGACGTAGCTGTACGGCAGGTCGTTGGCCAAGTGGCCCTTCGCCACCCCGGTCGCGTTGCTCGACAGCAGGATCCGGTCGCCGAAGCCGGCCTGCACGAGGTCGGCGACCAGGGCGGCGCGCTCTGCATCGGCGATGTGGGCCTCGTCCTCCACGCCGACGTGGTCGAGTACGACGTAGGCGCCGCGGCGGGCGATCTCGAGGGGCGCACCGGCGGCGACGGCGTCCTTGCGGTCGAGTCCGCCGACGACGACGCGGTCGGCCGGCAGCTTCTCGTCCAGGACGACGTCGAGGTCGTGGACGGCGTCGCTCCCGTAGCGGATGGAGACCGCGACGCCGGTGCTCAGGGCGGTTTGGGCCGCACCGCGGAACAGGCTCTCGTCGGTCGCGGTCATGCCCTCGGTGGTCGCGGTGGTGGCCACCAGTCCGGCGGCGCCGCGTCGCTCCACACGGGGGACCACCATGCCCTCGGTGACCTCCTTGGTGAAGAGATCGGCGAACTTCTCGGCCGGCCACGGCGTCGGCGGGTTGGTCTGGGGCGTGAGGAAGTAGCCGCCGAGCAGCTCCTCCGGGCCCTGACCCGTCGAGGCGACGATGTGCACGCCGGTCGCACGGGAGAGGCTCTCGTACAGCCGGACATCCCGGCCGTGGAACATGCCGGTGCTGTCGACGATCGTGCCGCCGCCCTGGGCGCGGAAGTCCTTCAGCTTCGCGGCGAGTGTCTCGAAGATCTCGGCGCGGTCGATGGTGATGTCGAAGGCGTACTCCGCGCCCGGAACCACCGACAGCAGTGCCTCGTGGACCGAGACGACGCCCAGTTCCTCAGTCGGCACCGGGCCCAGGACGGTGTTCGCGGTGTTGCTCTTGAGGCTCATGCCTGCCCTCACATGTCCGGGGTGGGGTGCACAGCACCCCGTGGCTGCTGTCACGGTAGCCATTCGGTTTACATGCCGTCAATGAAATGAACGCTTAGAAAAAACATTTCACGGAGGGTAGGGCCGGCAAGCCGGGCCGCCTGGCGGCCGCCGTCAGGTTGGACGGCCGAGAAGCATCTCCTCGACGGTCGTCGCGGAACCTCCCGCACGAACCCACGTCGGCCCGACATGCACCGCACGCATGTAACGGCATGTAAATCATTCACTTGCTGAATGTGAGGACCGGCCACTTCACTGGCGACATGACCACCCCGCCTACCTCCGACATCGACCTCTTCGCCGACGAGGTCGTCCTCGACCCCTACCCCGCCTACGCCGAACTGCGAGAGCAGGGCTCTGCCGTCCACCTCTGGAGGAACGATGTCCATGTGCTGACGCGGTACGACGCCATCCGTGGTGCACTCGCGGACTGGGAGTCGTTCTCCTCGACCTCGATCGGGTTCAACCCGGTGGTCAACGAGGCGCTTACCGGCACCTCGCTCGCATCCGATCCGCCGATGCACACCCCACTGCGCGCCACGCTCACCGAGAATCTCTCGCCGCGAGCGCTGCGTGGTCTGAAGGGGCGGATCGAGGCGAAGGCGGACACTCTCGTCGCCGAGCTTGTCGAGAAGGGCTCCTTCGAGGCGATCGACGCCCTCGCTCGATCATTCCCACTGGAGGTCGTTGCGGACCTGATCGGCTTCACGAGCCACGT
Source organism: Streptomyces sp. NPDC002088 (assembly GCF_040296605.1). Lineage (NCBI taxonomy): Bacteria > Bacillati > Actinomycetota > Actinomycetes > Kitasatosporales > Streptomycetaceae > Streptomyces > Streptomyces sp. NPDC002088. The sequence continues at coordinate 132,993 of NZ_JBEOXO010000014.1, read as the reverse complement.
GCGCGACAACATGTTGCGCTGGGGACAGGCCGCCATGCAGGTCATCGGTCCGATGAACCACCGCACGGCCGAGAGCTTCCCGATCGCCGGCGAGCTCTACAGCTGGTGCTCCCGAGTCAGGGCCACTGACCTGACCGAAGGGTCCGTGGGTCGCGGCATCTTCGACGCCGAGGCACGTGGCGCCATCCCGCCGAACACCGCCGGCCACATCATCCACCAGTACCTCGGCGCCGGCGTCGATACCACCGTGGCGGCGATCGGCAACATCGTCGCCCTCCTCGGCTCGCACCCCGACCAGCTCGACCTGATCCGCAAGGACCCGTCGCTGGCGTCGGCGGCATTCAACGAGGTGCTGCGCTACTGGGCTCCCGTCCACGCCTGGGGCCGACGCGCCACCAAGGACATCGCCCTCGACGGGGTCGTCATCCCCGCAGGTGCGCAGATCGCGATCCTGTTCGGCGCCGGCAACCGCGACCCTCGGCACTACGAGAACCCGGATGCCTTCCTCGTCGAGCGCAATCCGATCGACCATCTCTCATTCGGCTATGGCCCTCACGGCTGCGCGGGCCAAGGACTCGCCCGCATGGAGGCTCACGCCGTGATCGAAGCGCTTTCCCGACGCGTCAAACGCCTAGTCGTCGGCCCCGCGGTCAGTGTTCCCAGCAACATCACGCGGAGCATCGAAGAGCTCCCCGTCCTGGAAGTGATCCCCGCATGAAGATCGTTCTCGACCGCCCCCGCTGTGAGGGCCACGGCCTCTGTGAGGAGGCTGCCCCACAGCTCATGCACCTGGACGACGACGGCGAGCTCGTCATCGACCGCGAGCAGGTCGACGACGCGGACGCCGCCCCGGCGAACGCCGCTGTCCGCGTGTGTCCGGTCGCGGCGCTGAGGATCGTATGAGCAGCGACACGATGGACCGCGTCGTTGTTGTCGGCAACGGGATTGCCGGGCTCACCGCGGCCGATACGCTCCGTGAGGCCGGCTTCGACGGCGAGCTGACCATCATCGGTGACGAACCGCACCCGGCGTACAGCCGCCCGGCCTTGTCGAAGGCGCTGCTGCTCGACGGCGATGACATGTCGTCGCACGAGCTTCCGCCGACCAGCCACGAGGCGACCGAACTTCTGGGCGTACGTGCGACCGGACTCGATCTCGATCATCGGCTCGTCACGCTCGACGATGGTACGGCCCTGCCGTACGACGGCGTCGTCCTTGCCACTGGCTCCCGGGCACGACGGTTGTCCGACCTCCCCGAGGAGCTCACCCTGCGCGGACTCGATGACGCGCTGTCCCTGCGAAGCCGGTTGGCGGGCCGGCCGTCGGTCATCGTGGTGGGCGGAGGCCCGCTCGGAATGGAGATCGCCTCGGGGTGCTTGGCCGCCGGCTGTCGGGTCACCCTCGTCTCCCAAGGGGTGCCACTGACTGTCCAGCTCGGTTCATATCTCGCTGACGTCTTCGTCAAGGCTGCGCTGGATATGGGGCTCACCATCGTCGAGACCGGGTCGGCACGGCTTGAACGGCATGAGGGGAGCGCTCGGGTCGTACTTGACGACGGCGCGGTCTTCGAGGCAGAGACTCTCCTGACCGCCGTCGGCGACGTGCCCAACACGGAGTGGCTCGCGGACACGGGACTTGCGGCGAAGGGTGCCATCCCGGTCGACTCGCGCGGGCTTGTTCGCCCCGACGTCGCGGCCGTCGGTGATCTCGCAGCCTTCCCCACGCCGTACGGCCTGCGCCGCGTCCCCCTCTGGAGCAGTGCGATCGAGCAGGCGAAGGTCGCCGCAAGGGCACTGGTTCGCGGCGACGATTCCTCGCCGCTCCACTTTCAGCCGTACTTCTGGACCGAGCAGTTCGGACTGAGCCTCAAGGCGGTGGGCTATCTACCGCTGGAAGGGGAACCGTCGTACCTCGACGGAGGGCCCGGAGGTGGGCCGGCGTTGATGCGCTGGTCACGCGGTGACGGAACCGGGGTGGCCGCGGCGCTCAGCTACCGGATCCCGATTCCCCGGCTGCGTCGTACGAGCCAGGCAGCCTCGTAAGCTTCGTCTCCATGGGATACGACGGAGAGGGCGCCACAGGTTCGGGACTGGATCGACTTGCATCGGTCAACCTCAATCTGTTGGTGCCGCTCCTCGCCCTCCTCGAGGAGCGTTCGGTGACCAAGGCGGCGGAACGTGTCGGTCTGTCCCAGCCGGCGATGAGCCACGCACTCACGAGAATGCGGCGTCTGCTGGGTGACGACCTCGTCATCCGACACGGGACGGGCGTCACGCTGACCCCACGGGCGCTGCAGCTGATCGCGCCGCTTCGCAGCGCCCTGCAGCAAACGGCGCACATCGTGAACTTCCCCTGCTTCGACCCCGCCACGGATCAGAGGGTCATCACGATCGCCATGACGAACAGCACGGCGTTCGTCGTCGGCCCTCAATTGGCGCGGCTCATTGCCGAGCGTGCTCCTCGCGCCACGTTGCGTCTGCGGACGATTACGGTGCCGACCGAGTCCACGTTCACCGACAAGGGTGTCGACGTCGTGCTGCTCTCCGAGGGGCACTTCTCACCGTATCCGCGCGAGCGCCTGTACAACGACCGCTGTGTGGTGGTGGCCTCCCCGGACACGCCACCGGAAGCAAGCGCGCTCGACCTCCTGACCACACAGCCGCACATCGTCGTCGACACAGACCGGCGGGTCTTCCCCTATTCGGTACTGGAGGAAGAGGGTGTCCCCTATCGCGTCGGTCAGTTGGTCTCCGACTTTCTGTTGGTACCCATCCTGGTCGCACGTGCGGGCGGTGTCGGTCTCTTTCGCTACCAAGTTGCCGCCGCCATGCGGACGCTTGCGGACCTGCGGATCGAGGAGTTCCCGTTCCCGATTCCCGGGCTCGGGATCGACATGGTCTGGAACCCGCGACTGGCTGACCAGTACTTCATCGAGTGGCTTCGGACGCTGCTGTTCGACGTCGCAGCGCAGCTCTGATGCCCACTACGCCTACAGCGCCGGACTGAGCCAGGGACCGACCCGCGCGGCTGGTCCGGCAGTCCGTCTCGCGCCCGGTCCCGCGGGCCTGGTCAGGTCAGGTCAGGTCAGTAGCCGTACCCAACTGGCGCTGAGCTCGTCGACCATCTGGTCACGTGTGAGCTTCCAGTCGGCACGATCCCCGTTCTGGGCGACGAAGTCGAGTTCGGCCATCGCGAGAACGCCCCGGAAGCGGCGCTGATGGGGCTCGAAGCGCCCAGCCATCGCCAGTCCGTCCTCGATGTCGCTGATGGCCTCCCCCATCCATCGCTCGACCAGGTCGGTGAGTTCCGGGTCGACCACCGCGGCATCGCGGCCGATGCGGATGATCGGTCGGATGGCCGGCCAGCTGTCGGCGGTTCGCCGCACCCACGCCATGATCGCCTCCGGCGTTCCGTCAGCGACTGTGGCAACGAGGTCCTGCGCCGTGGAGCCGTGCTCGGGGGAACGGACGCGCTGCAGCGCCTCGTTGAGCTGCTCGTCGATGAGTGCCTTCATCAATTCGCTGCGGGAAGAGAAGTATGCGTAGAAGGTCACTCGTGTGGTGCCCGCCGCGGTCGCGATGTCGTCGACCGTGGTGGCGGCGTACCCCTTCGTCTTGAAGAGTTCGAGTCCTGACTCCAGCAGCAGACGGCGCGTCATCTGCTTCTGCGCCTCACGAAGGTTCGCCATGACTGGATCTTAGCGCGCCACTGTACGTCGAGCGCACATACCGGCTTCATGCAATACATGCTGTACTATATACTGACGCGCCGTACACCGATGTGTCGCCGTTCGCTTCGGGCCGCACCCCGGCCAGGGTTGTTGAACCGGTCAGCGGGGTGCGGGCCGCCGCTTAGAGCTAGGCGTCGCTCACGCTGTGCCGCTCGCCGTCACCATCAGTGGTTCGTCTCCGGAGTTCTCGACGACCGCCGAGGACAGCGGGATCGGCGTGAACATGGCGGGCTCCTCGTCCGGCGTCAGCGCGGTCGGGCCGTACACCCAGTCGGTGAAGGAGTAGTCATAGGTGTCCCGCGCCCGCATGATCGCGTTGCGCTGGAGCCGGGGCTCTCCGACGAGGTGCCACAGCTCGCCCCAGGCGCGGGCCGTGGTCTGCACCCGGGCGCAGTGCTCCACCCGTACCGCCTCGTACGCCGTCAGCGCGGCGTCCCAGTCCGGTCGGGTGCCCGCCGGAGCGGCCTCGGCCAGCCGGGCGTACTGCCGGGCGAGCACCCAGCCGTCCTCGATCGCCATGATCGCGCCCTGCGCCATGTACTGGAGCGGCGGGTGGGCGGCGTCGCCGAGCAGGGCGATCCGCCCGTGCACCCAGGTCTCGATGGGGTCGCGGTCGTACATCCGCCACCAGCGGTCCCGCCACATCAGCGGAATGCCCTTGCGCACGGTGTCGCAGGTGGCCTCGAAGGCCGCGTCCAGCTCGTCGGGGGTGCCCCAGTCCTCCTGACCGGCCATGGCCTTGGGCGACTCGAACACGGCGACCTGGTTGAACATGTCGCCGCCGCGCAGGGCGTACTGGACGAAGTGGCAGTGGGGGCCGACGTAGACGGTGACGTCCTGCTCCGCGATGCCGTTGTCCCGGACCTGCTCGATCGGGACGGCCGCGCGGTAGGCGACGTAGGAGGAGCTGACCACGTCGTCGCCGATCAGCTGGCGGCGGGCCACGGAGTGCAGTCCGTCGGCCGCGATCACCAGCGGGGCGGACTCGACCCGCCCGTCCTCGAGGAGGACCCGAGCGCCGCCCTCGGTGTTCTCGTAGCCGACGACGGTCTGGTCGGTCAGCAGCTCGACACCGGCGCGTTCGCAGGCACGCAGGAAGATGCCGTGCAGATCGCTGCGGTGGATGACCATGTACGGGAAGCCGTAGCGGCGTTCGAGGTCGCGCAGATCCAGCCGGGTCAGTTCCCGGGAGTCGAGCGCGTCCCGCATCACCATGTTCTCGGGAACGACGCCAAGAGTCTTGGCCTCCTCGAGCAGGCCGTACTCGGCGAGGATGCGGGTGCAGTTGGGTGCGATCTGCAGGCCGGCGCCCACCTCGCCGAACTCCTTGGCCCGTTCGAGGACGCGCACGCGCAGTCCCTGGCGGGTCAGGGCGAAGGCGGAACTGAGGCCGCCGATGCCGCCGCCGACCACAAGGACGTCGGGCCGCCCGGCGGGGCTGGATTCAGAATTCATGATCTGTTCTTTCGGTCACGGGGCAGGCCCCGGGTCAGAGCCAGGCGCCCAGCGCGGGGGCGGGTGTGCCGTCGGCGGTGAGCGGGCCGGCACTCCGTCCGGTCAGGTAGGCCGCGATGTCGTGCAGCTCGCCCGTGACCAGGGCGGCTTCGCCGTCGCCCGGCAGGTCCCAGGCGGCGCCGGTGGCCGGTGCCCGCAGGGTCAGGGCCGGGCCGGGGGCCGCGGCGCGCTTGGTGACGACCTCGTCGCACAGGGCGGTCAGGAAGCCGGCCGGGAGGTCGGCGAAGCCGGCGCCGGTACCGAAGTCGACGGCGTGGATGCATACCTCGCGGGCGCGCATCCACGGGAGCTCGGTGGCGGGGACGGTGCGGCCCTGGGCGGTGACGACCTCGTGCTGCCACTGCTCGTCGGTGAGCCGGTCCCATCCCTCATCGAGCGCCTGTGCGGAGGCGGTCACCCAGGAGCGGAGCTCCTCGGCCGACATGGCCGCGCCCTTGGCGATGCCGGCGGCGCGCTCCTCGGGGGAGGCGTACATCGGCGTCTCTTCGCCGGTGGCCGCCCAGTGCACCAGGTTGCACAGGGCATCGGCGTTGGCGGCGACGTGCGCCGCGAGGTGCCCCCGGGTCCACTCCGGCAGCACGCTGGGGGCACAGAAGCCGGCCTCGTCGAGTCCCGCGACGGCGTCGAGCAGCAGCTTGGTGCCCGTGCGGGCCCACTCGCGCGCGTCGGCGAACGTCCGCGTACCGTCCGTCATCCCTCGACCACCTTGTTGGTGCAGGCGCCCAGGCCGGCGATCTCGGTGACCACGGTCTGGCCGGGAAGCAGGAACACCTTGGGGTCGCGGGCGTTGCCCACGCCGGCCGGGGTGCCGGTGGCGATGATGTCGCCGGGCTTCAGGGTGATGACGGTGGAGATGTACTGCACCAGGAAGACCGGGTCGAACAGCAGCGTGCCGGTGTCGTCCTGCTGCATGACCTGGCCGTCGACGACCGTCTTGACCTCGAGCGCGGGGCGGACGCCGCCGACCTCGTCGGGGGTGACGACGTAGGGGCCGACCGGGGTGGAGGCCTCCCAGATCTTGCCCTGGGTCCACTCGATGGTGCGGAACTGCCAGTCGCGCACCGAGATGTCGTTCATGACGGTGAAGCCGGCGATGGCGTCGGCGGCCTGCTGCTCGTCGGCTCGGCGCACCGACTTGCCGATCACGACGGCGAGTTCGACCTCCCAGTCGAACGCCTCGGTCTCGGCGGGCTTGACGATGTCGTCGTGGGCGCCCAGCAGGGTCTCGGCGAACTTCGGGAAGAGGGTCGGGTAGTTCGGCAGCTCCCGGCCCATCTCCTTGATGTGGTTGGTGTAGTTGTGGCCGACGCAGACAACCTTGGACGGGTTGGGGACGACCGGCGCGAAGTTCGCACCCTCGACCGGGTAGGTGGTGCCGGAGGCGGCAGCGGCCTTCGACTGCCAGTCGGCCTCGGCGAACAGCTCGCCCAGGTCGGCGTACCCGAGGTCGACGAGGACCTCTCCGTCGAGGCGGACCGCCCGGGTCCCGTCGGCGGTGCGGATGGTGGCGAGCTTCATGTTCAGGCGTCCTTCTGGGTGCGGTTGAGGTTGAGCGCCTCGAAGACGGGCGCGTCGGAGAAGCGGAAGAGGTCGAGGGCGCCCTCGTCGGAGTCGGTCGCGCCGGCCTCGGACTTGGCGGAGAACGGCTCCCAGGACGGGACGACGAACAGGTCGCCGCGACTCACCGTCCAGGACTTGTTGCCGACGGTCACCACGCCGGAGCCGTCGAAGACCTGGTAGACCGACGAGCCGGTCTCGCGCACCGGCGCGGTCTCGGCGCCGCGGACGATGCGGTGGAAGTCGGCGCGGATGGTCGGCAGGACGTCGGAGCCGTCGTGCGGGTTGGAGTAGCGCACCGCGGCGTGGCCGGGCTCGACGGTGCCGCCGAAGCCCTCCTTCTCCAGCAGGAGTTGGTCGGCCAGAGCGGCGTTGGTGTACTCCCACTTGTAGGACAGCAGCGGGCTGCCCGGCGTGGCCGGGACGGCCGACAGCGGACGCAGGCCCGGGTGGCCCCACAGGCGCTCGGAGCGCGAACGCTCCGGCGTGATCCGCTCGGCGTCGCTGATCTCGTCGCGGCCGAACTCGAAGAACTGCGCCTCGGTGACGTACTGGAAGGGGATGTCCAGACCGTCGATCCAGGCCATCGGCTCGGCGGTGGCGTTGTGGTGGGCGTGCCAGTTCCAGCCGGCCTGCGGGAGGAAGTCGCCGCGGTTCATCGGCACCGGGTCGCCGCCTACAACCGTCCACACACCGGAGCCCTCGACGACGAAGCGGAAGGCATGCTGGGTGTGGCGGTGCTCGGGGGCGTCCTCGCCGGGCATGAGGTACTGGATCGCCGCCCACAGGGTCGGGGTGGCGAACGGCCTCCCGCCGAGGGAGGGGTTGGCCAGCGCGATGGCCCGGCGTTCACCGCCGCGACCGACGGGAACGATGTCACCGGCCTGGGCTGCCAGCTCCCGCAGCCGCTCCCAGCGCCACAGATGTGGCACGGCGCGCGAGCGCGGGTGGGCCGGCATCAGGTCGCCGATCTCGGTCCACAGTGGTACGAGCAGTTCCTGTTCGAAACCCCGGTACAGCTCTTCGAGCGCCGGGGTGACCTCGGGTTGCCCCTCCGCGGAGACGGCCTGGAGCCGGACCGGGGAACCCGTAGCGGTGTCTTGGGCGATGGAGGACTCAGTCACAGATCACAGCGTGCATCGCGTCTCGCAGAAGAACATGTTAATTCTGGAGAGCAGAACCAGAGGGGCATGCCATGGATAAACCGCTCAAGACACCGCCGCCCTACCCCATCGCCACCGTGGACCACGCGCTGCGGGCGGCGACCATCCTGCAGATGGAGGGCGGCGCGACCGTGTCGCAGATCGCCGAGCGGCTGGGCGTCGCCAGGTCGACCGCCCACCGGGTCCTGGCGATGCTCGTCTACCGGGACTTCGCCGTGCAGGGCGAGGACCGCGTCTACCGTGCGGGGCCGGTGCTGGAACTCGCCGCGCACTCCCAGTCCCTCGTGTCGCGGCTGCGCGCGGCGGCCCCGCCCCATCTGGACCGGGTCGTCGATCTTCTGGAGGAGACCACGAACCTGATCGTGCGCACCGGGGACACCGCCCGGTTCATCGCCAGTGTCGAGTCCCGGCAGGCACTGCGGGTCGGTTCCCGGGAGGGCATGGTGTTCCCGGCCCACCGCACGACGGCGGGGTTGCTCCTGCTCGCCGACCTCGCCGACGAAGAACTGGAGGAGGTCTACGCCCCCGAGCGTTACCGCGACCGTCCGGCCGATCGCCCGGATCTCGCCCGGCTGCGGACGGAGCTGAGGCGTCTGCGCCGCAACGGGTTCGCCGTCAACAAGGAGCGATCCGAACGCGGTCTCGTCGCCGTCGGCGTGCCGGTGCGCGACCGGGACGGCACCGCGCTGGCCGGTCTGTCGGTGTCGATGCCCAGCGTGCGCTACGACTCGCACCGCCTCCAGTCCATGGTCGCCACCCTGAACGCCACGGCGCACGCGCTGGAGAAGGACCTGGCCGAGCAGTACTGAGCCTGATCGCACGACGTTGCGGATGCTTACCTTACAACCATGCTGTTTGCCTTTAATTGTGAACAGATCATTGACGCTACGTAAAGCGAGTGTCATTCTCCCGACACACGCCCGACTCGCGTCGTGCCCCTCTCCCCCACCGCGCACGCAGAGCCGAGCCCTTCCACGCTCTCAAGGCTCCCGCTTCCAGGGACGCCCATCTTTCCCAGCCAGGGAGAACAGCAATGACGCTCAACAACGGGACGACGATGTCCCAGGGCCCAACCGCGGGGGCCGTCCGGACACCGGGCTACGCGGGGACACTGGCTGCCGCCTGCTGCGCGGTCTTCGTGGCCCAGGTCGCGAACGCGCTGCCGGCCTCGCTGAACGGGCTCTTCCAGGAGGACCTGAACACCCACGGATCCCAACTCACGTGGATCACCGCCGCGTTCATGGTCGCCGTGGTCTGCTTCGAGTTCACCTTCGGCGTCCTCGGTGACCTCTTCGGACGGCGAAGGCTCGTCGCGGCCGGCACGGCCCTGGTCGCCGCGGGCAGCGCCGTGGCCGCGCTCGCACCCACCGTCCAGGTGCTGTGGATCGGCGCCGCCCTGAACGGACTGGGCGCCGGCGCCATGTTCCCCGGCTCGCTCACCGCGAACACCGCCTTCACCCGCACCCTGCGGCAACGGGCGCACGCGGTGGCGGTCTGGAGCGGCTTCCTGTCCGCCGGTGCCGCCGTCTCACCTCTGCTCGGCGGCATGTTCGCCAAGATCGGGTCGTGGCGCGGTTCCTTCTGGGTGCTCGTCGGACTCGCCCTGGTCAGCATGGTGCTCACCCTGGTGCTGGCCACGGAGTCGAAGGCTCCCGAGGGCCGCAAGCTCGACATACCCGGTCAGATCACCTTCACCGCCGGTATCGTCCTGGTGCTCTACGGCGCCGTCGAGGGTCCCGAGTCAGGCTGGACCACGCTTCCCGTCATACTCGCCTTCGTCCTCGGCGCATGCTTCCTCGCCGGGTTCGTCGTGGTGGAGCTGGGGGCCGAATCCCCGATCTTCGACCTGACCCTGTTCCGCAACCGGGCCTTCACCGTGTCGTCCGTCGTCGCGGTCATCGGCATGTTCTCCTTCCTCGGCGCCTGCTTCGCGACGAGCATGTGGCTGGGGCCCGTGCAGCATCAGGACCCGATCCGCGTCGCGATCCCCTTCCTGCTCCTCCAGGGACCCGCCTTCCTGCTCATCCCGATCGTCTCCCGGCTCCTCCACCGGGTCGCCGCGGCCTGGCTGCTGACCTCCGGGTTCGTCCTGATGGCGATCGGCTGCCTGCTGTGCACCCGGCTGGACGTCGCCGACCCGGGACTCGGCGCGTTCGTCACGCCCGCCCTGCTGATCGGCATCGGTTTCGCCCTGACCGTCAGCTCGGTGACGGCCGTGGCGCTGAACAGCGTGCCCCCGAACCTGGCGGGCATGGCCAGCGCCACCACCAACATGCTGCGCGACCTCGGCTTCGCCCTCGGCCCCGTCGTCGTCGGCGCGGTCGCCCTCAGCAACGCGGGGTCGGCGTTCGCGGCGAACCTGTCCGGGACGGACCTGCCGGCCAGTCAGACAGCGGCGGCACGCGCGATCGCCGAGGCCGGAGGGCCCATCGCCGTGAACAGCCTGCCGTCCGGCGCCCCTGGATCCGCGGCGCACGGTCTGGCCCTGGACGCCCTGGGCAGCGGCTACAGCAACGCCTTCCTCATCTGCGGCATCGCCGCCGCTCTGGCCGCGGTCCTTACCGCCGTCGGCATGATCGGCGTCCGCCCTGACCGCTCCCCCGCTCAGTCACCGGCCGCACCCTCCGCCACCGAGCGGGGCGGCGCGCCGGAACCCGCCGCGAAGTAGCAAGCCCGGCGGACAGGAGGACAACGCCGCCCGCCGCCGACGGAGCGGCGCTGCCGGGGCCGGACACGCCCCGGCAGCGCCGCTCTCACGCGTGCGCCGGCGCTCAGTGAGCTGCGGCGATCACTACGTCCTCCTTGCCGTCCTTCGCCTCCTCGGCGCGGCTCTTGACGCCGACGACGGCGGCCACGGCACCGATCAGGCAGAGGACTCCGGTCACGATGAGCTCGAAGTCGCCGCCAGTACGGGAGTTGTGCACGTCCGGGACTCCGAGGCCGTGGCCGGACCGGTCATTCGTGTGTCGCGTGAGGCGTGGGCGGGGTTCGTCGGGTTGGCCTCGTCGGAGCGGGACGCCTGACGGACGGTACGTACTCGAGAGCCCTGCCGGACCACGACACGTAGAGCCCGTCCCGGGCCCGGGCGCAGGCCACAAACAGAAGACCGGACCTGATCCACGCCCGCCCCTCGGGCCCTGCTGACGCTCCGCCCAGTCGCGCGTCGTCGAGAGGGGTACGCGGAAGCCCTGGCTGCCTTCACCTCGCCGCTGCGCACGCCTTGGAGTTGCCCCATTGTGCGAGCGTGAGGGGCGTGGTCCGTGCCGGGCGGCGTCGGCCGAGCCTTGGGCGGCGCGATGCGTCGGCCAGTGCCTCCCGGAGTGGAACCAGATGAGCCGCCACGGCTGCCAGGCAGTAGTGCTCGTCATGGCAGGCGGAACAGGTCGCCAAGTGGGCGGTGACGGCACCGGCCTCTTCCTTGACGAGTGCGTTGAGTGCGTATCCGGCCAGTCGTTCACGGGCGGTGTGGCATTCCTGGAGGGAGCTGAACATGTCGAGACGTCCTCTCTGGGCTGCGGCACGCGCCGCAGGGGCGCGCAGCTACGGCACGATGAGGCGGAAGTGGGCTGCGGAATGAGCCCGCAGCGCCACGGCGGACCGAGGGCCGGACGTGCGGCAGGGGCACTGCGGGCTCTCGGGCCTGGTTCCGTTCACAGGTCCAATGTCGCCGAAGCTGGGGCGGTCGCGCGTCGTCCCTCTGGAGCGAATCGCGCCTACCACATCCGTGGTAGGCGATGCCTGACCCTACGGCCGACGTCGTCCCGGCCTGCCCCGTGCGATCTTCACCGCCGTGGACGAGAGGCTTCCGCCGCCGGGCTGACCAGGCCGCACTGGTAGGCCATGACCACGAGCTGGGCCCGGTCACGTGCCGCCAGCTTGGTCATGGCCCGGTTGACGTGCGTCTTGGCGGTCAGCGGGCTGACGAACAGACGTTCGGCGATCTCATCGTTCGAAAGGCCCAGCGCCACCAGGCACATCACATCGCGCTCCCGTGGCGTCAGATACTCCAGGCGTTCCTGGACGACTGCCGGACACAGTTCGGGCTGCGCCAGAAATCGGGAGATCAACGCGCGGGTCGCCACCGGCGAGAGCAAGGCCTCACCGGCGGCCACCGTCCGGACGGCGTCGAGCAGGACCTCCGGCCGTACACCCTTGCCGAGAAAGCCGCTCGCCCCCGCGCGCAGCGCCTCGGCTACGTGCTCGTCGTCCTCGAAGGTGGTGAGGATCAGGACCTTCACCCCGGCGAGGCCTTCGGACTCACTGATCAGTCGCGTGGCGGCGAGGCCGTCCATCTCGGGCATGCGGATGTCCATCAGGACAACGTCCGGATGCAACGCACCCGAGAGTTCTACGGCCTCCCTGCCGTTGGCGGCTTCGCCCACGGTTTCCATGTCGTCCGCGGAATCGAACAGCATCCTGAAGGTGCCCCGTAGCAAGGCCTGATCATCGGCGAGCAGGACACGAATCGTCACGCTCATCCTCCTCGTCGATGCCGTTCGATGCCACATCGCGCTCCTTGATGCCGGACAGCAGCGGGAGTTCGGCGATCACGGTGAAACCGCCCTCGGAGCGGGGTCCCGCGTGCACCTTGCCTCCCACGGTGCCGGCCCGCTCTCGCATCCCGATAAGCCCGTGGCCAGTCCCCGAGTCGGAGCCAGAGAGTTCCGAGTCCCCGTCGTCCTCCACCGTGATCGTCAGCCAGTGCGGGCGGTAGCACAGGTCCAATCGGGCGTGGTCCATACCCGAGTGCTTGCGCACGTTGGTCAAAGCCTCCTGAACGATGCGGTACGCCGCCAGGTCGGCCGCCGGCGCCAGGGGCTCGGGGACGCCGCTCAGCGTCTGCTTGACGGCGAGCCCGGCACGTTCGAAAGAGACCAGAAGGGCTGCTACCTGAGCCATGCCCGGCGTCGGATCACGCTGCGCGGCGGTCTCATCCGGCTGCCGGAGCAGGCTCACGGTCACCCGCAACTCGTCCAGCGCGGACTGACTCACGTCGCGGATGCCCTCCAGGGCGGTGAGTACGTGCTCGGGTCGTTGTTCCACGAGATGCACGGCGACACCCGCCTGGGCGTTGATCAGGGCGATGTGGTGAGCCACGACGTCGTGCAACTCACGTGCGATCCTCATCCGTTCGTCGGCCACCCGCTGACGAGCCTCCTGCTCGCGGGTGCGTTCCGCGTGCTCCGCACGTTCTTCCACGGCCGCCACATAGGCTCTGCGTGATCGCACCCCGTCCCCGACCGCGGCCGGCAGAGCCGTCCATGCCAGCATCGCCGCATTGTCCGGGGACACCCATGTGTGGGGATCGGACACCATGGCCGCTCCCACCACCACGGCCGCCGACACGCACGCTGTGGTCCAGGCTGTACGCCGGTCGGTGCACACGGCGACGGTGTAGACGGACAGGATGACCGGGCTCGTCTCCAGCGGGCCCTCCCGGAACCCGAGCCCCTGAAGAACCCCCGCGCAGCCGACGGACACGACGAGTACGCCAAAGGGGTGGCGGCGGCGCCACATCAGCGCGAAGCAGCTGACCCCGAGGAGCAGCACGGCGGGCCACCGAAAGGAGAGCCGGTGCTCGTCATGGACGACCGAGACCGCCACCACGGACAGCACGAACAGCACGGCCGACGTCAGGACGTCCACGACGCCCGCCCGAGCCTGCGCTCCCGGACTTCCAGCGGTGATCACTGCCATGCCACCAACGTAGGCCCGATGACCGGACCGGGCATCGCGTCGCAAGCCACGCGGGGGCCTTGTGGAGCCGCCGCTCTGCTCGACCGGCAGCGCCGCACAGCGGGTGTTGCGTCCGTTCGGTAACACGTTCCCAGCGTTGGACACCAGCTTTGGATGCCGAGCCATGGGCCCCGGAACGGGGTGATCATTCGGCCGTGGGCGGCTGTGTGGGGGTGTCGGCCTCTTGTGCGGCGGCCCAGGAGGCGAGCAGGCGCAGTCCCTCTTCGGACGGGGAACCGGGTTCGGCGGCATGGATCGTGAGGGTGAGGCCGGGTTCGGCGGCCCTTTCCAGACCCTCGAACGCGAGGGTGAGCTGGCAGCACACCCCTTGCTGGTGACTCGCTGCCCGCGCGGAAAGCCGGTTACCTGGATGACGTGGCACTCCCGGCCCGCAGCGATGAAGACAGGGAAAGGGAGGCCCAGCCCCGGGCACGCGGGCGTCGTCCTTGTGCTCTCGGCACGCAACTGCACTCGGTGATTGCCGGTATCGCCCCCCGTGCCGGCCGCCTCAGCACGGAAGGAACCCCTCATGCGCGGAACAGTGATCCACGCCCCCGGCGATGTGCGCTTCGAGACGTTCGACGACCCGAAGATCCTCCAGCCGACCGACGCCATCATCCGCACGGCCGTCACCTGTGTGTGCGGCTCGGACCTGTGGGCCTATCGGGGCCTGGAACCGGTGGACGAGCCCCACCCGATGGGGCACGAGTACGTCGGCATCGTGGAGGAGGTCGGCAGCGAGGTGACCTCGGTCAAGCCGGGCCAGTTCGTCGTCGGCTCGTTCGCCACCTCGGACAACACCTGTGCGAACTGCCGTAACGGCTGGCAGTCCAACTGCCTGCACCGCGAGTTCATGAGCACCTGCCAGGCCGACTACGTCCGTATCCCCAACGCGCAGGGCACCCTGGTCGCCACCGACGGGCAGCCGGCCGATGAGTTCCTGCCCGGTCTGCTCGCCGTCTCCGACGTGATGGGCACCGGCTGGTACGCCGCCCTGGCCGCCGAGGTCAAGCCCGGCTCCACCGCTGTGGTGGTCGGCGACGGTGCGGTCGGTCTGTGCGGTGTGATCGCGGCCAAGGAACTGGGCGCGGAGCGGATTATCGCCATGAGCCGCCACGAACCCCGACAGAAGCTCGCGCTGGAGTTCGGCGCCACCGATATCATCGCCGAGCGCGGCGAGGAGGGCATCGCCCGCGTCAAGGACCTCACCGACGGGATCGGCGCCGACTCGGTCCTGGAGTGCGTCGGCACCGCCCAGGCCATGCAGCAGGCCCTGCATTCGGCACGGCCCGGCGGCAACGTCGGCTTCGTCGGCGTCCCCCACGAGGTGGCCATCGACGGCCAGGAGCTGTTCTTCTCCCACGTCGGCCTGCGTGGTGGCCCCGCCCCCGTGCGCCGCTACCTGCCCGACCTGATCGACGGGGTCCTGACCGGCCGGATCAATCCGGGCAAGGTCTTCGACCTCACCCTGCCGCTGGAGCAGGTCGCCGAGGGCTACAAGGCGATGGACGAGCGCCGCGCCATCAAGGCCCTCCTCACACCCTGACCCACCCCCGGCGCCCGGGTCCGGGCGCCTGCTGCCCGGCCCTGGACGCCCCCGCGAAGGACTCACCGTGACCACGTTTGTTCTCGTCGGCGCCGGCCCCGGCCTGGGGCCGGCCACCGCCCGCGCCTTCGGAACCGCCGACCACGGCGTCGCGCTCATCCGGCGCCGCGCGCCGAGGAGGCCGGCCTGGACGCGCCGCCAGGCGGGGTGCTCGGCGGCATGGCCATCGCGGGCATGGCCCCAGCCGCCGTCGGCCCTCCGATCGGCGCACTGCTGGTGAGCGCCGCGGGCCGGCGCTGGGCCTTCCTGATCAACATCCCGGTCACCGCGATCGCCATGGCGATGGCTCTGCGCCGGCTGCCTGCACACCCTCGGCATCATGTTGGTCGCGGCGGGCCTCGCGGTCCTCCTGCTGACCGTTCTCGACCGCCGCCGGCGGAGTGCGTCGCGGTGACGACGACGTGCTCGGCGGGGATGCCGCGTTCCCGCTCGATCCGCTCGTGCACCGGCGTGATGTCGCCTGCGATCGGGACCTGGGATCCAGGCTCGCTCCCCCGGGCAGAGCGCGAGCAGTGTGGCGTCAGAGGGTCAGGTCCGCCTTGGAAATGCGGCAGTGGACGCCCTTGACGATGTCGACCACCTGGGAGACCTGGAAGTCGGCGGCCGCGCTGAGGTAGGCGAGGGCAACCGGGCCGGGGACCGAGAAGCGCTCGTCGAGGAGGGTGAGGGCGTCGCGTACGGCATGGCGCATCGCCTCGTCGAGGTCGGTGTCCAGGCCCATGACGATGTGCTCGGTGTCGGTCTCTGCGAAGGGGGCGCGCAGGCGGGATGCGAGTCGGCGGAGGGCGGGGTCGCGGTGGACGGTGAGGCGGAGGGTCGCGCGCAGAGGGGCTTCGAAGGCGGTGAGGGCCACTTCGCCGTCGCCCTGGGAGAAGTGCGGGTCGCCGGCGTAGAAGAGGGCGCCCTCGACGGCAACGGGGAGGAAGAGGCGGGCGCCGACACCGAGGTGGCGTACGTCGAGATTGCCTCCGTGCGGGCCGGGAGGCACCGAGTGGACCGGGGCCTCGGTGGCGGGGGAGGTGCCCATGATGCCGAGGAAGGGGCGGAGCGGGAAGCGGATGTCGCGACCGTCGCCCACGGGGAGGCGGCCACGGCCGTCGTCGTCGACGGTGGCGACCAGGCTGACCGGGTCGGGGCCGGGGCCCTGGGGGTATTCGCCGGGGAGCGCGCCCTTGCCGTGGCGGTTGCTGATCACCCCGTAAGGGGCGCGGCGGCGCAGGCGGAGGACTTCCACTTCGAGTACGTCGCCGGGCTCGGCCCCCTGGATGTGGACGGGTCCTGTGACCACGTGCGGGCCGTGGACGGCGGGGTCGTGAAGGCGGGTGGAAGCGGCGAGTTCGGCCGTGTCGTGGAGGATGCCGTGGATGCCGGCCGCGGCGAAGAAGGCGGCCGGGTCTCGGCCCTGGTCGGCGAGGATGCCCTCGTGGCTGATGGTGTCGAGGCTGACGATCGCGCCGGAGGGGACCGAGAGGGCCGGCTTAGAGCGGGCGTTGGGGAGCAGCCCCCAGTGGACCGCGGCTGGGTCTGCGGGCAGGTAGTGGTCGCCGTCGACGGGGCCCCGGTGGGGTTGGAGGAGGGTCACAGGGCTTCCTGGAGGTCGGCGGCGGTGAGGGTGAAGCCGAAGCACTGGCGGACGTTGTAGACGGTGGCGTCCATGCAGTACGCGGGTGAGGTGGTGGCCACCGCGTCCTCCAGCATCAGCACGTCGTAGCCGAGGCTCGCCGCGTCCATGAGGGTGGCGAGGACGCACTGGTCGGCGTTGACTCCGGCGAACAGGAGTGTGTCGGCGCGGAGATTGCGCAGGACGCTGTCGAGTTCTGTGTCCTGGAAGCCGCTCATGCGGTACTTGGCGATGTGCAGGTCGCCGGGTGCCGCGAAGAGGGGTGCGGTGATGTCGGCGGACGCGCTGTCGCGTTCCAGGACCCTGGCCCCGGTGGGCAGTTGGGAGCCGAGGCCGCCTCCGGTTCCGTCCTGGTCGTAGACGTGGAGGACGCCGGGTGGGAGGTTCGCGCGGTCGGGGCGGTTGCCCCAGTTGAGCCAGACGACGGGGACGTCGGCCGCCCGGAGGGCGGGGAGGAGCCGCTGGAGTACGGGGATGGGGGTGCGGGCCGGGGACACGTCCACGCCGATAGAGGCCAGCCAGCCGTCGGGCGAGCAGAAGTCGTTCTGCATGTCGATGACGACGATCGCCGTTGAGGCCAGGTCGAGCGTCAGGATTTGGGGCTGAGCCTCCACGGTCACGGGGCGGGCCGGGCGTTGCGGGCGGCGGAGGTCGACGTGTGTGGCGTCCGCGCGCCAGGAGTTGCGGGAGTTGGGGCCGATTTCATGCATGGGTCAGCTCCAGGAGGGCGTGGTCCGTGCCCGGTGCGCCGATCGCGCAGAGGCCGACCGGGAGGTCGCGGACCCGCAGCCGGGGCATGGTGACGGCGGGCAGCCCGGCGAGCGAGGCGAGGCAGGTGAGGCGGAGGGTTGCGGCTCGTACGGTCTCGACCTCGGCCGGTGTCGCATCGGCGTGGGGGGCTGGGCTGCTCGTGGCGGGGAGAAGGAGTGCGGTGCCGGGCGGGAGGGCTTCGACGATGACCGAACGGGCGGACAGGAGCCCGTAGGTGGCGTCACGCACTTCGTCCTCCGTGACCTGGCTCCCCGCGGCGAACCGGGCCTCGATGTCGGCCCCCAGCGCGCCCGGGTGCTTCTCGATCCACTCCCCGTGCGCGGCCCACGCCTCGGCCGCCTGGACGGTACGGAAGGCGGGCAGCCACTCCTCCAGGTGTGGGGCCATCCCGGTGTCGGTCCGTACGAGGTCCAGGCCGGTGCGGAGGGAGAGCGCCCGGCATGCCGCCTCGAAGGATGCCCGGACCTCGGGTTCGGCGAGCGCGGTGAGGGCGTCGTCGACCAGAAGCGTGGTCATCGGGACTTCGCCGTCCCGGGGCAGGAGCACCTTCGCCGCTGTATGCAGCAGGTAGGGGTCCCGGGCGAGCAGTCCCGCCGTGTCGAAGGACGGGGCCAGCGGGAGCAGGCCGCCGGTGGGGACGGCTCCGTGGGTGGGGCGCCAGCCGTAGAGGCCGCAGTAGGAGGCGGGGACCCGGATCGAGCCCGCGGTGTCCGTGGCCAGCCCCAGATCCACCCAACCGCGGGCGACCGCCGCCGCCGGGCCGCTGCTGGAGCCGCCGGTGATCCGGCCGGGGGCGGCGGGGTTGACGGGGGTGCCGTAGTGGATGTTGGTCCCGGCGAGACTGAAGGCGAGTTCGTCGGTTTGGGCGATCCCGGCGAGCTGGGCGCCCGCGCTGAGCAGTTCCCTTACTGCGTCGGCATGTCGGGGCTCCATCGGCGCATCGGCCAGCCACTGCGGGTTGCCCCCGCCGATCCGCTGTCCGGCAACGGCGAAGAGGTCCTTGACGGCAGTACGTACACCGGCGAGCGGCCCCTCCTGCGCCCCGGCGACCAGCGGCTCGCCCACGACCCGCCACACCGCGGGGTCCGGGGTCTCGTCCGCCGCCGGATCCGGCACCGCGCTGACGTGCGCGGCCGCGATCCGCCAGCCGTCCCCCGTCAGCCGCCACACCTGTGTCTGCATCCCGCGCGCCCCGCCGGCCCGCAGTGTTTCGGCGGTCAGTACGGCGATGTCCTCTGCGATCCGCACCTCATGGACGCGCTCGACCGTACGGGCCGGCGCTCCCCCGCTGCGGCCGCGACGGAAGTCCGAGATGGCCGCATGCCCGGTCAGCACCATGGAACCCTCGGCGCGCACCGTGTCCGGGGCGTCCAGGAACCAGTGGTCGAGGCCCGCCAGGTCATTGGCGCCGAGGTCCTGTTCGTACGACCAGAAGGCGTCGAGCAGTTCGCTGCGGTTCGCCCCACGAGGGCGGTGGGGCGAGGCGGGCCGACCTGCTTGTCCGGCTGGAGGTCCGGGGGTTGCCCCACGGGAAGGCACAGTACTCATCGGACGGCTCCGAGGACGGCCAGGTCCGCGTCGTCGAGCACCACGCAGGGGCCGCGCTGGATCAGGTCGGCGAAGCCCTCGTCGGGGGACATGATCGTGAGGGTGTAGAGCCGCTCGGTGGCCGAGGTGTTGGTGATCCGGTGCTTGGAGCCGAGGGGCAGGACGAGGACGTCACCCGGTGCGAGGTCGCGTTCGTGCTCGTCGCTGACCGCGCGGCCCTCGCCCGCGAGCACCACGAAGGTCTCCACGGACTCGGGGTGCCAGTTGAGCGGCTGGGCGCCGCCCGGCTCCCACACCTCGAAGACGACGGTGGTCGGTGAGCCGTCGGCCGGTCCGGTGAGGACGGCGAGCTTGACCGTGTCGCCCGCGGTGATGTGGTGGGCGGTGATCTTGCTGAGCGGCTTGTGGAGCGGGGGGATGGCCATGGCGGGTGTCCTCGGCGTCAGGCGTTCAAGAAGAAGGCGGTCAGGCGTAAGGCAGGAAGCGGGCGCATTCGCGCAGTGCGGCCGCGTTGTTGGCGATGGCGGTGTCGACGAGCTTGCGGCCGAGTTCGGGGGTGGCTCCGGTGGGGTCGCCGATGACGCCGTTGCCCGTACCGAAGTCGTCGCTCGTCCAGCCGAAGGAGACGGACTTGCCGAAGCCGATGTGCTCGTAGGCGGTCAGGTGCTCGGGGACACTCCGCTCGGCCAGCGACATGTCCACCGTCTCCGGGTGGAGGTGGAGCATCGCCGCGGTCTCGTTCAGCCCGCCGTGCACCCCCAGACCCAGCTCGCCGGACGGGGACGCGCCGCCCTGGTCCGCGGGGAGCGCGGCGTGCAGCAGAAAGGTGAACAGACCGTATTTGGTGCGCAGTTCACGCAGAGCGACTCCCAGCAGCGCACTGTTGCCGCCGTGCGCGTTGAGGAACGCGAGCCGCCGTACGGGCCCCGTGGCGAGAGAGCGCCCCAGGTCGTCCAGTACCGCGAAGAGCGTCGAGGCGCTGAGCCACAGCGTCCCGGGCGACCAGGCGTGTTCGTCGGACTTGGCGTAGGCGAGGCCCGGCAGCAGCGTGATGTCGCAGCTGTCGGATGCGGCCAGGGCGGCGCCCTTGGCTATCGCCTCCGCCATGAAGTAGTCGGTGGCGACGGGAAGATGGGGCCCGTGCTGTTCGATCGCGCCGACGGGAAGGACGGCCACGGTGTCGGCGGACAGGTCGGTGACCGACGGTCCGCTGAGGTCGGTGAAGCGAGTGAAGGCCATGGTCAGTGCGCTCCCAGGAGGTGGCCGGGGTTGAGCAGTCCCAGCGGGTCGGCGGTGCGGGCGGTGGCACGGACGAGGTCGAGGCGCCGGTCGACGTACCAGTTGTGGACGTCATGGACGCGGACGCCCAGTGCCTCCAGGGCGGCGATCCCCTCGTACACGGTGGCTTCGTCCTGGTAGTGCGCCATCAGCATGCCGACGGTCCCCGAGCGCATTCCCTCCAGGTGCAGCACCGTCTGGGGGAAGACGGCCTTGACCGCCGCCGGGTCGCCGAGCAGTACGTCGCCGCCGATCTCCAGGTGGAAGTAGCCGTCCTCGGCCTTCATCAGGTGGTACGTGGGGTGGTTGAAGGAGAGCGAGGAGATGAGGGCGGGACCGCGCGGCGCGGGACGTACCTCCGTCACCCGGCCGCCGTGCTTCTCGATGATCGCCCGAGCGTCGTCCTCGGCCTGCTCCTCGATGATCGCGCGGACGCTCAGCGCGGCCGGGTCGAGGGCCGGGTCGGCCTCGAAGGTCTCGACGAGGCCGGGCTCGTCGAGGGAGACCAGGCGCGGGGCGGGCTCCAGGCGTACGAGGTCGCCGAGCGCGGCGGTGGCGGAGGTCCACGTGTCGAAGGAGGCGAAGAGGCCGGTCCAGACGCGGGCCGGCTGAAGTGCGACGGTCGCGGTCGTGGTGATGCCGGTGGTGCCGTAGGCGTGGATGTACGGGAGTGCTTCCTCGCCGCGTACAGTGAAGGGCTCGGCCTCCGCCGTGCACGGGACGACGGTCAACTCCCGTACAAAACCGTCCCCGTTGGTGCCGTTGGCGAGCGATCCCGTGCCGCCGTTCCCACCGGAGAGGAAGCCGCCGAGCGATGTCCCGAAGGTGGAGGGGAACATCCACAGCTCCTGGCCCAGCGTGCGCGCATGCGCCTCCAGGTCGGACATCTTCGCGCCCGCCTCGGCCCTGATCCATCCGTCGCCCGCGCCCAGGATGCGTCCGCATCCGGTGAGGTCGAGGACGGCGCCGCCGTGCAGCGGGATCGCCTGGCCGTAGTTGCCGGTGCCTTTGCCGCGCGGGGTGAGCGGGATGCGCAGGCGGTGGGCAAGGGCGACCAGGGGCTGGATCTGCTCGTACGAGGACGGGCGCAGCACCACCTCGGCGCGACCGGCGGGGAGCTTGGCGGCGAGGATCGGCGACATGTGCGCCCAGTCGCGGGACGCCTTGTCGAGGGCGGAGTCCTCGCGTACGACGGCAGCCTCGCCCAGCAGTGCGGCAGCCTCCGTACAGAATGCGTCGATGCCGGGGGTGCGGTGCGTGGCACCTGGGTCGGCGCCCACCATCTCATCGTCCGCGACCAGTTCGGTCATCCGGCGCAGTTCGGCGGCGGACAGGGTCGTGCCCTTGGGGTCGACGGCCATCACTTCATTCCGATCTTGGTGTCGATGAATGCGTTGGTCGCCAGATCGTCGGCGCTCAGGCCGGCCGGGATCTTGACGCCGCCCTTGGTGAGGATCGGCCCGAAGGTCTTCAGGGAGTCGGCGACGCGCTTCTTGTCGAAGCTCGCGATCGATCCGTCGGCCTCGTTGCCGAGGATGCCGAGCCTGACCATCTCCTTGGCGGCGTACTGGCCGGTGCCCTTGGAGTAGACCCAGCTCGTGGCGTACTGCTTCACGATGTCGTCGATGAGCGTGACCGCTGTGTCCGGTGCGGCGGCGAAGTCGGCGGCCGACTGCTGGATGACGGGGACCAGCTTCTTCAGGCAGGGGCTGAGCTTCTTCAGCGCACCGGTGCGGACGGAGAGTGCCTCCGGGTAGACGGTGTAGCCGACATCGGACAGCAGCTGGAACTTGACCGGCTTCTTCCAGGCGGCGACCTCGTGCTCATAGATGTACGGTTCCGCGGTCGCGAAGCCCTGCTGCGCGATGGAGGGGTCGGCGACGAAACGGGACGGTGAGCTGTCGTAACTCCCGTCCAGCTGGCTCTTCTTGATGAGCCCCCTCGCCACCAGCATCGGAGCGAAGACCTCACCGTCGCGGTACACGACCTTGGCGCCGCTCTTGCCGATGTCGGCGACGGTCTTCCAGTCCGGGTGGGTCTTGGGGTCCCACATCAGGACCTGCGGACTCTTCTTCATCAGCGCGGCGACCGCGGTGACGGGCTGCTTGCCGGCCGCCTGGATGGCGCCGTCGGTGGTGACCATGCCGAGAGTGATGGACTGGTCGATGTACATCTCCGAGGCCGGGCTCTGGAACCCGACGGCCGAACCGCCCGCCCGCACCTGGATCTTGACGCCGGTGTCCTTGCCGCCGATGACGAGCGGGCCGGTGACCCGCTTCTTGTCGGTGTCGACGGTGTAGCCGGGGCCGACGAGGTTGTAGATCGGACCGTGTTCGGCCTCGGGCTCCCAGTCGGCCTGGACGACGACGGTGGCGGGGCAGACTTTGTCGAGGCGCTGGGCGGCGGGGGCGGGCTCGAGGTCGGCAGCGGACCCGGCTGTGGTGGCGCCGGCGCCGCAGCCGGTGGCGGCGAGGAGGAACGAGGCGCTCAGTCCCGCGACAAGGCTTCTTCTGACGGAAAGTGGCATGGCTGTCTCCCGGGAGGGGCTCTGACGAGGAAGCGGAGAGGGGGTGGGGGCCGGCTCAGCTGCGGCCGGACGCGTGCCAGGAACCGACGGCGAGGCGGGACAGGAACGTGAAGAGCGCGAAGACGGCGACCCCGAAGAGGGAGGCGAGGATGATCGCGGCGAAGAGGTCCTCGGACTGGAGCCGTGAGCGGTAGACGTCGAGGAGGGTGCCGATACCGGGCGCGCCCTGCTTGAAGAACATGTCGCCGACGATCGCGCCGATGACGGAGAGCCCGGAGGAGGTACGCAGCCCGGTGAAGATGGCGGGGAGCGCCGCGGGCAGTTCGAGCTTGCGCAGGCGGTCCCAGCGGCTCGCCTTCTGGAGGGTGAAGAGGTCGTGGTGGGCGCGGTCCACGGACTGCAGTCCGAAGAGGGTGTTGGCGATCAGCGGGAACAGGGCGATGAGGACGCAGACAATGACCCGGCTGGTGAAGCCGAAGCCGAACCAGAGGCCGATGAGGGGGACGATGGCGAGGATCGGGACGGTCTGCAGGATGACGGCGTACGGATAGAGGGAGCGCTCCAGCCAGCGGGCGCGGCTCATCACGACGGCCCCGGTGATGCCGAGGACGGCGGCGATGGCGAGCCCGGCGAGAGCGACCTGCGCGGTGCGGGCAAGGGCCTGGAGCATGGGCTGCAGATGGGTCCAGTCGAGGACGGCGACCTGGAGGACCTGGTGCGGGGGCGGTACGAGGAAGCGGCGGGCGGGGGCGAGGAGCAGGTAACTCACTGCGTACCAGAGGCCGATGGCGACGGCGAGCGAGCCGATGGGCGCGAGCAGGGCGACGGGGCCCCGGCGTGTGCGGACGGACGCCTCGGCGGCCGGGAACGTCTCGACCGTGGCGCCGGTGGCAGCATCGGACTGGTGCACGGGGGTCTTCCCCTCGTGGGCCGGAGCGGCAGCGCTCGAACCGGTGACGGCCGGCTCGGAAGCGGCAGACGGTTCGCCGCTCGGGCCGACGGTGACGGAGGCGGCCGTGGTGGCGCGGGCAGCCGGCACATCGGCGGCCGGGGCAGCCGTGGTGGCGCGGGCAGTCGGCGCGTCGGCGGCCGGGGCGTCCGTGGTGGCGCGGGCAGTCGGCGCGTCGGCGGCCGGGGCGTCCGGGGTGTTCGCGGTCACTGGGCGTCTCCTCGCAGGGCCCCGGAGACCGCGCCCGCGATCGCGGCGAACTCCGGTTCGTAACGGAGCGATGCGGGCCTGGGGTGGGCGAACGGGACCTCGAATTCGGCGGTGATGCGTCCAGGTCGGGCCGACATCACCACGACCCGGTTGGCCAGGAAGACCGCCTCGGTCACCGAGTGTGTGATGAAGAGACCCGCGAACCCCGTCTCGCCGAAGATCCGCTGGAGCTCCTCCTGCATACGAAGCCGGGTCATCTCGTCCAGCGCGCCGAAAGGTTCGTCGAAGAGGAAGAGCGCGGGGCGCATCATCAGCGCGCGGGCCAGCGAGACCCGCATCCGCATCCCGCCCGAGAGCTGTCCCGGCAACTGCTCCTCGAAGCCGTCGAGGCCGACGAGACGGATGGCGTCCATGGCGCGCTCGTGCCGTTCGGCCTTGGGACGGCCGGCCAGTTCGGCCGGCAGCGCCACATTGGCGAGGACGCTGCGCCAGGGCAGCAGGGTGGCGTCCTGGAAGACGTAACCGATGTCCCCGCCCGGGGTGCTGATCTCGCCCGCGCTGGGGGCATCGAGACCGGAGGCGAGCCGCAGCAGGGTGGACTTGCCGCAACCGGAGGGGCCGACGACTGCGACGAACTCCCCTGCGCCGACGTGGAGTTCCACTCCCGAGAGCGCGGTGGTCCCGCTGTCGAAACGCTTGTCGACGGCTACGAAGCTCAGCGCCGTCTGCACTGCTGTCGCCACGTCGACTCCTTCCTGTGGGCCGGTGGAGCGTTCACTGATGTTCGTAGCATCAACATTCATTGTTTCGTGAGGGTGTCCCGGGCGTTTACGCCCTGGACCAGTCAGAGCGCTTCGCGGATCACCGTGGTACGGCTCACCGCTCGCCCGCCCTTGAAGACGATCCGGTCCGGGTACGAGGCCCCGAGGGCCCCGGAGAGCGAGTCGGCCCGTACGGCGAGGAGGTCGGCGATCGCCCCCTCGTACGGCCCTGCGGCGGGTAGCCCGAGGACCGTGCGGGCGCCGGTGGTCACCGCGTGGACCGCCTCGGGCAGCCTCAAGTGACCAGCCGCGACGAGGAGTCCAGCGGTCTCCAGGGGATCGGCCCTGCCCACCGGATTAAAGGGGTCGCGGATGTTGTCGCCGCCCCCGGCCAGGGGCACGCCCGCGTCCAGGAGGGCGCGTACTGCGGTCAGACCGCGCGGGGTGCGGGCAGGGGTGTCGCGGCCCTGGAGGTAGAGGTTGGTGAGCGGCAGTGCGACGACCCCGATCCGGGATGCCGCCGCCTCCTTGGCGATCCGGGCGGCCTCGGCCGGGTCCAGGCCGCCCAGTCCCACGCAGTGGCTGGCGGTCGCACCGTGGGTGAAGTCCCGCTCCCGTACCGCCTGGGCGAGCAGCAGCAGATCCTTCGGGTCCGGACGGAGATTCTCGTCCGCATGCAGGTCGACGCCTACGCCGTGCCGCTCGGCGATGGCCAGGGCGCGGGCGACAGCGGCCTGCGGGTCGTCGGAGAGGTGCGGACAGCCACCGAGCAGGTCGGCCCCCAACTCCAGTGCCTCGTCGAGGACTTCGTCGGGCGCCTCGATGTGCAGTACGGCGATCTGCAGGGCAACCCGCTCGCTCAGCTCCTCGCGCAGCCGCAACAGCGCCCGCAGCCCCCGGAGCGGATCGGGGCCGGGCAGGACGTCGGCGTGGGTGCGGACGGCGGTCGCACCGTTGGCGACCAGCTCGTCCAGGGCGCGGCGGGCCCTGACCAGCACGTCCTCCTCCGTCACCTGCTCGGCATAGCCGCGCCAGGCGGCGACCGCCCCCGGCAGGTCGCAGGGCGGTGCACCGGCCAGGTCCCAGGTGAGGGCCTTGTCGAGGTGGGCGTGGGGTTCGGCGGGGGCGGGCAACAGTAGGAAGCCGGAGAGGTCCATCTCCTCGCATGCGGAGGGCAGTTGACCGGCCTGCGCAACGGCCGACACCTGCCCGTCCTCGATCAGTACGTCCCGGATCTGCCCTTCGGGCAGCCGCGCCCCGCGCAGCAGCAGTGCCGTCGCCGTCATCGTACGTCCCCGTTCTCCGGTGCCGTGAGTACCGCGAAGCCGTCGAAGGCGTGCCACATCGCGGGCGCGCCGAACATGTCCTGGCGGCGGACCGGGCGGGTCCGTCCGCGTACCACCTGGTCGAAAGCTTCGGCGACCCGTCCCACGAAGTGGTGGTCCTCACGGTGGCGGAGGTTGTGCCCCAACAAGGCTGTGCTGACCGGGAGTTCGGCAAGTCGCCGGGTCGATGCGGCGAAGGCCGGTACATCGGCGCCCGGCACATGGGCGAAGAAGGTGCCGCTGATCAGGGTGTCGCCGGCGAGGAGCAGGCCGCTCTCCGGCTCCCAGAGGCAGATGCCGTCGGGCGAGTGCCCGGGGGTGTGCAGGACATGCAGCCTCCGCCCGCCCAGGTCGAGCTGCTCCCCCTCCCTGAGCAGCCGGGTCGGTCGCACCGCGTCGATACGCCACTGGGTCAGCTCGGGGACGGGCCGCACCTCGATCCGCGAATCGGTGAGGAAGAAGCCCTCGGCGGAGAGTGCGCTCAGCTCGATGTAGCGCTGTCGCATGTCCTGGGCGATGTGCTCGTACGTCTCGAGCCACTCGCGCGGTGCGGGCTCGCCGTGCAGGTCCGCGCCCGCCTCGTGGACAGCGAAGTCCTTGGCCTCGCCCACGAGCGAGGCATTGCCGCCCCGGTGGTCGTAGTGATGGTGGGAGTTGACGACGAGCAGCGGCAGCGAGGTCAGCACGCGCACCTCGCGCCCGATGTCCCCGATGCCCATCCCGGTGTCGTACAGCAGGGCGAGGTCGTCGCCCACGACGAGATAGCTGTTGACGTGCCCGGGCTCGGCGATGAGGAAGGTCCCAGGTCCGGTCTCCTGTACGGAGAACCAGTCGCGCCCGCTCATGCGCCGATGCCGTGGTAGCGGCGGGCGTGGTGGACGAGAGCGCCGGCCCCGCCCCGACCAGGGATGATCTCCTCGATGTCAGCGATCAGCAGCAGGTGGTCCCCGGCCGCCACCTCTTCCCGTACGCGGCACACAACGGCGTACGTGCTCTGCGCGAGCAGCAGCGGCACACCTCCCTCTCCCGTCGTCCACTCCAGCCCGGCGAACCGGTCGACGGCCGGATCGGCGAAGCGCCGCGAGACGGATTCGCCGCCCGCGGCAAGGATGTTGAGGGCGAACCTGCCGCCGTCCTGAAGCAGCGGCAGGGTGCGGCTGCCGCGCTGGACGCCGATCGCCATCAGCTGCGGCGCGCGACTGAGGCTCATCACGGCGGTGCTGGTGAATCCGGCAGGCGTGCCATCGGCCGCGGCAGCGGTCACCACGCAGACACCGCCCGCGAGGGCGGCCATGGCATCGAGGAATCCGGCCGTGGCAGGCCGGTCGGCGGTGGTCGCGGTCATTCGGGCTCCTCGCCTAGAATGTTCGTCACATCAACATTGAGCGTAGGAGACATGTGTTTCGCGGGAGTAAATCCCCCTCCGAAGTGACCACTTAGGATTTCCGCCATGCCAAACCGCCCCACCGAACCCCCCGACGATCCGGACCAGCAGCTCGGCGACGCGATCCGTCGGCTGCGCAAGAAGCGCGGCCTCACCCTTGTCCAACTCGCGGGCAGCGCAGGCCTTTCACACCCCTTCCTCAGCCAGCTGGAGCGCGGGCTGACCCGCCCGAGCATGCCCTCGCTGCACCGGATCGCCCAGGCACTCGGCACCACCCAACAGGCCCTGCTGGCGCACTCGGCCACCTCCCCCGCCGACATCCATGTCGTACGGGAAGGGACCGGCACCCCCGTCGCCAACAGCGGCGGCTCGGCCCGGATGCTCGGGGCACCCCAATTCGCCGTCCATCCGGTCGAATACACGGGAGGACCCACCGACTTCGAGGAGTACTACGACCACCCTGGCGATGAGTTCCTCTATGTGGTGCACGGCGCGATCGAGGTCGACCTGCTGGGCCCCGACGGCCGCGAACTGCACCGACTCTCGGCCGGAGACAGCCTGCTCTAC
Source organism: Streptomyces sp. NPDC002088 (assembly GCF_040296605.1). Classification (NCBI taxonomy): domain Bacteria; kingdom Bacillati; phylum Actinomycetota; class Actinomycetes; order Kitasatosporales; family Streptomycetaceae; genus Streptomyces; species Streptomyces sp. NPDC002088. Next base: position 104,745 of record NZ_JBEOXO010000014.1, on the reverse strand, counting down.
CCAGGCGGAACCCCGCACCGCTGGCGTGTTCTGACGGAGGATCAGGACATCCTCGGGGTGCGCGTCCTCGCCGTACAGAACGCGCCTCGCCAGAACGCCGAACCAGGAGCGACGGGACAGTGAAGAAGGCCCGCGACCCTGGCTCCGGATCGGCCGTACTCGACAGCCAGGGTGGCCGGTTCGCCTTCCCCTGCGGGGAGTGGCAGGCACTCGGGCATGCCTTCGCGCTGATGGGTCAGGCGGTGCAGCGCTGTCCGTTGTAGGTCGCCCGAGCGCCGTCCGACGCCTTTCACATGGAACGCCCCGGCAAACGCTCCGTTCCCTCCGGCCAGGAGGCGACCCATCGCAGGGCGCCGAGCAGGTGGGCCCGGAAGGCCGGGTCGCCGTAGGCCTCGGTCGCATGGCCGAGCGCGGTGTAGAAGCTGCGTCCGCGGCCGTGGCGCCGGTGCCAGACGAGGGGATGGCCAACGCCCATACCGCCGCCGGTGTAGGTCGCTTCGTCGACGGTGGCCAGGACAGTGACGTCGCGGGGTGGCGTCCTGAAGTCGTACCACTCGTCGGTCCAGTGCCATTGCCGGGGAAGGTGTGCGGTGGCCGGGTGCGAGCGGTCGACGGTGAGTACGGCCGGCTGCACCGGGGGATGTCCGGCGAACCTGGCGCCGAGGAGTTCGCCGTAGGCGGGCCACTCGTACTCGGTGCAGGCGGCGGAGTGAACGCCCAGGAATCCCCCGCCGCCCACAAGGTGATCGAGCAGTGCCACCCGGCCCGCTTCGTCGAGGACCTCGCCGCTGGTCGACAGGAACACGACCGCGTCGTACCCGTCGAGGGAACGCAGCGGCTCCTCGGTGGCATGGACCTTGAAGCCGTGCTCGGCGCCCAGCTCGCCGAAGGCGGCGACGGCGGCGGGAATGGACTCGTGCCGGTATGCGGCGGTCGCTGTGTACACGAGAACCTGTCTGGTGGACATGCACGCTCCAGTGCTAGAAAACGATCTTTATCGCCACCCGCTGACCCTTCGGATGGCGGTGTCATCACCGGCGGGTGAGGGAAACACGGCAGCGCAGGGTGTGCTCGCCGGGATCGAGGACGCCTCGAAGAGCCGGAAGGACCGTGCGCGGGTGCAGGAGGTGGGAGCCCGGCATCTGTAGCACGACGACGCCGTCGCGTGGTGGCTCGTCGGCGGCCAGGCAGACGATCTCGCTGACGGTCGCGTCGGCCGTCGCCCGGGCCAGGCCGGGGCGCTCCGTGACGTTGTGGGGCGTCGCCCCGAGGCCGGTCTTCGGTACGCAGAACGCGCCTTCGGCCGTGTACAGCCGGCGCCCGGTGGTGATGCGGTGCTCGCGGACGTGCCCGCCGTCGACGTGCCGCAGTCGCGTGTCGACGACCACGTCCGGCCATGGCCGCCAGCGCACGACCAGGGTCTCGCCGTCGATCCCGGACTCTCCGGCGGAACGCGTGCGCCAGTGTTCGCCGTCGTCGGACAGGGCCAGCGCGCTGTCGAAGCCGCCCTGGTCCAGGGACGGTTCGCCGGTGGGCACGCTGAACCCGGCAAGGGTGGAGTAGGCGAACTTCGCGTACTTGGCGTTCCCGCCACGGGGGTTCCAGCCGGGCGCGTTCTGCCCGGCGAGCGCGATGACATCCCCCGCCGCGTCCCGCGCGAGGATCATCGCCGCGGCCGGTTGCGGGCTGACGCGAGGAGGCAGGTCCGACGCGGGCGTCGCCGTCCAGAACGGATGATCGTCGGCCGCGGCGAGGCTCGCGAAGATCTTCATGCCCCAGTACGGTGACCCGCCGGCCATGTACTGCTCGACGACACCGGTGTTCGGGTAGGCGTAGCCGACAGTGAGGGAGCCGTCCTCGGCAAGGATCGGCTGCTGCCACCACCAGCCGAGGTTGCGCTGCGCCAGGGTGCGCGCGATGGCCCAGTCGACGGCGGGCAGGTCGGCCACGGCCAGTACCGACCAGAAGGAGCCCTGGGCGAACCGGTAACCGAGGCTGCGGCCGAAGGGCACGGCGGCTCCGTCGGCGGCGAACCAGTGCTGGAACTGCGCCGCGAACTCGGTCGCCCGCTGCCGGTAGCGCCGGCCCCGCTCGTCGTCGACCGCTTTCAATGACGCCAGCAGGAGCCCGTAGAAATGGAACCCGAACGGGACGTAGTAGTCGCGGGAGCCGGGCCGCTCGGGCGTGCCGGGCCCGTCGGCATACCAGCCGTCGCGCAGTGCGAAGTCCTCGATGCGATCCAGGTGCGCGGCCACCCGCGCCTCGTCCACGGATACGCCCACCGAACGCAGTCCGACGGCGGCGAGTACAGGGAAGAAACACCAGTTGTTGTCAAAGGGTGTTGCCGACGCCGCCGCCGACAGCCAGTCGGCGAGCTGTTCCCGCTGCCGTTCGGTGAGGGGATCCCAGAGCCGGTCCTTCGCGATGGCAAGGGCGTAGCCGACGGCGGCGGATTCGACGAGGCGCTGGTCCATGTCGGCCGGTCGGCCGACGTACCAGGGATGTTCGGGGTCGACGGCGGCGGTCAGCGCGCGGCGCAGTTCGTCCCACTGCCGGTCCGCGCCGGACAGGCCGCCGGCGGCGTGTCCGGCGAGTCCCCACAGCGGGCGGGTGACGAGTTCGAACCAGACGGCCCCACGGTCGCTCATGCTCGGGTAGACCGGCATGCGCTCGGGCCCGGTGGCTGCCGTTCGCGTGGCCGGTGCGACAAGGGCGAGCAGCGCGTCGGCCCAGCCCTCCCGGGTGGTGGGGGCTGGGCCGAACAGCTGTGACGGGGTAGGCATGGCCGCCATCGTATGGATCAAGCCTCCCAGCCTGCAACCGGTTGCCTACAATTTCATCAGACAGATCATCCCGTGATGACCTGCAAGAACGGCGGATTCGTGGAGTTGGTCCGGCTGGCCAGGAGGACGAGGACCCCGGCCGAGGCCTCGGCGAGGGCGACCGTCGCGGTCCCGTCGCCGGCGTACTGGGTCTGGATGTAGCTGGTGACGTCGATCGGGATCCAGTCCTTGGCGCTGCCGATCGAGCCGGAGGAGAGCGCGCTGCCCAGGGCCGGCTGGGTGTTCCAGGTCAGGCCGGTCTCAGTCCAGCTGTCGCTGCTCACCGCGTACCCGGTGACGGTGGCTTGGGTGCCGGCGGAATCGGAGGTGGACCCCTGGACCCACAGCACCGCGCGCCTGGGCGTGGCCGCGAGGCCGGACAGGTCGAACTTGAGGAAGGACCGGCGGTTGTATCCGGTGCTGCTGGTGGACTTGACGTCCAGGTCGGTGGTGCTGCCGTAGTTGGTGGTGGCGTAGGAGCCGTCGCGGACGTACGCGTCCGCGGTCGGGGTGAGCTTGGTGAATCCGCCGGCGGTGACGGTCGTGCCGGTGCCGAACGTGATGGTGCGGGAGGCACCCTGCGCGCCGCCGACCTCCACGATCAGCGTGAGGGGAGACAGGCCGACGACGCTGACGCCGTCGTCCGCGGTGGCCTTGGTGTATCCGCTGCGGTTGATGGTGACGGTGATGGTCGCGGCGGCGCGGGTGGGGTCGGCGACGCTGACCGACAGCACGTCGTCGGACTCCCGTATGAGGACGGAGCAGGGGGCCGAGACGGTGATCGGGCCCACGGTGCCGGCGGCGAAGAAGTTGGCGGCGGTCACGCCGGTGACGGTATCCGTGACCGCCTGGATGGAGCTGGTGTTGGCCAGGACGCTCACCGTCGGGGCGGCGGCGCGGGCGGCAGTGACCGTGGACGTGGCGCCGGGCAGGAGGATGTAGCTGTAGGCGGCGGCGGTGGGATCGGTGCCGTGGTCGAACCACAGGGTCAGGTAACGGCGGGTCAGGGATGTGGTCGAACTCCCGGTGTTGATGTCGCTCCAAGCGCCGGTGCGGGCCTCGCGCACCGCCTTCACGGTGGCCCCGCCGGGGAAGACGTAGCCGCCGACCCCGTTGATCGACGCCCAGGAGGCGCCGGTGAAGGTGGCGGACCAGCCCAGCGTGGTCGACTGGGTAACTCCGTCGACGACCAGCCCGTTGGAGGCGGTGGCGCCGAGGTTGCGGTTGTCGGCAGTGGTCTCGACGGTGTATCCGTCGGTGGCGGTGATCCCGGCGCCCAGGCAGACGACCTGGTCGTCGAGGCAGAACCAGGACTTCTTGGCTACCAGTGTGGAGCCGAGGCCGCGGGTGTCCTGGCCGAGCGCGCTGTAGGTGCCGTCGGTGGCGCCGCCGACCCAGACGACGCTCGATGACGGCGCCGGCCGTGAACCGCCTTGGCCGTCCGACAGCGGGATGCGGGACACGGTCGTGCCGGGCAGGCGGTAGGGGTCGACGGTCGGCCAGTACGCGTCGGAGTACTGGCCGTTGCCGTAGGTGTCGCCCCACCAGTAGGTCATTCCGGAGCTGGCGTGCCAGCCGTGCAGGTTCTCGCCGTTGATGCACTCGTAGAACGCGGTCCGACCTGAGCACATGGAGACGGCGAGGGCCCAGGAGCCGCGTCGGTGGGTGGCGCGGTCCATGCTGCCGAAGACCCGGGCGGCGACCGGTTCGGCGGTCGGGGTGATCGAGGTGTCCTCGAGAACGGACTTGCCGAGTGCCAGGACGGGAAGCGTCTGGTACGAGTCCTCGAGCAGCGGGGCCCAGTAGTCGCGCTCCAGCCAGCCTCTGGCCATCGCGTTCCACGTGGCGGCTTCGGTGGCCGAGGCGGCGTCCGCCAGCATCAGGATGCTTCCGATGATGAGATGGCCGCGAACGTGGTCGTCCTGCTGAATCCCCAGCGGATTGTCGACGACCTTGACGCCGCGGCTGATCGCCCGCCCGGACACGCCGTCCATCATCAGCCCGTTGAACAGGAACGGGGCGAAGGCGTCGGTGACGGCGTCGAAGAGGAGCTGCCGGTTGTCGTCGGTCACCTCCCAGCTCGATCCCGCCAGCAACGACAGCAGGCCGGCCAGTCCGCTGATCAGAACGGAGCCGTAGGACCCGGTGTAGGGCACGGTGGTGTGCTGGATGAACGAGCCGTCGGCGTAGAACCCGTCGCCACTGCTGACCAGCGGGAACACCGGTGAGAGTCCGGCGACCCCTGTGGTGATCTTCGCCGGGCTCCTGGCGAGGACGCCGCGCAGGATGAGCACGCGGCACAGGTCGACCCGGTTCGCTCCGGTGCTGACCCCGCTGTAGGAGGAGACCGCCGAATCCGGCACGAACGCGTCGATCGCCTCGTAGTAGTCGGCGAGTTGGCCGCTGCTGAGCTCGGCGTACAGCAGGCAGGCGATGTCCAGCGAGAGGCGCGGTGCGCCGATCTGCCAGTCCCACCAGTTGTCGTAGGTGGTGGTCGTCGGGGTGTAGGCGTTGGCGTACATCCAGTCCAGGCCGGTCAGGACGCCGGAGAGGAGATCGGCGTCCCCGGTCAGCCCGGTGCCGTCGAAGGCCCACGCCTGGGCCATCCACTTCAGGCGCACATAGCTGGAGGTGACGTTGCCACTGACGCTGCCGACCGGCAGGTCGTCCCAGAGCGACGCACCGGTCGGGTTCATGTCAGTCAGGAAGCCGGTCGCGGTGCTGCCGATGAGGGCGAGGAGGGTGGCGAACGGCTCGTCCGAGGAGTCGTAGCCGGTACCCAGCAGGGTCTTGTCGATCCAGCGCAGGCGCAGGGTGTCGTACTCGTCGGCGGCGAAGGCCGGCGGCGCACCGGTCACGGCCTGGCCCAGGGTGATGCCGGCTGTGGCGGTGGCGACTTGCAGCAACTGTCGGCGAGTGAGCATCGGGAATCCCCTCCGCAGCCCGTGCGGGGCGCGGTCAGGCGGACGCAGGCGTCCGCGGTGGACGGTTGTCCAGCTCCCCCCGGCAGCTGGGGCAGGTCAGTTGGCCGGGACGGTAAACCGGTTTCATCATGAGAGGCAATCTCTCCGACCATCACCGTTCCCAACTCTTAGCCGATTTTCATGGCAAAGTCGGCTCCTCACTGCCGTCTCTTGACGCAGCGTCTCGATGGCCTCTACCTTGACGACGCCCAAATATGAAACCGGTTGCACACGCAGGAGCAACCACAGGAGCAACCGCCTTTCCAAGGAGCAGTGAACCGGTGAGCCGCCGCATGACCGTCGCGATCGCGATGCAGCCTGAGGTCGCCGCACTCGCCCTCACCGAGGCGCTCGTCGCCCGGCTGGAAGAGAGCGCGGCCGTACAGCCCGACGTCATCACCGACTTCACCGATCCGGCCGCCGGAGAGCGCCTGGCGAACATCGACGTGCTCCTCACCGGCTGGGGCTGTCCCCTCGTCGACCGCGACGTCCTCGACGCCGCACCCCGGCTGCGCGCGATCGTGCACGCCGCGGGGTCGGTCAAGCACCACCTCACGCCCGAGGTCTGGGAGCGAGGAATCCTCGTTTCCTCGGCGGTTTCCGCCAACGCCTTCCCGGTCGCGCAATACACCGTCAGCGCGATCCTGCTCGCGGGCAAGCGCGCCTTCCGGCTGGCCGACGCGTACTCGCGGGGCCACTACAAGAACAAGCTCGCCGACGACACCGGCAACCACGAACGGGTCGTCGGGGTCGTCGGCGCTTCCCGGACCGGTCGTATGGTCCTGGAGCTGCTCGCCCCGCACGGCTTCCAGCTGCTGGTCAGCGACCCGACCCTGGACGCGCGCGCGGCGGCCGAGCTGCTTCCGGCCGGACAGGTGCAACTGGTCGAGCTGGACGACCTGCTGCGCCGCAGCGACGTGGTCAGCCTGCACGCTCCGGCCCTGCCCGAGACTCACCACCTGCTCGACGACCGCCGGCTCGCGCTGCTGCGTGACGGCGCCGTCCTGATCAATACCGCGCGCGGACAGCTGATCGACACCGAGGCACTGCTGCGGCACTGCGCCACCGGCCGGATCGACGCCGTCCTGGATGTCACCGACCCCGAACCCCTGCCCGCCGGCCACCCGCTGCTGGCACTGCCCAACGTCACGGTCACGCCACATGTGGCCGGGGCGATGGGCACCGAGATTCGTCGGCTCGGCGAGTTCGCCGTCGCCGAGATCGAACGCCTCGCCGCCGACCAGCCCCTGCACGGGCGTATCCACGAGGACCAGTTGGCGTTGCTGGCCTGACCCGGCCCGGCCCCATGGCACCACCGTCCCCATCGCAATCAAGGAGAGGCACCGATGAACACCCTCCCCCCGACCTTCTCACGACGGGCCCTGCTGAGATCCACAGCGGCCGCCGCTCTCGCCGTGCCCGCCGCCGGCCTGCTGGCCGCGTGCGCCGGCTCCAGCGGCGACAGCGGCACCGCGGCTGAAGGCAAGGTCACCGCCGCCAACCCGTTCGGCGTCGCCGAGGGCGCCGCGCTGGACGTCGTCGTCTTCAAGGGCGGCTACAGCGACGACTACGCCAAGTTCGACGAGAAGCTGTACGCCAAGAAGTTCCCGAAGGCGAAGGTCAGCCACTCCGGCATCACCGAGATCGGGACCGAACTGCAGCCGCGGTTCGTCGCCGGCGACCCGCCGGACGTCGTCGACAACAGTGGTGCCAAGAAGATGGTGTTGGGCACGCTGGTCGCCGACGGCCAGCTGGCCAACCTGTCCGACCTGCTGAAGGCCCCCTCTGCCGACGACCCGGACACCACGGTCGAGGACACCCTCCTGTCGGGCGCGCTGGACCCCGCCACGTTCGACGGCAAGGTGATGGGTCTTCCGTACGTCTTCACCGTCAGCGGCTTCTGGTACTCCAAGACACTGTTCGACAAGCACGGGTGGACCTGGCCGACCACCTGGGACGGCCTTACCTCGCTGGCCGCCAAGATCAAGAAGGCGGGCATCGCACCGTTCGCGTACGGCGGCACGACGGCACCCGACTACTTCTTCAGCCCGCTGATGGCGCTCGCGGCAAAGCAGGGCGGGGTCGACGTGATCAAGGCGATCGACAATCTGGAAGCCAAGGCGTGGCAGGCCGAGCCGGTGAAGGCCGCCGCCGAGGCGATCGCCGCACTGGCCTCGTCCGGGTACTTCCTCAAGGGCAGCGAGGGACTGGACCACACTCAGGCACAGACCGCGTGGGTGCAGGGCAAGGCCGCGCTGTACCACTCCGGATCGTTCATCGAGAACGAGATGAAGGCGATCACCCCGGACGGGTTCGACATGGTCTTCGGCGCGGTACCCCCGCTCTCGACGACCGGCAGCCTGCCGCAGACCGCGCTGCACGCCGTCGCCGGGGAGATCTACGTCGTCCCCGCCAAGGCCAAGAACGTCCGTGGCGGCAAGGAGTACCTGCGGACGATGCTCTCCAAGGAGGCGGCGGTCAACTTCACGAAGACGACCCATGCCCTCACTGTCGTCAAGGGGGCAACGGGCGAGGAGGACTTCGGTTCCATCGCACTGGGATCGGTGACGAAGGCCATCGACGCGGCCGGGGACGACCTGTTCTCCTACCTGTTCCCCAGTTGGTACGCCGACCTGGCCACCACGTTGAAGACCGAGATAGCCAACCTGCTCGCCGGGCGCACCGACGCGGCCGTCTTCCTCTCCAAGATGCAGGCCAAGGCCGACGCCGTCGCCGCCGACTCCTCCATCACGAAGTTCAAGCGCTAGCCGGATCCGGTCTGCCGCCCCCACGAGGTTGGGCGGCAGATCCCGTCTCCCTACTTCCGGAGTCGTTCGTGAACCACGGAAAAACCCGCATCATCCTTCTCTTCCTGGCACTGCCGCTCACCCTGTACGCGGTACTGGTGGTCTCCCCCTACGCGCAGGCGTTCCAGATCTCGCTGACCAGCTGGTCGGGGTTCACCGCAGACAAGCCCTTCGTCGGGTTCGACAACTTCCAGCGCCTGCTTCAGGACCCGGAATTCTGGCGGGCCTTGGCTCACAACGGGCTGCTTCTGCTGGTGGTGCCGCTGGTCACGATCGCGCTCGGACTGTTCTTCGCCGCCATGCTCAACGTCGGCGGCTCGGGGGGCAAGGTGGCGGGAGTCCGCGGCTCGGCCTTCTACCGCCGCGTCTACTTCCTTCCGCACATCCTCCCCGTGGTGATCACGGCGGTTCTCTGGCAGTTCATCTACAACCCTCAGATCGGGCTGCTCAACGGAGGGCTGGAGGCGCTCGGGCTGGGCGGGCTGGCGCACTCCTGGCTCGGCGACCCGACCGTCGCGCTGTGGGCGCTGATCGGCGTGCTGGTCTGGGCCGGCGTCGGGTTCTACGTCGTGCTGTTCAGCGCCGCGATGCAGTCCATTCCCAAGGACATCTTCGAGGCCGCCGAACTGGACGGCGCCGGACGGTTCCAGACGCTGACCCGCATCACCCTGCCGCTGCTGCGGGAGACCGTCCAGGTCGCCTGGATATATCTGGGCATCCACGCACTCGACGCGTTCGCGCTGTTCATGGTTCTCGCCCCCTCCGGCGGACCGGACAACTCCACCATGGCGCTGTCCCAGTACCTCTACCTGTCCGCGTTCCAGAAAGGCAACTTCGGCTACGCCACCGCGATCGGTGTGCTGCTGAGCCTGCTGAGCCTGCTGATGACGGCGCTCACCTTCGGCACCTCCCGCAAGAAGACCACGATCGAGTTCTGAGGCCAACCCGATGACGACTTCGCCGACTTCGCCCCACCGCACCCGCCCCGGCGCTCCCCTGGCCACCGGCGTGACCCACGCTCTGCTCGCCGTCTGGGCCCTGCTGTCCACCGTGCCTCTGCTGTGGGCCTTGATCGGCGCCTTCAAGGACAACAGCGAGCTGTTCGGCAACCCGTGGCAGCTCCCCAGCACCTGGCACGCCGACAACTTCGCCCGGGCCTGGTCCAAGGCGAGCATCGGCGACTTCTTCGTCAACACCCTCATCGTCGTGTTCGGCGCGCTGATCCTCACGATGATCCTGGGTTCGATGGTCGCCTACGTGCTGGCCCGGTTCACCTTCCCCGGATCCCGGCTGATCTATTACACGTTCATCGCCGGCATGGCCTTCCCCGTCGTCCTCGCCCTCGTCCCGCTCTTCTTCATCGTCAAGGACCTCGGCCTGCTCGGCAGTTACCAGGGCCTGATCCTGGTCTACACGGCGTACGCGCTGCCGTTCACCGTCTTCTTCTTGACCAGTTTCTTCCGCACCCTGCCCACGGCCGTCGCCGAGGCCGCCCTCATCGACGGCGCCTCGCAGGAGGCCATATTCTTTCGAGTCATGCTGCCCATGGCCAAGCCCGGTCTGCTGTCGGTCGGCATCTTCAACTTCCTCGGCATGTGGAACCAGTACCTGCTGCCCGTCGCACTCAACACCGACCGCGACAAGTACGTCCTGTCCCAGGGCCTGGCGAGCCTGTCCAGCCAGCAGGGCTACGAGGCGGACTGGAGTGCCCTGTTCGCCGGACTCGTCATCGCGGCTGTCCCCGTGATCGCCCTCTATCTGATGCTCCAGCGGCGCATCCAGGCCGGCCTCACCGTGGGGATGCTCAAGTGAGCCCGTTGTCTCCAGAGGAAACAGACAGGCAACCGTATACTTCAGATATGCACGACAGCCAGGACGCGGCTCCGCGTGCCGCCACAATCCGCGATGTCGCCACTCGAGCCGGCGTCTCCCCAGCGACCGTCTCCCGGGTTCTGACTGGCAACCGCCCGGTCTCCCCCACGGCTCAGGCCCGCGTGCAGCGGGCCATCAGAGATCTCGACTACGTGGTCAACGCCCAGGCGCGCGCCTTGTCGGCACCGCACTCACGCACCGTGGCGATCCTGTTGCCGTCGCTGTCCTGGCAGTTCCACAACCGGGTCGCCGGCGGCATCGAAGAGCAGGCCATCAACGAGAACCGGCTCTGCATCGTCTGTTCCACCAGGAGCGACCCGGACCGGGAGATGGCGCTGCTGGAGACACTGCGCCAGCACAGCACCGAGGCGGTCGTGCTCATCGGCGGAACGTTCGTCACGCCCCACTACGCCGAGCGCATCTCCCGCTTCGCCCGCGTCCTCGACGCCAGCGGCTCCCGGCTGGTGCTCTGCGGTCGCCCCGCCCCCGCGCCCGACCTGCCGATCACGGTCGTGGACTACGACAACGAAGGCGGCGCCCACGCCGCCGTCAGCCACCTGCTGTCCCTCGGCCACCGGCGCATCGCCCTCCTCGGCGGCCTCCATGACCACACCACGACCAACTTGCGCATCGCCGGATACCGCCGCGCGCATGAGGACTACGGCATCACCCCGGATCCGGGGCTCCTCTACATCGGACGGGCCGACCGGCCGTTCGGTTATGAGACCGTGCGCGCCCACCTGGCCGCCGGGCCACTGCCGTACACCGCGGTGTTCTGCTTCGACGACTACCTCGCTGCCGGCGCGATGGCCGCCGCCCGCGAGGCCGGCCTGTCCATTCCGGACGACCTGTCGCTCATCGGCTACAACGACGAGCCGATCTGCGCCGACCTCTACCCACCGCTGAATTCCGTGCACGTGCCCTTCGATGAACTGGGCCGCACCGCGGTGCGGATGGCGCTGCACCGCGACGACCCGTTGTACTCCGCCCAGAGCGTCATGCTCGGCACGCACCTGGTCATGCGTCAGAGCGCGCGCTCCATCAATGCGAGACCGTAGGTACGCGGCGGTTAAGGGACGCCTAGGCGGACACTCCCACCGATCCTCCAAAGATCCCCAGCGCGCTCGGTGGCAGGGGCCTGAGTCCCCGTACTCAGGCGGGCGGCGGCAGCCGCAGTCGACGATAGCTGCTCGAACATCTTGGTCGGCCACTCCAGCAGGTCCGACTCGTGGCGATGCCTGCGCGCTGCCCGATCCGCCGGACGTCGAGAGCCTGAACGACCTCGCGGCCTTGGCCTTGGCCTTGGCCTTGCCCTTGCCCTTGCCCTTGCCCTTGCCCTTGCCCTTGCCCTTGCCGAAAACCTCATCCGCGCAGCTCACGCGGCACATTGGTACTCGTGGAGGATGCCGCCGAGGCGTTCGCGTCTTCGTATGTCGAGGCAGGCGATCCGCCCCGGATCAGCGATCGGCACGGGCAGGATGCGCAGCGGAATATTCCGCCGGAGTGGTGGACGTCGGCCGAGTCTGCTTCTCTGCCTCTGCCTGCGCCTCTGCCCCTGCCCCTGCCCCTGCCCCTGCCCCTGCCTGCGCCTCTGCCTCGTCGTCCGCCGTGCGTGCCGGGCGGGTCCGGTTGAAGGCCAGGTTCAGCCCGAACGCGATCAGGGTCGCGCTCGTCACCGGTGAGCCCAGCACGATGCGCACGCCGTCTGGGAAACGGGAGTAGAGGTCCGGTGCCACGTCGGGCGCCATGCCCACGCCGATCGACACGGCGACGATCAGCAGGTTGTGCGTTCCCTCGAACTCGACCTTGCGCAGTGTGCTGATGCCGACGGCGGCGACCGTGGCGAACATGACCAGTCCCGCCGCGCCCACGACCGGTCCGGGCAGCCCGGCCACCACCGCCCCCAGCTTGGGAACCAGGCCCAGGGCGACCAGGATGGCGCCCGCGACGGTGGCCACATGACGGCTGCGCACCCGGGTCATCGACACCAGGCCCACGTTCTGGGCGAAGACGGTGTCGAGGAAGGCGTTCATCACTCCGCCGAGCACCCCGGACAGTCCGTCAGCGGCCAGCCCGCGCGCCATGTCCCCGGTCGTCAACTCCTTGCCGGTGAGTTCGGCGACCGCGATCAGGTCCGCGGTCGACTCGGCGAACAGAACCAGCATCACGACACACATGGAGATGACCGCGACGGGCGGGAACTCGGGCGCGCCGAAGTGGAACGGAGTGCTCACCCCGATCCAGTCGGCGCCACGGGCGGCGGACAGGTCCACCAGACCCAGCGGTACCGCGACCGCGGTACCGGCCAGCAGCCCGAGCAGGACGCCGGTCTGGGCCACAAAGCCCCGGCCGAACCTCGCCACCAGCAGGATCACGATGACGACGAAGGCGGCGAGGGCGAGGCGCGACGGCGCCGCGTAGTCCGCCGCCTTGGGGTCGCTGCCGACGACAAGGTTGACGCCGACACCGATCAGCGCCAGGCCGACCACGGTGATCACCACACCGCTCACCAGCGGCGGGAAGAAGCGCGCTGCCTTGGCGAACGGCCAGGCGGCGAGCAGGCCGAAGATCCCGGCAGCGATCATCGAGCCGTATACGGCCTGGAGCCCGTACTCACCGGCGATCAGGATCATCGGCGCCACGGCGGTGAAGGCCGCGCCGGCCATCACCGGCATGCGGACGCCGAGCACCCGCCCGACGCCCGCGCCCTGGATCATCGTGACGACGCCCGCGACCAGCAGGTCCGCGTTGATGAGCAGAGCGATGGTCGAGGCATCGAGCCCGGCGGCCGCACCGAAGACGAGCGGCACCGTGACACAGCCCGTGTACATCACCAGAACGTGCTGGAGACCCAGCACCGCGAGCCGCCCGAACGGCGCCCGCTTCTTCGCGGACATCATCACAACAGCACCTCTATCGTGCGAAGTTGGCGGCGATGCGCTGCTGGATGTACTGCTCCGCCGTGATCGGCGGATACCGGCCGTCCGGCCCCTCGATCACCACGTCACGGTCGGCCTGGGCGAAGAAGGCGATGCTGTAGCGGGCGCCCCGGTCCTCGCCGGGGCCCGGGGACTTGACCCGGTGGAAGTTGGACGGAAGCCGGTCGTCGCTCCACCGCATCAGCATGTCGCCGATGTTGCAGGTGATGGTGTCGGCCGAGGGCACCACGGAAGTCCATTCCTGGGCCTCGGCCTCCTTTCCCGGGCACACCTGCAGCCCGCCCTGCCCGTCCCGCTGGAAGAGCAGCGTCAGGCAGTCGAAGTCGGTGTGCGCACCGGCCCGCCACAGGTTCGGGTCGGGCTCGGCGTCCTCGGGGATCGCGAAGTAGTGCAGCATCCGCAGGGTGGACTGGTAGTTCATGCTCCGAGGGTCGTGGGCGCGGGTGAAGAAGTCGCCGGCGAAGCCCAGCTTGTCGGCGAAGCATGACAGGACCCGCATGGCCACCTCGCGGCAACGCGTCTCGAAGTCGAGGGCGCGCAGGCGGAATTCGGGCAGGACGTCGTCTGGCCAGAGTCCCTCCATGTGAGGGCGGGTGACCTGGTACGACTCCTTCTGGTCCGGTATCCCGACGGACGGCCTGACCTGGGTCATGGCCTCCCACCCGGAGTTGAGGCCCGTCTTCAGCCCGTGCCGGGCCTTGTAGGCCTCGGGCAGCGCGAAAAACCCCTCGGCGTTCGTGAACGCCTCGTCCACCAGGTCCTGTTCGATGCCGTGGTTGACCAGCTGGAAAAACCCGATGTCCGTGGCCGCCGCCCACAGCTCCTCGGTGATCTCGGCCTTGCGGGCCTCGAAGTCGGAGAGGTCGATGCGGCGGATCTCCCGCGCCGTGGTCTCGGTTCCGGCCCCGCCCATGCGGGTTTCCTTGTCGAGTTCGGCGAGGCCGTACGTCGATCGAGGCATCATGTGCGGCACGGCACGCGTCGTGATGTCAGTCATCGCGGCAAGTACTCCTGAGTACGTCGGAGTGGTGTTCTCCGAAGTCCTACGAGGTGCAGTCACCGCCCCTGCACCCCCACCGCGTACACACAGAGGTCCGCGGGCACGGTCGACCTCGGACCCGTCCGTGGGCCCGGCGCCGTGGGCTGGCATACGCCCCGTCGACAGGGGCCATGCGCGATGAAGTCAGCCTGGCGGCACCGTGTTTCGTCCGGGAACCGGTTCTGTTACAGGTCCACCAGGAACGCCTCGGAAAGGCGCGCACTGCGCCAGGCAACGGCCGGGGTTCCCGTCGGGCCCGTGTCTACGGCCGCACAGCGCGCTCAGCGACCAGGTGGCGGAGCCAGACGTGAGCAGGGTCGTCGGTCGCAGTGGCATGCCAGATCGAGCTGACGGTGTACTCGGGCATGGGCAGGGGCGGTGCGGTGGCCGTCAGGCCCAGGGTGTCGGCGTAGACGGTGGCCGCGTGGGTGGGCAGGGTGGCCAAGGCGGGCAGTGTCGCGAGCTGGAGCGCAGCTCCGGCGAAGTGGGTGGTGGAGGCGATCACCCGGCGGTCGAGTCCGCGTGCTTCCAGGAGGTCGTCGACGATGCCGCGCCGACCGTCGTAGGAAATGAGCAGGTGAGGGTGGGCCAGGTAGTCGTCCAGGCCGATCGGGGTCCGCAGCGGCAGGAGCCGGGGGTTGAACAGGCAGGTGTAGCCGGAGGTGAACAGGTCCTGGCTGCGGTGGTTGGTGCCGTGTGCGGGGGCGGCGGCCACGCCGAGGTCGACCTCGCCGCGGTCGAGCATGTCGGCGACGGTGTTGCGGTTGGCCTGCCGTACGGCTAGCCGGATACCCGGCAGACCGGCCGTCGCAGTCAGCAGGCGGGGCAGTAGAGCGGCCTCCAGGTCGTCGGACATGCCCAGGGTGAAGGTGCGCCGGGTGGTGGCCGCATCGAAGCGGTCCCGGTCGGTCACGGCGCCGTGGATCAGCCCGAGGGCCGGTTCGATGCGGCGGGCCAGTTCGACGGCGCGCGGCGTGGGCTCGATGCCGGTGCGCGTGCGGGTGAACAGCTCGTCGTCGAAGAGCCTGCGCAGCCGGCCGAGGGCGGCACTGGCCGCACCCTGGCTCAGATGCAGGGCGGTGGCGGCCCGGGTGACGCTGCGCTCGCGCATCAGGGCGGCGAAGACCACCAGCAGATTCAGGTCCGCCTTCCTGAATTCGGTTTCATAAATGTCGATCATTGTATGAATTAGTTTGCCCGATGAGATTGAGGGTTCCTAGTCTCGTTGGCATGACCTCCACCTCCCCTGGCCCCCGCCGCACCGTGACCGTCGCCGTCGTCCAGGCGGCCGCTCCCCTGTTCGACACGCCGACTGCGCTGGCTCGCGCCGAGGAAGTGATCCGCGAGGCCGCCGTCGACCACGGCGCCGAGGTGGTCGTGCTCCCCGAGGCGTTCCTGGGTGGTTATCCCAAGGGACTGGACTTCGACATCACGGTCGGCAGCCGCACGCCGGCCGGCCGCGAGCTGTTCCGCCGGTACCACGCCGCCGCCATCGAGATCCCCGGTTCAGAGGTCGAGTCCCTGGCCGCTGTCACCCGGGACCTCGGATGCCACGCCGTGGTCGGCGCGGTCGAACGCCAGGGCGGCACGCTGTACTGCGTGGCGCTCTTCTTCGGCCCCGACGGCTACCTGGGCCTGCACCGCAAGCTGATGCCCACCGCCGCCGAGCGCTACCTGTGGGGCCAGGGCGACGGCTCCACCCTCCCTGTCATCGACACCGGTACCGCCCGCATCGGCGCGGGCATCTGCTGGGAGAACTACATGCCGCTCTTCCGCACCGCGATGTACGCCAAGGGTGTCGATCTGTGGTGCGCACCGACCGTGGACGATCGCGACGTCTGGGGGGCCACCATGCGGCACATCGCCCTGGAGGGCCGCTGCTTCGTCCTCAGCGCCAACCAGTACCTGCGCCGCGACGCCCTGCCGGCCGACCTCCACCCCATCCAGGGCGACCAACCCGACACGGTCCTGATCGGCGGCGGCTCCGTCATCGTTTCCCCGCTCGGTGAGGTCCTGGCCGGGCCGCTGCGCGACGGCGAGGGCATCCTGACCGCCGAACTCGACCTCGACGACCTCACTCGCGCCCGCTTCGACTTCGACCCCACCGGCCACTACGCCCGCCCCGACGTCTTCACCCTCCACGTCGACGAGTCCTCTCGTACCACCGTCACCAGCAGCCCACAGAATCCCTGACTCAGAAGACCAGGGCAGGTGAGTGTCGTCAGCGGGCCCGCGTTCCGCCGGCCGCCGCAGCAGACCGGCCCGCTGCGAAGGGTCTTTTGCCGTCTCAGCCCCTGCTACCGGGGTTCTCGTCCACCTTCTGCGCCGACTGCCGGTTGCCGCCCCTCGAACCCGTTCGCCCAGTACCGTCCCCTCAGCGACAGGTCGAGGACCATACACCCGCTCCGTTCTCGAACCCGTCTGGAAACGCAGCCGCGAGCTCGGCTTCTACGGCATCCACCTGCCCGTGGAGCAGGGCGGTCAGGGCCTGACCTTCAGCGAACTCGCCGCCCTGAAGGAGGAAGTGGGCGCCTCCGGCCGGGTGCTGCAGCACAGTGTGCTCGGCGAGATGGGCGGGCCGCTGCGGGCCGACTCCATCCTGTGGTCGCCCACTGCCTCACCTCGTGGACGCTGCTTCATCACACGATCTCTCCTCGGGAGGTTCAACCTGCACGAGGGCGCCTGACGCGCGATCAGGCATGCGGTGCGCCACCGTCCGGCGCCAGGCGCGTGAGCCACTCACGCAGCAGGCGCTGCTCGGCGTCGCTCAGGACATCGGCGTCGTCGGGGAGGGCGGCGCGCAGCGCGCGGGCCGCCGCGGCGGGACCGGACTCCGCGGCGGGGACCGCCGGCTCGGCGCGAGTGACGGCCGCGACCATGGATTCGCGCAGGACGGTCAACAGCGCCGGATTGCGGCGGTCCGCGGGGGTGGAGTGCCAGGTGATGACCGCGCCCCGGCCGGTTGCCTGGATGATCTGGGCGGCCAGCTCCTCGTCGACCCGCAGCCACCCCCCGGCCGCCAGCCGACGCACCCGCCCATGGAGGATCTCCAAGCCCGCGCGGTGTGCTGCGTCCGATCCCCGGCCGATGGCCCGGTTCATCACGGCGAACAACTCGGGGCGGGAGACCCCGAACTCGACCACCATGTCCCAGCCGCGGCGCAGCTCCTCCACCGGGTCCTGTGGGGCGGGGTCGAGCTGCGCGCGCTTGCTCTCCAGGAACTGCGCGTAGCCGTGCTCGGCGACGGCCTCAAGGAGCCCCTCCTTGTCGCCGAAGAGGCGGTAGATCGCCGGCGGCTGCATTCCGGCCGCGGCGGCGACCGCGCGGGTGCTCACCGCGTCAGGGCCACCGTTCTCCAGCAGCTCGACGGCTGCCTCGACGATGCGGCGCCGAGGGCTGTCGGTTGAATCGCGCGTAGCCATGAACCGATGATACCGAGGATCTGGTTCCACCGGAATTTCCAGTGTTACCTTTGAAATGATTCCACCGGAAACACCGTCGGGAGACCCCAATGATCATCGTTACCGGAGCCACCGGAAAGCTCGGCCGCCGCACCGTCGAGCGCCTCCTGGAGCGCGTCCCCGCCGACCGCGTCGGCGTCAGCGTCCGCGACCCCCGCAAGGCCCAGGACCTCGCCGGCCGCGGCGTCCGCGTCCGGCAGGGCAGCTTCGACGACCCCGCCTCGCTCGTGCACTCCTTCGAGGGCGCCGAGCAACTGCTCCTCGTCTCCCTCGACCGCACCGGCCAGGAGTGCGTCAGCGGCCACCGCGCCGCCATCGACGCCGCCGTGCAGGCCGGCGTCGGCCGCATCCTCTACACCAGCCAGATGGGCGCCGCCCACGACGCCCGCTTCCAGGCATGCCGCGACCACGCCCAGACCGAGGACCTGCTCCGCGCCACCGGCCTGCCCTGGACCGCGCTGCGCAACGGCTTCTACGCCTCCAGCGCCCTGCAGTTTCTGGAGTCCACCCGCCACACCGGCGACATCGCCCTCCCCGCCGACGGCCCCGTCGCCTGGACCGGCCACGACGACCTCGCCGAGGCCACCGCGGTGATCCTCGCCGAGGAGGCCCGCTTCGAGGGGCCCACCCCGCCACTCACCGGCCCGGCGGCGCTCGACTTCGACACCGCCGCCGAGATCGCGTCCCAGACCACCGGACGGCCCATCACCCGCACCATCGTCCCCGACGACGCCTTCCGCGAGCAGGTCCTGGCGCACGGCGCCCCGGCCCCGATCGCCGACCTGATACTGAGCATCTTCGCCGCGGCGCGGAATGGCGAGTTCACCGCTGTCAACTCGACGCTGGCCGAGCTGATCGGGCGAGAGCCCGCCACTTTCCGCACACAGCTGGAGCGTGCCTGGGCCGAATAGATCCAGTGGGGCGCGCAGACGACCCCGGCCTGACTCGCCGCCCACAACGGCTCCCCCCTCTGTCGTCCGAGGCCGTCGATCACCAGATCGGCGACCTCGGGCACAAAGCCAGGCTCCGCATCAGATTCCGCACCATCCCGGAGGTTTTCCGCGCAGCTGACCGCGTGGGGTCTCAACGATGTCGGATTCGCGGCGGAGCTGGTCGTCAGCGAACTCGTCACCAACGCGATCCGCTACGGCGGTCCCCCGGTCAGCCTCAGGCTCTTGTGGGATCGGCGGCGGATGCCGATCTGCGAGGTCACCGACGGCGGCCACACCTCACCGCACCTGCGCCGCGCCGATCTGGACGACGAGGGAGGTCGCGGCCTCTTCCTCGTCGCCCAGCTCACGGACCGCTGGGGCACCCGCTCCAGCCGGCACGGCGAAGCCATCTGGACCGAGATCCCGCTCGGACCATAGCCCTTTGTGCCGGTGGCGCGCTCGGGAGACCACCCTTGCCCCAGCACCGGCCGCCCGCTCGCACTACGGCGTGGGCAGCACCACCGTCAGCAGCGGGCCGTGTTGCTGGGCGCCGTAGACGTCGGTGTCGCCGACGTTGCCGGAAGCCAGCGGGCGCCGCAGGTTGACCTTCACGGCCTTGGCCGGGTCGTAGAAGATCGGCTCGCCGACGTCGTCCGGCGAGAGGTGGTAGAGGTCGGCGATCAGGGCACGGTTGATCGCACGCTCGCGCTTCACCAGGCCAAGCGGGCCAGGAGCCGAACCAGCGTGGAGGCGTTCGGTGTGCCGGCAGTCAGCCCGAGCCGTTCCCGCAGGTCGCAGTTGGTATCAGCGGTGAAGCGGGCGATAGCGGCCAGGGACGTGGCTCCGCCGAGGACGGCGACCAGGCACAGTGCGAGCAGGGAGCCCAGGCGGTAGGGGCGGCCTCGGGCGCGGCGGGGATCGGGTATCCGGCCCAGCACGTCCGCCAGGCAGGTGAGCTGCGGCAGTTCCGGATCCGGGCGGGTGGAGTCGATGTCTGCGCAGTGGCGCCGCAGGACACCGATCACGGAGGATGACACGCGAACGCAACCCCTGTTCATGATCAAGGCTTCGACAGCCTTGATCATCAGGAGTCGTGTTCACCGCTGCCAGTCGGGCCGTTCGGTCACTGCTCGATCTATCGGGGAGATCGGGGAGAACCGCTCATCACGTCACCTGAGAGCGCATCCGTCCTCGCTGATCATGCCGCGGTGAACCGTTCGGCGGCATCCCAGAGTTCTCCTTCGCGCCGTGGGTCGTAGGACTCCTCCGACGAGCGGTCCACACGGCTGCGGTCGACGTAGGAACCGGTCGGCGCCTGGGTCGTGCCGAGGACGGCATCGGCGAGGTAGCGTCCCGCGGCGTTGCGTCTGGTGGCGAACGGGGTGAGGGTCATCATCGGCAGGATGCGCCGCATCGCGAAGCGGGAGACGGGGTCGGCGTTGCGGGCGAGGTCGGTGCCGGGGACGAAGCCCGGGTTGTAGGCGACAGCGTCGATTCCGGCCGGCAGGCGGCGCGCGTACTCGTGCACGAGGTAGATGGCGGCCAGCTTGCTCGTCGAGTACGCAGTGCGCCCGGCGACCGCGGTGTCCGGCTTGGGGAAGGCGCAAGCGCGGGCGAGGACGTCCGGCGACTTCCAGGCCGGGCCGGGCACCATGCCCATGTTGTGCTTGAAGTCGCCGAAGTGGGTGTCACTGACGGTGATCACGATCCGGGCGGGAGCGGCGAAGCGGTCCTGGAGCAGGCGGACGATCAGGTGGTTGGCGAGCACGTTGACCGTGAAGGTGGACTCGAACCCGTCGGGTCCCTCGGTGAGCGCGTTGGTGTATTGCATGCCCGCGTTGCCCACGAAGCCGCGCAGCGGCGGCAGGTCACCGTGATCGAGCCGGTCGCGGATCTCGGTGGCGGCCGAGCGGACGCTGTCCAGCGAGCCGAGGTCTGCCGAGACGTGCGAGACCGTGTGCCCGCCCGTAGTGAGTTCCGCTGCGAGCTGTGTGCCGGAGGATCCGCGGGCGACGACGAGGAGGTGCACGTCCGGCGACCGGCGCAGGATGTGCTCCGCGGCGACGCGGCCGATCCCGCGGCTCGCGCCCGTCATCACGATGGTGTGCTTCATGAAAGGCTCCTTCACTGCTTCGCCGATGGCGCCCGGCTCGGGCACATGTCCACGTTCGCCGCGTACGCCACCGCCAACCAGTGCCGTCCGCGTCACTAGGACCGGCAGTACCCAGGCTCATCTCTCGCCGCGCGGCGAGAATGCACCCATGGCTTCCTCCCGCTCCGATTTCGCCGCACTCCTGCGCGCCTGGCGCGACCGCCTCTCCCCGACCGACGCCGGCTTCACCGTGACGGACGGCCGTCGTGCCCCGGGACTGCGCCGCGAGGAGCTGGCTCAGCTGGCCGGGCTTTCCGTCGACTACGTCCTGCGCTTGGAACAGGGACGCGCGAAGCACCCCTCGGCCCAGGTCGTCGGTGCCCTCGCCCGGGCCCTTCAGCTCTCCCGCGCCGAGCGCGACCAGTTGTACCGAAGCGCCGGGCTCCTGCCGCCGCAGGACGGGACGGTCAGCACCCATGTGCCCGCGGGAATCCAACGGCTCGCCGCGCGCCTCGGCGACGTTCCGATCGGCGTGTTCACCGCCGACTGGACCCTGGTGTGGTGGAACACCCTGTGGAGTGCCCTGCACGGTGATCCCGCCGTCCTCCCGACCGTCGAACGCAACCTCGCCCGTGCGCTTTTCGGCAACGGCGCCGCACACGTCTCGATGCGTCCCGTCCGGTCCGAGCGTGGACCAGACGCCTTCATGGCGTCGATCGTCGCCGACCTCAAGGACGCCGTGTCCCGCTATCCCGCGGACGCCCAGCTCGATCGTCTCGTGCAGGAACTCCGAGAAACATCCGACGCCTTCGCTCATCACTGGGTCAGGCAGACGGCCGCCGCTCAGCACACGACTGACCGCAAGACGATCCGGCATCCGGAGATCGGCGACATCCTGCTCGACTGCGACGTCCTCATCGTCCCCGGCGCCGACCTGCGCATGGTCACCTACACGGCAGCGACCGGAAGCAGCGACGCGGGGAAACTGGACCTTCTTCGCGTCACAGGTGGCCATACCGCCACCGCGTTCCCCTGACCGGCGGCTGCTGGGCGGTTTCACAAAGCCGACCAGGGCGAACCTCACCGCTGCCGCCAGCCAACTATCGGTCACGGCCCGAGCACACGCTCGACCTGCTTCGTCTCGCGGCTCGACGCGGTCGCCGCCATCGCCACGGAGCGCGGCGTCAGCCGCGCCCAGGTGGCGCTGGCCTGGGTGATGCACAAGCCGGCGGTAACCGCGCCGATCGTCGGCACCACCAAGCCGCACCACCTCACCGACGCCGTCGCCGCCACCGAGCCCAAGCTCAGCGCCGAAGAGCTGACCCGACTGGAGAAGCACTACACCACACGCCCCGCCTCCGGCTTCTGACCCGCGCCCGCTTGATCACGCCCGCTCGGAACAGGACGGTCGCCCGGCCACGGTTCCGAGCGGGTCCGCCCCGCCGCGCACCGATACCGGCACGTATCCCGAAGCGGAGCCGCGATACGCGGCGCCCTCCGAGGCGACACCCCCGGCGGACGGCGAGAACCCGGCGCCGACAGCGGCGGCGACCGCCCGGACGAGCACGGCGATCTCGGCCGTCGACACAGAACGCACCGGCAACGCGGCCGATGGCGTACCAAGGCAGCCACTACGGCTGGAGAACCGAGATCTCCAGCTCAGGATCGAATCCGGCGTCCGAAGCAACCCTGCGAGCGAACTCGCGAACACCCGCCAACTGGCGTTCGCCGAACGAGAAGTCCAGAGCCTCGGTGTAGTAGCGGCGCAACGCCTGCTCGTCAAACGCCTCCCACCGGGCGGCCTGCTCGCACACCTTGTCAACTTCGGCCATCGAGAGGTCCCGGGACTCCAGGAAGGCCCGGTGCACCTCGCGCACGATGCGAGGGTTCTGCTCCAAGTAGTCCTTGCGGACGGCCCAGGCCGCGAAAACGAACGGCAGACCAGTCCACGCCTTCCACATCTCGCCCAGGTCGTACACCAGCAGTCCCAGATCTTCGGCCTGGTGAAGGTAGGCGCGTAGCGCGGCGTCACCGATGACGACCGCGGCGTCCGCGTCCTGCATCATCACCGGCAGGTCCGGCGGGCAGGTGAAGTACTCCGGGCGGACCCCTTCCCGCTCCTCCAGCAGAAGTCGAGCCAGGCGTACCGACGAGCGCGAGGTGGAACCCAAGGCGACCCGGCGCCCGTCCAACTCGCGCAGTGGGACCTGGCTGACGATCAGGCAGGAGGTCACCGCACCATCGCTGCCCACCGCGATGTCCGGGAGCAGCACCAAGTCGTCGGCATGCTTGAGGTACTCCATGCAGGCGATCGGACCGATATCCAGGGCCCCGTCGACCAGCAGACTGCTCAGCCGGTCCGGAGTGTCCTTGGTCAACTCCAGGTCGAGCAAGGTGCCTGTGCGGGCCAGTCCCCAGTAAATCGGCAGACAGTTGAGAAACTGGATGTGCCCGACCCGGGGACGCTTCCCCGGTTCATGCGGGACGCGAGCTACGTGTGAAATATCCACGTCCACAGGCTAGTACTTCAGAGTCTGCCCGGTGCCAGGGGCACCCGGTCAGGGATCAGGCAAGCCAAGGGCGGTTGTGGGGCGGCGGAACACGTCTGAGTCAGGGCGTCTGCTTGCAGATGGGAGAACAAGAGGCGCGAGAGTCCCAGACGCGATTCGTAGGCCACACATGCTTTTGCGTTGTCGCCACCAATACGACCCCGAGAAGTGTCTCTGCCCCCTGTACCAGCGGAACGTCCTCCATGGAGGGGCGAAAGCCGGCCGAGGTGCTGCGGCTGCTCGTCCACGCCCTCCTCGACCACCAGCGCAACCAACTGCGGGACGACGCCACCATCCTGCTCTTCGAATGGCGCCCGCAGCACCGGTGAAGCGGCATTGCTCCGAGCTTCGCTACGCTACGACGCCATCAGGCCCTACGCCCTGCGCGACATGTTCCAGCGGGCCCGGTTCACGGACGTGGACCCCACCCCCCGGTACCCCGACTACCGCGAGTGGGACCCGCCGTTGGGGAGCTGAGGGGCCGGCCCGGGACCCCGCGGTCGCCGCTCCCGCCGCTGCTCGGCTACGGGTCCGGGGCCGGAGGTCCGCCGGAGCCGGCGCGCAGCAGATCCAACCGGGAGAGCCAGACGGAGCCGACGGCGATGAGCACGACACCGGTCAGGGCGGGCAGCAGCCACCAGCCGGAGCGGATGTGTTCGCCGAAGACGGTGAGCCCGAGAAGCAGGCTCACCAGCGCATCCCCGAGGGTCAGCGCCGGCTGGGAGGCCGGCAGCGGGCCGGCCTGCAGCGCGTTCTCCAGAAGGAAGACCGCGGTGATGCCCGCGACGGCGAAGCCGTAGGTCTGCCAGGCCGTCAGGAAGCCGGTCACCCCGGAGTGGCTGAGGACATCCATCGAAACCTTCATCAGCATGGCGGCCAGCGCGTTGCCGATGGCCGAGGCCCCCGCCAGGCAGACCGCCCGCACCGCCCCGAACGGACGCCTCCGGGCAGCCGCCACCAGTAGTGCCATCGCTCCGGCGCAGCCGACCACCGCCGGGACCAGCCGGACCCACGACGGCCGCGGGGTGCCGCCGTGCGG
Source organism: Streptomyces sp. NPDC002088 (assembly GCF_040296605.1). Classification (NCBI taxonomy): domain Bacteria; kingdom Bacillati; phylum Actinomycetota; class Actinomycetes; order Kitasatosporales; family Streptomycetaceae; genus Streptomyces; species Streptomyces sp. NPDC002088. The sequence goes on along the minus strand of NZ_JBEOXO010000014.1, from coordinate 80,230 downwards.
GGCGGCGGCAGCCAGCGCCAGCGCGAGCCCCACGACCATGGCCGCGATCGCCCGCCAGCCCGCCGACGGCAGGGTGCGGTGCAACACAGGCACCGCGATCAGCAGAGCGAAGGGAAGCTCCAGGACGAAGACCGGCTGGACCAGGGCCAGCGGGCCGAAGGCCAGGGCCAGAGCCTGGAAGATCGCCGCGAACACCACCCCGAGGATGCCGCCCAGCCAGACCGGGCGGCGGGCCAGATCCAGCAGCAGGCGCGGGCTGAGCGCGTCGGAGGCCGGGGCATCCATGGCCGCCCGGCGCTGCAGCACCGTCCCGGTTGCGTTGCTGGCGGCGGCGAGCACCGCGCACAGCACAGACAGAGCGATCACGGCGACTCCGATGCGCTTCGGCGGCCACGGCGCCGCAGCAGACGGGAAACCCGGGACCGGACCGGCCGCCCGCGCCGCGGCAGCGGCTCCTCGATTGTGCCGGGGCCGTCGCGGCCGGGCGCCGTCGGCCGGATGCGGCGCGGTTCAGCTGTTGGTGCCATCCGCAGACGCTCCCGGCGGCCGCCAGGACGGAGGCTCAGTCGACGAACTGCTCGAAGCGGACAATACTCTCGTCCCGCGCGGTGAAGGCGTGCGCGACACGTACATTCAGCTCCTTGCCGGTGGCTTTGCCTGGGCGGACTGCTACGCCTGGAAAGAAGGCGGCGGTCCCTTCGACGATGCCTCGACCTGCAACGCTCGCTTCAGGGAGTGGGAGGTTCATGCGGTTCCAGCCGCATGGGTGTGGGGGTCTCGCGGCGGCGGTTCGAAGGCGGTCGGCAGGGCGCCCGGGGTGACCGGGGTCCGCTGGCCGGAACCGGTGACCGGCAGGCGCGCGCCGTCGAGGGACGGATCGACGTACTCGGCGAACCATGCGTCGAGGCGGGCGGCCAGGTCGGTGCGGACGGTCAGGTGCTCCGGTGTGTCGGCGAGGTTGCGGTCCTCACCGGGATCGGCGACCAGGTCGTACAGCTCGTGCGGGCCGTGGGGGTATCGGTGGACGTATTTCCAGTCGCGGGTGCGGATCATGCGTACCGGGCCGTACTCGTCGTAGACGACGACCCTTTCGCGCTCCGGGTCCGCGGTGCTGCTCGTGCCGGTGAGGAGGTCGGCGAAGGAACGGCCCGGCAGTCTCGGGTCGTGGCGGTGGTCGAGGCCGAGGTGGTCGACGAGCGTGGGCAGGACGTCGTACTGCGACAGGAGGGCGTCGCAGTGGCGCCCCGCGGGGATGCGGCCGGGCTGGGAGATCAGACAGGGCACCATGACGGAGCTGTCGTACATGTTCTGGGGAAAGGTTCCGTTGCCCTTGCCCCAGATGCCGTGGTGCCCGGCGTTGAAGCCGTTGTCGCTGGTGAAGATCACCAGGGTGGACCGGGTGAGGCCGAGCTCGTCGAGTCGGTCCAGGACCCGGCCGATGGCTGCGTCCATCGCGGTGACGGCGGCGAAGTAGCCGATCAGGGCCTGCCGGGTGTCGCTCTCACCGCCGACCGGTGAGCCGTCCTCGGCGAGTGGCTGCCAGGGGTGCGGCGGGCCCTGGGGGCAGGTGTCGAAGGAACAGTTCTCGTACAACCGCGTGTACTGGGCCGGGTGCTGTCCGCGCCACGGCTTGTGGGGTGCGGTGAAGTGCAGGGACAGGTGGAAGGGTTCGGGGCGCGCGGCCTCGGTGGTCAGGATGTCCTCGGCGTCGTCGGCGAGCGCGTCGGTGAGATAGGCGGGTTCCTCGGTCCGGGTTCCGTGCCGGTACATCGGCGCCCCGTAGTACGGTCCGCCGCCGCTCTCATGGGCGTACCAGTGGACGAAGCCCTTGCGGGGGCGGTCGTTGGCGCCCAGGTGCCACTTGCCGCTGAGGCCGAGCCGGTAGCCGGCGTCGGCGAGCAGGTCGGTGAAGAGGGTTCGCTCGGCGAGGAAGTCGATGCCCGTGCGACCGGCGTGATGGTACGAGAGCCAGTCGTGGACGCCGTGCTGGGAGGGGAGCTCTCCGGTGAACAGGGAGGCGCGGGCCGGTGAGCACACGGGCGAGGTGCAGAAGAAGTGGCTGAACCGGATGCCGCGGGCCGCGAGGGCGTCCAGGTGCGGGGTCCGTATCTCGTCGTTGCCGGCGCAGCCCATCGCCCAGTTTCCCTGGTCGTCGGAGAGGATGAGCAGAACGTTGGGCCGGTCCGGGTCGCGGCTTGCCAAAGGGCACTCCTCGCACAGTGGTCGACGGTGGTCGACGGGACGGTCCTCGTGGGGAGTGAGTGCCACGCGGGTGCCCCGATCCTCGGACGGGCGGAGTCCGGGGTCAACGGCTGCCGACGTGATGAATGCCCTATGAATCCTTCATGGCTTCGGCCGGCGTGCTCGACGTCCCTGACGTTCTCCTGTGCTGTTGCTGAGTGTTGTCCGTGAGCACGGGATTCATTCGTAATTCATGTCCTCCGGAAGCGATTGACCACTCTATGAATGGCCGGAAAACATAGGCCCAATCCCGCTGGCCCCGACCCAGGCCGAAGTCTCCGAGGAGAGCCATGTCTTCCGACAGACAGTCCGTCAGCTCTGCCCGTATGTCCCGCCGTACCGTCCTCACTGCCGCTCTGGCCGCCTCCGTCGGCCTCACCGCGTCCGCCTGCGGGTCCGGTTCCTCGTCCGCCACGGGCGGAGGCGACTCGTTCACCTACTGGTCCATGTGGAAGCAGGACGAGCCGCAGGCCAAGGTCCTGCGGGCCGCGATCACCCAGTTCACCAAGGACACCGGGATCGAGGTCAGCGTCCAGTGGAAGGGCCGCCAGGTCGTTCAGCAACTGGCGCCCACCCTCAACACCGCCAACGTGCCCGCCGACCTCGTCGACTCCTCCGACCGATTCGCCTACGCCCAGCTCCAGGCGACCGGGCAGGCACTCGACCTCACCCCCACGCTGGACCTGGCGATCCCCGGAGAGAGCGGCAACACCGTGGGCAGTGTCGTACCGGCCCGCTACCGCGACCTCAACACCACTGACGGCACACTCTGGCAGATCCCGTACGAGGTGCTGACCACGCAGATCTGGTACGACGGCAACGCGCTGCCGGACGTGGCCGCCGCCCCGCCCGCGACCTGGGCGGAGTTCACCGAGCTGCTGGCCTCGCGCAAGAAGGCTCGTGGCGACGGCCCGCTCGCCCTCGACGGGGACATCCCCGACTACGCCGCCTACTGGACCTACTTCGCCGTCCTGCGCGGGCTCGGCCCCGGCGCGTTCGGCAAGGCGGCCCTGGACAGGTCCGGTGCCGCCTTCGAGGCCGACGGCTTCGTCGACGCGCTGCGGCACATCGAGAAGCTCATCGACGCGGGCGACTTCACGTCCGGCTACAACGGCTCCAAGTGGCCGGCGGTGCAGCAGAAGTGGGCCAAGGGGAAATCCGACTTCCTGCTGCTGGGTACGTTCGCCCCCAGCGAGACCGCCGAGTTCACCTCGTCGGACTTCGGCTACCGGTCCTTCACCTTCCCGGCGTTCAGCGCGGGCGGCGAGGTCGCCCAGGACATCTCGCTCATCGGCTTCTCCATCCCCAAGAAGGCCAAGAACAGCACCGCCGCACAGAAGTTCATCGCGTACTTCCTGGCCAAGCGCCATCTCAAGGGCATCTCCGACCAGGCCAAGAACATCACCCCGCGCGCCGACATCGCCGCCCCCGCGGAACTGGCCGACGCCCAGAAGGCGCTGGCCTCCGGGACCGCGGTGAAGACCCTGGACGGTGTGAAGGAGACCGCCGCCGAGTGGTACACCAAGGTCTTCCTGCCGCTGAACACCAGCTTCATCAGCGGAAAGCTCAGCGCCGCGGAGTTCGCGGGCAAGCTCAGGTCCGCCTCCGCCACCTACTGGAAGACGGCCTCGTGACGGCCACCGAGGCCGTCACGGCCACCGAGGCGATCGGCGAGCCGCGCGCCCGCCGCGGAGCCTCCGTCGGCAGGACGGACGCCCACGCCAGCCCGCTGGCCGCCCGTCGCCGTCGGCTGTTCTGGCCGCTGCTTCTGCCGGCGGTCCTGCTCTACCTGGTCTTCTTCGCGGGCCCGTCGCTGTACACGGTGTGGCTCAGCTTCAACAAGTGGGCCGGGGCCGGGCCGATGACCTTCGTCGGACTCGACAACTACCGCCGCCTGCTGCAGGACCCGACCTTCCACCAGTCGTTCGCCAACACCCTCTGGATCATCCTCGGGGTCGGCGGGCTGACCTTCCTGGTCTCCTTCGGTCTGACCATGGTGCTGCGCGACATGAAGGGACGCAAGGCCGCCCGCTCCATCCTCTTCTTCCCCAACATCGTCCCCGCACTGGCGCTGTCGATCCTGTGGGGATTCCTGTTCCAGCACGACGGACTGGCCGACGCCGTCGTCGGCGCCGTGGGCTTGGAACACCCGCCCAACTGGCTCGGGCAGAGCAACATCTTCCGCGTCATCATGATCGGCCTGGTGTGGACCTCCACCGGTTTCTACACCACGATCCTCATGGCCGCGGTCGACCAGATCCCGCCCGAGCTGTACGAGGACTGCGAGCTCGCGGGCGCGAACGCCCTACAGAAGTTCCGGTACGTCACCCTGCCCCTGATGTGGGACGTCGTCGGGGTGTGCGCCGTGCTGTGGACGATCAGCGCCGTCAAGGTCTTCGAGTTCATCTACGCCTTCGCCGGGGCCGCCGGGCAGATGCCCGACACCGGAGTGTGGAACACCGCCCTGTACACCTATGGCGAGGCCTTCGCCTCCGGCGGCATCCCCCGCTACGGATCCGCGTCGGCGAGTGCCGTGGTCATGGTGACCCTGGTCGGTGTCCTCGTCGTCCTGATCCGACGTGTCATGCGACGCGACACCGTGCAGTTCTGACACCTCCCGACGGGACAGCCGTCCCCCGAGACACCAGGAGGCCCGCCGCCATGGCCGCCACCACATCCGGTCGCCCGCCCGGCCGCCTCGCCCGACTGCGCGGCCGGCTCACCGCCACCCATCTCCTCGGAGTGCCCCTGGTCTGGGCGTTCGCCGCGTTCAACATCGTCACCGGGGTATGGCTGCTGCTGTCGTCACTGAAGACCGCGAACGAGATCTTCAGCTCGCCGTGGCAGCTGCCGCACACCCTGCACTGGGACAACTACGCACGGGCCTGGACCGGCGGTCTGTTCGGACAGGCGGCCCTCAACACCGTGGTCGTGGTGGGCGGCACCGCCGCGGGCACCCTCGTGCTGGCCGCCCCCGCCGCCTACGTCCTCAGCCGTGTCACCACCCGCTTCAACGGCGGCTTCACCCTGTTCTTCGCGCTCGGCCTCGGCATCCCCGCGCAGGTCGTGATGCTGCCCCTGTTCGTGGTAATGAACAAACTGTTCCTGGTGGACAGCCTCTTCGGCCTGATCGTCGTCTACGTGGCGACCTCACTGCCCTTCGCCGTGTTCTTCCTCACCGGGTTCTTCGCCACCCTTCCGGTGGAGCTCGAGGAGGCCGCGGCGCTGGACGGCGCCTCCGCGTTCCGCACGTTCTGGCAGGTCATGCTGCCGTTGGCCCGCGGCGGCCTGGTCACCGTCCTGATCCTCAACATCATCCAGCACTGGGGCGAGACCGTCTTCGCCCTGGTCTTCATCCAGAACACCGACCACCAGACCCTGTCCCTCGCGCTCCTCGGCTTCCTCCAGCAGATGCAGTACAACGGCGCCGACTGGGGCGGCCTGTTCGCCGGAGTGGCGATCGTCGTCCTTCCCGTCCTCGCCTGCTACGTGTGGCTCGGCCGCCGCATCATCGAGGGCATGACGGTCGGTTCCGTCAAGTGAGCGGCGTGGACGAGGTGCTGACGGACCCGGTGCCGGGGGCGCGCGTCGCGCCGGACGTCAAAGAGCTGAAGTTCCGCCGGCTGGCCGCCGAACTGCGACAACAGCTGCGTGCGGGAGTCTGGCCCGTCGGTGGGCAACTGCCCACCGAGAAGGAGCTCGCGCTGAGCAGCGGCACCTCGGTCAGCACCGTGCGCCGCGCGGTCGACGAACTCGTCGCGGAGGGGCTGATCGTGCGCCGTCAGGGCTCGGGCACCTTCGTCCTCCCGCCCGACGCCCCGGGTACCCGCCGCGCGCTGGTCGGTGTCATGGTCCCGGACACCGCCTTCTACTACCCCCGGGTCCTCCAGGGCATCGAGGAGGGGCTCTCCGCGGCCGGCGCGCGCCTGCTGCTCACCTGCTCCGGCTACGAGCAGGAGCGCGAGGCCAGGGAACTGCAGAGCATGCTCGACGCCGGCGCCGACGGCCTGCTGCTCGTCCCCACCCTCACCGGCCCCGAACCGGCCGCGCGCCACCTCGCAAGGCTCGCCGAACTCCCCGTACCGGCCGTCCTGGTCGAGCGGCGCGGCACTTCCCTGAACGACACCAACGAATGGGTCTGCACCCACCACGAAGCCGGGGCCTACGACGCCGTACGACATCTCGCCGCACTGGGCCACCGCACCATCGGTCTGGTATTGCGCGCCCCGAGCCCCACCGCTCCCCCGGTCACCGAAGGGTTCCGGCAGGCGGTGAGCGAACTGGGCTGTGCGTCGACCGAGTTCCAGGCCACCCGGCAGGAGTGGAGCCCGGCCGCCGCCGACCGGGGCCTCGCCGTGCTGCGGGAGGCGGGCGCAACCGCCGCCGTCTGCTTCGGCGACCGGCAGGCCGCGCTCCTGGAGGGCGCCGCACGCCGGGCGGGGCTCACCATCCCCGACGACCTCGCTCTGGTCGCGTACGACGACGAGATCGCCGACCTGGCCGACATCCCGCTCACCGCGGTCGCGCCACCGAAGCACCTGCTGGGCAGGACGGCCGCCGAAACACTGCTCCGCAGACTCGCCGAGCCGGGGGTGGCCCGCCACCGCGTCCTGTTGCGGCCGAGCATCACCGTGCGGCAGTCCTGCGGGGCGACGCGGTCGACGGGCGGCCCCTCATCCACCACCACGGGCGAACCCACGCCCAGACAACGGGAGTTCACGTCGTGACTGACATACGGCTCGGCCTCATCGGAGCCGGCGCCGTCGGCGCCCTGCACGCGCAGGCCGCCCCGGCCGTCCGCGGCGTTCGCGTCGTCGCCGTCTGCGACCTCGTCGCGGCCAGCGCGCATACGCTCGCCCGACCACTGGGAGCCGCGGTCTTCACCGACCACCGTGAGCTGATCGCCTCCGGCCTGGTCGACGCCGTCGTGGTCAACACACCGCACGCGCTGCACACCGACATCGTGACCGACTGCGCGGCGGCCGGACTGCACGTTCTGGTCGAGAAGCCGATGGCCACCAGTACCGCGGACTGCGAGGCGATGGACCGCGCGTGCCGGAACGCCGGGGTGGTGCTCTTCGTGGGCCACATCCAGCACTTCCTGCCGCCGATGGTGGCCGCCAAGCGCGCGCTCGACAGCGGCGCCATCGGCACCCTCCTGGCCGCCAGCGACTGGCGCAGCACCGACTACCGGCCCGGCAGCCGTCCCGCCTGGTTCCTCGACCCCGCTGTCTCCGGCGGCGGCGTCTTCATCAACATCGGCGCCCACTGCGTCGACCGGCTGCTGTGGCTCGCCGGACGGCGGGCCCTCGCGGTGAGCGCCACCGTCGCTCGCCGCGGGGACTCGCCGGCACGGATCGAGACCGACGTGCTGGCCCGGCTGGAACTGGACGGCGGGATCGTCGGGCACATCGGTGTCACCAGCACCTTGCTGCCGGCCCGCGACGAGCTGACGCTGATCGGCGAACACGGCGCCATCCGCGTCGCCCGCGGCAGCGGAGCGACCCTGCACCCCGACGACGGCCCAGCAGCCGCCACCGTCCTGGCCCCGGAATCCGACGACGACGTCCCCGTGGCCTTCCGCGACCAGCTCACCGCGTTCGCCGCCGCCGTACTCGGCGCGCAGGCACCGGCCGTCCCCGCTGAGTACGGACAGCACGTCATCGAGGTCATCGAGGGCGTCTACCGCTCCGGCGCCGCGGGAGGGCGCGTCACCCTCCCGGGTGGCGTGCGAGCCGCCCGTGCCTGAGCCGCGGCCCGGACCGGCCTGGGAACGGGCCTTCAGCACGCCCGGCTGCCCGGACGCCTCGGCGGCGGCGCGGCTGGTGTCGGTGAGCGGGAACACCGGGGTGGACCTGCGCTGCGCTTCGCCCGAGGGACTGCTCACCCCACGGGCGGCGGCCGCCGAGCGGAACCGGCTCGCCGTACGGCTGCGCGAGGCCGGGGCTCGAGACCTGTGGGTGGCCTCGTGCATGCGGGTCGCGGACACGGCGGTGAGCGATCGACAGTGCCTCGCCGCGCTGCGCGGCATGGTGGAACTCGCCGCCGATCTGGGCGCCTTGGGCGTACGGGTCTTCCCCGGAGGCGGCAGCCCGGGGGACGACGCCGTCGCCCCGCGTCCGAGGCTGTCGGGCACCGAAGCCCTGCCGCCGGCCGGACTGCGCGCCGCGCTCGCCGCCGTCGGCTACCGGGGGTGCCTGTCGCTGGAGTGGGAGAAGCGCTGGTACCCCCAAGGCCCTCCCCCTCGAAGAGGCGCTCGCGCATGCGGCCCGCTGGCTGAGCGCGCGCCTGTCGCCCCCCTGCCCGCCCGGCCGTCCGCCCGGTGGTCCGTAAACGCGTGAAAAGAGGAAGCACATGTCCTTCATCCAGGAAGAACTGACCGATCAGCCGAACTGCTGGCTGCACGTTGCCGACCTGGCGACCGCGGCGGACACCCTGCCCGCCCCGGGAGAGGAGGTGGCGGTCGTCGGCTGCGGCACCTCGTGGTTCATGGCCCAGTCGTATGCCGCCCTGCGCGAGAGCGGCGGCCACGGCCGCACCGACGCCTTCGCGGCCTCGCAGTTCCCGGCCGGTCGCAGCTACGACCGGGTCATCGCGCTGACCCGGTCGGGCACCACGACCGAGGTGCTCGAACTGCTCCGACGGCTGCGCGGCAGGACCGTCACAACCGCGATCACGGCGGACGACACCACCCCGGCCGTCCGGGCCGCCGACCACACGCTCGCACTGCCCTTCGCCGACGAACGCTCGGTGGTGCAGACGCGGTTCGCCACGACGGCACTCGCTCTGCTGCGCGCCCACCTCGGCGAGGACCTCACGTGGGTCGTCGAGGACGCCCGCACCGCACTGGCTGCCCCGCTCGATCCCACGGTGGTCGCTGCCGAGCAGTTCACCTTCCTCGGCAGCGGCTGGACCTGCGGGATCGCCGAGGAAGCGGCGCTGAAGATGCGCGAGGCCACCGGGTCCTGGACCGAGAGCTATCCGGCCATGGAGTACCGCCACGGCCCGATCAGCATCGCCGCCCCGGGCCGCGTGGTGTGGGTCTTCGGGCCCGTACCGGACGGACTGGCCGAGGACATCCGGCGCACCGGGGCTGGCCTCGTGCACTCCGGCCTCGATCCCCTCGCCGACCTCGTCCGCGTCCAGCGTCTGGCCGTCGAGATCGCGGCCGTACGGGGCCTGGACCCGGACCGGCCGCGCAACCTGACCCGCTCCGTCGTCCTGGCTTGATCGGAGAGACGAAACCGATGACGACGATGACAACTCGGTCGTACCGGCTGGGCCGGAGGAGACCATGACAGACAGCAGTCCTCCGTCCGGACCGGTGGTGGCCATCGATCTCGGCGGCACCGACGTCAAGGCGGCCCTGGTCGCTCCTGACGGCAGCGTGCTGCGGTGGATGCGCCGGCCCACCCACCGCGCGCGGGGCCCCGAAGCGGTTCTGGCGACGGTCGTGGACACCGCCACCACTCTGGCAGCCGTGAGCCGTGACGTGTGTGAGCGGCAACCGCTCGCCGTGGGCGTGGTCGTGCCGGGGATCGTCGACGAGCGGCGCGGGCTCGCCGTCTACGCGGCCAACCTCGGCTGGCGCGACCTCGCGCTGCGCGATGTGCTGAGCCAACGGCTGGGCCTGCCCGTCGCTCTGGGGCACGACGTTCGGGCCGGCGCCCTGGCCGAAGGACGGGCGGGTGCGGCCCGCGGCACGGATGACTTCCTGTTCGTCGCCATAGGTACGGGCATCGCGGCCGCCCAGGTCCGCGACGGCGCGGTCCACGGCGGCCGACACGGCGGCGCCGGCGAACTGGGACACCTCACTGTGCGGCGCAGTGGCCCCAAGTGCGGCTGCGGCGCGCGTGGTTGTGTGGAGAGCCTTGCCTCGGCGTCCGCCGTCGCCCGTCGCTACATCCGGGCCCTGCGACGGCTCGAAGGCCCGGGGGCTCCACGGCCGACGGCCGAGCAGGTCTCCCGGCTGGCCGCCACCGGGGATCCGGTCGCCCGCCGCGTCTGGGACGACGCCGTCGCCGCGCTGGCGGACGGCCTGGCCACCTGCACCGTGTTGAACGACCCCGGTCTGATCGTGCTCGGCGGCGGACTGGCCCGGGCCGGCGACACCCTGCTCGGCCCGCTGCGCACGGCTCTGGCCGAGCGGCTGCGCTTCCACCGGGCGCCGGAACTCATCGTGGCCGAACTCGGCACCGCGGCGGGCTGCCACGGCGCGGCCCTGCTGGCACTCGACCTCGTCGGCGTCACCGCGCGACCGACGGGAGCACTCACATGATCACCACCGTGACCCTCAACGCCGCGATGGACGTGACCTACACCGTCGACCGCGTCGCTCCAGGAGCCAGTCACCGCGTCGCCGACGTTCGACGCCGGGCGGGCGGCAAGGGCATCAACGTCGCCCGGGTCCTGGCCGCGCTGGGCCGTCCCACCGTCGTGACCGGGCTCGCCGGAGGCCCGGTGGGCGCCGCCGTACGGCGCGACCTCGCGGAGTCCGGACTGCGCGACGACCTGGTCGAGACGGCCGGGAACAGCCGTCAGACCATCACCGTCGTGGAACCCGAACGGGACGACGCCACGGTCCTCCTGGAGCCGGGACCGCAGGTCACCGACGCCGAATGGGACGCCTTCACCACTGTCTACCGCCGGCTGCTCGACGAATCCCGCGTGGTCGTCCTCTCCGGCAGCCTGCCCCCGGGACTTCACGAGGACGCCTTTGCGCAGCTGGTCGCCGCGGCTCACGAGCGGCACGTCCCCGTGGTCCTGGACACCTCCGGCGCGGCCCTCCTGAAGGCCCTGCCCGCGGGTCCCGCACTGGTCAAACCGAACGCCGACGAACTGCGGGAGACGCTCGGCACCGATGACGCGGCCGCCGGGGCGCGGGCCTTGCTACGGGCCGGCGCCCAGGCGGTGGTGGTCTCGCTGGGCGCGGACGGCATGCTCGCCCTCACCCCGGACGGCGGCTGGCACGCCCGCCCTCCGTATCGCGTGAGGGGCAACCCCACCGGGGCCGGGGACGCGGCGGTCGCCGCGCTCGCCGCGGGGTTGGCCGGGCACACCCCCTGGCCGGACCGGCTCCGCCACGCCGTCGCCGTCTCCGCGGCCGCGGTACGGGCGCCGATCGCCGGCGCCTTCGACGCCCCGATGTACCACGAACTCCTCGCTCTGGTCGAGGTCGCGCCCCTCGACGCCCGTCTCTAGCGCCGGGCCCGGCCACCGGCATCCCGCCTCATCCTCTTCTTCAGGCAGACAGGAAACCGCTCATGCCCCTCGTAGGAACCGGCCCTCTCGCCTCGACCGCCGCTGCCGAGGAACGCGGCCTGGGCGCCTTCAACGTCATCCAGCTGGAGCACATCACCGCCATCGTCGCGGCAGCCGAGGACGTGGTGGCTCCGGTCGTCCTCCAGATCAGCGAGAACACCGCCCACTACCACGGTGGCCTGCGGCCCTTGGCCGTCGCCGCGCTCGCGGCGGCCGAGGCGGCCTCAGTCCCCGTCTCGGTGCATCTGGACCACGCGACCTCACCCATGCTGGTCCGCGAGGCCGTCGCCCTCGGGATCCCGTCGGTGATGTACGACGCCTCGACGCTCCCGTACGACGCGAACGTGTCGGCCACAGCCGCCCTCGTCGAGCACTGCCACGGCGCCTCGGTCTGGGTGGAGGCCGAACTCGGTGAGGTGGGCGGGAAGGACGGCGTGCACGCGCCGGGAGTGCGCACCGATCCGGCGCAGGCCGCCGCGTTCGTCGACGCCACCGGGGTCGACGGACTCGCGGTGGCCGTCGGAACCTCGCACGCCATGGTGGTACGGGACGCCGCCCTGGACTTCGGGCTGATCTCGGCCCTGCGTGCCGAGCTGCCCGTACCGCTGGTCCTGCACGGCTCGTCCGGGGTGAGCGACGCGGATCTCACCCGGGCGATCGGCCACGGCATGACGAAGATCAACATCTCCACTCATCTCAACGCGACCTTCACCGGGGCCGTCCGCTCGGACCTGCTGGCCCGCCCCCGGTCCGTCGACCCGCGCCGCTATCTGGCAGCAGGACGGGCGGCGATGAGGAACGAGGTCGCACGGCTGCTGCGCCTGCTCGGATCGCGGGCCGCCCAGCCCACCGTTGCGGACCGGATGCCCGGGTAGCTCCCGTCGGCGGAGCCCCGGTTCGTCCCCGTCGTACGTGCGCCACCCCTGAAACGCATCCCCCGAGGAGGTTCCTGTGCACGAGTTCACCACCACGCGGTTCGGTCGCCGCGGATTCCTGTCCGCCATGACGCTGGCGCTCAGCGGTGCGGGCGGCGCCCTGCAACTGCTCCCCGGTGCCACGCCGGCCGCCGCGGACGACGCCTACGACACGCTGCGCACCACGTGGGCGGGCATTTTGACCGGCGGCGCGATCGACGCCTCCGACCCGAGCTACGCGACAGCCCTGACCGCCCTGTCGACCACGGCGACCGGTCTGTGGAGCACCCTCTCCGTCGACACGTCGGCCAACTCCCTCTGGCCGGGCCTGACTCTGTCCACTCCCGCCAACATGACGACCAGTTACAAACAGCTGGCGACGATGGCCACCGCCTATGCCACCGAAGGGACCGCCGCCACCGACGGCAGCGGACGGGCCCTGTACGGCAACGCCGACCTCGGCGCTGCCGTCGTCACCGGCCTGGACTTCCTGCACGCGCAGGTCTACAGCGCGAGCACCGAGGAAACGGGCAACTGGTGGGAGTGGGAGGTCGGCTGCCCGCAGGCTCTCACCAATGCCGCCGTCCTGGTGCACCCCCTGCTGTCGGCTGCTCAACTCACCGACTGGATCGCGGCGATCGACCACTTCGTCCCCGACCCCACCCTCAACCGCTACGGCACCGCACGGACCACCTCCACCGGCGCGAACCGGGTCGACCTGTGCCAGGTGGTCGCCCTGCGAGGCATCCTCGGCAAGAGCGAGGAACACCTGGCCATGGCCGCCACAGCCCTGTCGGACGTCTTCCCCTACGTGACCTCGGGCGACGGCCTCTACGCCGACGGCTCCTTCGTCCAGCACACCTACATCCCCTACACCGGCACCTACGGGATGGTCCTGCTGCGCGGCCTCACCTGCCTCTTCCAGCTCCTGAACGGCACCGACTGGGACATCAGCGACGCCGAAGCCGCCACCATCCACACCTCCGTCGACACCGCGTTCGCGCCCTGGATCTGGAACGGGCTGTGCATGGACGCCGTGCGCGGCCGGGCCGTCAGCCGCTCCACCGAGACCGACTTCTACGACGGCAACCTCACCGCCCAGGCCGTCCTGCGTGCCGCGTTGTCCGCCCCCACGGCCGCGCAGACCGCACGCTTCCGTGGCCTCGCCAAGGGCTGGATCACCCGGGGCGACACGTACGCCCCGTTCACCGGCACCGCCGGTACAGCCGGCATTGCCCTGGCCGAACCGGTGCTGAACAACCCCTCCCTGGCCGCGATCGCCGAACCGGTCGGGCAGCACGTCCAGTTCCCGAACATGGACCGGGTGGTGCACCGCGGCGACGGCTGGGCTCTCGCTCTGGCCATGTCCTCCGCCCGCATCGCCCGCTACGAGTCCAGCAACGGCGAGAACCTGCACGGCTGGCACACCGGCGACGGCATGGCCTACGTCTACCTCGCCTCCGACCTCGGCCAGTTCACCGACGACTTCTGGCCCACGGTCGACCCGTACCGGCTGGCCGGCACCACGGTGGACACGCTCGCCCTCGCCGACTCGGCCGGAACCGGTACCCGGCCGGCGACGACCTGGGTCGGCGGGGTGAGCCTGTCCGGCACGTACGGCGCCGTCGGTATGGACTTCCGCCAGTACGGATCCACGCTGACCGCCAAGAAGTCCTGGTTCTGCCTCGACGACTCGGTCGTCTGTCTCGGCGCCGGCATCGGCGGCGGCAGCGGAGCCGAGGTGGTCACCGTCGTGGAGAACCGCAACCTGCACAGCGGCGGCACCAACACCCTCACCGTGGACGGCACGGCGCTGCCCGGCCCGGCCGACTGGTCGCAGCTCCTGACCGTTTCGGGCTGGGCCCATCTGGAGGGTGTGGGCGGCTACCTCTTCCCAGGTGGCGCCACCGTCCAGGCCGCCCGCACCGAGCGTACGGGCGCCTGGAGCGACATCAACACCGGTGGCACCACCACGCCGACCACCCGCCCCTACATGTCCCTGTGCCTCTCCCACGGCACCGCGCCGACGAACGACTCCTACGCCTACGTACTGCTCCCCGGACTCACCGCCGCGCAGACGGCGACCCGCGCCGCGACGCCGACCATGGAGATCCTGGCCAACACCGCCACCGTCCAGGCGGTGCGCGACCGTTCCCTGGGTGTGACCGCCGCCAACTTCTTCAGCGCGGGATCCGTCGGCGGCATCACCGTCAGCGGACCCTGTGCCGTCGTCACCCGCCAACACGCCGGCACCCTTACGGTAGGAGTCTCCGACCCCACGCACACGGCGTCGACGATCACCGTGCAGCTCGTCCACGGCGGGACCCTGACCAGCGCCGACTCCCGGATCACCATCACACGGTCCTCCCCTGCCCTCACCTTCGCTGTGGACGTCTCCGGCGCCGCCGGAGCCACCTGCGAGGCCACGTTCGCCCTCACGTCCGCCACACTCACAGCCCTGGCCGACGGCTACGTCCGCGATGGTTCCTACGCCGACACGAGCTACGGCACCACGACCACCCTCGTCGTCAAGAACGCCGCCGGCACCGGCTACAACCGCCAGGCGTACCTCGCCTTCGACACCTCACCGATCATGGGCACGATCACGGCAGCCACCCTGTCCGTCTACGGGTTCGTCTCCGACTCCAGCGGTACACAGACGACCGTCGAGGCGTACGGCGTGACAGACACGGCATGGACGGAGACGGACCTGACCTGGAACACCAGACCCGCACTCGGCTCCGTCCTGGCCACCACCAGCGCCACCACCACCAAATCCTGGCTGTCCTTCGACGTCACATCCCACGTCGGCTCGCAGTCGTCCGGGCGGGTCTGCGTCGCCCTGGCCGAGGCGACGGCCGGCCTCGCCGTCGTCCTCAACTCCCGGGAGAACGCCGCCTCCCCACCGATGCTCCGGCTCACCCTCGGCTGAACGGCACACGGGGCACCCCATCAGGGATCTTGAGGTTTCCCGGCGCCGAGGCACATCACCCCGGTCCCGGTATTCGAGGGCAACCTCGTCAAGAAAGGTGACCTCACCAGCGAGGTGCAGTTCCGCCGCGTGCACGCCATCCGGGAAGGTGCCTGCCAGGACCCCGAAAGCTACGGTGTCGCTACCTTCGGCGACGCCTTCGGCCCATGCCGTATGCGTAGGCCTCAGCGACGACCCTGTGCTCACCATCAACGCGTAACACCGGGGGCGGGCTCGGACGCGGGTTGGGGAACATTGCGCATGTGGCGGAGCGGGGAGAAGAACACGAACCAGCCGGCCGCCCATGAACCGATGAACGCCAGCCAGAGTGTGGGCCGCACCCCGATCAGCGTGCCAAGCACCCCGCCGAGAATGCTGCCGATCGGCAGCGTGCCCCACACGACCCAGCGGACGGCCGCGTTCATCCGGCCCATCAGCTCCGGCGGTGTCACCGATTGCCGGTAGCTGAGCTGCGCGACGTTGTACACCATCCCGGCGAAGTACGCGATGCCCCAGCCCAGCGGGAACAGCAGCACTCCCCAGCCTCGCCAAGCGGCCGCCGCGATGACCTGCGGCGCGCTGAATACCAGCATCGACACCCAGATGATCCGCGCCGAGCCGATCTTCTTGGCGAGCCGGCCGGCGAACACTCCCCCGGCGATCCCGCCGATGGCCGAGCCCGCCATGAGCAGCCCGGTCAACGCGGGACGCACGTGCAGCACCCGGATGAGGAAAATCATCGCCAGCGCCGAACTCATGCCGCTGAACAGGTTCGCGGTGCCCGTGCACGCCACGACCCTCCGCAATATTTTGTGCTGAACAACGAATCTCAATCCGTCGGCGATCTGGCTCCGCAACGTCTCGTCCGCTCGCCGCGCGGGCGGCGGCTCCTCGCGCGTCCTGATTCCGAATATCGAGACGACCGAGACCACGTAAGAGATCGCGTCGGCCGTCATCGCCCCCGCCGCGCCAAACGCCGCGACCAGTCCCCCGCCCAGACTGGGTCCCCCGAGCTGCGCGAACGCCTGGGTGGCCCCCAACTTGCCGTTGGCGTCCATCCGGTACTCAGCGCGGATCAGCGACGGCACATAACTCTGGTATGAGACGTCGAAGAACACCGTGCACACGCCGGCTGTAATAGCGACGATGTAGAGCTGCATCAACGTCAGGGTGCCAAGGGCACCCGCCACCGGGATTGAGCCGATGATCAGCAGACGGAGAATGTCACAGGCGATCATGATGGAACGCTTGGAGCCGCGGTCCACGAGCGCACCTGCGGGCAGCGCGATCACCGCGAACGCTGCTGTGGTGGCGGCGGTCAGCAGCCCGACCTCGAACGTGCTCGCCTTGAGCGCGACGACCGCGACCAGCGGCAGTGCGATCTGGGTGACCGCTGAGCCCATCTCGCTGACCGTCTGGCCGCTCCACAGCAGCATGAAATCCCGCTGACGCCATAGGCTCGGACCGTCGAGCTCCGACTCGGCATCCTGCACATCCTTCGCTACTTCCGTCACAGCGCCAACTTAGTAGTACAACCTCAGATCTTGGTGATGCGATCGGTTCTGGTCGGTCGGCCGCTGCCAGGGGCGGAGGCGGGCGGGGAGGGGGTCGCCGTGTCGGCGGGTAGTGGCTGACGGTGGCTCGGATCTGGTGGACGGCCCGCCAGTGATGTTGTCGTAGGTGGTAGCCGAGGTCGTGGTGGACGGGCAGGGCGGTCCCGGCGAGCGCGGCGGCCAGAGTCGAGACGGTCAGCGAGATCAGCGGCAGCCGCTGTGTTCCGCCGTGGTCGGGGCTTTTCTCAGATCGTCATCCCGTTCCCGGCCGGGGTCCGCGTCGGCGGCGGCTGTTTCGGCGTCAAGGTGGCGGGCGCGTTGGACAGCCAGGAAGGCCAGCGCGAACATCGCGCAGGTGACGTGGCGGTGCCAGGAGGTCCAGCGGCGGACCTGGTACTGCCCCACCGCCTGCCGACGAGTTACTCCTTCTCGGTGGAGCGGCGGATCAGCAGGTGCTGGGCGAAGCCGTCGGCGGGGATTTGGCCGGGCAGGGTCACCTCGAACCAGGCCCAGTCGTAGTACCGCTGTCCCTTGGAGCCCTCGCCCTGGCTGCGGCGCTCCCACCGGTCACGGCTGTTCGCGTAGTGCAGCAGGTCCCCGGCCTGCGCAACGGCGGGTTGCCGGGTGTCGGTGGCGACGCCGGCGGTGTAGTCGAGCAGGACACGCACGGCGAAGCCGGCTTTCGCGCCGTCCAGCGCGGTGGCCCTAGGAACGGTACCGCCGACGGAGGACGTCACGATGCGTGGCGGCGCCCGGCGGCAGCCGGCAAGCGTCCTCAACACCGACATGCCGCCAGAAGCCGGTGCCGGATCATGTGGCCGCGCTGTCACGTGATGTGTCGGAGCAAGGCCGCGACCGCCGGCGGGGCCTCACCGGGAGGTCGTACCACCATGATCTTCCAGTTCGGCGCGTGGCGGTCAAATCGGTACTGGGTCAGGTCGGCGAAGCGGTCTGCGATCGACTTGGGCATGATGCAGACCCCCAGGTCGTTTCGGACCAGTTCGGCGGCGGCGACGATGTCGTTCACTTCGAAAGTCGTGACGCGCTCCACGCCCGCGGCACGGAAGGCCCGGTCGACCGCGTAGCGGATGGCCCAGCCCGGGGTGAAATCGACCAGCGGCAGCTGGGCGACTTCAGCGAGGGCGGCTTCGCCGGTCGGGGTGGTGCCAGGGACCACCCGCCGGGGGGATGCCACCAGAACCATCTCCTCTCGGGACAGCAGCCGGGTCGCCAGGCCCCGCTGCTGCTGTCGGTCGAGGGCCACCACGGCCAGATCGACCGTTCCGTCACGCAGGGCCTGTCGGATGTCGGCCACCGCCGCCTGCCTCAACTGGACGACCACACCGGGATGTTCCGCGCGCAGGGCGGCCAGGGCATGGTGAAGACCGGCCCAGACACCTTGCATGGTGCCCACCGTCACCCGACCGCGCAGCTGTCCCCGCACGGCGTCGACCGCCTCGCGCGCCAGTTCAGCGGCCCGGAGGGTGGCGCGCGCAGCGGGGACGAACACCTCGCCCGCCGACGTCAGCGTCACGCGGTGAGTGGTGCGGTTGAACAGCGGGGTGCCCAGTTCGCGTTCCAGGGACCGGACCGTTCCTGAGACGGCCGACTGGACCACGTGCAGCCGTCTGGCGGCCGCCGTGAAACCGCCCGCGTCCGCCACCGCGACGACAACCTCCATCTGCCGCAGATCCATCATCCGCTCCCGGTCAGGCAGCGCCCCGTCTGGCGTGCGCGTAACGATCTTCGCTCTTCAACGCATGGTAGAGCGCGGAGCGCCTCAGGCGCGGACGAGCGGTGTGTCGACCAAATGCTCGGCCAGGAACCATGCCTGCAGTTCGCCCGTCCTGATCACCTGGGACACCAGCAGGTCGTTGGTGCCGTCGTCGCCCAGTTCCACGGTGCGGGCCGCGGCGTCGTGGGCCTCCACGAGGATGGCCTCGTGTGCCTCAAGGAGCCTCGACAACATGGCCGGTACCTCCTCCACTCCGTCCGGAGGCCGCGGGATCGACGTGATCTCCGCGACGTGACGAGGGTCGCCGACCGCGACGCCGCCCAGGGACTGGACACGTTCGGCGATGGTGTCGACGAGTTCGAGCTGTTCGGACGCGTGCTTGTCCAGGACCAGATGCAGTTGGTAGAAGGTCGCACCGCGCATCAGCCAGTGGTGCTTCTTGTACAGGCCGTAGAGGATCTGGGTGTCCGCCAGAACCTTGTTCAGGCGCTGGCACGAGTACATCCGCGTCTCGTAGGACAGACCGATCGGGAACTGCTTGACGGTCCCGAACTCCTGGATCACTTCGCCCTTCTGGTGCAGCCAGGGCTGGCTGGTGTCCACAAGCCGGGCGTTGTTGCTGGTGGTGGTCATGGGCTGTCTCCTGCCATGTTCTGCTGCCTTCTGGGACGAGGTTATGCGTGCGGGCGAGGGGCGGCTTGCCCTGCAGCGCATGCGATGGCGCCCTCCAGCGCACTGTGTTCCTGCCTCGACAAAATGCCGCCGATCGCAGGCGGCACGCGGGAAGCCGCTTGCTGCGTCAGATACCGGTCAGCCTCGTGGAACCCCGCCAGCAACCTCATGAAGTGCAGGTATCCCCGCCAGCAGGCGCCCACACCGGAGATCAGCGGTGCGTCGGGCGGGCGCTCAGATGTCGTCCCGGCGGCGCAGGTCTTCCTCATCCCACTTACGGGTCCCTGACTTGCTGCATCCCGGCGGGGATCGGGGTCTGGGCCGCTCGCTGTGGGACAGAGCGGTCACCGGCCGCGGCGTCACGGGCACCGTGACCGCCTGGCACGGCAACGGTCATCCTCCAACCGTGTTTGCCGCTTCACTCGCTGCCAGGCTCGCACACATCGGGCGCGAAGCAGCCGCCACCGATCACCAGCGAAGCGATCTCCTCCACCGCATCGCGGACCGTCCGCCACGACACGTTGTCGGAACGCAGGCACTCCGGAGTTCGCGGCTCCGAGCATGAAGCATCGTCTCGTCGACCGGCCGGCAAAGCCCGGACGTGAACGGGGTCGCTGGTGAGCTGTTTCCCCCGCAGACCGGTCGACGCCGACCGTGACCACGGTCAGCCGAGGAACGGGCACACTCTGCTGTACCGGGTACCGCATCAGAGGTGATCCATGGCTTCGACGCCCGTCAGGGCCTGTGGTGCCCGAGACCCAGCCGAGGACGGCCACAGGGGCGGACACCTGACCGCCCGTCACCCCGCCCGCTGCCACTCGCTGGGCGACATGCCGTAGGCGTCACGGAAAGCCCCCCTTGCTCCAGAGCCCACTCCGTGACCAGTACGGCGAGCAGGTCCGCCGCGTTGTGGGCGAGCCGGTCACCGATGCTTGTCCGACGGCACTCGGCCTCCGAGGCGAGTGCGGAGAGGAAGTCGGCCACCAGCGCTCGCGCCCCTTCCCCACAGGCCAGGGGCACACCTGTGCTCCGGCACAGGTCGGATTCGGCGACGCCCAGGCTGCGCCGGGGCAGGAGGAAGACCTCATTGCGCAGGGGTGACCGAAACGCAGGGAGTCCGACCGCCCCGGGTCGCAGAAGACGATGTCGCCCGGATCCAGGAAGGTCTCCTCCACAGGCTCAGGAGGGCACATGCTCCATCAGGGGAACCCAAGGTCTCGCCATATGGCAACAGGGACACCGGGCGGTCGCCCGGTGTCCTGTTTCAGGCGTTCGTTCCGCTCGGCACGGCCTGCTTCCCCCGCCGGCGTTCGGAGGTCCAGTAAAGGAGCGCGGCCAGAGGCAGCACGGTTCCCAGGACCGTCAGGCCGCTCCAGCCCACGGCGTGGTAGACGACCGATCCCAGCTGGGAGCCCACCGCTCCACCGACGAAGAAGATCGCGATGAACGCACTGTTCAGACGGGCCCGCGCGGCAGGATCAAGCTGGTAGATCGTGTGCTGGCCCAGGATCAGCGTCGTCTGCACCGCCATGTCGATCAGGATCGCAGCCACAGCGATCAGCACGACGCTGTGCGCACCCAGGCCCGCCAGAACGAACGCCAGCGCCACGACCACGAATGCCGCACCCGTCATCGGACGCGCCAGCCCACGGTCCGCCCACCGTCCCGCAAACGGAGCCACAGCCGCGCCAGCCGCACCCACCAGCGCAAAGACGCCCACTCCCAGCTGCGAATAGTGCAGGCCCGGACCGGTCAGCACGAAGGAGACAGTCGTCCAGAAGGCGCTGAACACCGCGAACATCGCCGCCTGATACAGGCCACGGCGCACCAGCACCGGATGCGTCCGCACCAGCGCCGCGGTAGAACGCAGCACATGACGGTAGGCGACGTCCGTGGTCGGCTCATGCCGCGGCAGAGCCGCACGCAGCACCACCGCGAGCACCGCCATCAACCCGGCTGAGCCCAGGAACACCACCCGCCAGCCGGCAAGGTCGGACACCACACTGCTCAATGTCCGCGACAGCAGAATCCCCGTGAGCAGACCACTCATCACCCGCCCCACCACACGACCACGCGCATGATCAGGAGCCAGACCCGCCGCGAACGGCACCAGAATCTGCGCCACCACCGATGTCGCACCCGCTACCAGCGAGGCGACGAGCAGCATCGGGAAACTCACCGCCAGCCCGGCCACCACCAGGGAGACGGTCGTGACGGCCAGCAGACCGGTCACCAGACTGCGCTTCTCCAACCGGTCCCCCAGCGGAACCAGGAACAGCATGCCGATCACATAACCCACCTGCGTCAATGTGACCAGCGCCCCTGCAGCCGACGTACTGACGCCGAAAGCACCGCTCAGCGTCGACAGCAGCGGCTGCGCGTAGTACAGGTTCGCCACCGTCATGCCCGAGGCCACCGCGAAAAGCACGACCAGCCAACCGGGCACCCCCGGCGCAGCACTCCCAGCAGACTCTGAGCGACGCCGCGACACAACACCAGGCACTGCAGACATGCACACCCTCCGAACAACAGGGCGGGAAAACCCGACCCACGAAAACCGATCCGACCACCGCCGGCGGTCCCCCGCACCGCCGTCACCGATCCACAACCGTCCCCGCCCCACGCCGCTTCCTCCATCACGACGATGACCCGAGATAAGAGTCATCTCCCCCAGAGATGACCAGAGCCGCCCGGCGTCACCCGCCCCGCCCATGCCGACAAGTGCACGGCCGTGTCCGGGCGCAGAACCTCCCGTGCCGCTCCCTTCGGCCTTCGCGCGTGGGGCTCGGTCCTCCTCCCCCTATGCCGTCGTCGTCGCCGTACGCCGCAGCGTCCCGCTTCGAGAGGCTCGGCCGTGTGCGTGGCTGTGTGTGATGCCGGCGGCGCCCCGGGTACCAGTTCGGCCGGCACGGCATGGGCGCCGAAATGCCGGCCGCTGGTCTCCGGCGCCCATGGCCACGCAGCCGCAATGGCCTCGACCGGCGCCGTTCTCGGATGCCGGACAACGGTGTGCGGCACGCGGACCTTCACGCGCCGAAACCGCTTTTCCGCCGCTCACGATGCGGCGGCCGACCGACCGCGCCGGGGAGCCGCGCTGTTCAGGTGGCGGTGCCCTGTTGTTCCCGGGCGGCGCGGGTGATGGCGCGCCTGATGGGCTCGTAGCCGGTGCACCGGCAGATGTTGGAGCCCACGAGGCCGGCGACGGCTTCCGGGTCGTCACCGAGTGCGGGATCGGCCTCCAGCGCTCCGGCGGCCACCATGAGGAATCCCGGTGTGCAGAACCCGCACTGCAGGGCGTGTTCTGCTGAGAAGGCACGCTGGAGGGGGTGTGGCTCGCCATCGGGCCCCGAAAGCCCTTCCACGGTGCGTACCAAGCTGCCGTCGCACTGCACGGCGAACATGAGGCAGGAGCGGACGGCCCTGCCGTCGACGAGAACTGTGCAGGCCCCGCAGATGCCGTGCTCGCAGCCCAGATGTGTACCGGTGAGACCGCAGTCCTCCCGCAGTACGTCGGCGGGGATGCGCCGTGGCTCGACGTCGAGCGGGTACTCGTCGCCGTTCAATCCGGTAGTCGACCAGGAGGGAGTCGGCCTCGGCACCGATCAGTGCCTGTTCCGCGGCGCGTGCCCGCACCGGTCGGTCGGCGCAGTTGACCAGCCCGATCCGCGCCTCGTGGACCAGTCCGTCCCGTACCGTCAGGGCTGCCGCGACGGCCACCTGCGCGAAACAGAAGTGCGTTCGCCGGTGCTCGACGAAGCCGACCCCTGTGTCCTCGCCCAGCAGTGGGTACCGGACCGAGGTGATCAGCTCCTCCTGGCGGCGCGCGGTCCGGTACGGCCCGTGGAAGTAGTCGCGTGCTGCGACCTCGCGGACGCCGTCCAGGCCGTGTAGTTCGACGTCTGCGTCCAGGGCGACGCCGATGGCGCACCACTCGGAGGCCGGATGTGCCCAGGCGAAGCTGCCCACCATGGTCCCGCGAGCGCGGATGGGAGGATGGGCGATGTTCACGACGGCGCGCGAGAAGAGCGTACCGAGCGGACCCGGTACGGCCTGGGCGGACTCGAAGGCTTGATGCCGTACCAACGCGCCGACGCGCAACGAGTTGTCGTACACCCGCATCTCGTCGAGTGCCGGGATGCGGTTGATGTCGATCACAAGGTCGGGACGGATGCGCTGCAAGTGCATCTCGAGGATCAGGCTCTGGCCACCCGCGAGGACCTGGGCCTTGCGCCCGGTGTCGCCGAGTGCCTCGACGGTCTCGGGCACCGTGCGCGGCACGACGTAGTCGAAGGCAGCGGGCTTCACCGGGCCTCCTCGATTGTGGGTGCGCGGGCCGCCCGCCACACCACATCCGGGGTGCCTGCGCGGCTCGCAGGCGGGCGGCGATGATCGCCCCGACCGACGTACGCACTGGGTTCGGCAAGGGCCGGCCGGTGATGACGTGGTGCAGCTGTTCGGCGCGCCACCCGGTATCCATCATCGCGGTGACCACGCGACCCTGATCGGTCAGCGCCTTCCCGGTCAGCAGCAGTTCGGGACGGCTCGCCGCAATCTCGAGCAGCAGCCGCATACCAGGATGCACCTCGTCCGCCGAAAACGTGGGCGCCCGGGACATTGGTGCATCCGGCTGCTCCGCCCGTCCGCGCGTTTGAGCGAGGTCGCCGCGCGGGCACGGACGGGTCTGGTGTTCTGCTGATTGGTGTTCTTGGTGGGCCGGTGACCCGATGTCGGGTCATCCACCGGTGGAAAACCCGACATCGGCTGCGACCTGGGGTTGTGCAGGCTGGGCAGGTCGGTGATGACGTACCCGGCCGCGCCGAGGGTGCCATCCGGGTGGCGTTCGCGCTCCCGGATCAGGGAGCCGTGCTTCTCCAGCTCCTTGAGCCCACTCTTCGCAGCGGCCTCGCCGTCCCAGCGCCCTCAAGGATCCACCGCTGAAGGGTCGGTGCACGAGGGTCAGGCGTCGACGCGGATCACCACGTCCAGGATGCGCGGGCCGTGCACGCCCTCGACGCGCTCCAGCTCGATGTCGGAGGTGGCCGAAGGACCGCTGATCAGCGTCGTCGGGCGTTCCGGTACCAGCCGGGCCACCGCCTCCGGCACGCCGACCACCAGCGAGGACAGGTCGACGACGCAGACATGCAGATCGGGAACCAGCGACAGCGCCCGCCGCCCCTGGTCGGACGAGCCGTCCAGGAAGATCGTGCCGGTCTCCGCGCAGCTGACCGCTGAAGCCGTTACCACGCCATCCAGCGCGTCGAGCTGCGGAGCCGGGATGTCCGTGGAGTCCTGCTGGATCTCGCCGTCGTACGCGGCCAGCCAGGCCGGATCCAGTCCGGCCGGTACTCCGATCTTCCGGGCCCCGCGCTCGCGCAGCACCTCGGCGATCACTGCCGCGGTGCGGTCAGCCGTGCACTCATGGACCTGCGCCTTGTAGTCGACCAACCGGTCGACGAAGAGGGCGAGTCGCTCCTCGTCGGGCAGGGTGCGGCCGGTGCGGTAGGCGCGCGGGACGGTCACCTCAGGGGTGGGGGCGAGCGCCAGGGCGTCCCGGATGCGTCCGAGCACCGTCTCACGTGCGGTCACCGCTTCTCCTCCTGGTCATCGGTGTCGTCGCTGTGCCGGGCGCCTTCCTGGGCGGCTGCCCGCAGGGTGGCCGCGCCCTCGGCGGAGGCCATCCAGGAGCGGAAGGTCTGCTTGGGCGGGGCCGGGATGTCCCGGCTTTCACTCCAGCCGTCGAACGGAGGCGGGAGGTGCGAGATCTTGCCGTCACGCCCCGCCAGCAGGCGGCCCGGTCCCGCCGCCTTCTGCGCGGCGGTGAACAGTTTCGGCCGCTTCATGACCGCGGCCGCGGCCTTCATCGCCAGCTTCTCCGCCGTCGTACCGGACTGCTCGGTGTGCTGGTGCCGCAACTCGACCAGGAGCGACGGGATGTCGATCTTCACCGGGCAGGCGTCGAAGCAGGCACCGCACAGGCTGGAGGCATACGGCAGCGAGCTGTTGGGGTCGTTCTTGGCGGCGTGCATCCCGGCGAGCTGTGGGGTGAGCACCGCGCCGATGGGTCCGGGGTAGGTCGATCCGTAGGCGTGGCCGCCGGCCCGCTCGTACACCGGGCAGACGTTGAGGCAGGCCGAGCAGCGGATGCAGTTGAGGGCCTCGCGCCCGATCTTGTCCGCGAGCGCCGCGGTGCGCCCGTTGTCGAGCAGCACCAGATGGAACTCCTGTGGGCCGTCGCCCGGGGTGACCCCCGTCCACATCGAGGTGTACGGGTTCATCCGCTCCCCGGTCGAGGAGCGCGGCAGCAACTGCAGGAAGACTTCCAGGTCCTTGTAGCGTGGCAGCACCTTCTCGATGCCCATGACGGTGATCAGCGTCCGGGGCATGGTCAGGCACATCCGTCCGTTGCCCTCGGACTCGACCACCGCGAGGGTGCCGCTCTCGGCGATCCCGAAGTTGGCGCCGGAGACGGCCACCGGGATCGTCATGAACTTCTCGCGCAGATACGCCCGCGCCGCGGCCGCCAGGTGAGCGGGGACGGAATCCAGGTCGGGGTCGACACCGGGGATCGTCGCGCGGAAGATGTCCCGGACCTCGTCGCGATTGCGGTGGATCGCGGGGACCAGGATGTGCGACGGCTTGTCGTGCGCGAGCTGCACGATGAGCTCGGCCAGGTCGGTCTCGTAAGCGGTGATGCCCTGGCCCTCCAGGTGCTCGTTGAGACCGATCTCCTGGGTGGCCATCGACTTGACCTTGATCACCTCGTCGCTGCCGGTCTCCTTGACCAGCCGGGTGACGATCTCGTTGGCCTCGACGCCGTCGCGCGCCCAGTGGACGGTGCCGCCGTGCTCGGTGACCTTCTGCTCCAGCTGTTCCAGCAGCTCGGGCAGCCGGTTCATGGTGTCCGTCTTGATCGCCGAGCCGGCGTCGCGCAGCTGCTCCCAGTCGGGCAGTTCGCCGGTGACGGCGAGCCGTTTGGCGCGGATGGAGTGGGTGGCCTTGCCGAGGTTGCGGCGCAGCTGTTCATTGCGGAGCTCGTCGTGGGCGGCTTTGGGGAACTTGCGGTCGCCGCGCAGGTTGCCCGTCCCATACGGAGAGCGGGGCGGTGTGGCGGGCATGCCGAGGAAGGTGCTGCTCATCGGGCGGCCTCCGTGAGGACGTACGGCGAGGTGCGGGTGGAGGCGAGGATCTGCGCCAGGTGCAGGGTGCGCGTACCGGCCTTGAGACGGGACAGGCCGCCGCCGATGTGCATCAGGCAGGACGAGTCGCCGGCCGTGCACACGTCGGCCTTGGTGCCGATGACGTTGCGCATCTTGTCCTGGAGCATCGCGGAGGAGGTCTCCGCGTTCTTGACGGCGAAGGTGCCGCCGAAGCCGCAGCAGGCGTCGGCCTCCGGCAGCTCCACCAGGTCGATGTCGTCGACCGCGCGCAGCAGCCGCAGCGGCTTCTCCCCCACGCGCAGCATCCGCAGCGAGTGGCAGGTGGGGTGGTACGTCACCCGGTGCGGGAAGTACGCGCCGACATCCGTGACGTCCAGCACGTCGACGAGGAACTCCGACAGCTCGTACGTCTTGGCCTTCACCGTGGCGACGCCGGCGCGCAGCGCCGCGTCCCCGTACCGCTCCGCGACGATCTCGTGCTGGTGGCGGACCGAGCCGGCACACGAGCCGGACGGCATGACCACCGCCTCGATAGACGGGTCGCCGAACTGCTCGGCGAAGCCCCGCACCAGCGGGACCGGCTCGCGCTGGTAGCCGGTGTTGACATGCATCTGACCACAGCAGGTCTGCTCCGGCGGGAACACCACCTCGTGACCCAGGCGGGCGAGCAGCACCGCGGTGGATTTCACCGCCTCGGGGAAGAGCGTGTCTCCCAGACAGGTGGCGAAGAGTCCGATGCGCATGGGACCTCCCCGGTCGTCAATTTATGGTCGGACCATATCAGCCTCTGACCACAGTTGGAAGCACAACACTTTGGTCGGACCTTATTGACATGCGACATCTTCAGTGCCCTACTGAGAAGTCGTTCATCAGCGACGTGGCGCCGTGGTCGCCGGGGCGGGGCACCCGGCACCGGCAGGCGCGCGTATCTCAAGGAGGAGCACGTACGTGACCACCGCGCCACCGGCCGTCCTCGCGGCCTATACCCCCGACGTGACCGCCGTCGGGGGCAGCCTCGCCGCCACCGCCCTGCTGGGCCTGGTGCCCCTCGTGACCTTCTTCCTGCTGCTGATGGTGGCCAAGCGCCCCGCCCTGCAGTCCGCGCTCGGGGCCCTGGTGGCCGCACTCCTGGTGGCGGTCCTCGGTTACGGAATGCCCGTACAGCTCGGCGCCCTGTCCGCCACCCAGGGTCTGGTCTTCGGCCTCTTCCCGGTGATGCTGATCGTCGTCGCCGCCATCTGGTTCTACGAGCTCACCGTGGTCAGCAACCGCTTCGAGGACCTGCGCCGCTCCTTCAGCGCCGTCGGCCGCGGCGATCTGCGCATCCAGGCGATGCTCATCGCCTTCTGCTTCGGCGGACTGCTGGAGGCCCTCGCCGGCTTCGGCGCCCCCGTCGCGATCACCGCCGCCATGCTGATGGCGATCGGCCTGCCGAAACTCAAAGCGGCCGTGACCGTCCTGGTCGCCAACACCGCACCGGTCGCCTTCGGCGCCATGGCCATCCCCATCACCACCGCAGGCAACCTCACCGGCATCCCGCCCGAGGACATCGCCGGGGTCATCGGCCGGCAGAGTCCGCTGCTCGCCCTCTTCGTACCGCTGCTGCTGCTCTTCCTCGTCGACGGACGGCGCGGCCTGAGGCAGCTGTGGCCCATCGCCCTCGTGACCGGACTCGTCTTCGCCGTCGTCCAGTTCTGGTGCTCGTCCCACTTCGCGTACGAACTCACCGATGTCGTCGCCTCGCTCGCCGGCTTCGCCGCCGCCGTGCTCATGCTCCGCTACTGGACCCCGAACACCCCCGACGACCAGCGCTCCCAGGTCGAGGCCGAGCCGCTGACCACCCGCCGTGTCACCCTGGCCGTGCTGCCCTACATCCTGGTGATCGCGATCTTCGCCCTCGCCAAACTCAAGGTCGGCGGACTCGACGTACCCAAGCTGCTCGGCACCCTCAACATCGAGCTCAACTGGCCCGGCCTGTACGGCAGGCTCCTCGCCCCCGACGGCTCCCCGGCCGGCAGCGCGGTCTACAAACTCGAGGTCCTCGGCAACCCCGGCACCCTGCTGATCATCTCCGGCCTTCTCGTGATGCTCATCTACAGCCGCGCGCGCGACACCGACCGTTTCCCGATGACCGCCCGCATGGGCCTGGCCGCCGCGGTGCGCACCGTGAAGAACATGCGTATCGCCATCGCCACGGTCGCCACCGTGCTGTCGCTGAGCTACGTCATGAACCAGTCCGGCCAGACGGTTGCCATCGGCACCTGGCTCGCCACAGTCGGCGGACTCTTCGCCCTGTTCTCGCCCATCCTCGGCTGGCTCGGCACCGCCGTCACCGGCTCCGACACCTCCGCGAACGCCCTGTTCGCCACGCTCCAGCAGACCGCGGGTAAGGCCGCAGGCATCGATCCGACGCTGCTGGTGGCCGCCAACACCTCCGGCGGCGTCGTCGGCAAGCTGGTCAGCCCGCAGAACCTGACCATCGCCGCGACCGCGGTCGGACAGCCGGGCTCCGAACGGATCCTGCTGCGCAAGGTCGCCGGATACAGCATCGCGATGCTGGCCATCCTGTGCGTCCTGGTCTATCTGCAGTCGCTGCCGGTGCTGTCCTGGATGCTGCCGTAAACGCGACGGCGGGGTGGGGCGATCCGCCCCACCCCCGCCTACGGCAAGGAGCCCGCACCCGTCCCTACGGGGCGGGCTTCTCCGCCGTCCCGGCCTCGTCGGTCCGCTTGCCGGCCTCGGACTTCCCGTCGACGGTCCCAGACTTCTCGCCTGCCTCGGACTTTCCGTCAGACCCGGACTTCTCGTCGACCAGCGTGCCGTGGAAGCCACGGATGTGCTTCTCGGCCAGATCGGCGGCCTTCGCGCCCTCGCCCGCGCGCACCAGCCGCAACAGCTCGGTGTGCTCGGCGATCAGTGCGGCTGCCGTGGCCGGCCAGTCCTCGGCCCCCTCCAACGCCCGAAGGATCAACGGACGCACCGACTCGCGTACAGCCGACGTGAGGGTGGACGTCAGCTGGTTGCCAGAGCTGCGGGCGATCTGGACATGGAACCGGGTGTCCAGATCGTTGAACTCGTAAGCCCCCACATCCGGCTCCCGCATCCGGACGAGGAGTGCCTCCGCCTGCTCGAGGTCCTCCGCCGAGGCGTGCTCGGCGGCAGCCTCGAAGCTGGAACGCTCCAGCACCACGCGGGCCTCAAGCACGTCCTCCAGGCTGTAACTGCCCAGCGCGAAGTGCAGGCGCAGCAGCCGGCCGAGCGCGTCGTCGGGATTCCTCACTATCCGGGCCCCGGCGTCCGGCCCGCGGCCCGCCTGTGCGACCAGCACTCCGATGGTCTCCAGCACCCGCAGCGCCTCGCGCAGCGCTGACCGACTGACGCCGAGGACCGGCGCCAGCTCGCGCTCTGGCGGCAACCGGTCCCCGGCCTTGAGCTCTCCGGCGAGCACCCGTTGCTCGATGCTTTCGAGCACGAGCTCATGTGTGCGGGACTGCCGCACAGGTTGCCACTCGACAGGCACTACGCAACTCCCTGGCTCGACGGACACGGTCCAACCAAAAAACTATGTCACACATCGCGTGTGGTAGGACCAAAGTATCGCCGGACGGCGCGTGCATCTGGACCGCGAACCCCTCTCCCTCGGCTACACCGGCGTGTACAGCAGCTTCCTGCGTCCCGCCGAACAACTCGCCCGCGCCTACAGGCTGTCCACCCGCGACGTGCTGGTGGAGGCCGGGCGCCGCGCGATGGTGGCCGGCCAGGAGGACATGCTCCTCGACATCGCTCTGAGCCTCCGCGCGCAGAGCGACAGCACCACTGAGAGGGCGTTAAGCCCCTTCTCTCTCGGTTCGTGATCGCTCGTTCGTGGTACGGATCGCCGTACGGGCCGACTGCTCGCCATGTCCATGCCGGGATTCGGGGCATGGAGCGAAGACCGTATCCGAGCGACTTGGCGGACGAGCAGTGGGCGTTGTTCGAGCCGATGATCACGGCCTGGAAGCAGGACCGGGTGGCGCGGTCGGCGACCGGAGACCCCGGGTCCCGTGATCTCCGGGAGGTCGTGAACGCGTTCCTCTACCAGAACCGGGCGGGCTGCCAGGCAACCACCGCCTACCAAGCCATCCTGAACACCTTCAACCAGCACCCTGACCAGGCACCCCGCGTCCGCGAACTGCACGAGCTCCTCGGCATGCCCACCGACGACCCGACCCTGAACGTCACCCGCAGCCGCCTCGGACGCCTCACCCGCCAAGGCTTCCTCACCCAACCCGGGCGAGGCCGCTACCAGAAACGGACTTAACGCCCACTCAGATGTCCACGAGCAGGTGGCGGGGGCCCCGGAGCGTGGCGCTGGTCCGGTACGGGGGCGGGTCCTCGACCAGGCTCGGGGTGCCTAGGCGGTGAATCAGCGTGTTCAGCGCGATCTGTGCTTCGAGGCGGGCCAGCGCCGCGCCGTAGCAGATGTGGATGCCGCCGCCGAAGCCGAAGTGCTGGTTGTCCTCGCGCGTCGGGTCGAACTGTTCGGGGGCACGGAAGCGCCTGGGATCGCGGTTGCCGGAGGCCAGCATCAGCAGCAGCCGTGCGCCCTTGGGGATGGTGGTACCCGCGATCTCCACGTCGGTGAGCGGGGTGCGCCGCGACAGCATGTGAACCGGGGGCTCGTAGCGCAGCAGTTCCTCCACCGCCTTCGGCATCAGGGCGGGTTCGCGGCGCAGGCGTTCCATCTGATCGGGATGGCGCAGCAGGGTGAGCATGCCGTTGGTGATCAGGTTGACGGTGGTCTCGTGCCCGGCGACCAGCAAGGTCGTGCCGGTGACCGCCAGCTCCTCAGGGGTCAGGCGCGCGGCTGGATCCTGCTCGTTGACGAATGCGGAGAGCATGTCGTCGGTCGGGTGGCCGCGGCGGCGCTCGGCAAGGTCGATGAGGTAACGGCCCGTCTCCGCCCGGGCCTGTTCCCCGGCCCGTTCGCGCTCGGTGCGGTCCTCTCCTGGCCGGACGTCGGCGGCCTCGATGATCGCTGAGGACCATGTGCGGAAGGTCGGCTCGTCCTCGCGCGGCACGCCCAGCAGCCGGCAGATGACCGTGACGGGCAGGGGGTAGGCGAAGTCGTCGACGATGTCGATCTGCTTGCGGTCCCCGAACGCGTCGATCAGCTCCTCGGTGATCTGCGTGATCTCCCCCTGCAAGGCGTCGACCCGTCCCGGGCTGTGCGGTGGTCCGAACGGCCGCATCGCGATGCTGCGCAGCCGCTGGTGCTCGGGGTCGTCGAGCCGGATGAAGGCCGGCGGTTGCCGCTCCTCGTCGGGCAGGCCGCTGAGCGGGACGGCGAGGTTGCGGATGTCGGAGCTGATGCACGGATCGTGCAGCAGCGAGTTGATCTCGTGGTACGTGCCGACCAGATAGCTGCCGTCCGTCTGGCGCACCACGGGACCTGCCTCGCGGAGTTCGGCGTAGAGCGGGTAGGGGTTCGGGCGGTTGGCGTAGTCGGTGATCCGTGCCAGCAGGGTGTCGGCGGTCATGCCCGGACTCCTCGTCGACTGGGAGGGACGGTGGTGTCAGCCGGCGGGCCACACCCTGGTCAACCGGCGGTCCGGCAAGTGGCCGGTGAGCGCGACGGTGGGGCCGTGCGAGAGTACCTTCGGGTCCGGCACGTCGGAGGGGATCGGGAAGTCGGCGGCGGCTCGGCGGTCGGCGGCGCCGGGCTCGGGCGGGAACGGGGCGGCCGTCTCGATCAGGCGCTGGTAGTGCTCCAGCCACTTGGCCATGTTGACGGTGACCGCGGCCGTGATCCGGCCCCGGTAGCCGTACACCGCCACCAGGCGTTCGTCCTCGACCGAGCCCTGGGCGATGACGACCTGGTCGGAGAAGGTGGGGACGCCGACGGACTTGATGTTGAGGCCGAACTGGCTCGACCAGAAGGCCGGGACCGTCAGGTGCGGGCGTCGGCGCGGCCCCGGATTGACCATGTTGTGGGCGGCCACCTCGGCCTGCTCCACCGCATTGCCCCAGTGCTCCAGGGAGAGCATCTGATATTCGAAGAGCGGGTGTGGGAAACGGGCCACGTCGCCGGCCACGAAGACGTCGTCGGTGACGATCCCGTACATGTCGAAGGCGCGGCATCCGGCGTCGCAGGCGACCCCGCGCGGCCCGGCGGCAAGGCCGGAGTCCGCCAGCCACTCGGTGTTGCGGACCGCGCCGAGGGCGACCACGGCGACATCCGCCTCGACATGACTGCCGTCGGACAGGTCCGCGCCGGTGAACCGGCCGTTCCCGCGCAGCGCGGTGACCGTCACCCCGGTCCGCAGGTCCACGCCGTGGGTGCGGTGCAGGCGTGCCGCGAACTTGCCGAGGATGCCGCCGAGCGCCCCCACCAAGGGCGCGGGCCCGCGCTCTGCGACCGTCACGTCGATGCCGCGCTCCCGGCAAGCGGAGGCGATCTCGGAGCCGGTGAACCCGGCGCCGATCACCAGGACCCGACGCGGCCCGGCGTCCAGGCGTTCGGCCAGGCGGCCCGCGTCCTCGATGGTGCGCAGGGTGAACACCCCGTCCAGGGCGCCCTCGTCCGGGTTCGGCCAGGGCCGGGCCCGGGTACCGGTGGCGATCAGTAACCGGTCGAACGGCAGGGACCCGCCGTCGGCGAGCAGTACTCGCTTCTCCATCGGGTCGAGGCCGGTGGCGCGGACCCCGAGACGCCACTCGGCCTCCGGGTCACGACGCATCGGCAACTCGACGGAGGTCGCCGCCGCCTTGCCGAGCAGCACCTGCTTGGACAGCGGCGGCCGGTCGTAGGGCGGATGGGGCTCGTCCCCGACCAGGGTCAGCGAGCCGGTGAAGCCCTTTTCGCGGAGGGTCTCGGCAGCGCGCAGCCCTGCCAGCGAGGCGCCGACGATGACGATCCGGCCGCTCTGCAGATCACTGGACAACTGTGCTCGCCTCTTCTCCCACGAGGACGGCCTGCACCGGGCAGGCCGCCGCGGCCCGCTGAACGCGTTCGAGCTGGTCCTCGGGGACCTCTGGGTTGTACAGCAGTGCCTCCTCGCCGTGCAGTTCGAACAGGTCCGGAGCGAGGAACACGCACTGCGCGTACCCCTGGCAGCGGTTGAGATCCACAACAACCCGCATCCCGAACCACTCCTCGCGTCGCGCAGCCGTCCACTGACGATCCTGCGTCCAGGCAGCGGCCGGCGGCAGCTGGGCTGACCCGTCCGGGGGTGCACGCAGAACGACGAAGGCCGCCGTGGAGCGGCCGCGCGCCCCGGCGACCACACCGACGGCCGGGCTCATCCCGTCCGCTCGACCGGCTCAGGCAGCGGGAGGTTCCCCGGCCCAGGCAGCACGCAGCAGCCGGGTCAGGCCCTCCGCGGTGACCTCGCGTGGATTGGCGTACGGATGGGCCAGTGCCAGCTCGACGACCCGGTTGATGTCGCCTTCGGCCATGGCGAGCTCGCGCAGGGACCGTGGGGCGCCAAGGCGTCCGACGAGTTCCCACCGGGAAGTCGCCGGGCCGGCGCTGTCGCCCATGGCCCGGCCGAGTGCGGCAGCGGCTTCGGGGACCTGCTGGTTGTGGGCGAGGGCGTGTCGAAGCACGACGGTGTGCGTGGGTGCGTGCGGCAGGTCGAGGGTGCCTGCATTGCTGCGCCGCCGCTACCTCGCAACGCCGTGCAGTCCGAGCCTGCCATCGCGATCCGCTCGTATCCGGAGCCGTGCACCACAGGGCCTGGACGACGTGCTCGAACACGATGCGGTCCGGTATCCGGCGTCGGCGGCATCCCAGCCCGGCGCGGCTGTTCCATCCGGTCGGGGTGGAACAGCCGCGCCGGACGATCAGTCCTCCTGGCCCTGCAGCAGGAAGTCGCAGTTCGTGGTCCGGTCGGCGGTGACGCTCACCACCACGACCTCCGGGCGGCGTCCCGGGCTGGTGGCCAGGATCTGGTAGAAGCCGGGTGGCAGGTCGTTGATGCGGAAGGTGTCACCGGAGACATCAAGGGCCCGTACCCGCTGGGGTCGGTCGGGGTGAAGGACCGTCAGACGCGTGACCGCGGGTGAGCGGTCGGGGTCCAGATAGACGAGGTGGCCTTCGACGGACCCGACGGGACCGGCGGTGAGTGTCGCAGCGGTTGCGGCCGCGGTGGCGGGGGCCGTCGTACGAGCATGGCGTCCTGAGCCTCCTGCAGGCAGAACCTGCCCCGCAGTCGCCTGTTCCGCGCGAAGGGCGAACAGCTCGCGGCTGAGGGCCCGGGCGCCGGTGCGGTAGTCGCTCCCCTGAACTGGCATGTCCAGCCGGGCGGCGAGGTCGCCCAGCAGGTCGTCCAGGTACCCGAGGTAGTGGAGCGCGTGCCGCAGCTGGGCGTTGGCCGGGGAGACGGACAGGGCCGTCTGCAGCTGCCGGATGTCTTCGGCGCTGCGGAGCCAGGGACTGGCGGAGGCTGCGGGCGCATTCTCGCCGTCCGACACCTTCCCGGTGTCCGGCACGATCCCGGCCAGGGCGTCGATCGAGTCGGACAGGTTGCCGGTGATCCTCCGCAGCTGCTCCCGCTGGCCTGTGGTCAGCACTGCCTCGCCGCTGCCGACCGACATCTCCCGGGCGTAGACGGCGGCCCTGCGCATCGTGGAGCGGATGTCCTCGGCACGCTCGTGGCCGGCGCTGGCCGGCAGGTGAACGAGCGAGCGGGTGAACCGGTGCAGCTCATGTGTCGCCTGGTCCACTGCCCTGGCCTGCTCGCGGGTGCCCTCAGCTCCGGAGGAACCGCTCCAGACCTCGCCGGACTCACGCACGAACGTGGCCAGCGAGTGGACGTGGGAGGCCTGGGCGCGGTGCAGCAGCGTGCGGGTCGCGATGGGCAGGACCACCAGGGCTACCAGCGTGGCGATGACCGCTCCGAGGGCGTTCTCCCCCGCGCGCAGCACGATCACCGAGTCCTTGAACCCTCCGGTGAAGGAGTAGAGCTGGATGAGCGAGAGGGCCAGGCAGCCGGCCCATACCGAGTAGTAGGAACTGATCGAGTAGGCGCCCACCGCCAAGGCCACACAGATCAACGACAGGGTCGCCATCGGGTGGTCGGTTCCGAGGAGGTTGGCGAGGCCGATTCCCACGAGGCCGCCGATGAGCGTGCCGATGACGCGCTTGGCGGTCTTGCGCATCCGCTCGTGTGGCGAGTCGGTGTTGCTCAGGACGATCAGCGCGCCGATCATGGCCCAGTAGAACCGTTTGCCGCTCAGCGCGTCGCCCAGCGGAATGGCGATCATCAGCGTGATCAACAGCTGGATGACGATCCGCATCTGGGCGTTGGGCTTGCTCCAGGCGTTCCAGGGGCGGCGCATACCACCGGAGGCAAGGGCGCGGCTGGCCAGCAGGTTGGTGCCGGGGAGCTTGCCCGTGACCAGCGTGACCGGTGTGGTGAAGCGCTCGCCGTCCGAGGCGGCGTTGTCCGCCTCCAGCTCGGCATCGGCCTCGGTGGTCCAGGCGTCGCCGGCGCGGTGCAGATCGCCGAGCACGGCGACGAACCGGTAAAGCGCCGAGACGAGCCGCTCGTGTTCAGGATCCGGGGAGTCGTCCTCGTGTCGGGCCAGCCACTCAAGCAGCGGGGCGGCCGAGGCCCGGACGGTGCCGTCGTGTCGGCGACCGCCACGGTCGAGGTCGGATAGAGCTGCCAGCAGGAGGGTGCGTACCTCGTCGGGCAGCGGGTGGCGGCACAGCTGGTTGACCGTACGGCCGAGAGCGTGCGCGGCCAGTTCGGTGTCGAAGACCAGCCGGTGCAGGCGGGCGGCGAGCTGCCCCGGGCGCCCGGAGCTTGCCAGGTAGCCGTCCACCAGCATGGCCGCCTCGTTGAGGTGGATCATCTCGTTGCGCAGTTTGCGGGTCGCGCGGGTGGTGCGGTCCCGGGCCGCGACCAGCTGTGTGGCTCGCCGGACGACGTAGCGGGTACGCGTCAGGAAGCCACGTTCGATGTGCACCAGACCGGTTGCCGGGCGCATCCGGCAGAGCACCACCTGCACCACTGCCGCCGCGACCGCCGCCACCGCGACGATCGGGGCGATGTACTGCATCTGCGACAACGGTATGGGCACCAGGATGCCGCCGAGGAAGCCGCCGAAGAACATGGTGCCGGCGTCGTGCCCGAACTCGCCGAGGTAGGCGCGCGCTGAGAGCTGCACTCCCAGGGCCGCGGCGGCCGCGATCAGCGCGGGGATGCGGTAGGGCTGGAGCTCGATCGCGCACAGCAGGGCGAGCAGCATGGCCGGCACGCCCCAGACGCAGCGGAGTGCCAGCGTGCCCGCCTTGGGGCCGGCGATGGTCAGGCCGACCAGCAGTCCGACCATGCCGCCGTACGTCAGGCCGAACAGGCTCGGCTGCCCCAGCGCATGAGCCATCCCGTATCCCGCGGCCAGGGTGGCCGGGAAGACCGTCAGCATCCGCCACCCTGAGCGCAGGCGGGCGAGGGCGGGGTCGGTTGCCTGCAGGTGATCACGCAGGCGTATGGGCCAGGCCGGGCGGCAGGTGGGACACCGGCCTCCGCTGCCGCACACATTCGACAAGACGCTGTTCTCCTCGTCTTTCTGTGGCTCGTGTCGTCTTTCTGTGGCTCGTGGGGTTCTGCCGGCCGTACCACCGTGCGCGACACCATCTCCACGACCCCACTACTAATTACTTAGCTAGCCTAAGCTATTTTTTGCACTGGTGCAACTTTGCACTGATGTACCATAGTGGGCGTGAGCAGTGTGGGCGCAGACGTCGGCCTGCGGGAACGCAAGAAGCA
This sequence comes from Streptomyces sp. NPDC002088, assembly GCF_040296605.1. Lineage (NCBI taxonomy): Bacteria > Bacillati > Actinomycetota > Actinomycetes > Kitasatosporales > Streptomycetaceae > Streptomyces > Streptomyces sp. NPDC002088. The sequence goes on along the minus strand of NZ_JBEOXO010000014.1, from coordinate 42,969 downwards.
GCAGACCCGCGAGGCACTGCACCGCGCCGCCATTCACCTCTACCTGGAGCGGGGTCCGGACTCAGTCACGGTCAACGACATCTGTGCCACCGCCGGAGTCTCCCGGCGCACCTTTTTCAACTACTTCGACTCCAAGGACGACGCCGTCCTCGACTGGAACGAGGAGCAGTCCGGCGGATCGCTGGCCGAGCGGATCGTCGCCCGCCCGGCCGACGCGGACCCGCTGCAGGCGGTTCACCAGGCGATTCGCGCCGGGATCCGCCGCCTTCTGGAGCACCCGACCTGGCGGGAGCGCCAGCAACTGGTCCGGCAGAATCCCCGGCTGGCGCCGATGGCCTTCGCCAACAACCGCCGCACGCAAGCCTCAATAGCGGAAGGCGTCGCCCGACGGACCGGCCTCACAGCCGACGACCTCTACCCACGCGCCCTGGCCGGCGCCGCGCATGCGGTCACGCGGACCGCCCTGGCACAGTGGAACCCCGAAGACCCGGGCTCCGAACTGCTGGCCATACTTGACACATCGTTCGAGATGCTAGCGTCGGGTTTCCCCGCCCCCTGACCGGCCGTCCGCCGGAGCACCGGGCGTTCGCCCGGCCGGTCGCCTGCACCAACTCCCTGTCGCAGCAGCGGGGTTGAAGCTGAGGGCACCCTGATCCGGGTGATGCCGGGGAGGGTGGGAGCAGCCCTGACAACGCCGAGACGTGTCCAGTACTGCCAGATGGGGCGGGTCCGGCCAGTGACGTCGTCAGAGGCGCCGCGCCGCCGCACAGGCAAGGAAGCTGGTGTCGGCTGAGCCAGGCCAAGATGGCCCCCCGTCGCAGCGGGGCGGCCACGGCAGAGCTTCTGGGCGCGGACCTGGGGCGGTCACCCATGCCGCGGCCGCCGAACGCTCCGGTGACGGCCGCGCCACGGTCTACCGCCACTGGCCGCGGCAGCATCTCCTTCCCTGCCACAGTCTGACCGGCTCCGACGGCAGCGAGCGGGGCGTCGACACATTCGCCACGGCGAAGCCCGGGAGCGCCTTCCCGCTCTAGGGCGTGTATCGAAAGTGGATCTTGAACGTGGGATGATCTCGGTTCGTGGCGCGTGCAGATCCGACGGACGCGCAATGGGCGGTGCTGGAACCGCTGCTGCCGAAGGGCAAGAAGCCCGGACGGCCGCCGATGTGGGCCAGGCGGCAGCTGATCGACGGTTCCGGGTCCGCACCGGCATCCCGTGGCGGGACCTGCCCGCCGAGTACGGGCCGTGGGGCCGGGCGTATGACCTGTTCCGCCGGTGGCAGCGGGACGGCACCTGGCAACGGATCTTCACCGAACTCCAGGCCCGGGTCGACGCGAAGGAGCTGATCACCTGGGACATCAACGTCGACTCCACGGGGTGCCGGGCCCACCAGCACGCCACCGGGGCGAGGAAAAGGGGGAGCTGCAGAAGGAGCCGCCCGGCGGCGTCAGCGTCGAGCCGGACGACCACGGGCTCGGGCGCTCGCGCGGCGGCCTGACCACCAAGCTGCACCTGGCCGTCGAACAGGGCCAGAAGCCCATGTCCATCGTGATCACGGCCGGCCAGCGGGGCGATTCCCCGCAGTTCGAGCCTGTCCTGACCAAGGTCCGTGTCCCGCGTCTTGGGCCGGGCAGGCCACGCACCCGGCCCGATCGTGTGCGCGCCGACAAGGCGTACGCTTCCCGGAAGAACCGCGCCCACCTGCGGCGGCGCGGCATCCGCTGCACCATCCCGGACAAGGCCGACCAGGCCCGCAACCGCAAGAAACGCGGTCCGCGCGGCGGCCGGCCGCCGAAGTTCGACCCGCAGGACTACAAGGCTCGGCACGCGGTCGAGTGCGGCATCAACCGCCTCAAAAGGCACCGGGCCGTGCCCACGAGATACGACAAGCTCGCGGTCCGCTACGAGGCTACCGTCCTCGTCGCGGCCATCAACGAATGGTTGTGAACGGCCGTGCTGTGACGGCGCATGGGCTTCTTCGAAGCGAAGCGTTCTGCTGTCAGCCAAGACTGTCGCGCCTCCGAAGACATGGGCGACAGGATCGTCACATGCAGCCGATCTTCGTTCTCGTGCACAGTCCGTCCGTAGGTCCCTCGACGTGGCACCCGGTGGCCGAACACCTGACGGCGGCGGGACACCAAGTACGGGTGCCGTCCCTGCTACACATAGGCGCCGGCGCTCCGCCCTTCTGGCCCCGCATCGTCAACGCCGTCCGCGACGACCTCCGGCAGATCTCGGCCAGCAGCCCTGTCACGTTGGTGGCACACAGCAACGCAGGCTTGTTTCTCCCAGCGATTCGCTCAGGCCTCAACCATCCGGTGACCAACTCGATCTTCGTCGACGCCGCGCTACCGGCCCGGATCGGACCGACCCCTGTCGCCTCAACCGAGTTGCTGGAGTTCCTCCGCCCGATGACTGTGAACGGCAGGCTGCCACGCTGGACCGATTGGTGGGACGAAGCAGACATCGCACCCATGTTCTCTGATCCGATGGTGCGGCAGACAGTCATCGACGAGCAGCCCACCCTGCCGCTGTCCTACTACGAGCAGCACATCCCGGTCCCCGACGGCTGGGACGACCATCCCTGCTCCTACCTGCTGTTCGGCCCTCCGTATGACGACCTTTCCGCCGAGGCCCGCGCACGCGGCTGGCGTGTGGCACACCTGCCCGGCGCACACCTCCACCAGATCATCGATCCTGCCGGCACAGCCCGACACCTCGTCGAACTCGCCACTACACCTTGATCCACTTCCGAAACACGCCCTAGAAATTCGTGCCGGTGTCGCCCTCGTCGTTCAAAGAGTCCCGCTGCTTCCTCTCGCCCGGAGCAGAGAGGTCTTCTTGCTCGTCCAGCAGTTCCAGGAGCGCGGCGTCTGCCTTCTGCCTGTCTTCTTTCGTCAGTTCAAGAGGTGCGTTGTTGTAGACGGTGTACCGGTCGGGATCAATGATGTTGGCGGCCCTCAAGGTGAACGTCAGAAGGGTGCGCCATCCTTGCGGTGGCCGACCCCGGTCAGAGCCCACAACCCGTCAGGAACCAACCGTTCGGAGAGATCACCAGTCACGACCACCATCACGCAGGACGATCAACAAGCCACGTGACACATCATCAAAAGCAAGGTTCTCTGACACTCAATTCACAGGTCTCGCAAGTACCTTCCCCTGGCGAGAGCACATGGCCGCCTCCTGTCGTGAGGCCGGAGGAGAGCAGCAGAGGAGTATTCCGTGACTGAACCAGGCACCGAGCATGAGGACCTTGAGGCGGGTACGGATGCCCACGGACACCGTCGCCACGAGCCCGGTTCGCCTGCATTCGCGTCGCGTCGTCGGTTCATGACGCAGGCGTTCGCGGCGGCGGGAGTCGCCGCGTTCGGCACGATGCTCGCGGTGTCCCGATCGGATGCGTCGTCGGATGTGTCGTTGGCCGCTTCGACGGCCACCCCGTCGGCCACGGCATCGGGTGTCCCCTCGGGTGCGCCGAGTGGTGGGACCGGAGGCCCGGGTGGCGGCGGCGCCCCGGGGGTCAAGGACGCATTCGTGGGCGTGACCACGGACGGCACCGTGATCGAGGACCTCTACAGCATCCACCGGACTGGCGTGTCCACAAGGGAAAGCGTGGCCGCGGCCAAGGCATGGCTTGCCTCCCTCACGGCCGCGCAGCGCGAGGCCGTGAATTTTCCCGTCCAGACATCTGACTACACGCAGGATCAGTGGCGCCTGTGGACCAACGTGGACGGTGACCGCGACGCAGGCCTGAGCCTGCAGGACATGACGAAGAGGCAGCGCATCAAGGCGCTGAAGATCCTGAAGGCGGGCATGAGTGCCCGCGGGCTTGAGAACGCCGACAAGGTGCGTCATCTCAACCTCTACGGGGGGCAGTTGGTCGACGAGACCGACCAGTTCAACGACGAGCTGTACTGGCTCACCATCATGGGAACCCCGTCGGCCACAGAGCCGTGGGGCTGGCAGTTCGAGGGTCACCACCTGGTGATCAACTACTTTGTCCTCGGCGACCAGGTCGTCATGACCCCGACCTTCATGGGGTCCGAGCCCCGCGTCGCCAACTACGGCATCGACAGCAAGTACGAGGGCACGAAGAGCTTCGAGGACGAGCTCGCCGCCGGCTTCGCTCTCATCCGCTCGCTGAGCGCGGACCAGCAGTCGGTCGCGATCACCAAGAGCACCACCAGCGACCGGGACCTGACGGCCGGCGCGTACTCGGACAACGCGGTCATGGCGTATGAGGGCATCAAGGCCACCGACCTGAACTCCGCACAACTGACGAAGCTGTGGAAGATCGTCGAGCTGTTCGTCGGGAACGTCAACGAGGGCCACGCCAAGGTCAAGATGGCCGAGGTCAAGAAGCACAAGGACGACACCCACTTCTCCTGGCACGGCCCCACCACCGACAACGCACCGATGTACTACCGCATCCACAGCCCCGTTGTTCTCATCGAGCTCGACTCCCAGGATCTCGGGCCCATCGGAAAAGCGGCGGGATGGGAAGCCGGGAGCAATCAGCGGCACATCCACGCCATCACCCGCACCCCCAACGGCAACGACTACGGTAAGGATCTTCTTGCCCTGCACCTGGCCCTCGACCACTGACGAGACGGACCGGGTGGCCCAGCGGCCGCTCCGTCCGGGCTTCACCCCAGCCGGCCTTCTTGAGTCCGCGTTCCGGATCGCTGGATACCGCATCTCAATTTAGATCAACGCACGTGCGCCGTCGTAGCGACGTGCGCCCTGCAGTGTTTCGCGCTTCAACGACGCGTGGAAGCTTTCGCAGGCGGCGTTGTCCTCGCTGGCACCGACGGCCCCCATGGACCGGGTGACACCCAACTCGGCACACAGATCGGCGAATTCCTTCGACCTGTACTGGGTCTCCGTCATCGCTGTGGAAGATTGCTCCGTCGAGGCTGCCGCGGGTTGCTGCGGCAGCCTTGAGGGCGTCGGCGACGAGCTCGGTGCACATGTGGTCGGCGATGGACCAGCCGACCACCCGGCGGCTGAAGCAGTCCAGCACGGTCGCGAGGTAGAGGAACTCGCCGTCCCCGACGGGGAGATAGGTTATGTCGCCCATGTACTTCACGCCCGGCTCGGGCGCGGTGAAGTCCCGCTGGAACAGGTCCGGCACGACCTGGCCGGCCGGCTCGGGCACGGTCGTGCGGACCTTCTTGCGCAGGTGCACTCCGACGATGTTGAACTTCCGCATGACGCGGGCCACCCGCTTCTCGTTGACCAGCACTCCGTCGTCACGCAGCTCGGCGGTGACGCGCGGGGAGCCGTAGGTGCCGTCGGAGTCGTCGTGGACGGCCTTGATCTTCTCGGCCAGGGCCTGGTCGGCCCGCTCCCGCCCGGCGCGGGCCGCACGGCCCTGGCGCCACTTGTAGAAGCTGGAGCGTGCGACGTCGAGCACCTGGCACAGCCGCTTGACCGGGTAAGTCTCGCAGTGATCCTCAATGAACCGGCAGCGGCTTACCAGGTCATCTGGCATCGACCTTGAACTCGGGCGAAGGCCTACGCACCAGACCTCAACTCCGTCGAGGGCATCCGGGCACGGCTCAGACGTAGCAGCCAGGCCAACCCCGTTCACCGACCCTGACCCACCTGATGCGCACCCTCCGGCACGGACTCCGCCGGATCCAATACCGCAGCAACCTCATCGGCGGATGTCTCGCCGGAACGAGACTCACCATGACGACATCACGCCGGCAAGCTCAGTAGATGCCGAGCAGTGCCTCGGCGTTCGTGTGAGCGATCTTGTGAAGATCGACCGGGCTGAGAGGGGCCGTGTACAGGAAGGCAGTGCCTTCGCGGCTGTCGGAGAAGGGGTGGTCGACTGCGAACAGGATCCGGTCGGCACCGAATACCATCAGGGCACACAGCAGCGGCGGGATGGTGACGTAGCCAGTCGTCGTGAGGTGGACGTGTTCGCGGACGGTGTCCGCCACTGACGCGGCGAGATCGACGACGGGATTGAGACGTTGATCGGCTCGGGCCAGGGAGAACGGCAGCATCTCACCCATATGGCCGACGATCAGCTGCAGCCCGGGGAAGCGGTCGAAGACGCCGGTGGCGGCGAGGCGTAGTACGTGCAGCCCGCACTCGGCATGCCAGCCCCATGCCGCCGTGGAGAGCCTGGCGGCCACAGCGGGTGCCAGTCCTGAGAAGTAGGCGTCGTACACGGCCTGTGGCGGCTCGCCGGGGTGCAGATAGATCGGTACGCCGAGTTCCTCGGCGGCTGCGAGGACGGGCGCCATCGACGGGTCGTCGAGGAATACACCGCGGGTCTGGCCGTGGATCATCGCGCCGACGAACCCGAGGTCGCCGATGGCCCGCCGCAGTTCCTCCACCGCGGCAGGCGGGTCGGACATCGGCAGGGTGGCGAAGGCGGCGAAGCGGCCCGGGTGGGCGGCGATGGTGGCGGCCATCCGGTCGTTGGCCAGGCGGGACAGCTCCAGCGCGGGCGCGGGGTCGAGTTCCTGCACTCCGTGCGCGACGAGGGAGAGCACCTGGACGTCGATGCCGGCCGCGTCCATCACCGCGAGCCGGCCCTCACCGAGGTCGTCGAGGGCGTCGGCCCACGGTTCGCCGGGGCCGCCGGCGCGTGCCGCGATGTCGCGGGACAGGAAGTGTTCCTCGAGAGCGATGGTGCGCACGGGCTGGGGCCGCCCGGGCGACGGGACGTCCAGGCGGCTCCCCGGCGCAGGTGCGCCGGTACCTGGTGACGGCACAGCCGATGTCGTCGGTGTCGAAGTGCTCGGCAGCGTCATCAGTCACTCACCTCGGTGCGTGGAGTGTTCCAAGGGTTGGTGTGCACCGCCGGCTACGCCTCCCCATCCGTGTCCGTCGCGAAGAACCGGCTCTCGGCGTGGACGAGTTCGTCGCGGTGCTGAACGTCGGTGACCATGCGTGTCCCGCAGCCCGGGCAGAAGAACTCCCGCACGACGTACTTCTCGCCCCGACAGAGTCGGTTCAGTTGCGTCAGGTCGGTCAGCGGGATTTCTCGGTAGACGAGTTGGTATTTGTAGTCCTCGTGGTAACCGCCGAGGTCCTGATGGCACTGGCTGCAGCGGATGCGGCGGCCGTCGTGTGTCTGTACGGCCTCGACCGCGTCCGCGACCGGGTGGAGGATGTCGCCGGTGTCGACGCGGCCCAGGGTCTGCTGTCCGGGCCGAACCGGTCGGGCGTGGGCGAGCCGGTCCGCCCGCAGAGCGGCCCTGCGGGCGGCGGTGGCGTCGGTGTCCACCTGACCGTCGTCCAGGACGACGCCGTAGATGTCGTGGGCGGCGCCGGGCGAGACATAGCCGAGCCGCACGTCGTCGGCGACGGCCGAGGGCTCACGGCGCAGGGGGTCGCCGTATCCGGATCCGCCGTTGGTGACGCTGTTGACGACGTCGTCGTCGGCGAGCGTGGTCAGTTTCTTGGGGGGAAGTCCCTCGACGGTCTCGCCGTCGACCTCCTCGCCCTCGGTGGGGACATGGCCGGACCGCAGTACGGACCAGATGTCGCTGCCCCGGACGATCGTGGTCGAGACCGCCGCGTTCGGGGCGCCGCCGGCGAGCCCCTGGCCTGCGGGCATGCGGACGCCGGAGGAGACGGTCAGCAGGGTCACCGGACCCTGCGCCTTGTGGGGGACGCTGCCGAAGGCCGCGCACACGCCTCCGCGGTAGCGGCCGGCGCCTGCGGAGTCGCACATCTCCTTGCGGTAGAGCTGCAGGAACGGAGCCCGGTTCTCCACGGTCTCGGCGTTGGCCAGCCGCGAGCCCATCGAATGGTAGATGCCTCCGGTGTCGATGCCGTCCGCGAACGTGCGCGCGCCCCCGCCACCGGTGAAGGTGTCGGTGATGGTGCCGACGGCGAACTCGCCGTGGCGTCCCAGCGCCGCGATCTGGGCGCCAGGGTGACCGGGCGCCCAGGTGGCCTGCGCCTCGGAGGCGAACTCGACGGAGGTCAGCAGCATCTTGGAGACCGCGCTGGCCATCACGTCCTGGGTGTGGAGTGTGGCCTGGAAGGAGGCCATGCTGACCGCTGCCGGGCTGGTCGCGTTGTTGACGGTGCCCTCCTGTGAGCGGATGTCGACGATCCGCCGGATCGCCCCGGTGGCCCATGGGAGATCGAAGCACAGGGCGAGCATGAGCACGCCCACGACGGCGCCCTCCATCGCCGGGCGGGCACAGTTGACGGGACCGGCGACCTGCGGCGACGTTCCCGCGAAGTCGACGGTCAGGCTGTCGCCCCGCTTGCTGACCTCGCAGCATATGAGGGAGTCCGTGCCGGTGGTGCCGTCGTCGTCGAGGTAGCCCTGGGCGTACCAGCTGCCGTCCGGGATCCCGCGCAGCCGCTCTCGGACGATCCGCTCGACGTAGTCGATGAGACCGTCCTGCACCTTGAGGAACGCGTCCAGTCCGTATTGGTCGATGATTTCGGTGATGCGTTGCTGGGTGGTGCGGAGCGCGGCGACGCGGGCGCGCATGTTGAGCGCCACGGTCTCCGGCAGCCGCGTGTTGCGGAGTTTGACGCGCTCCACGTCACGCTTGACTTCCCAGTTCTCGACGATCCGGATCGGTGGGAGCAGCGGCGCCTCCTGGAAGCGGTCGACGGCGCCCATGTGCAGGCTGGAGGGGACGGGGCCGCCGACGTCGTCGTCGTGCATGACGACTCCGGACCAGCCGACCAGCGTTCCGCTGTGGAACAGGGGCATGGCGAGGATGCCGTCGTTGGCGTGCAGTGCTCCCCACCAGGGATCGTTGGTGAAGAACATGTCGCCTTCGTGTATGTCGTCCGCCGGCCAGTCGGCGAGGAGTCGGCGGATGAAATCGTCCATCGCCGACCCGTGGTGCATGATGTACACCCCGGTGTAGAGACCGCGGCCGTCGGCGGTGACCAGGGCGGCGTTGAAGTCGTAGCCTTCATAAACGACCGGTGAGCCGGACAGGCGGGCGGCCATGCGTGCCTGGTCGTCGTTGATCGCCCAGAGGCGGTGTCGGATCACCTCGAAGGTGACCGGATCGAGGTCTGCACCGAGCGTCGAGGGCTCCTGCCCGGTGTCGGAGGCGGGAACGATACTCGTCACGAAAGCTCTCCTTGTGCGCTGGTCAGGGACGGCCCGGCGGTCGTTGCCGGAGCGGTCCGCAGGAGACGAAGACTCAGATAGTGGTCGACGACGGCCACGTACCCGGGTGGTACGACCACGCTGTCACCCATGCGTTCGATGACGGCCGGGCCGTTGATCTCGTTGCCCGGGCGGAGCAGCTCGCCCCGGTAGACGGGTGTGGTGCGGTATCCACCGTGTTCGAAGAAGACCGGCCGTTCCCGCTTGAGGGCGGCTCGGGCGTCCGGGCCCTCCGGCTCCGCCGAGATCACCGGCAGCCGCCCGACACGTCGCGTTCCCACCACGCGGTGGAGATCGATCTCGATGCCGCCGCCGGACAGGAGCGCGCCTCCCCCGTACAGCTTTCCGTAGCGCTCGGAGAAACGCGCGGCGATGACGTCTCCGGCCTCGGCGCCCAGTGGGCCGGAGTCCACGGGGGTCATGAGCGTCTGCACCTGGCGGCGGAACCTGACGCCGACCGAGCGGGCGATGTCGACGTCGTCGTCGGGCGTCCCTTCGGCGCGGAACTGTTCGCGGATCCGGTTCTCGAGCCGGGTGAGCGTCGAGTGCATCGCCTCCAGGTCCCCGGCCGTCAGCGGCGACCTCATCGACTTGCTGGCGTCGACGGTGTGGGCGATGTCGCAGGCGAGCATGCCCTCTGCGGAGAAGGCGGTCGAGCGGGCCGGCACGATGATGGCCTTCGCGCCTATGTCGTGGCCGTAGAACGCCGCGTGGGTGGGGCCCGCTCCGCCGTAGGCGGCCAGGACGCAGTCCCGCGGGTCGTGGCCCTGCTCGATGGTCAGCTTGCGGATCAGGTCAGCCATCTGCGAGTTGATGATCCGGAAGACGCCGATGGCGACTTCCTCGGGCTCCAGGCCGAGGCGTTTCCCTACCCGTGCGAGGGCCTCGAGGGCCAGGTCGCGATCGAGCGCCATACGGCCGCCGAGGAAGGCGTCGGGATCCAGGTAGCCGAGGACGAGGTCCGCGTCGGTCACCGTGGGCTGCTCGCCTCCGAGGCCGTAGCACGCGGGTCCGGGATTCGAGCGGGCGCTTTGCGGCCCGACGCGCAGCAGGCCGCCCTGGTCCACCCACGCGATCGAGCCGCCGCCGGATCCGATGGACTCGACGAGCACCTTCGGCAGGCGCAGGCTGTAGCGTGCGACCACCGGCTCGTTGTCGATGGGCAGTTCGTCGTCGAGGACGAGGCCGACGTCGAACGAGGTGCCGCCCACGTCCGTGCAGATGACGTTGGGCTCGCCATAGAGGCGGCCCAGGGCCTGGCTGCCGAGGATGCCGCCGGTGGGCCCGGAGTCCAGTGTCACCACCGGCCTGCTCGACGCGTCATCGACCGAGGTGAGGCCTCCGCTGGCCTGCATCACGAGCAGCGGTGCCTGAAGGGCGTTCGCGCACAGCTTCTCCTCCAGCGTCCGGAGGTAGACGTTCACGCGGGGGCCGACGTAGGCGTTGACCACGGTCGTGGCGGTCCGCTCGTACTCGCCGAGGACCGGCGCGACGTCACAGCTGATCGCCGCGAAGACATGCGGGGCCCGTTCGGCCAGCAGGCGCTGCACGGTCCGCTCGTGCGCGTCGTTGGCGAACGACCACAGGAACGAGACCGCGATCGCCTCCGCACCGGCCGCGACCAGCGTGTCGATCGCGGCGATGACCTCGTCCGCGGACAGTGGGCAGATCACGTCGCCGTCGCAGTCCACCCGCTCGTTGACGCCGATGACCAGGTCCTGCCGCACCAGCGGTGCCGGCTTGGCCAGGCGCGAGGAGTGCACGATGTCGCGCTCGGTCAGGCCCGCGATCTTCGAGTACACCCGGCCGATCCGCAGGACGTCCTCGTGTCCGTGGGTGGTGATCAGTCCCACGGTCGCCCCGGTGTGCGTGACCAGCGCGTTGGTGGCCTGGGTCGTGCCGTGGATGAACGTCGTGGTCTCGCTCAACAACTCCTGCCGAGAGCAGTTCAGTTGAGACGCGATCACGTCCAGGCTCTCCAGTACGCCCTCCTCCAGGGCGCCGTAACGGGTGAGCGCCTTCGCCACCGTCCGTTGCCCGGCGCCGTCCACCACGACACAGTCCGTGAAGGTGCCGCCGATGTCCACTGCAATGCTGTAGGCCAAGGCCCTACTCCTTGTCTGGTGTTTCCCAGGGGAACTCGCTCGGTCCGGTCAGGGCCGGCCGGCTCGCCCACGCCGTGATGCGGCGAACTCGGCGTCGTTGCGGGTGCCTTCACGCGGTGCCGTGGTCACGATGCGGCCATGAGTTCCGCCAGCCTGCCGCACGTGACCGCCAGGCACTCCTCCAGGCGCTTGAGCTGATCCGCCGGGGGTGCGGTGAAAGGTGAGCGCGCGGGGCCGACATTGCGGCCGAGGAGGTTGAACGTGGCCTTCAGGAGACCGGGCCAGTTCTCGCCGCACATCACCTCGCGCATGACCGGGGCGAGGGCGTAGTGGAAGCCTCGCGCCCTCTCGTAGTCGTTGCGCTGGATGGCGTCGAACAGGGCCAGCGACTCGCGGGGGAACAGCGACGTCGCTCCGGAAATGGTGCCGACGGCCCCCAGGGCGAGCCCCGGATACAGCAGGTCGTCGGTCGCCCATGTCACCGAGATCCGGTCGCTGACGGTGTCCACGAGCTCAGAGAGCCACGCGAGAGTACTCCCCGCGCTCTCCTTCGTCCCGATCACCCCAGGAAGGTCGGCGAGCCGGCGGATCGTCGCCGGGGGCACCTGCATGCCGGTGAGGACGTTGTAGATGATGATCGGCAGCCCGGACGCACGGTGGATGGCACCGTAGTACTCGAGCAGGTTGTCGATACTGGGCCGTTGGTAGATCGGAGGGGTCACCATCACCCCGGATGCCCCGGCCTCGCGCGCTGCCACGGCTCGTGCGGACGCGTCCCGCGTGGTCGTCGTGATGATGCCGGTGACCACGGGAAGCGCGCCGTTCGCCTGCTTGACGGCGGTCTCCGTCAGGTGGGCGAGTTCACCGGGCGTCAGGGCGTAGCCCTCTCCCGTGCTTCCGCCGATGACCAGACCCGTCAAGGGCAGGTCGAGCATCATGGCCAGCTCCACACGGAACTGCTCCATGTTGAGTTCCTCGTCCACCGTCATGGGTGTGATGAGGGGCGGGAAGATTCCCTTGACGTCGTCCGCGGTAATGAGTGACACAGAATCACCTCAGAGGGATGGAGTTGTGGTTGTCTTCCCGGGGACAGCCGGGTGCCGAGGCAGCCCGGACATCACCGGGACGTCGGTACGTGGTCACGCAGCGCGGCTGATCACGCTGGGGCGTGGACAGGCGCTGCCCGTCAGGAGGCGTTCGGCGCTCGCCAGCCGGTGCTGCCAGTCCGGCCGCGCGCCGAAAGCGCGTCGACGGCACCGCTCCAGCCGCAGGCGAAGAGCTGCGCTCCCGCGTCGACGTGGCCGCTGGAGCGGTCGGCCAGCCACGCTGCCCTGCCGGCCCGCGGTACGAGCCGCGCCGTCGCCGCGGCACCCTCACGGGCGGCCTGCGCCGACGCGGCCAGGGCCGCCCGAAGGTCTGCTCCGTCAGCTTCTTCGAGGCTGTTCACGGCCGGCGCAATGGCGTCGAGGATGCTCTTGTCGCCCACCGCCGTCCCACCCCGTTCCGCCATGGCGGCCAGCGCGGTCCGCAGGGCTCCCGCGACACGTGCCTGAGGCGACGCGGCCGAACCGTTCCCGGCCGGGCCGGGTGGGGAGGCAAGATGCTGCGCGGCCCGCAGGAAACCGGAGGCGATCAGGGTGCCGCAGCTCGACGGCGCCGCTGCCGCCACAGCGAGGCCGCACCGGCGCAGCAGCTCGTCGGCCGGCACCTGCGTCCCGCTCTTGACCGTCTCCTCCAGAGCGTCGGCGATCTTCGCCGCGGTGATCCCGAGGTCACCGTCCCCCGCCACGGCATCGAGGGCGGCAAGCTCCGCCGCCGCGCCGCGGATGCCGTCCGCCGCACCGGTCAGCGCGCGCGTCAGGGCCTCCGGTCCGGCTACCACGGCTGGAGCACCGGTGCCGCTGACGGCGCGAGCAGCAGGTCCTTCAGCTCGCCGTCGACCTGCAGGAGACTGACCGAGGCGCCCCCCATGTCCAGCGAGGTGGCGTACTCGCCCACATACGCCCGCCACACGCGGTGACCACGCTCGGCAAGAGTGCGATGGACGCTCGCGTACAGCAGGAACAGCTCTTCCCGCGGCGTCGCCCCCAGGCCGTTGACCAGTACTGCGAACTCCGCCCCCGCAGGTGGGCGAAGGTCGTCGAGGATCTCACGCGCGAGACGGGCTCCCACCTCCTCCGCCCGCTGCAACGGCTCCCGCGCGACGCCCGGCTCACCGTGGATGCCCATGCCGATCTCCATCTGCCCCGCAGGGAGCTGGAACGTCGGCTCCCCCCGCAGGGGCAGGATCGTCGGAGACAGCGCGACCCCCATGCTGGCCAGCCTCGACGATGCCGCCCTGGTCACGGCCACGACCTGATCGAGATCCGCGCCGCCCGCCGCGCACGCCCCCGCGACCTTGAACAGCAGACTGAGTCCGGCTATACCGCGCCGTGCCGACTTCCGCTCGGCCGCCGCGGAGGCGACGTCATCGGTCCCCCGCACGGTCGCCGTCTTGATCCCCTCGGCGGCCAGCAGCTCACCGGCCAGGTCGAAGTTCATCACGTCACCGCCGTAGTTGCCGTACAGGAACAGCACTCCCGCACCGGCGTCCACCTCCCGCGCCACGTCCGCGATCAGGGCTGCCGACGGGGAGGCGAACACGTCGCCGACCGCCACACCGTCCAGCAGGCCTTCCCCGACGTAGCCGAGGAACAGCGGCAGGTGTCCCGATCCCCCGCCGGTCACGATCGCCACCTTGCCCTCCCGCGCTCCGGCGGCCACCAGACCCAGGCCATCAGGCAGGCGGCGCAAACGGTCCGGATAGGCCAACGCCACCGCGTCGACCACCTCCGCGGCAAAGGTGCGCGGATCATTCAGAAGCTTCTGCACGAGACCTCCCTGTCCCGACCAATCGGAAAGTATCGATCGACAAGCTGGAGTGGCCGGCTGCGCCACCCTCACTTCTGACAGCTCGTCAGATCAGCGAACGCGGCGGGGCTCGGCCTGTGCGGCCCACCACGCCCAGTGGACGGACACCGGATCGCCTCGGTCGACCTCGAAGCGGTTGAGGAACACGGGGTCCCCGAGCTTGAGCGCCTCGGCCTCCGCCTGCGCGTTGACGCGGGTGTAGACGGCCCGGAACACGGTGTCGTGGACGGTCGGTCCGACGACGGTCATGCCGTGGCCGCGCATGAGCACCACGGACCGGGCTGACAGCGTGCGTGCCAGCGCCGCACCCGCGGGGGCGTTGTCGACCAGCATGTTGTTGTCCTGGCCCATCGGCTCACGGGTGTCGAACACCGGAGCCGGCTCGCTCCCGAGGAAGTAGGCCGTGTGGAGCACGGCCTTGAGCGGCGCCTTGGTGAGCCCGAACGGCAGCACGGCGTCGGTGTGGCTGTGGACCACCGACATCACATCGGGACGCGCCCGGTAGATCTCACTGTGAATGTACCGCTCGCTCGGGCCCGTTCGGCCATGCGCCTTGTACGGCTCCCCGTCCTCGTCGTACTCGATGACGTCGTCGCTGGTGACGCTGTCGGGAACCAGGCCGCTCCGCTGCATGAAGAAGTGCGCGGGATCGGCAGCCGACCGGACGCTCAGGTGCCCGAAGCCGTCGAAGATGTTGTGGTCGTAGAGGATGTGGTTGGAGACGACGAGCTCGGCGATCCGCTCATCGTCGGTGTCCGGAATCGTCCCGCCCAGAGAATCTCGACGTTCCATCAACTTGCTCCCTTGATTGACACTTTGATCGGCGCAGGAACACTCGGGTGCGGGGTCACATGAGGTGGTCCGCCAGGAAGTCCACCGCCTGCTGGATCAGCGGGCCGTGATCCACCCCCTCGAACATGTGACCCGCCCCGTCGACCAGGTGAAGGGTCACCGGCGCTCCCTGTGCCGCCATGGCCTCGGCGAGTACGACACTCTGCTGGTAGGGCACATACGGGTCCTTTGTGCCGTGCATCAGGAGGAGAGGGGCGGGGTCGGACGACGCCGCGTAACTGAGCGGGCTGGCCGCCCTCGCCGCGTCCGGGTTCTGCTGCAGCGGGCCGCCGATGAGGAGCGACTCGGGCGATCCGGGGGCATCGTGGGGATGCATCGACCTGGCGCCCTCGGCCTGTGCATCCATGTCCAGGAAGTCCGTCGGGCCGTACCAGTCGACGGCCGCGGCGACCTCGGACGACGGGCCGGTCACACCCACCTCGCCGTCCAGCGCCTGCTGGCGCCCGTCGAGCGCGAGGAAGGCCGACAGGTAGCCGCCTGCGGACTCGCCCCACGCACCGATCGCGTGGGGCAGCAGGCCGAGGTCGGCACCGTACCGGCGCAGCCAGCGCACGGCGGCCTTGACGTCGTGCACACACGCCGGGAACCGTTCCTCGAAGGCGAAGCGGTACTCGACGACCGCCACGGCGAACCCCCGAGCCAGCAGCGCGTCCCATGGAGGGCCCGAGAAGGCACTGCGCCGGCGTGAACCCAAGAGGAACCCGCCGCCGTGCATCCACACCACGACCGGGGCCGGCTCGGCCCCGGCCGGCACCATGAGGTCCATCCGCAGCGGCCGGTAGCCGATCTCGTTGGCGTAGACGACATCGCGATACACACGTGTCCCGCCTTCACGGTCGACCGGCGGGGACAACGTCAGGGGCGTGTCCGGCGGCGGTGCGACCAGTTGCGGAACTGGCAGTTCTTCACCCGCGATACGCATGCTCACTCCGATTCTCGGGCGCCAAGTGACGGCGCCTTGGTGCGACTGGCTCCACGGCCTGCGACGACCGCCGCAGACCGGGCGGATGGGGGCGGTTCCTTGCCGGCTACCCGACGAGGACAGCGCTTCGTGCGGTGTCCAGTGCGTGCCGGGCGGCGTTCTGCAGGTGGTCGATGTCGTCGGAGACGGAGGCGAAGGTGAAGCCGTCGGCGAGGGCCCGGGCCGCGGCGGCCCCGGTATTGGTGTGCAGTCCGCATCCTCGTCCGGCGGTTCGGGCGGCGGTTCGGACACGGACCAGGGCGTCGACGAACCGAGGGGTGGACCAGCCGGCGGCGGGCGGGGTGTTGCCCAGTGCCAGGGACAGGTCGGAGGGTCCGACGTAGAGGGCGTCGACGCCGGGGACCTGGGCGATCTTCTCGACATTGTCGAGGCCCTCACGGGTCTCGATCATGACGATGCAGGCGACGGCCCGGTCGGTTTCCCGCGGGTCGGGTCCGATGCGCAGGGCGGAGCGGACGGGTCCGTAGCTGCGGATCCCGGCGGGCGGGTAGCGGCAGGCCCGGACGGCGGCGGCGGCCTCCTCGGGAGTGTTGACCAGGGGGACGATGACGCCGGCGGCTCCCAGGTCCAGGGCGCGGCCGATGTGCTGGGGTGTGTTGGCGGCGACGCGGACGATCCCGACGGTGGTGCCGCTGGTGCCGGCGTCGATCGCGGTCAGGTTGCGCAGGCAGCCGGTGTCGTCCAGGAGTCCGTGCTGGGCGTCCAGGCACAGGTAGTCGTAGCCGAGGCGGGCCAGGCGCTCGGTCATCGGGGGGTTGTCGGTCCCGACCCAGAAGCCGACCAGGCCGGTCTGGGTACGGATCCGTTCGGCGAGGTCGACCGCCGTGGTCATGCTGTCTCCTCCGGCTGTCCGGCCCATGCCGCCGTGCGGGCGGCCCGGGCCGGGGTGTGATGTGTCGTCAGGCGGTGGCGTCCAGCAGGTCGGAGTCCTGCTGGGCCTGGCCGGGAAAGAAGCGGCACTCCTCACGGACGGGCTCGTCGCGGTGGGTGACGTCGGTGACCAGCAGGACGCCGCAGCCGGGGCAGTAGAACTCCCGGGCGACGAACGCGTCGGTGCGGCAGCGCTTGTTCAGCTCGGTCAGGTCGGTCAGCGGCCTCTCCCGGAAGACCAGGCTCTGCTTGTAGTCCTCCTCGTAGCCGCCGAGGTCGCTGTGGCAGGTCGTGCAGCGGATCCGCAGTCCGGTCCCGGCGCGGACGGCCTCGACGGCGTCGGCCACGGGGTGCAGCACCTCGGCGTCCTCCACCACGGCCGGATCAGTGCCGGTCGTGCCGTGGACCGGGCGGGCCTCGGCCAGCCGCTCCTTGCGGATGTCGGCGCGCCGCTGCTCGGTGGCCGCCTCGTCGACGGCTCCGTCGGTCAGGACGACTCCGTAGTTCTCGTGGGCCGACCACGTCGACACGTGGCCCTCGATGACGTCGCGGGCCACCGCTGCGGGGTCGCGGTGCAGCGGGTCGCCGTACCCGGAGCCTGCGTTGGTGACGCTGGCGACGACATCGTCGTGCTTGATCGTGATGAGGTCCTTGGCCGCGAGGGCCTCGACGGTGCCGCCTGCGACCTCCTCCTCGGCGCGGGGCACCTGTCCGTCGCCGAGTCGGGACCAGATGTCGCTGTCGCGGACGACGATGTTCGACACGGCCGCGCCGGGTGCGCCGCCGGCCAGGCCCATCCCGCCGGGCATCTCCACCCCGGAGGACAGGGTCAGGACCGTGACGTCGCTGCGTTCCTTGTGGGGCACGCTGCCGAAGGCGACGCACACTCCACCGCGGTAGCGGCCCGCGCCGCCGGAGTCGCACATCTCGGTGCGGTACAACTGCAGGAACGGACGCCGGTCCTCACATGTCTCGGCGTTGGCCAGCCGGGAGCCCATCGAGTGGTAGATCCCGCCGCTGTCGACACCGTCGGCGAAGGTACGGGCCCCGCCGCCACCGGCGAAGGGGTCGGTGATGGAGCCCACCGCGTACTCCCCGTCGCGGCCGGTCGCGGCCATCGCCGCGCCCGGGTGGCCCGCCGCCCAGGTGGCCTGAGCCTCGGAGCGGAACCGCTCGGAGGACAGCAGCATCTTGGCGATCGCGCTGGCGGTGACGTCCTGGGTGCACAGGGTGCCCTGGATGGAGGCCAGGCTCACCGCGGCCGTGCCCGCGGCGTTGTTGATGCTGCCCTCCTCGGCGCGGATCTCCACGATCCGCCGCAGCGCCCCGACCGACCAGGGCAGGTCGTAGCACAGGGCCAGCAGCAGGCAGCCGACCACCGCGCCCTCCATGGCCGGGCGGGCGCAGTTGACCGGGCCCTGGGCCTCGGGAGAGGTGCCCTCGAAGTCGATGACCAGGTTGTCCTCGCGCTTGGTGACCCGGCAGCAGATCTTGTAGACCTCGTCGTTGGTGCCGTCGTGGTCCACGTAGCCCTGGGCGTACCAGGTGCCGTCCGGGATCTCCCGGAGCCTGCCGCGCACGACCCGCTCGACGTAGTCGATGATGCCGTCCTGGCTGGCCAGGAACGCCGGCAGACCGTAGCGGTCGATGAGCTCCTTCATCCGCTCCTGCGTCGCGCGGAGCGCGGCGATCCGGGCACGCATGTTGAGCGCGTTGACCTCCGGGGTGCGGCTGTTGCGCAGCCGTGCCCGCTCGATGTCCCGCTTGAGCTCCCAGTTCTCCACGATCCGCATCGCCGGGAACAGCGGCGCTTCACCGAACCGGTCGGTCGCGCCCAGCACGAAGCTGGAGGGCACCGGACCGCCGACGTCGTCGTCGTGCATGACGATCCCGGTCCAGGCCACCAGTTGCCCGTCGTAGAACAACGGGGAGGCCATGATCCCGTCGTTGGCGTGCAGCGCGCCCCACCACGGGTCGTTGGTGTAGAACATGTCGCCTTCGTGGAGGTCGTCCGCCGGCCAGTCCGCCAGCAGCTTGCGCACGAAGTCGTCCAGCGCAGCACCGTGATGCATGATGTACACCCCGGTGACCAGGCCACGGCCGTCCGCGGTCACCAGCGCCGCGTTGAAGTCGAACCCGTCGTACACCACCGGCGAGGCCGACAGCCGGGCCGCCATCCGCGCCTGGTCGTCGTTGATGGCCCACAGCCGGTGCCGGATGACCTCGAACGTCACCGGGTCCAGCGCCTCGTCCGCCTCCACCGGCGAACCGGAGGGCACCTGTGTCGTAGTCGTCATCTCTTCTTTCCCACTCTCACTTGTCCGCCGCGGCGCCGGCCAGGGCCTGCGGGGTCAGTCGAAGGCTCAGCTGGTCGTCGACCCGCGCGGTGAACCCGGGCGGCACGACGACGCTGTCGCCCATGCGCTGGATCACCGCGGGTCCCTCCATCACGTTGCCCGGCCGCAGGGCGCCGCCGCGGTACACCGTGGTGTCCACATAGCCGCTGTCCTCGAAGTAGATCTGCCGCACTCCGCCGGCCGCGTCCGCGGCGAGCGACGACTGCTCCGCCTGCGGCGTCGCGGTCGGGCGCGGAACGCGGCGCCGGCCCACGACCCGGTGCAGGTCGATCTCGATCCCGCCGCCGTCGAGCAGCGCCCCGCCGCCGTACAGCCGGCCGTACCGCTCGGAGAACCGGTCGGTCAGCCCCTGGCCGCCGGACGTCTGCAGCATGCCGTCGTCGATCGGGACGACCAGCGTCTGCGGCTGCATCCGGAACCGGACCCCCGCGTACCGGGAGATCTCCACGTCGTCGTCGGTGCCCGACTCCTCCACGAACTGCGCCCGCACCCGCCGCTCCAGCGCCTGGAAGGTGGTCTCCATGGCCTGGATCTCCTTGTCGGCCAACGGAGAACGCAACGTGTGGCTGGCGTCCGCGGTGTGCGTGATGTCGCACGCCAGCATGCCCTCGGCGGAGAAAGCCGTGGAACGCGCCGGGATGATCAGCTCCTTGGAGCCGATGTCGCCGCCGTAGAACGCCGCGTGGGTCGGGCCCGCACCGCCGTATGCGGCCAGGACGCAGTCACGCGGGTCGTTGCCCTGCTCGATCGTCAGCTTCAGGATCAGGTCGGCCATCTGGGAGTTGATGATGCGGAAGATCCCGATCGCCACCTCCTCCGGCTCCATGCCGAGCCGGTCGCCGAGCCGGCTCAGCGCCTTCAGCGCCAGGTCCCGGTCCAGCTTCATCCGGCCGCCGAGGAACGCGTCCGGGTCCAGATAGCCCAGCACCAGGTCGGCGTCGGTCACCGTGGCCTCGGTGCCGCCCAGCCCGTAGCAGGCCGGGCCCGGACGGGAACCGGCGCTCTGCGGGCCGACCCGTAGCAGACCGCCCTCGTCGATCCACGCGATGGACCCGCCGCCGGAGCCGATCGACTCCACCAGCACCTTCGGCAGCCGCAGGCTGTAGCGCGCCACGATCGGGTCCGTCGCCAGCGGCACCTCGCCGCCGAGCACCAGCCCCACGTCGAAGGAGGTGCCTCCGACATCGGTGCAGATGACGTTGGACTCGCCGTACAGCTCGCCCATCGCCTGGCTGCCTATGATGCCGCCGGTCGGGCCCGAATCCAGCGTCACCACCGGGCGCGCCGCCGCGTCCTGCACCGACGTCAGCCCGCCGCTGGCCTGCATGACCAGCAGCGGCGACCGGAACCCGCCCGCCCGCAGCTTGGCGTCCAGCGCCTCCAGATAGACCGTCACCCGCGGCCCGACGTACGCGTTCACCGCCGTCGTCGCCGTCCGCTCGTACTCGCCGAGCACGGGTGCGACCTCGCAGCTGACCGACACGAAGACGTGCGGCGCGCGTTCCGCGACGATCTCGGCCACCCGCCGCTCGTGGGCGTCGTTGGCGAACGACCACAGCAGCGAGATCGCGATGGCCTCCGCACCGCCCTCGACGAGCTTGTCGACCGCCGCCGCGACCTCGTCCTCGTTGAGCGGGACCACCACGTCACCGTCGCAGTCCACCCGCTCGTTCAGCCCGATGACCAGCTCCTGGGGAACCAGCGCCGCCGGCTTCTGAAGCCGTGTCGAGTGCACCAGCTCACGCTCGGCCAGACCCGCGATCTTGGAGTACACCCGCCCGATCCGCAACACGTCCTCATGGCCGCGCGTCGCCAGCAGACCCACCCGCACACCCGAGTGCATCACCAGCGCGTTGGTCGCCTGCGTCGTGCCGTGCACGAACGTCTCGGTCCGGGCCAGCAGGTCCTGCAACGGCATTCCCAGCTCGGAGGCGATGACCTCCACCGCCTCCAGAACGCCGTCCTCCAGAGCGCCGTACCGCGTCAGGGCCTTCGAGACGTACCGGCGGTCCTGGTCGTCGACCACGACACAGTCCGTGAACGTCCCGCCGATATCAACTGCAATCCGATACGACACCTTTGCTCCTCGGTCCAGAAATATCGCCCGTGACCAGACGATCTGTTGCGCGCACGGGTCTGTTCCGGGCTCTTCACCGCGGACCGGTCACGGGGGCCCTGCCGTGAGTTCCTCAGGGCTTTTACGTTCTTCACGTCCGGCGACGGCCGGACATCGGGGAAGTCACTTCCCGGCGTGGAATCGTTCGTGGTGCCGGCGCAGGTAGTCCTGGCCGTAGTCGTTGCCGTTCGGCGTCCGCACGATGGTGTGGATGTGATTCCGCGCGTGATAGTCGTTGTCGAACATGATGCCGTGCGAGTGCTCGAACTCGATGAGGATCACCGGGCTGTGCACGCGGTAGTAGAAGACGCCGTCAGGGTTCGGCTTCCCCACCCACGCGAACCAGGTCTCGTCGAAGCGGTCGACGACCTCGGCCATCCTCACCTCGGCGCTGTCCTTCCGTTCCCGCCCCACGTACACCCCGATCAGGTCCGTGGCCAGCGCCAGCTGCTGCGCAGTGAAGGTCGAGAACGCGGCACCCTCGTAGTTGAGCTCGTAGTTGTCGCGGCCCGCGCCGGTGAACAGGTCGTGCGGCATCTCGGTGTGCAGCGTGGCCGCCGCCCGCTGCGCCTGTGTCAGCGACGCGTACAACGCGCTGCCGGTGTCCTGCTCCGCCTGCAACGCCCAGGTGCCGGCGAACTTCCCGTCGAAGGCCGCGACGGGCTCGGCGCCCAGGAACGTCGGGGTGGTCACCAGCCGGCCGTCGACGACCGTGCAGTTCACGTTGACGTGATGCCCGTCCAGCTGCCAGCCCCAGGGGCTTTCCGGCGCCGGTTCGCCGTACAGGCTGAACCAGTACAGCAGTTCGTTCAGCTCGTCGACCTCGTTGCGGATCTCCCCGATCGTGCGGTTCAGGCGCATGCAGTTCAGCACCGCCTGGAACCCGCTCTCGCTCAGGCTCTCCCGCACCACGTCCAGCGCGCGGTCCCGGACCGTCGCGTCCAGTTCCTCCAACAGCAGACCGTGCCGCAGCAGGTTGACCGCCGGGTTCGCCCACTGCCGCCGCGACGGATCGTCCAGCGGGAACCGCGTCACCTGCTGCTGCTCACTCGTGAGCGAGGACAGGTATGCCCGCGCCGCGTTGTCCACCGCCGACAGATCCACCCGACGCGGCTGGTCGAAAAGGCCGGCGACCCGTCCCGCCGACGTCGTGACCCCCCGGAACGGCTCCAGGCTCGCAGCCTCGAGCTGCTCCCGGTCCTGCACGACGCCCGGCTGGGTCACCGTCCGGACCCGGCTACTCAGCCCGTTCCGCTTCCGCAGGCCCGAAGGCCAGTCCTCGTACGTCATCAACGTCCCTTCCCTGCCGCCTCTTCGGCCACCCGGCCCAGCAGCCGGGGGTAGACCCGCAACGCGTTCCCCGCATAGATCGCGGCCCGGCTGTCCTCGCCCAGTCCCGGGGCGGCCTCGATGTACCGCTTGGTGTCCTCGTAGGCGTGTCCGCTGACGGGGTCGATCCCGCGGACGGCGCCGATCATCTCCGACCCGAACAGGATGTTCCTGGTCGGAATGACCTCGGTCAGCAGCCGTACGCCCTGATAGCCGTACAGGCACGTGTCGAACCACAGGTTGTTCAGGACGCTTTCCTCCAGCCGCGAGTAGCCCAGGTCCTGCGCCAGGCCCCGGTAGCGGCCCCAGTGATAGGGCACCGCCCCGCCTCCGTGGGGAAGGATCAGCCGCAGGGCCGGGAAGTCCCGGAACAGCCGTGAGGACAGCAGGGTCATGAACACCGTCGTGTCGGCGGCCAGGTAATAGCCGCCGGTGGTGTGGAAGTTGGGGTTGCACGAGCCGCTGACGTGGACCATCGCCGGCACGTCCAGCTCGACCATGGCCTCGTACAGCGGGTACCACGACCGGTCCGTGATCGGTGCCCCCGTCCAGTACCCGCCCGACGGGTCGGGGTTGAGGTTGCACCCGACGAACCCCAGTTCCTCGACGCAGCGCCGCAGTTCGGCCACGCAGTCAGCCGGTGCCGCCTGCGGCGACTGGGGCAGCTGACACACCGGCACGAACCGGTCCGGGTACAGCCGGGACACCTGGTGAATCAAGTCGTTGCACGCTCGCGTCCACGCCGCGCTGACTTGCGGGTCACCGCGGTGGTGTGCCATCGCCGAGGCCTGCGGGGAGAACAACGTCATGTCGATGCCGCGCTCGCGCTGCAGCCGCAGCTGCTCGGGCTCGATCGCCTCCCGTACCTGGTCGTCCGACAGTCCCCGCGGGCCCGCCGCCGACAGGGCCGCGACGTCGGCACCCGGCTCCAGCAGTGCCTCGTGGAACTCCTCCAGCTCCGCAGGAGCCGTCGTGAAGTGCCCGTGACAGTCGATGATCACCGCGCGTCCCTCTCCAGTCCCGCCAGCATCGGCCGCAGCCCGCCCAGCTCGACGCTCAGCTCGCCCGCGGCGAACCGCGGCCGGACGGCCTCCTCGCTCTCCGCCCGTGCCTTCGCCCGCTCCAGGACCTCGGCCGCGTCGGCCCGTTCCACCACGACGACCCCGTCGTCGTCGGCGACCACCACGTCCCCGGGGTTCACCACGACCCCGCCGCAGCTGATCGGGATGTTCACCCAGCCCGGCGACGCCTTGATCGTCCCGCTCGCGGCGACCGCCCGCGCCCACACCGGGAAGTCCATCTCGCGGAGATCCCGCACATCCCGCACTGCAGCGGCCAGGACCACGCCTGCCAGACCCAACGCCTTGGCGGACGTCGCCAGCATGTCTCCGAACATCCCGTGTTCCGATGGCGCGGTCACACCGACCACCAGCACGTCACCCGGTCTGCACTGTTCCAAAGCGGCGTGGACCATCGTGTTGTCGCCGGCGAAGTTCAGGCAGGTCACCGCCGTTCCGGACGCGGTCAGGCCGGGGGTGACCGGGTGGATGCCGTGCATCGCCCCGGTCCGTGCGTTGGCCTCGTGGACGGTGGCCACCCCGTACTCGCCGAGGGCCTTGGTGACCGCGCCGTCGGCACGGTCGATGTTGGTGATGATCTGTGGCCGCAAGGGCATGTCACTTCATCCTTCTCAAGTACTTCTCAGTGCTTCTCGAGTGCGGAACTCAGAGCGCGAACAGGTCGTCGACGTCTCCGACGGGACGGCTGATCAGCCGTTGCCGCAGCGCGGCCCGGCCGGCCAGCTCCACGGCGGTGCGGACCGCGTCCCGGCCGTACCGGACCGGCGAGGGCACCTGTCCCCCCGACCCGTCGGCCGGCGGCAGCTCGGCCTTGTCGATCCCCGCGGTCAGGTCCTCGTAGACGGCGGCCACCACCTCCGGCGCCTGCTCCATCAGCGACCGGGTCACGACGACCATGTGGTTGACCGGAACCGTCTCGTGGCGCGCGTACCAGCGCAGCGCCGCCCCGACCGGGTCGGGAACCACCGGCTCCAGGTCCGGGTTCTCCTGACCGTTCAGGACCGCCGCCGCCAGGTCACCGTCGAGCAGCTCCTGCTTCAGGTCCCCCGCGGTGCGCACCACGTTGCCCGGCTCGGCGTACTCCGCCACGTGCGGGTCCTCAGTCGTCACCCACGTGACGTCGCCCGCGTCGACGCCGAACTCCTCGTCCAGCACCGACCGGGCCCACATCCCCATCGTCGTGCTGTACGCCCGTACGCCGACGCACTTGCCCACCAGGTCCGGCGGCTCCCAGGCCCGGCCTCCCGGCGACCGCCGGATGTTGCCGTGGTGGAAACCGCCCACCATCACCACGGGCAGCAGCAGCAACGGCTTGCCCGCCTCCCGCGCCTGCAGGTACGTCGCCAGCGCCATCTCGCACACGTCGTACCGCCGCTCACGCACCATGTCGTGGAACGCCGAGTGGACCGGGGAGATCGACGGTAACGACACCCCCACCGACGCCAGTTCGGTCCTGGACCTGATGAGTTCGGTGTGCGGGTGGTTTCCCAGCACGATGGATATCGAACGGGCCATAGGTCTGTCGTGTCACTTCCTGTGCTGGCCGGCCGTCGGCACGGAGCCGGGACCGAACGGGCCTACTCGACGAAGAGGTCCTCGACGGCGGGACGGGAACGGAGGATGTTCTGGTCGACCGCGGCGTCGAGCAGGGCGTCGATGCTGGGCAGGTTGGCCTCGATCCCGTACGGCAGCGGATCGTCGCCCACGATCGAACGCATCCGCTGGAAGTGCTCGAACTCCTTGCCCGCGCCCTCGCCCTCGCGCAGGCTCGCCAGGAACGGCTGCTTCGCAGCCTCCAGCGCCTCCCGCAACGCCCCGCAGAAACCAGGGTGCTGACGCACCACCGAGTTCTTCACCGCGACGAGTCCGTGCATGGGGTACACCCCGGTGGAGCGGTAGTAGGCGCGCGCCAGCTCGTCGGTGTTCTCGAACAGCGGGTACGACGCCCGCCCCGCCGGGCCGTCGGTGCTCTCGTCCCAGCCCTCCCGCGGCGGACCCGACCGGCCGATCCCCGCCGGGCCCGTGAACGCCGCGTCGATCTCGCCGGCTTCGAACAGGTCGGCGAGCGATGTGCCCGCCGGGGCCTGACGCACGTTGCCCGGCAGCCGGAACGACTCCACATGTTCCTCGTCGTCCACGATCCAGGTGATCGAGTTGGGGTCCACCCCGTACTCGGTCCGCAGCAGCGACCGCGCCCACACCCCCGTGGAGACCGTGTACGCCCGCACCCCGACCCTTCGGCCCTGTAGGTCCGACGCCTTGTCGATCCCGCTGCCCGCACCGCACACGATGTTCGTGAAGTGGAACTCCCGCCCCAGGAACACCGGTAGCGCGGTGATCTCCGCCCCCGCTTCCCTGGCCACCACGTACGTCGTCGGCGCCAGCTCGCACACGTCGAACTCCAGCCGCCGCACCATCCGGCGGAACGCGGCGATGATCGGCGACACGTCGACGAAGTCGAGCGAGTACCCCGGTACGCCGACCTCGCCCGTGGTCAGTCGCTTGGTGTGCTCATGAGGACCGATTGCGGCGGAGATCCGAGACGGATTCTCAGTGGTGGACATCTAAACCCTTCCGCAGCGCATAGACGACGTTTTGAACGCCCGAATCAAACGGTGCGCTCAAAGCCGCCTCCGTCTTCGGGAAACCGAACTCGTTTATTCGGCCGGCGATGTTTTGACTTCCCGTCGAGCGGAGACCTTCCATTGCCGTCCGCCCCGTCGAAGGTAACAGTCGGAAATCACGATGAGTAGCCCCGAAATTCGAAACCGAGTGATTCCCGACCTGCATCACCCGGCCCGGGGGCACGCGACGAGCAGCCCGGCCAAGACGCCTGCACAGGTGCTCCGCGGCGACGACTACTACTGCCGGCGGGACGGCTTCCCGCTCGACGTCGCCCTACGGAGCCACGCAGGTGTGGTCAGCGATCGTGAACAAAGAACTCATCCACCACTCTTGACTATTGCTCGTCAGCTGTTCGACGAGCAGCGTGTCGAAGGCAGCGCGTCGCGCCCTCACGCTTCAGACCCCGGCATGGCCGCTGCTCGTGCGGCGCCGAGTGGTCACCAGCCCGACCGGTTCCCAGTCTCCACGGCGCCGAGCCGTCGGTGGCCACCCACCCGCAGCACCAGATGGCCGGAGTCTGATGCAGAACGCACATCACTCGGATTCGGATAACGAGGGGTACTCAGCCCGTATAGCGGCTGTTACCTTCTACGCAGACGAGCAGCATTGTTGATCTCTTCCTTGCGCGAACAATTCTTCCGCATTCATCGAGAAGAGACCAGTGCGCCTCCATCACAGCGAAATACAAGGGACGGCAATGAGCGAAGAGTCGGACGTGAAGAAGGTCGTGCTCGCGCACAGCATTCACCACACCAATGTCCCGGTCACCGATATGCAGCGCACCGCGGAATGGTACGGAAAGGTCTTCGGACTGACCCCGATCAACATCAGCAAGTACGTTCCCGACGCCACCACGCTGCTGATGAGCAACGGCAACTTCCACCTGCACTTCGAGCTTTACCCCACCGTCGAGATCCCCCTCTCCACGGTGGACCACCGGCGCGGCGAGCACCTCTTCCACACCTGCATCGAGGTCGAGGACTGGGACACCTTCGCCGCCAACCTCGACAAGCACGGCGTCCGTTTCGAGGACTACAAGGAGCGCCCACAGGACCAGTCCCGGTCAGCGACGCTCACCGACCCCGACGGACACCTCATCGAGATCGCCTGGCACGGAAACCGGGACTGGTGAGCGGCCATGCCCTACGCGACGACCGACGAACTCGAGGTCTACTACGAGACCCACGGTGAGGGCCGCCCGCTCGTCCTCCTGCACGGCGGCGGCGGCAACCACCTGGCCTGGTGGCAGCAGGTCCCCCACTTCCAGGACCGCTACCAGGTCATCACCATCGACTTCCCCGGCTACGGACTGTCCCGCTCCAAGAACGGCGAGTACGACAACGCCCAGTACGCCGACGCCATCCTCGCCGTCCTCGACCACGCCGGCATCGACCGCGCGATGACACTCAGCCAGTCGGCCGGCAGCTACGGCTCGCTGAGACTGGCCGTCACCCACCCCGAACGAGTCACCGGCGCCATCATGGCCAGCAACCTCAGCCCCGTCGGCGACGAGATCTCCGAACTGGACGACATCGGCCGCGCCGCCGCCCGCAAACTGCCGGTCAAGGACTTCCTGCTGCTGAAGGAATTCCAGCAGAAGGAACCCGAGAAGGTCTTCCTGTTCTTCCAGATAGGAAGCATCAACACGACCGGCCCCGGCCGGCCCACACCCAGCCGCAACTCCGTCAAGAACTCCATCCCGGTACAGCAGATCCGCGACGCCATCAACGCCGGCGTCCACATCACCTTCCTCCAGGGCACCGCCGACGTCATGATGCATCCCCCCGCCTACGACCGCCTCAGGGAACTCCTCCCCGAAGCCAACGTCCACATGGTCGAAGGCGCACCGCACTCCGACTACTGGGAAAACCCCGAACGGTTCAACTCCGTCGTCGACACCATCCTGGACCGCGTCTACCCGCCCCAGGGATGAGACCGGCCGGCGGCCGCCCGGCCCGTCGTCGTGGACGAACTGCACGCACTGATGGGAGGTGGAAATGCCGAATAGTGCCGCGTTCGGCCACACGTTCGCCGCGTTGACGGTGCCGAACTTCCGACGCTATCTCAGCGGTCAGGCGGTGTCGCTGACCGGCGGCTGGATGCAGGGGACCGCACAGTCATGGCTCGTACTGACGCTGACGCATTCGGCAACGCTGGTCGGCGTCACGGTCGCTGTCCAGACGTTGCCGGTGCTGGTGCTCGCGCCGTACGGCGGGGTGGTGGCAGACCGGGTCAACAAGCGCCGGATGATCCTGCGGCTGCAGTATCTGCTGGCGTCTCAGTCCGTGATCCTGGGGCTGATGGCCGCGCTGGGCGCGATCCGGTTCTGGTCGCTTCTGCTCACCGGTCTGGTGCTCGGCGTGAGCAGCGCTTTCGAGAACCCGGCTCGTCAGTCGATGCTGCTGGAGTTGGTCGGGGCCAAGCACGTGGGCAACGCCGTCTCCCTCTACGCGACCTCGATCAACCTGGCGCGGGTGATCGGACCGGCGATCGCCGGCGTGCTGATCGCGGCGTTCGGCGTCAGCGGCTGCTTCCTGATCAACGCCGTCAGCTTCGTGCCGGTCATCGTCTCGCTGGCCCGGATGGACGAGAACGACCTGAGGGGCGAGCCGTCGCACAATCGGGCACGAAGTGGCGGTCTGCGCGAGGGTCTGGGCTACGTGGCCCGGACACCTGGGCTGGCGGTGCCGCTGGCGATGATGGGCCTGGTCGGCTGCCTGGCGTTCGAATGGCCGGTGTCACTGCCGTACATGGCCGACGGCGGCCTGCACGCCGGGTCGGCAGGGTACGGGTTCATGACCGCGGCGATGTCGCTCGGCTCGGTGATCGGGGGCCTGGTGGCGGCCGGCCGGGGGTGGACCGGGCCCTGGTATCTGGTCCTGTCGGCGGCCGGTATGGGGATCGCATTGGTGCCCGCAGCGCTCGCCCCCAACCTGGCGGTCGAGCTGGTCGTGCTGCCCCTGGTCGGAGCCGGCAACGTGATGTTCATGTCGGGCGGAAACGCGACGCTGCAATTGACGGCCAGCCCGGAGATGCGCGGCCGGGTCATGGCGCTGTGGACGGTGTGCTTCCAGGGCTCCACCCCGATCGGCGGCCCGCTCGTCGGCGCGGCGATGAGCGCCGTCGGCCCCCGTGCCGGACTCGGCCTCGCTGCCGCCACGTGCCTGGTGGCGGCCGGCGGCGGAGCGCTGGCGCTCCGCACGACGGCCACCGACCGCCCGGCCACTCGCCAGGAGGCCTCGAGCCCGAGTGTTCACCAGACGCAGCCGTCGGGCGACACACCAGAGATCAATTGAGGTGCACAACGTCAATCTCGACTGAGTGCTGCCGTCACCCAGCGGCTTCCACGACACAGCGCAAAGCGTGTGCCGTGGTAGCGGGCCGCACCACGATGTCACCGCCGCCCACCGTCACGGGGGCATCCCCACCTGCCTGCGCCGGCGCATCCCGGTCCTGGCCGGCTTGGCCTGCTTCGGCACCAACGGCACCGTCGCCACCCCCGCGCACGCGAGCCCGAACAGGAGCACACCGTCAAGCAGAAATCGCTGAACCAGGCCCACGCACGCCTGCACCAGCCAATCGAAAGCGACCCTCAAGGGCTGGCGGATCTTCCGGCACGCCCGCTGCAGCCCCAGCCGGCTCACCACCGTCGCCCAAGCCGCCCTCACCCTGGAGCGACAACGTTGAAAACCCTCATGGGCTGGCCTGAACTCAAGCGCCCTCCAGGGCGCGTGAAATGACCACTGCACCCTAGTGTCTCGTGATCTTGTTCGTGTCACGTGAGGTCCATTGGCTAGTTGGCCTGACATGGACCTCTCCGATGAACAGGCCGCCGAACTAAGGGAGTTGGCGAGTAGCCGGGATGTCCCGGTCGATGCCGTGCTGTGGGCGCGGGTCGTGCTGTGGGCCGCCGAGGGCCGGCGGCGTATGGATATCGCGGAACTGGCAGGGATCTCGCCCGGACAGTGGACCGGTGCGAGACGCGTTACGCCGAGCGGGGCCTGGCCGGTCTGGAGGAGAAGCGTCGGGGTGGCGGACGCGAGCAGGTGCCAGCGCCGGTGCGTGCGCGAGTGATCGCTGACCCGGATGTCCCGCCCGTTGAAACCCGGCTGTCGCACTGGTCGATGCGCCAACTGGCCGCTCATCTCAGGCGGGTCGAGGGCATCACGCTTTCCGGGCACTACATCGCCCGGATCTGGCGCGAGGAGAAACGGCGCCGCACCGCGCGGGCACCTTCAAGGTTTCCAAGGACCCTGCGTTCGCGGAAAAGGTCGCCGACATGGGCGGTCTGTACTGGATCCGCCAGGCGGCGCGGTCGTCCTTTCGGTGGACGAGAAGACGCAGATCCAGGCACTGGACCGGACCCAGCCGGTACTCCCGCTCACGTTCGCGGCGAGCGAGAAGCGCACACGACTACATTCGCCACGGTGTTCTATCGATCGCGGTGAGCATCGGTTCGAGCAGCGGCACCCGGCTCGGTGATCTGCCTGGAGCGTCAAATGTTTCAGGATGTTGACGGAAAGACCGGGGCATGGTCACATGACCTGGGATGTCCTCATGGCCGAGGAGTGAGATGGACCAGCTAACCATCATGCGCAGCTTCGTTGGCGTAACGGAGACCCTCAGTTTCCGCCAGGCCGGCCGCAAGCTAGGCATCTCGGGTTCGCTGATATCACGTCATGTGGCCGAGCTGGAGCGGACACTGGGGGTGCGCCTCGTCAACCGCACTACCAGGACCATCAACCTGACCGCCGCCGGAGTCCGGTACGCGGAGTTCGCAACACGCATCATCAACGAAATCGACTGCGAACAGGCCGCATTGGGCAACATGCACGACAAGCTCGAGGGCCCCCTGGCCATCATCGGCCCCAAGTGGATGGGCAACAAGGACGTCGTCGACGCCATCATCGAGTTCTCCGCCCGTTATCCGGATATCCATATCCGGTTCGAGGTCAATGGGACGTCCGAGCGCGCCTATGACTTCCTCGAGCACGGCTTCGATGTGGCGATTCACGCCGGCGACGCGACGTACCCCACCCGTCATGTGCGCAACCGCAACGTCATGCTGCGGAAGATCGCCGATCTCGACTTCGTGCTGTGCGCGTCACCCGACTACCTGCGGCGCGCGGGGCAGCCCACAGAGGCGACCAAACTGACCGACCATGATTGCATCGTCAACACCAACTACCATATCTGGCACCTTCGGCAGGGCGGGCACGACGTACACTTGAAGATCAGCGACCCGGTCTACTCGGCCAACAGCTATCTCAGTCTCCGCAAGGCGGCCCTGGCCGGCCGCGGGATTGCACTGCTACCGGTCGGCCACATCGTCAACGAGTTGGCCAACGGCTCACTGGTGCGCGTGCTGCCGGGCACCGAGGTGCCAGACCAACTGCTGTACGCCCTGCACCTGCCGGACGACCAGAGCCCGGCCCGCGTCCGACTGTTCGTCGACTTCCTCTCCGACCGCTTCCGTCAAAGGCAAGCCGCGCAGGTCCGAACGACCGCCCAGAACAAGAAAGTCATGCAAGACGTTTCTTAAGGACGTGCAGTCCACCCAGGCCACTGACACCGCCCCTCCAACAGGACTCCCCCAAAAAATCGCGGCATCATGAAGGCCGCGGCGGGCCGGGCAGCTGCGGGTACTCCCACTCGGGCGGGCCTGCGCGAGGAGAGCCGGCGGGACCGCGCGGAACGAACAGACGGCCGCGATCCGGTCGAACCGCGACTCGGGCCAGGACCCCGTGCCGTACGGAGGGCTGCTTCCAGTCGGAGTCACTTGCAAGTGTGCCGAGCCACCATAGATGTCACCTCGCCAAGCAATCTGTCACCAAGATCAACACGTCTGCCGTTGCGCCGGCCGTCTTCCTCTACAGCTCGACGCTCTCGCCGGGATGGAGTCGCCGGATGTCGGCACCTGCCCGCCTGGCCTCACTGGCCAGGACGTCGTCCAGGACTCTCACGCCCCATTCGTTGATGAGCCCGTCATGAATGGCATAGGCACGACGCGGTGTCATCCGACGCAGGTAGCCGATCATGTCGGGCAGCGTCAGCCACGGCGCCTGACCAGGCACCAAGAGCGTCGGCACGTCGACGACGGTGAGCGCGTCGCCCGGATGGAAGACCTCCCCGTCGATCAGGAACCCGACGTTGTCGACCGGTGGCACGTCCGGGTGACTTAAGTGATGCTTGTCGCCCGTCACCAACACCTCGAAGCCCGCGACGGAAAGGCTGTCCCCGTCGCGGACCACGTTCACGCGCTCGCCGAACCCGCTCAAGTGCCGAGCAACCCCAGCGCAGGTGTAGACGGCGGAGTCGCATCCGCGCAGGCGCCCCGGATCGAAGTGATCGAAGTGTTCATGCGTGACGAGAACAGCTTCGGCCCCCGCCAGCGCATCAGGTTCAGGAGTCATCACTCCCGGGTCGATGACGATCGCCCGGCCGTTCTTCTCCAGTCGCACACAGGCGTGACCGAACTTGGTGATCCTCATCGCGTCCGTCCTTTCGACCGGCGGGCAGGGCGACGCCTCCGGCCCGCAGAGGGGTTGTCAGGTCCGCCGGATCGCTGCGACGTCGAACTCCAGCACCATCTTCGGGCTGACCAGGATTCTGCTCGCGGCATTCCCGTTCACGCCCCAGTCGTTGCGGTTGATCGTGACGCTGCCTTTGAAGCCGACCCGGTAGCCGCCCTGCGGGTCGTTCTCGGCGACGGTCAGCTCGAAGTCCACAGCGACCGGCTTGGTCACGCCGCGGATGGTCAGGTCACCGGTGACCCTGAAGACTGTGTCGGCGAGCTGTCTTACAGCGGTCGAGGTGAAGAAAAGAGCAGGGTACTGGTCCACGTCCAGGAAGGTGTCGCACAGGTGCGCGTCACGCCGTCGGTTGCGGGTCTGGATACTCCTCGCCCGGATCGAAAGCCGGACGCTCGACTTCGACGGCTCTTCGCCGTCGAGGTGCGCACTGCCCTCGTGCTCATCGAACTGCCCGCGCACACTGCTGGCCATCGCGTGCCGGGCGACGAAGCCGATCCGCGTACGGGTGGGGTCGAGGACGTAGTCACCAGTCAGCTCGCTGAGCGTGTTCATGGTGGACATGCTGGGTCACTCCTGATGGGGAGGCGGTTGATCTTCAAGGGCCAGGACCGTCAGGACTCGCGGAGATGGCCGGGCGCCATGTAAGGCACCGAACCCGCCGGCGCAGTGGCGTCGAAGCACCGGACCTCGTGGCAGCGCTCGGTGAACTTCCAGCCGCCCTGGGTGCGCAGGTAGCGGTCGTGTAGAGGGAGTAGTTCAGGTGGGAACCGCCGTCGCGCATGCGCCCGAACTCCGCGACGTAGTTACGGCCGACCGCAGTGTTGCCCTCGATCCGGATCGTGCCCGGGAGCAGGCCTGAACGAAGTACTCCCAGTCATCCTGCAGCCGCTCGATCGCAGCGCGGATCTCCTCCCGGCCGATGAACTCGACGGCGATGCAGGGCATCCGCCACACTCGTGCACCACCCCCGCATCGGTGAACTCGCCGCGCAACGCCTCGATCTCGACGCGATCCGCGATGGCCTGGATGTCGGTCATGGTGATGATGAGTCCTCCTGTTCGATGGCCGGGTGTTCCGGGCGGTCGTCACCGCCCGGAACACCCACCAATCACCGAGTCGCAACTGGTCTACCTGGCGAGTTCGGTTGGTTGATCCAGCTGCGTCAGCTTCTGCGGGTTTCTCACCACGTAGATCCGGGTGACCCGCCCGTCCTCCACCACGAGGCTCACCGCGGACGGCTCGCCGTCGATCTCGATCCGGCCCGCCGGCGCGCCGTTGAGCCACACGGTCGTCGTCTCGAAAGCCGCCACCACCCGGTGCGCCCGCGCCAGCAACGACGCCACCAGTTCGACCCCGTGAATCGGAGCCAGAGCGGCAGCCACAAGTCCGCCACCATCGGCGACCATGACAACGTCCGGCGCCAGGACCTCCATCAGCTCTTGCAACTGCCCGGTGCGCAACGCGACCAGGAACCGCTCCACCACAGCCTGCTGCTCCGCGCGGCTGACCCGCACCCGAGGCCGCCGGGCCGCCACGTGTTCGCGTGCCCGCCGCGCGATCTGCCGCACCGCGGCCGCGGACTTGCCCATCACCTCGGCGATCTCCCCGTACGGCATCTCGAAGACCTCCCGCAGCACGAACACCGCCCGCTCCGCCGGCCCGAGCGTCTCCAGCACGGTCAGCATCGCGAACGACACGCTCTCCGCGAGCTCGACGTCCTCCGCGACGTCAGGGCTGGTCAGCAGTGGTTCCGGCAGCCACTCGCCGACGTAGTCCTCACGGCTGCGCGACAACGCCCGCAGGCGGTTGAGCGCCTGCCGCGTGACGACGCGGACAAGATAGGCCCGCGGGTCGCGCACCTGCGACCGGTCGACGTCGGCCCACCGCAGCCAGGACTCCTGCAGCACGTCCTCCGCGTCGGCCGCCGACCCGAGCATCTCGTAGGCGACCGTGAACAGCAGGCTGCGATGAGCGACGAACGGGTCCTCGATCATGCCGTCGACGCTACGCCGGACGGCTCAGGGCGCTTGGCCAGCGGGATCTCGCAGGCATCGGCGTAGCCCTGCGACGTGACCCCGTTCGCGTTGTTGTTCCTGGTCGCCATGTTGACGAAGGCGATGTATGCAGTGAGCTCGACCATCGCCGCCGGGCCGAGCCGCTCCAGCAGACCCGCGTACAGCTCGTCGGTGACGGTCGGCGGCGTGTTCGTCATGGCCTCGGCGTACTCGAGGACGTCCCGCTCCAGCGGGGTGAACACCTCCGACTCCCGCCAGCGCGGCACCTGGCTCGCCTTGGCCAGGTCCAGGTCCTGCTTCTGCGCCTGGAAGTAGCCGACGTCGAGGCACCAACTGCAGCCGACCTGGGCCGCGACGGCCATGTGCGCGAACGACTTGAGGCTCGCGTCGGCCGCGTCCCACTCGCTCAGCTTGGCCGAGAACTCCAGGTTGGAGGTGGCGACCTTGGGACTGTGCCACACCACCTCGACGGGCTCGGGCACGGCACCGAGCTGCTTGATCATGTTCTCGCTCATCTCGGTGGGAAGCTCCGCCTTGGGAATGCGCAATGCCATGATGTTCCTTATCCGTTGACCTGTTTGACATGAAGACACCGCTGCCCGCTCGAGTGTGACAACGGAGGTTGGGCAGTGATCCGGTTGCGCGGTCACCAGGTGGAGACTGACGAGATCGGCCCGGCGTCGAAGTGCTCGTGGACGCCGTGGACGATGTGCTCCACACGGCCCGAAGCAGGACATCGAGTCCACCCGCTACGCAACCTGAGCCTGGCCACCGCCGGCAGCTGTCGAGCGGCGCCCCGGCGCGGGTCGCACCACGGTCAGCGCGTGCGCTGACCGATGAGTACGGAATACTCCCCGTAGGGCTGAGGCTGACCTGATCATGAGTGAGATTCTGGTGATGGGTGCGACCGGCAATGTCGGCCGACAGGTTGTCGTTCAGCTCTTGGCCACAGGTGCCTCTGTGCGTGCGTTGGTACGTGATCCCGAATCGGCCAGGCTCCCGGAGGGAGCTAAGGCCATACGCGGGGACCTGACCGTGCCCGACACGCTGGAGGAGGCGTTGACGGGGAGCGACACAGTGTTTCTGATCTGGCCTTTTCTTACGGCCGAAGGGGCCTCAGTCGTGCTGGAGGCGATTGGACGGCATGCCCGCCGCGTCGTCTATCTCTCGTCGTCGGGCGTGAACGGGGACGCCGAACGGCAGACCGATCCGATCAACCAGCTTCACGCCGATATGGAGCGCCTGATTGAAAGTTCCGGCTTGGAGTGGACCGTCCTGCGTTCGAACACCATCGCCTCCAACGCACGAGGGTGGGCCGAGCAGATCCGCACCACACACGTCGTTCGCGGTCCCGACATCGCCGCCACGGCGGTGATCCACGAGCGTGATGTCGCAGCTGTGGCGGTGCATGCGCTGACCGATGACGGGCATGTGGGCGCGATACACATCCTGACCGGCCCGCAGGTACTGAGCAGAGCCGAGCAGGTACACAGCATCGGGGAAGCCATCGGGTGCCGGACACACTTCGAGGAGGTTTCCGTACAGGTCGCACGAGAGCAGATGCTCGCCGACGGTCGGCCAGCCGCTCTCGTCGAAGCCCTGCTGGCCAGCGCTGAAACGCGGCCCGAATCGACCTTGATCACCTCCACGGTGGAAGAGATCACTGGAGCCCCTGCGCGCACGTTCCACTCGTGGGCGGAAGAGCACGCGGACGATTTCCGCTAGGTTCGCCGTTCAGAGTCCTGGAAATAGTCCTCGAACTGGGTCGCTCACCTGGGTATGCGTCGGACATGCGGATGATCTCGGTCTGCTCATGCGCTCCGACCAAGGGCGCATGAGCAGGCCGAGATCGCGGAGACGTGTGTGCTGCACCCGAACGACGAAGGGGAGGCGTTCACGGCGCTGTCGCGCTTGCGGGGCGACTTCTACGACCTCCCAGGACGTCTGGCGACTGCTGGCCAGCTGTAACGCGCGCACTCCCGCCACGGGACAGCTCACGGTTCGCCGTGTTCACGGCGCGGCCGGCGGGCAAGCAGTCCCTGGCCGCCGCCCAGAAGACGGGCGGCGGCCACTACCGGTGGGACGGTGTCCTGCCCGCACGCACGATGCTGATGGAGTGGCCCAAGGGTCAGGCGTGGCTGTGACGTTGTTCAGACGAGCAGGCGCTCCGCGAGCCTGTGTTTGCGCATCACGCGCGTGGCGAGCCGCCGGCCCTCCTCCGTCAGCTCCAGGTGCCGGTCGCCGGCGACGTGCAGCAGACCGTCGCGCTCCATGCGGGCGACGGTCTGGCTGACGGTGGGGCCGCTCTGGTTCAGGCGCTCGGCGATGCGGGCGCGCAGGGGATCTCGCCTTCCTCTTCGAGCTCAAGGATGGTGCGGAGATACATCTCCGTGGTGTCGATGAGTTGGGACATGCTGTTCGTCAGGCGGGGGTTTCGGCGGTGGCGGTCAGGACCGCGCGGCCGAGGATGTGGCCGGCCATGGTGAAGCCGAGGACGGCCGGGGTGGCGTCGGCCGCAACGCCGATGGACTCGACGTCGAGGGCGTGCACCACGATGAAGTAGCGGTGAAGGCCGTGCCCGGCCGGCGGGGCGGCGCCGATGAAGCGGGCTGCGCGGGCGTCGTTCGGCAGCTGGAAGGCGCCCTCGGGCAGACCCGAGCCGGTGTCGTCGCCGGCGCCCTCGGGCAGTTCGGTGACGGTGGCGGGGATGTCGGCGACCGCCCAGTGCCAGAACCCGGATCCGGTGGGGGCGTCGGCATCGTAGACGGTGACGGCGTAGCTCTTGGTGCCTTCCGGGGCGCCACTCCAGGACAGCTGCGGGGAGACGTCCTTGCCGCCGGGGACGCCGAAGATGCCGGAGAACTGCTCGGGCGATAAGGCGGCGCCGTCGGTGAGGGTGGTGCTGGTGACGGTGAAGGAGGCTGCCTCGGGCAGGCGGGCGAAGGGGTCGTTGGCGCTCATCGCGTCGTTCCTTTCAGGCCGTGCTGTGGGATGGCGGTGATGCGGCCGATGGAGGGACCGCAGCGTCGCGTAGAGGCTCCGCCGTCGCCTTTCACCGACCGCCAGATCGACTATAGCACCGATAATCGATTATCTGCTGGATCGTCTATGATGGAGATATGACTCAGACGGCCCACACTTCGACCGCACCGGGGAAGCAGATGCTCTCCGAGCAGGTCTACGCGCACCTGCGGGACGCGATCATGCGCGGGGACTACGCTCCCGGTGCCGCCCTCAAACCGCAGGACCTCGCCAAGGAACAGGGCGTGAGTCTGGCCGTCGTGCGCGAGGCGCTCGTGCGGCTGGTCGGCGAGGGCCTCGCCGACCGGCTGCCCAACCGCGGCTTCGCCGTCCCGGCCTTCTCCGACCGCCGCTGGCAGGAGGTCGCGGAGGCCCGCCGGACCATCGAACCGGTCATGCTGCGCATGTCCGTCGAGCGCGGCGACGTCGACTGGGAGGCCCGCGTACGAGCCGCCCACCACCGTCTGGCCCGCACCCCGGCGTACGCGCCAGGGGAGGGTGAGTACTACAGCGGTGCGTGGTCCGAAGCCCACCGGGTCTTCCACCGCACCCTGCTGGAGGGTTGCGGCAACCCCGTCCTGCTCGAGACCTTCGACCGGATGTGGACCACGAGCGAGCTGGCTCGCCGCTGGTCGGCGCGCCTCGTCCCCAACCGGGACCACGTTGGCGAGCACCGTCGGCTGGAGGAGGCGGCACTGTCCCGCGACGCCGACACCGCGGCCGAGGTACTGGCCCAGCACCTCACCCTGACCGCGGCCGGACTGACCGGCTGCACCCACCACGAATCCGCGCAGGAAGCCTGATGCGTCTTACCAAGACCTGGTGAGTGCCGGTTGTCGGTCTCGACTCCGGAGTCCTCCAGCAGCGGGGCGGTCAGCTGAGCGAACAGCTCGGCGAACGTGCGGCGCGGGCAGTTCTCCGCGCCGCAGATGAAACGCCGGACCGTCAGATGGATCACGACGCCTTGCCCACCCACCGAGAGGCAGATCCTTCAGCCTGCGCCGGTAGGAGTCGTGGTCCGAGAAGCGGCCGCAGTCCGGACACGTCGGCCTGCATGACCAGCACCGTCACCGGTCCCAGCCCAGGACGGCGGGGACAGCTCAGGACCTGACGGAGCGTCAATCTTGTGTGGTGACGGTGGGTTGCCCGTCAGGGATGCCGCAGCGCGAGGGGTGAGAAGTTGTGCGAGAACCTGGGCTTCGAAGCTCCTCAGGGGCGCAAGACCTCAAGTTCGTCCGCGCGACGGTGGTCTTTGGGACGGCCGAGGGAGCGCCGCATAAGGATCAGGTCGTCCAGGTCGGCGTAGCAGATGGCGAAGCCCGCCGGGTCGTGGGTGCTCACCGCCCGGGCCAGGCAGGGGGCGATGTCCATGTCGCCCCAGGGCAGGGCGGGTGTGCACAGGTCGCCGCTGGCGCCGGTCACCTGGTAGGCCACCTGAGGCCGGTCCAGGTCGGGCAGGTTCGTGCAGCCTGCGGCGGTCAGGGCGTCGCGCAGGGCGTGCGCCTGCTCGGGCGTACCGTCCCACAGCAGGTCGAGGTCGCCGGTCAGCTCTATCGAGCCGTGCATGATGCCGGCGACCTGGCCTATGACCACGGCGTGCGAACCGGCCTCGTAAAGAGCCCGAAGAAAAGGGAACGGATCGAAGCCGAGCGCGCCGTCCGTGGCGAACGTACCGGCGACGTCATCGGCTTCCTCCGGGCCATGCCCCGTGATGGCACGGTCACGGGTGGCGTCCTGAATACGCCGGACGGCCTGACGAAGTCGCAGAACAGCAGTCTCATTCACCCAGCTCATTCAACCGCAAACGCAGCAACCTCACTGACCCGACCGCGACCTCGGACAGGTTCCCGCCGCCAACACCGACGGTCGCCGCGCACCCCGATGTCGGCCGAGAGCAGCTGCGCGCAGCGTCGGCAAAGGCCAGCGCTCCCAGCGCGCCGCCCTGGTGAAGGCGCAGCAGAAGGAGCCCACTTGGCCGTAGCTCATACGAGAACAGGGCCGACACCGTTGTCGGTGCCGGGTGACACCATCGGGCCATGAGTGACGAGTCTTTCAACTGGCATGAGTTCCTGGGGCGCTGGCAGGAGGAGTGGGTTCCGCGCGCGGGCGAGGACGAGGACGACGGGCAGACCGTCGTCCCCCCGGGCAGGCCCGGGGCGGACGAGGCGGCGATCGCCGCGGCCGAGGAGCGGCTGGGACGGCGGCTGCCGCCCTCGTACCGGGAGTTCCTGGCCGTGAGCGACGGGTGGCATGTGGACCAGACGGCCGGGGTCTATCAGCTCGGCGGCGCCGCGGACATCGACTGGTTCCAGGATCCGTACGACATGACCCCGCTGTACGAGGAGAATCTGGGCGACAACCCGCGCAGGGAGGACGTCCTGCTGGCCGGGATGTGGCAACGGGCGCTACGGCTGGAGACGGACTCCGACATGTCGTACGCCCTGCTCGACCCGGGCGACAGCGACCAGGACGGCGAGTGGGCGCTCTACGTCTACAAGGGCTGGAGCGGCGAACTGCCGGACCGTTACCCGTCGTTCCGCGCGTACATGGAGGCCATGTACCGCGGCTTCCACTCCGACCGGGTGGAGAGACCCGACTACGTGAACGCGACCACGCGCACCCAGGACGCCCATGTGGAGGAGGCCCGCTTGCTGGCCCTGCGCGGACGGTACGAGGAGGCCCTGCCCCTGCTCGAGGAGGCGCTGTCCTTCGGACGGCCACAAAGCGCCGTCCTGCTGAACCAGCTCCGGCATCTGCTGGCTCCGCACAGCTCCCGGGATTACGGCAACCTGGCGGCCGATCCACGCTACCTGCCCGAGATTCTGCCTGTGCAGGCCATGACGCCGGCACGCGGCGAATGGCGGCTGGGCGGGGACGACCACTGGCTCGGGATGATGACCGCCCGCGGGGCCGCCCAGAAGACCGCCGAGGCCATACTGAGCACGATGCGGGACGGCACCCATCGCTACGCGCCTCCCGGTCCCTGGGGCCGGGCCGTCGCCGAGGCCCGGGAGTCGGCCCGCTGGGGGGCGACCGACGCCGCGTGGCGGGTGCTGCGGGACGCGCTCCCGCTGTGGGAGGCGCCGGGTCCCTTGCTGATCGCCCCGATCGGCCTGCTCGCCGATCCGGTCCTGGGTCCGCTGATCACCCCGGAGCGTGGGCGGGAAATCCTCGCGACACCGCGGGCCGGGGAGAGGGGACCCGCTCCCGAGCCAGTGCCCGATCTCGACCCGCCGGGCCTCGCCTGGCTGACGGAGCCTGCGGCGAACCGGCGGCCGCTCGACGGATACCGCTGTGTCTGGGTCGAGGGAATCGACCCATCCCGCCTGCCCGCCCTGATCGGCGAGGAAGGCGCCGAACTGAGCGCGCCCGCGGATCCGTTCAAGGCGTCCTGGCGGGCACCCAAGCCCCACGAGCGGGAGGGCGTGGAACTCTGGGAGGACCGGGCCGTGGTCGCCGTCGGCCGCACGGCCGAAGCGTGGGCCTTCGCCTTCGACGGCCACTGCCACCACCACCTGAACAAGCTGTTCCTGTCCCCGGCTGCGGCCGCTTCCTCGTCCGGCCGCGCGGTGGTGGTGTGGCGCGATGCGAGGCGCTCGTCCCCGGGTGACCACCCGGCCGCGTTCCACCTGTCGGTGGCCGAACAGGGCGAGGAGCTCTACGCCTTCACCGTGCGAGGTACGGAGATCCAGCGCTCCGGCGCGATACCCCAGGCCCTGGACCCCGCACGGCTGTTCCGCCCGGAGGACACTGAACTGGACTGCGAACTGCGCGTGTTGGAGGCCCTGCACACCGAACTCGGGCTCTCGCTCCCCCGCTTCGCGCTGACCCAAGGCAGGCTCCGCACCTTCACCACCCGGTCCTGGACCCGGGCGCCACGCGCGGGCGAGGGGTTCGCCTACATCAGCTTCGTGCGGCACCGGCCCTGAGCTCGGGCGGGCCCGCATCCCCCGGTGGAAGGCGGGCCCGCCGGCGACGACCGGCCGTGGGCTCAGCTCAGGTTGATCGCGCGGGCGCTGGCACCGCCGATCTCCTGGGCGACCTCCGTGAGGACCGGCTGCGGCACCGTGTCGTCCACGGTCAGGCGCGCTCGCGCGAGTTACTTGCGCTCGCCACGAACAACTGGCTCGCCCGGGACTCTTTGGCTGTCTTCGCCGCCTCCGTCGCAGGCGCGTTCCTCTTCCCGGAAAGCCGCTTCGCCCCGGACCCCCTGCTGCTCACGGCGCCCCTCTCGTTCCTGAGTGTGCCCTCCCCTTCGGTCCCGGCACTGAGGGCGGCAGGGTGGGCGAGATGCCTGCCGTCGGCTTCTGGGCCGTATGGCTTCTTCTGTGCGCCTTCGTGAACGCCGCCGTTCTCGGTGCCCTCGCCGCAGGATCCGCGACCGTCACATCATCCCGCGCGCGTGAGCCCCTCCAGCGGGCACCACCGCGGTGTCGGTCTACGGGTCTACCCGGAACAAGGCGGAGTACCCGGCGGGTCTGGGCGCCTCGACGCAGGCACCGCTGAACATGTACTCCGTCCCGGCGGGCCAGGCCTACGTCGCCGCCACGGAGCCCACCGCCACCGACGACTGCTTCCCCTCCAGCGGGGCGGTCGTCATCGGCAGCAAGAAGATGTACACCATCCAGTACGACCACCGTGTGGCGCTCGTCTACGCCGACGACGTCACCGCCACCCAGGCGGTCCACCACTGGGAGGACTGACCCCGCAGAAGACCTCCGCACGGTGACCCTGACCGGACCACGACACGCGGAAGTCTTCGCGCTTCCCGCGATGCCCGGATGACCGCGGGTGCGGCCGTCTCCCCGGACATGCCGCTGCTCGCCGGTTGCCCGGCATGGAGGGAGAGCCGTACCGGGTGCGCCGCCCGCTCGTCGCCGGGTGAGGAGAGCTGGAGCGTCTCTAGAACTCTGTGTGTGCCTGTGGTTTA
Source organism: Streptomyces sp. NPDC002088 (assembly GCF_040296605.1). NCBI lineage: Bacteria > Bacillati > Actinomycetota > Actinomycetes > Kitasatosporales > Streptomycetaceae > Streptomyces > Streptomyces sp. NPDC002088. Next base: position 130 of record NZ_JBEOXO010000014.1, on the reverse strand, counting down.
CGGGCTTTTCGGGCGCGGCGTGGCCGTGTGCGGTCGCCGTCCGGTGGTCCGATCCTCGGGGTGAGGGGGTGGGCCGGGGTGGCGTGCAGGTGGTGGAAGCCGGTCCGCTCGGCGGCGCGGGTGCGTCGTC